>CAZRIY010000001.1:0-236763 GCA_964600295.1 uncultured Candidatus Saccharibacteria bacterium
GTGTCGCAGTCCCAGTCTGGCTGACCATCCTCTCAGACCAGCTACCGATCGTCGCCTTGGTGAGCCGTTACCTCACCAACAAGCTAATCGGGCGTAGGCCCCTCCTCGAGCGATAAATCTTTACTCTTACGAGAACTATAGGGTATTATCCCGTCTTTCGACGGATTATCCCCTACTCGAGGGTGGGTACCAACGTATTACTCAGCCGTTCGCCGTGCACCCGAAGTGCACTCGACTTGCATACCTTAGGCACGCCGCCAGCGTTCACCCTGAGCCAGGATCAAACTCTCCATATATAGTCCGCCACAAGTGGCGGGCTCAAAGTTACCCACAGGCATCCCTGTTAAGAGATTTTGTGGACTACCCGACGAAACTCTGACGAGTTTTATCGGGCGAACAGTTACGCTGCACAATCAAGCTTTCAAAGAGCGATACCTATCTAGCCCGTACCATGCGTGGTGCGAGCGTCGACTTTCAAAATAGAAAGCCGCTCCCAAATATCCCCCTAATCATACCCGAAGCCAATTACCCCTGTCAACCAGGTAGTAGATTTTGGACAAAATGAATTTTTGGTTTTGCTGAAACTAAAACTAGTCCAAAATTCACTACCTGGTCAACCTACCAGCTCGATGGCCAAAATACCAAATTTCTTAAGCTTTTCCCGGTAGCCTGGATAAGAATCATAGACCGCTTTGGCCTCGGCAATCGTGGCGGCTGCGGGCATAATTCTTCTATAGTCAATTTGCTTAAAAATTTGGTCCAAACCCCAAAAATGTTGAACTGATTTGATGATTTTTTCAGCCTTTTCGCCTCTGCAGGTCATAACCAATACATCGCCGGGTTTTATATCTTGATATTTGGGTGTGGCAGCCCTTGTTTCTACAGTTTTCTTGCCCTTAACAACGGCTTGGAAGTTTTGGTAATCAACTTCTCTAAACCGTACCAAGAACTTCTTCATGAAGCTGCTCTGGCAAAAATCCTATTTCTTATGGTGGGATTTACGACGGGCTAACTCGGCCCGATAGCGGCTGGGCACGAAACGCAGCCATTTTAACCAGACAACTACTGAGGCAGTAGCGAATCCAGCCAATAGCAGCCAGGCCCAAAATCGCCAAGCAAGCGGTTCGGCTGATTGAAACTGAGCTAGAGATATTAATAGACCAACTATGCCGAAACTACTCAAAAAGGTTGCGACAAAGCGGCGGACTGAACGCAGTGTTGGGGTAGATTTGAAGCGGCGAGGGCCAATCACTAACCTAACTACCAAACCTCCGGCGAGCATCAAGCCAAAGATCGCCAGGTAGAACCACCTCTCCCATGTACTCGGCATCGAAACCAACAGCTCGATATCGTTTTGCCAATAACCGGCTGTCAAAGCCAGTGAAACAGCGGCTCCTAGTCCCGCGCCGGCTACCACTTCATCTGGACGGTGACCAAAAACTTCGCGTAAATGAATAGCGCCCAAATCTTGGGAACTGGGTAGTCTTTTAAGAATAGAGTTGATGGCTACTGCTTGATCACCGCTAGAACGGCGTACCCCGAAGGAGTCGTATAGAACAATTGCCGCAAAGACTGTAGCCAAACCAAAGATCGGACTACCGACGCCCTCGATTACTAGAGCAGTCATGGCCAGGGCAATTACCACAGCAGAATGGGCGCTGGGCATACCGCCCGAAGTATAAAATAGTCGTAAATTAAGCTGACCGCGCAGGGCGCTAAGACCAAATTTGATGACTTGGGCCAAAAACCAGGTTGTGAATGGGATGGCTATATAGGGGTTGTAAAAATTCAATCCGCCGCCTCGACGGCCCCAGAGATCAGCGTGGCGCTGACTACTTCATCGTCTTTATTAAGCCGCATTATCTTAACACCCTGGGTGGCTCTACCAATCATCGGGATACCCTTAACCGCCAATCGAATAATCTGACCGCGGGCAGAAATTAGCATTAACAGATCTTGTTTCTCGTCCTCCACTGTAAACACGCCCACTACTTTACCGGTTTTGGCGTTGACCACGTTGGCCTTGATACCCAGGCCGCCGCGACCATGAGGGGTAAAGTGTTTGATCTGAGTGCGTTTGCCATAACCCAGGCTAGTCACCACTACCACCTGACTATTGGGGTTGACGATATCAAAACCCACAACCATGTCAGCCTCTCTCAACTTGATGCCACGGACCCCTCTAGTGGCCCGTCCCATGGGCCGGGCTTCGGTCTCTTTGAAGCGCAAACCCTGGCCGGCCTGGGTGGAAATTAAGATTTCATCACCGCCGCCGCTGAGTTTGACCCAGCGCAGTTCGTCATCCTTATCCAGTTTAATCGAGATGATGCCGCTAGCGCGGATATTGTCGTAAGCACTCAGCGCCGTCTTTTTTACCACGCCGGCCTGGGTGGCCATCATCAAGTAGCCCTCTGGTTGCTTGGAGAGATTGATTAGAGCGCTAATTTTTTCATCGGGTTGGACTTGCAGTAGATTGACGATAGCCTGTCCCTTGGCATTGCGAAGGGCTGCGGGTATTTCATAAGCTTTGAGCTTAAATACTCGGCCCATGTTGGTGAAAAAGAGGATCCAATCGTGGGTTTGGGTAAATACTAAGTGCTGAATGATGTCTTCCTCCTTAGTACCCATGCCCACAATTCCCTTGCCGCCACGGCCCTGGGTGCGATAGGTGTCAACTGTGGTCCGTTTGATGTAGTTGCTCTCAGTGACCGTCACCACTACCTGTTCATTGGGGATTAGTTCCTCGTCGCTGAACTTACCAACCTCGGTGGCAACTACTTTGGTTTTACGCTCATCAGCGTACTTTTTCTTGATTTCAGTTAGCTCCTCCTTGATAACTTTGAGAATCTCCGCTTCGGACGACAGGATTTTTTCAAGCTCGGTAATCTTGGCTTTGACTTCCTTCAGTTCGTCCTCAATCTTTTGTCGTTCGAGGCCAGCCAGAGTGCGCAGCTGCATAGCCAAGATGGCTTTGGCCTGGAGCTCGCTGAGTTTGAACTGCTTCATTAGGTTGGTTTGGGCAACCTCGGCAGTTTTACTGGCACGAATGACTTTAATAACTTCGTCGATTTGGTCGAGTGCTTGCTTTAAGCCCTCAAGAATGTGGGCACGTTCTTTGGCCCGTCTAAGTTCATACTCACTGCGGCGGCGAACTACTTTTTGACGATGCTTAAGGTACTCGGCCAGCATGCTTTCCAGGTTGAGCACCCGAGGTTGCAACCCGTCTACCAGCGCCAGGGTATTAAGATGGAAGGTCTGCTGCATCGGCGTCATCTTGTACAACTGGTTGAGGATTTTCTTGGGATAGGCATCGCGTTTTAGGTCAATTACGATCTTGACTACGCCGCGGGCGCTCTCGTCTCGTAGGTCGGATAAACCGCTAATTTTCTTGGTCCGATGGAGATCGGCGATTTTTTCAATCAAGGTGGCTTTATTCTGCCCATAAGGAATCTGGGAAACGATAATTTGGTTGCCACCTTTGGCCGATTCCACGACTTCGGCCACAGCTCGCACCACCAACCCACCGCGGCCGGTGCCATAGGCCTGACGGATGGATTCTTTACCATAAACGATGCCGCCGGTAGGAAAATCTGGGCCTTTAATAAACTGCAACAGGTCGTCGGTAGTTACTTCTTTATGATCAATCATGTACATCAAACCATCGATCAGCTCGCCCAAGTTATGGGGTGGGATGTTGGTGGCCATGCCTACGGCAATCCCCATTTGTCCGTTGAGTAACAGGTTGGGAACTTTGGCCGGCAGAACGCTGGGTTCTTGTTCGCTGCCATCAAAATTGGGCCGCCAGTCCACCGTTTCTTTATCGATATCAACTAACAACTCCTCGGCTAGGGCTGTCAGACGAGCCTCGGTATAGCGCATGGCGGCTGGCGGGTCTCCGTCCATCGACCCGAAGTTACCCTGTCCATTGATTAGGGGATAGCGCATCGAGAAATCTTGAGCCATGCGGGCCAGGGCATCGTAGATGGCTTGATCACCATGGGGATGATATTTACCCATTACTTCACCTACTACAGTGGCGCTTTTGCGATATTTGACAGTGTGGCGCAGCCCCATCTTATTCATTACATGCAAGATCCGACGATGTACCGGTTTCAAACCATCGCGAACATCGGGCAAGGCCCGAGCTACAATCACAGACATCGAATAATCTAGGTAGCTGGTCTCCATTTCGGTTTCGACGCTGCGGGGTTGCACCTTTCCAAGTGAGCCGAAAGCGACTGGTTTGTCCTCGGTTTTGGCCATCAGATATCCAGATTAATTACTTGTTTGGCGTGCGCTTGAATAAAATTTTTGCGCAAAGATACATCTGTTCCCATCAGTTTAGTGAAGATTGCATCGGCTTTTTCGGCGTCCTCGACGGTAACTTTAAGCAGGATACGATTATCTGGATTCATGGTAGTCTCCCATAATTCGTCAGCATTCATTTCACCCAGGCCCTTGTAACGCTGGATTTTGGAAATACCAGCTTCTTTGAGCACACTTTTTTCCTGTTCGTCGACAATCGTAGTCTTATCAACTTCCGAGGAATCCTCGACTGCGGCGGTTTTCTTGGCTTTGCGCAAGCGCTCGATGATCTGATCCTTCTCATCTTCGCCATAGGCATAATGGCGGGTCTTACCGGCCTCCAGTAAGTAGAGCGGGGGTTGGGCGATATACAAGTAGCTGTGCTCGATCAGGGCCGGCAAATGACGGAAAAAGAAGGTCAAGAGCAAAGTGCGGATGTGCGCTCCGTCAACATCGGCATCGGTCATAATCACGATTCGATGGTAGCGCAGTTTTTCCAGATCGAACATCTCGCCAATGTTGGTGCCCAGTGCCATAATCAACTCTTTGATTTCCTTATTGGATAGCATTACGTCTAACCGCACCCGTTCGACATTGAGGACTTTGCCGCGTAGGGCCAAAATTGCTTGAAAACGGGAATCGCGACCTTCTTTGGCGGATCCACCCGCCGAATTACCCTCAACAATATAGATTTCTGATTGCGCCGGATCCTTAGAAGAACAGTCGGTTAATTTACCAGGTAAAGATGTGCTTTCCAATGCGCCCTTGCGAATCACAGTCTCTCGAGCTGCTCGGGCAGCAATTCGAGCTTTAGAGGCTAGTACGGTCTTTCCAATAATCTTGCGGGCTTCGGCCGGATGCTCATCCAAATAATAAGCAAACCACTCGGTTAGCACCTGCTCCACATGGCTGCGAACCTCGGGATTGCCCAACTTTTGTTTGGTTTGGCCCTCGAATTGCGGTTCTGGCAGCTTGACCAGAATAACCGCGGTAATACCTTCACGAGTGTCCTCTCCGGTTAGGTTTTCTTCATTTTCTTTGATCAGATTCTGCTTGCGGGCGTATTCGTTAACCACCCGCGTCAGAGCCGAGCGAAAGCCGGTCAAGTGCGATCCGCCCTCGGCATTATGGATATTATTGGCAAAGGCCTTAACGGTTTCGACATAGGTCTCGCTGTATTGAATAGCAATCTCGACTTCGGATTCACCTACCGACTTATTGACGTAGAAAGTTAAGGGATTAACCACTACTTTACCTCTGTTAAGATGGCGAACATAGGCCTCGATGCCGCCTTCGAAATAAAAGCTGTAGCGGCGGTTCTGCCGATCATCGATTAATTGAGTGTGCAAACCTTTAGTCAAATAGGCTTGGTGGCGCAAGTAATCTAGCACAGTCTCGTGATCGAAGTTGATGTCGGCAAAGATGGTTTCATCAGGATAAAAGGTAATTTGGGTACCGGTTTGGGTTGCTTTACCGACGGCCTTCAGGGTAGTTTTGGGTTCGCCCCGAGAATATTCTTGACGGTATTCTTTGCCATCCCGCCAAACCGTAGCTATGAGTTTTGTCGACAAGGCGTTGACAATACTAACGCCAACGCCGTGTAGGCCGCCAGAAACTTTGTACGACTCACGCTCGAACTTACCGCCAGCGTGCAGCATAGTTAATACCGTCTCCAGAGCCGACTTGCCGGTTTTGGAATGTCTATCGACGGGAATTCCCCTGCCATTATCCGTAATGGTTACTCCCCCATCGGCCTGCAATTGAACTTCAACGCTTTTAGCGTAACCGGCTAAAGCCTCATCAACCCCATTGTCTACTACTTCGCGGATCAAATAGAATAAGCCTTCTGGTCCAGTGCTACCAATAAACATACCCGGTCGTTTGCGAACCGGTTCTAGGCCTTCTAATACCTGGATTTGACCAGCATTATACTGATCCTTTTTGGCCATATGTTGGTCTTTCACCTCTTATCTAGCTTGCTTTTATTATACCTGGTTTGGGTGGGTCCAAGCAACCATCTTTGCTTGCTCGTACCCCCAAGCTTATGTTTAAATTAGGCTAGGTATTTGATGTTTCGTAAACTACTTTCCAACTTACCCTTTGCTCCAAATCTAATTAATAATCTTGGCTTTTACGCCCGGCGGCTGGGCAAGGAGCAAGCTACCCGGCGGTTGGTAGTTGTATTTTCAATACTCTCGCTGGCAATTCAGGTTTTTGCCATGCTGGCTCCTCCCCAAGCTTCGGTAGCTGTCTCTTCCAACGATGTCATTTATGGTGGTCTGGGCGATAAACCCAAACAGAATTTACTAGACGTCTACGATAAGGATAAGGACAAGCAAGGCCGAGGCGGCATTCAGGCCCTTTTTAATTACTTTGGTATTAGCCGGCAGGCCATCGTCCATTCCAGCCCCGATAATATCAGCTCTGGCCGAGATAAATTGAATTCGGTGGGGCGCAATCCCCATTCCTCCCAAGACGTACCCTTCCGGGTCGGCGGACACAGCTACTATTTGCGGCCGTTGAGCAGTTGGGGAATAACCACCTACGATGCGCTTAAGGGTACCCGAGATAATGGCAAGCCATTCTGGGTGCTCTTTGACTGCGGCAATATTGTTATTAATGAAGGTTTGCCCCAAGCCAAATTTTCTTGCCGCGATCTAAAGGCCGATAAACTTAGCGGGCAATTCCCCCTGAAGGTAACCTTTACAGCCGCTGCCGAAGTCGAGAACACCACCATTACCGGCTATATTTTCAACTTTGGCGACGGCGAGACCAAAGAAAGTAATGACAAGATAGTCAGCCATACTTATACAAAAGCCGGCAACTACACGGCTACAGTTAGGATTAAAACCGCCGATGGTACCACTGAAAAAAGAGATAGGTGCAGCCTCAACCTGCGAATCAGTGCGCCCGGTGTCCCCCCGCCACCACCACCCGAACAACCACCCGAAGAAACCGACACACCACCGCCAGTGGTTGAAACGCTACCGCCAAATATCTCTCTTAGCAAACAAGTATCCAACCTAACAACTGGGGCGGCCGACGCCAACAACGTGGTAGCCAACGCAACCGATAAGCTGGAATACCGCCTAATGACTACCAATACTGGCGGCTCGACGTTCCAAAACTACCAAGTCGAAGAAGACGTTCAAGACATACTGGAGTACGCCGATATCGAAGATATTAGCGACAGCGGACGCCTAAACAGCGATGGCAACCTGGTTTGGCTGCCTACCAATATTCCGGCCGGGGGCACCATCACCAGAACTTTTCGGGTCAAAATTAAACAGCCGATACCCCAAACCGCTCGCTCTGTCTCCGACTCCCAATCTTTCGACCTGCTCATGGACAATGTTTATGGCAACTTAATAAGTATTCCTTTACCGGGTTCCTTGCCAAAGAGCGCAGAAACGGTGGCTACTCAATTACCCAACACCGGCCCGGGATTGAACCTGGCCATTGCCATCGGACTATCAATGTTGGCCACTTTCTTCTTCTTGCGCAACCGACAGTTACTTATGGAGCTAAAACTCGTCAATCAAGCCTATAAAGAAGGGGGTATGCCATGGCAGAACATCTCGAGCAAAACCAACCAGAAAGCCTAGAGAATCAGCACCAGCCAGAAAGCGCCGAGGCCAAAGCCGAGCAGGCCGAGCGGCTGGCCAAACTAGAGGCTGAGGGTGAAGCCCAGGCGGCCGCCCGTACCGAACAGCTGGCAGAGGCTCGAGCCGAAATAGCCGAGACAGCTGATGAGACGGAGCAGCCAGCACGTCCAGAAAGGCATGAACAAATCCGACCCGGCGATTTGGCTGCCGCTAAAAAGCAAAGCTATAGGCAAAGTTTAAAGACTATCCAAAACCAATTGCCCTCAAGAAAGGCTGTCGGCTTTAGTCGTTTGATCCACCAGCCTCTAATTGAAAAGATTGGTGAAGCTACCGCCAAAACCGTAATGCGCCCATCTCTAACTCTAGGCGTTGCGTTGGGCACACTAATTGGTAGTAGTTTCTTTCTTTATTTAGCCAAGCAACATGGTTTTGCCCTGCGTGGCGGTGAATTCCTGCTGTCGGCCGGCTTGGGGGGTCTAGTTGGGTTATCGATTGAGGGTCTATATAGATTGGCTAAACGACTACCGAGAAAAACTAAGTCTGAACAGGCTTAGCCGCCGAGTTCCCGTAGATATTACCGTCTTCATCAATGTAGATTTCTCCGGGCTTGAGATTTTTGATCTGGGCAGCTACTGGATCGATGGGGCCGCTAAAAGGTTGGGGCGGTGAAACTACCGGTGGTCGCTTGCTTGGGGAGGGATCACTAAATTGAGTGCCTAGGCGGCCCAAGTCTGGTTCCTGGCTAAGTTTGACTGGAGGACGAGGTGGCGGCCGTTGCAACTTCTTGCCGGTATGAGACGTAAATGATGTAGTCTCTGACTTGGGTGGGGTCGAGAACGCAGTCTGGGGGGTCGGCTTTGCCGCAGCTGGAGGCTGATTTTGGGAACTGCGGCGCTTGGCCAACCATTCATCGAGGAAAGAACTGCCAGAACCAGCTGGCGAACGTCCAGCGGCTCCGCTGGCTGGCGGGCCGCTCCTGCCAGTTAGTGCTTCAAGGGGGTTGGGGGTTGGTTTGGACTCCAGTCGTTTGAAAATCTCGGCCTCGACTTCGGAACGGGGGCGTCCATATTTAGCGGCCGATAATTGTTTAAGAGCAGCGGCCAACCTCAGGTTATCAGCCCGCAATGGTGGAATCGTATGCATACTGAAGGGCTGGGTGGGTAAGCCATTGACCATCAACCGCGAGGCGGCTTGGAAGTTGGGTAGATTAACTAGATCGCCAGCCACGAAGGTGGGCGCAAACTGTTTGATCAAGAAATCGGCATCAGTGGGAGCTGAGCGAAAACTAATGATAGTACCAACATTTCCAAATACGGCATCCCGAATCGGCTCCTCCAACTGGGAAATGTACTGGTTGGCCACGATCAGGCTTAAGCGATACTTGCGGGCTTCGGCCAAAATTGTGGCAATTGAATCGGTAGAATAGTTTTGGAACTCATCGACATAGAGCGAGAAGTCGCGGCGCTGATCTTCGGGAATTCTAGCCCGGCTCATGGCCGCAGCCTGAAACTTCATCACGAAAATCAGACCCAGCAACATTGAGTTCAGCTCGCCCATTTGGCCCTTGGACAGATTGGCAATCAGGATTTTACCACCGTCCATAACTTCGCGCAGATCAACCGAGCTCTTGATCTGCCCGATGACGTTACGCATCATTTCGTTGGAGGCAAAAGCCCCGAATTTGGACACGAACCAAGCCAATATCTCGTTCTGTTTGGAACCGGCGGTCTGGGCCATTTCCTTGTTCCAAAAATCTAGAACCGTTGGGTCGCTGACGTGTTTTAGCTTCTCGCGCAGGAACTGCCGATCTAAGAGCAGCTTGGGGATATCAATAAACGTCCCTTTGCGGTCGGCCATCACGGTCAGAGCGGTGTTGCGGAACCAGTGTTCGTAAATCGGTCCCATGATTCCCTGATGTTCGGGGTCATACAACCGATAAAGCATGCTGATAGCTTCATTAATGAGATAGTCTTTTTGCTCATCGGTTTCAAACTCGAACAGGTTGAGCCCCATCGGATAGGCCATATCACCAGGACTAAAGTAGATGACGTCTTCGGTACGATTCTTGGGAACGAGACTCAAGATCTCTTGGGCAGCATCGCCGTGGGGATCGATAAAGGCCAGCCCTCGGCCATTCAGCATATCTTGGACAATCATTTGGATAAGTAGGTTGGACTTACCTGTGCCGGTTTGACCGACAATGTAAACGTGCCTTCGACGGTCTTCGTTGGTTAGCCGAATTTCGCGGCTGGTACCGCGGTGTTTGTTATTGCCGAGCAATAGGCCTTCGCTGGGCAACCGGGAGGGAGCCTCGGCGCTTTTGGAGTGCTGGCGTTCCACCTGAGAAGTATGGGTAAATTGCTCATCCGGTAGATGAAATAGAGTTGATAATTCCACACTATTTAAGATGGTGCGATTGTTCTCTGGCGGAAAAAACCGAAAAATGAAGGCCGTTACAAAGCTTTCGATATCTTTGGCTTCGCTGAATTTAAAGCCATTTAGACCTGGTAGGTCAAACAAAGCAAAGGCCGAAACTAAGCCGTGCAATATTGATTGGGAGCGAGCGGCCGTATTAGCAGAAGCAATCACTCGAATCATTACCTCGAAGCCTGGGTGCCGAGTTTTTTCTTCAATGGCTTCAACTATCGATTGTTCGGTACCGGACAGGGGTTTATCCTTGGTCTCATCGTCTTGCTTCTCTGGCACCTTGAAGGGTGCTTGCACCACTTCGCGCATAGAAATGCCAATGCCACTTTTTTTCTTATCACGCTTGTTGTCGGCTAGCCCTTGAGCGGCTTTGGTCCAACCGCTAAAGGCTGGCCGTAGCAGGATTTGCACTGCCGCCCCGTCGCCGGTACCAATTGTGGTCATGGCATTGATCAAGCCTTGGATAGTGTCGCGTTTTAACTGAGTAAAAGTGCCTACTGGGTAGGCGTAGTTTTCTTTGAGTTCTATCTCGCCGCCGATGGTGCCGGTGATTTTACCGGTAGGATTGAAAATATTATGATCCTCCACCTCTTCCAGCGTGGCAGCTGGGTAGGCGGTTTGGATGGCTTGCTCAATTACCGGCAACAAGTTTACTGGCACGGCAGCGAAGAACTTGATAGTGCCCCCGGTGGCAATTATTTCAAAAGCCGCGTGGCGCTGACCATACAACCGGCTACGGATACCTTTCTTAAAGGTGCCGGCGATGAGATTGTAAAGCACCTCAGCCTGACTAATCTCTTCCTGTATTACCTCGCGCTGATCACGGCTGGCGTCGGCTGAGGCATCGGTGGGCGGGGGTAGATGAATAAGTACTGGCACCATCTTTAAGCCACGTTCTATCGACTTGGCGTAGCGCAGAATTCCCCGCCAAACAAAGAAACCAACACCCAACAGCACCAGGCCGACCGCTAGCAGAATGGCAATAACGGTAATTAGTCCACCCATTGTGCTAACTAGCGGCCTTTATCTCCTTGCCGTACCGCTTTTTCAAATAATCGCGTTGCAGCCTTTCAACGGCCTGTTCTTGGGCATGGGGATCATCCTTAGTATCCTTAATAATCTGTTTGGCCTTATTTACCCACTCCATTTCGATTACATCAACGTCATCGGCTACTGCCGGCAACGAATCGTCATCGGTGGTGGGACTAACTATGGGCTGAATCGGAGGCGGTATGGTGGGAACGGCAATTGGAGCTACTGGGCTAGCAGCAGCAACTTGCTCTTCCGGAGCCACCTGCTCAGCGGACTTTTCCGGCGTAGGGGGCAATTGCTCCGGCGCCAGCGGCTGATCCGTACGTTCTGGGCCAACCGTTAGGGGAGCCCGTTCAGGACTGGAACCAGGAATAATTTCACCTTCTGCCATTGTTTATGAGTATACCCTGCCTGCCGCCAGGCAGGCAAAATGCTTATCCATAGTAACGATCATTCTTTGATTCTAGCCTTGAAATTTTGTTTCAGTAGCTTGGCGACTTCGGCCACCCGTTGATTGGCGTCTTCATCCCGATAACCGGGTTTATCAGGTACGATGGCAATCCTGATGGTTAGCGCTCGCTGGCGTTGGTTTGAATTCGGCCCAGCGTAATCGCCACCGTAGCTAATCCCCGTTAAACCAGCCGCATTCAACAGATCTGATATTTGTTGCCAAGCAACCTTGCGATCCAATACCAAGGTAAGGTCGCGATGAATAACTTGATAAGGGCTAATCAGCTCAAACGTCGGGTCGTGGACTGATGCCAGCAGGCTATCCAGGTCCAGTTCCAAATAGCCGGCTTGGCCCCTTAGTTTATATCCGGTTAACAGATCTGGATGTAGCTGACCCAAATAGCCTAAGCGTTGCCCCTCCAGACTAATCCAGGCCGCTCGGTTAGGATGCAG
The DNA here is from genome assembly GCA_964600295.1 of uncultured Candidatus Saccharibacteria bacterium. GTDB lineage: Bacteria > Patescibacteriota > Saccharimonadia > CAZHVB01 > CAZHVB01 > CAZRIY01. Next base: position 12,273 of record CAZRIY010000001.1, read on the forward strand.
CCAACCCATCCGCTTAGTAGGCTGCAAATTGACCTCCAGATGGAGCCAGTTAACCAGATTGTCCAGGACGCTCTTCACCCTTGGATAGGGATTGGAAGAATGCTGAATGATTATCCCCAAACGCTGAACTTCGGTGGGCAGTGGCGTTTTAAGCTGAGGTAGAAATACGCGGGCTTCTTCAAACAGGCCGAAGTCATGGCGGTGGTTGGTATTACGAGCTAATGCTTCCAACAGGCCTGGCAGCAGATTGGTTCGTAGATAGGCTTGTTCTATCGAGCGCGGATTGCGCAATTTTAAATGCTGTTTGGGATCGAACCCAAGCTGTTCAATTTGCTCTTGGCTAACGAAGGGGTAAGTAACCGCCTCTACCAGGCCTAACCCCGCTATCGTTCCCCTGAGATCCCACAGCTGAGACCAACGTTGATCGTAGCTAATTGTGGGTGGCGGCTGCCAAGCCGGTAAAGTGGTTGGTAGATCGTCCAAACCTACTAGTTTGATGACTTCTTCCAGCACATCTTCTTCGGTCTTAACATCTGGTCGCCACCACGGTGCGGTTACCGTTAGGTAGCCATTAAGATTCTCGATGTATCTGCGCACACCCAGAAAACCGGGGTTCTTGGTAAACTCATCGAGCGGCACCGTAATTACTCCGGGTTTCTGACGCTTCTGCCATTTTCCGTCCTCAAATTGATAACTTGTAGCATGGATAACCTTACCCCCACCAATATAAAGCCCGTTATGGCCGACTTTCTTGGGCTTGGCCAATGCTCTCTTAACTCGTTTGCTCTCTTCATCCCGATAATAGTAGTGATCTATCGCCGAAGCGATGATCACACCTTCGTAGAATAGATTATCGCCAGGCTTTAGCTGCTCCACATCAACTGGCTGTCCAAGTTCAAATTGACCTAGAGAAGTATGGCCAATATTTTTACCAATCAGCGAATATAGGTAGTCGGTCAGATATGAACAGTCGAAAGCACTGACACCGTCGGCTCTAAAGTTGGCCCCAGCTTTATACGGTTTGCCCAGATATCTTTTAGCATCCTGGATAATATCGAAATTTGCAGCTGTAAAACCCAGTTTTTTCAAACCACTGATTGTCTGTTTACTACTAATTTCGCGCCCAGCCAGCTGACTCAAGCGCTGGGGGCGGACACCGATGTGCTGAACCCACGGCCAAATATTCAACTCATCATCGATCTTCTCCAGTCTCGCTGCGGCCAGTTTTTGGAGCAATTCGATGGTCCGGTTTAATCCAAGGCCGGCATATTGGGTCGGCAGTTGGCGCTCAAATCGGGCGCTGGCTTCGGTGCGCAAACCCTGGCTGATAGCCGTCATGCGGATAGAAGTTCCATCAAAGGTTGCCGCCTCCACCAAAATATCTTTGGTCTGGTCGCTAATTTCGGCAATCCGACTACCCATCACGCCACCAATACCGACAATTTTCCGGCTATCGGCTATAACTATATCCTTGGTGGTCAAAGTCCGGTTTTTAGCGTCAAGTGTTGTAGTTTTTTCACCCTTTTTAGCGGTACGAACAATGATTTTGCCGGTTACCTTAGTCGCATCAAAGGCATGCAACGGCTGTCCGGTTTCTAGCATAACGTAATTGGTGATGTCGATTACCAGACCAATTGGTCTAATTCCGCTAGCTTCCAGCCGCTGCTCCATCCATTTGGGAGTTGGTGGTATAGCTTTGGGCAGCCGTAGGCGCGCCAAGGAGTAGCGACCAACTAATTCTTTGGCTCGGGTTTCAAATAGGGTGGGTTTTGCCGAGCTAGCGAGCTCTAGACGATCTGGAATATTTTTAAGCTGGCTGCCGGCGTGGGCAGCTACTTCTCTGGCAATCCCGACCATGCTCTGCAGATCTGAACGATTGGCCGCCGTCTTTACCTCAACTACAGTTTCGGTGGCATCCACCGGCTTTATTGGGGATGATCCTAGTTTGGCGCGACTCTCCAGCACCAGGATACCGTCATGATCGCTGCCCAGACCAAGTTCTTTGGGACTGCAAATCATACCCGGCGAATCTTGCCCCCTAATCCGGGTTCGGGTTATCTTGGTGCCGTTGGGTAAGGTTGAGCCGGGCGCCGCGTAGGCAACTTTCTGGCCCACCGCCATATTAGTTGCCCCGCAGACCACTGTTACTTGACCAGAGTCAGTCCTGATAGTGGCCAACTTGAGCTTATTGGCATTGGGGTGAGCTTTCATCCCGGTGACCTGGGCGACTTTAATTTTGGGATCTAGAACACGATTGGCTAGAACTCGTTCAACTTCGATCCCTGCCTTTTCTAAATAATCAATCAGCGCCTTAGGTTTGAGTGGTTTAAGTAGGTAGTTTTGCAGCCAACCGACTGGCACTAGCATTAGAATTGCTCCAGAAATCTTAAATCTGGGCGCCAATAATAACGGATGTCTGGAACTTGGTGCTTGATAGCGGCGATCCGATCAATACCCGCCCCAAAAGCGAAGCCGCTATAGACTTCTGGATCAATGCCGACTTGGTGCAAAACCCGGGGATGCACCATACCGGCGCCCGCCATTTCTATCCAGCCCGTACCTTTACAGGTGCGGCAGCCGGGATCTTTGCCGCCGCAAACCACGCATGTCACATGGACTTCCAGCGCCGGTTCAACAAACGGAAAATAACTGGGTAGCAGCTTAATTTCGGTTTGCTTACCCAAAATGGCGCGAAACATGTACAACAACGTACCCTTTAGATCGGCTAAGCTTATTCCTTTGTCCACCACCAAGCCCTCTAGTTGCTGAAACACAGCCAGGTGGCTGCTATCTTCGTTTTCATTGCGGTAAACATTTCCAGTGGCAATAATTCTAATTGGTGGCTTATGGATTTCCATGTAGCGAATTTGTACGTTTGAAGTGTGGGTGCGCGGAATAGCGCCGTTTTCCAAATAAAAGGTGTCGAACATGTCTCTGGCCGGATGCCCGGCTGGTATGTTTAAGGCTTCAAAGTTGTACCAGTCGGTTTCAATTTCTGGGCCATCTGCCACCTCGAAACCAATTTGCCAGAAAGTTTGAATGAGCTGCTTTTGGAGCTCTTTAAGGGGGTGGAGGTGGCCTAGATGATGGCCGCCGGCTGGAGCGGTTAAATCGATTGCTTGTTTGGAAACAGCTTCCACTTCAGCCTGTTTGAGCTTTGTGGTTTGGTTTGCAATAGCTGCCTCAATCTGATTACGAGCCCTATTTGCTTGGGCTCCGGTTTTTGCCCTGGCGGCTTGTGGTAGATTGCCGATGGCTCGTAAAGCTTGGGTAATCTCGCCTTTGCGCCCTAAATATTTAAGACGTAATTGTTCTAGACCCGCCAAGCTTTCCGTTTCCTCAACGTCTATAATTGTCTGCTTAATTGTTTTATCGTTAATCATTTCAACCTGCGTAGGTAAAACTCAATCAATACCACCAGTAGAGTTACTAAAACGATATCTTTTAGTCCTAATTGCCGCAAGCTATTGAGGGCTACTAATGAGGTGATCCAGGTGCTGATGAGGATACCGTGGCGTAGCGCCCTAGAAAATACCAGGGCTCGATCCTGTCGGCTAAAACGTTTCCGTAATTGATAAAGAAATAGAGTTAAAGAACCACCCAGAGCAATCAATAGCCCGCTGAACCAGAGAGTTATGCCGAAGGGACCCAACCGATCTGGTGTGGTTAGGGTGGCTACAACCAAGATGCTAGCCAAACTGACCAAGGTAACAGACAGTGTAATCCGGATGCCAGACCGCGGAGAAAACGCCATATATGGTTAGTATGCCATAATCCCCACTAAAGATGTTGCTGAAGTTGGCGGGCCTAGTCGGCCGGGAGGATAAACCGGCTTGAACAAGATTGGTTTCCAGGTAAACCGATCCAAGTTGAGTAATTAATTTGGTAGTTCAATATGTTTTTGGTATAAAAAAGTAAGCCTCAGCTATGCGTTGATATCAAGGAGCAATGGAACTTAAACAAATTGATGAAATTATCGTTTTTATAGCTATTTAGACAACGGTTTATCTGTAAGTAGTCCAAGTTTTTGCTTAACTTCGGTCAGCTTTTTATTGGCAATCAGGGTCGCCTTATCTGCTCCAGACCTGAGAATCTTAATAATTTCGTCCCGGTTTGACATCAATCTTTGAAATTCACGCTGCATCGGTTCTAAAACTGTCACAGCCAACTCCGCAGTGTCGGATTTGAACTGAGCGTAAGTCTTTCTGGCATAATCTTTCTCTACTTGCTGAGTTGATTTATCCGATAAGGCCGAGTGGATCTTTATTAAGTTTGAGATTCCCTCCTTCTTAGCATCAACTTTAACCTCTGCTCCCGAATCAGTAGTAGCCTTGGTAAGTTTGCGCCTAATTACATCCGGCTTATCAAATAGCCGAACCACGCCCAAACTTTCCAGCGGATCGCTTTTACTCATCTTTTTGGTGGGCTCTTGCAAATCCATAATCTGGGCACCCGATTCATCAAGCTTGGCATTGGGTAGTTTAAAAGTTTGGCCGTAAATATTGTTAAAGCGCTCAGCAATATCGCGGGTTAATTCGATGTGCTGGACCTGGTCCTGGCCCACTGGTACTTCGTCGGCGTCATAAAGCAGAATGTCGGCCGCCATTAATACCGGGTAGGTAAATAGCCCAACTACTTGACCGGCAGCACCGCGGTGCTGACTTTTATCCTTATACTGGGTCATTCGATTCAACTCACCTACTGTAGTGTAGTTGCTCAATATCCAACTCAGTTCGGAGTGGGCCGGAATATCGGACTGTACAAACAAATTGGCTTTGGCCGGATTAATGCCGCTGGCCAGAAACCATGCAGCAGTTCCCAGGGTGTTTTCATTCAACTTTTTTGGCTCTTGACGAACCGTTAGGGTGTGCAGATCAGGAACAAAGAAAAAATTCTCTTGGTGGACCTGGGATTTAACCCAAGGTTTAATTGCCCCCAGTAGGTTACCGATGGTCAAATCGCCGCTAGCCTGAATACCAGAAACTACCCGTTTCATATTTCATCCCCATCATCTGGTACGGTGACTAGTGGTTCTTCAATAGTTGATGCTGTTTCTTCGATCTTCTCCACAGTGGATGATTGCAGTTGGCTGGTGGTTTCAATCTTGGTACCTAGCCGAGTGTAGCTGGAAGCTACACTATCCATGGCCTTGTGGGCGCGGTTTAGGTGTCCGTCCAACACGCCCAGTTCGTCGCCAAACTTGCGAGCATCCTGCTGAATCCCGCGCAGCGCCTGCAGCACCATTCGGGCCCGCTCCTCTACCTTTTCACCCTCTAGGGCTAGCATTATGGTCTTAACAAAGTAATAAAAGGTATTGGGCGAAACAATATAAACCGATTGATCGGAACCAATATTAAGTAGCTCATCATTGGCGATAATCTCATAATAAATGGCTTCTGAGGGTACGTACATCAGGGCAAAATCGACTGTGCCCTCACCCGGTAAAATATATTTACGCCCGATATCCAGCACATGCTTGCGCACGTCTTTGGCGAATTCGTGCAGCAGGCTTTTTTGCTCTGCCTCGTCCTTAGATTTGGCCGCCTTGTTAAAATTTTCCATCGGGAATTTGGCGTCAATTGGGATAATACCATTGCGGGTTTTGATGATGGCATCCACCTTAACGCCGGATTTAAACCCGTGCTGAAAGCTCAAATTACCCTTTGGGATCATCTGTTCTAGCAGGTCGCGCATCACTTTTTCGCCAACGTTGCCGCGCAGCTTGGGCGAACGTAAAAACTCTTGTAGTTCGCGCATGTTGCGGCCGATTTCCTGCATCTCGCCCAGTCCCTTTTGCACGCCCAGCATGTAGTCGGCGGCTTTGTTGAGTCGGTCATTGATCTCCTTGGTGGTAGAGGTAATTTGGGTGCTCATACCTTGCAAATCTTGCTTGATCATCCCCAGCGCAGCATCATCCTTGCGCTTCAGCAACGCTCCTAAAACAGCAGCAAAACCAACTACCATCACCACGATGGCAGCAATCAATAGATACGTCTCCATATCGGCTATTGTACACCGACCGATGGCTGACCGGCAGCCTCTAAATCGGCTGCTTCTAGGCGCAGGCGTTGACCGGGCTTGAGCGAACCATCCAGCAATTTCTGAGCTACTACATTCTCGACCGTGCGCTGCACCATTCGCCGCAAGGGCCTGGCACCTAGCCGTGGATCGTTACCGTGAATTACCAACCACTGAACTGCTTCGGCCGATAGGTCTACCCCGACCTTCTGGTTCTCAAGCGTGGTGTTAACTTCTTTCATCATCAAGCCCACTACTTGTGCTAATTCAGCCGGGGCGAGAGGACGGAATAATACCACTTCGTCAAAGCGGTTGATTAGCTCTGGTAAGAACTTCTTTTGGTTTATCAAACTGTCGATAAACTGGCTGCTAAACTGTTCCAAGTCCATCCCCTGCTCGATATGGGAGCGGATTTCATCGGCACCGGCATTGGAAGTAGCTATCACGATAGCTTCTTTAAATGAAGCTCGCCTACCAGCCGTGTCGGTAAGCTGCCCTTCCTCAAGCATTTGTAAGAGCAGGTTCAAAATATCAGGATGGGCTTTTTCAACCTCATCCAGCAAAACCACGCTAAAGGGTTGATTGCGAACCTGGGTTAAGAAAGAAGATGTAGACTCTGCTGTTGCCAGTAGCCGATCCACATCATCAGGAGTAGCAAATTCGGTCATATCTAGGCGGACCATTCTTTCCCGGCCGCCAAAATAGGCGTCAGCCAGGGCTTTGGATAACTCGGTTTTACCCACGCCGGTGGGGCCCAAAAATAGGAAGCTACCGGCTGGCCGATCATGGCTGCGCACACCGGCCCGAGCGCGGCGCAGGGCATCCGATACTACCTTGACAGCCAGATTCTGGTTAACCATACGCTGGTGGAGTTCGCTTTCCAGATTCAAGAGCTTGCTTCTTTCAACACCGGCCGCCGGAGCCACCTTGATACCAAAGGTGGCCTCAATAGCGGTCTGGATGGAATGTGCGGTTACCACTCCTCCATCGGCAAAACCCAAGCTGCTCTCCAGTACACTCAAGCCCTTGCCGGGGAAAGCCTGGTTCTGTACGTAACGCTCACCCAGTTGATAGGCCTCCCGAATCGCCTGATAGCTAAAGGTAAGACGGGTGCGCGATTCTAGGGCTAATGCCTGATCCTGCAGTACCCTTAGAGTGGTTGCTTGGTCTGGCTCTGCCACCGCTTGGTAATGAAGCTGAGCCGCCAAACCCGGTGACAAGGCCGATAGCCGCTGCCATTGTGAGGGCACCATCGCCAGAATGAAGCGAATCCGTCCCGATTCCAATACCGGCAGCAGAACGTTGCCCAAATTGACCCCACCAACCTCGTTGCTAAAGAAAAGCTCGGCATCGTCCAGAAAGAGAATGATGTTTTTGGCTTTGGCCACTTCGCTCATCAACTGCAATAACAGGGCTTCTAGCTGGCCTCTTTCACCAGCGGCCGAAATTAGCACCGAAGCATTTAGTCCGATCACTTGATCATAGGCCACTGGAGCGGGGGCAGCCCCGCTTAGCAGGAGCTCGGCCAGACCGTAGATCAAAGTAGTCTTGCCGCTGCCAGTCTCTCCCACCAAGGCCACACTATTTTTGGTGGGTTGAGCCAAGGCGTGGGCTATTTGTTCAATGACCGGCTGGTGGATTTGGGTATTCAAAAATTGACCGCCAGCCTCGACTTCGCGGCTAAGGTTGGTACCGAAGCGATTGAGCACCGGGGTGTAGCCAAATGCCCAATCGCGGGCCAAACCACCAAACAGAGGTTTCTGTTGTGTTTTTTCTATCATCTTCTCTAGTCGATATTGCCAATAAACTATATTCATAAGCTCCTCTCGATCCAGCCCAACGCGGGCTAGATGGACCTCAGCCGAGGGCATGGTAGCTACTAATGCAGCCGTTAAAGCTCCACTGGTAACGCTTTCTAGGCCAAGCTGCTTGGCTATCGATATGGCTTCCTTCCAAACCGCCGGCATGGCACTGGTATCGTTGGGTTGGTTCGACAGTACCGCTCCGGCTTCCAACCCGCTACGGTTAACCAGAAATCTAAAGCCCCACTGCCCCAGCAACTTCTTCCACAAGCGGGCTGGAGTTAAAGAGTCATCAATTAGTGGCAACAGTTCGGACGATAGTGCCTGCTCAAGGGCTATGGGCGGCAAAAGCCCAGCCGGCGGTCTAGCCGGTAAATTGCTCAAACCCCAGCGGTACCACAACCAGATTTGGGCTAGCGCCAAAGCCATTGCGGCAGTCAGGAACCATAAGCTTGAGCCGACATAAGCCAGGCCAACCGCTGCGATTACCAGCATAAAAACTGCTACCAGCCACAAACGCTGGCGGGCTCCGGTAAAAGCTCTGGCAAACCGAGCCTGTCTAACTCGCAGAACCTTGGCATTGAAGCCAAAACCACCCACACCGCCAGAGTTGGCCTGGCGTTGGTTTAACCAGCTGACGACTGAGGGCCTGGGTGCGGCTTGGCCGGAAGTTACGTTCTCTGACTTCATATCACACCGGTGCTCTTAACAATCAGGCCCAAGGTTAACAGGGGCATAAACGGCCAGCTGATCAAAACGAGCGCGCCCATCAGACCCAGTACCACAATGGCTATACTCCCCGATATAAGAGTTAGAATTCTTACCGTTAAGCCCACAAAACGCGACACCAAATTATCTACCAATCCACGCAAACGCATGCCGAGGGTGGCATTGGGATCTCGCAGTGCTGTTATCTGCTTCCAAGGCTTAAACAACGTACGCAGCAGCAGCCCAACTGAAAAAGTTTGACCCAATCTAATCAAGTGGCGTTTAATTTCGGTCGCCATTCTCAACCAACCGGTACTATACCACCACCTAAAAAAGGCTCTCACAAGCATAAGCTCATTCTAGCCCACTGCTCAGTAAATTAGAAACTAGAATCTAACGAATTAACGAATGTTAGCATATATACTAATGCAGATTCAGTTTTTGGAGAGTATTATTCCGAGACTTACGGATTTAAATTCGCTCTTATGTCTTTGGTAATTGAATAATATAGTAATCCTTTACTAGTCCTTATTTACTATTTTCCTCAATTATTTTGATCACTTCCCTGTCTTCTAATTGCCCGAAAATCTGGTAATAAGCTCCGACTGCACCCAAATACACAGCTGGTATGTCTATGGCAACCAGTTCATCGGCCTCTCGTTTTAAAATTTCTGCAGTATCTGGCGGGCTTACGGGAACCGCTACCACAATTCTTTTGGGCCTATGCGCCCTGACATCCTTGATAGCGACTCGCATCGTTAAACCAGTGGCAACACCGTCGTCAACGATTATAGCCACCCTGTCTTTAAGATCTACCGGCTTTTTCCTCTGTAAATAGATTTGCCTACGGCGTTTGGTTTCCGCGATTTCCTTTTGGACTGCTTGTTCAAACCATTTAGGATCAACATTGGCTATTTCAGCCTGATTAACTACCCGTTTGCCGCTTTCGGTAACCGCAGCAATAGCATATTCCGGATTATTGGGATGGCCAATTTTGCGTGGTATTACCAAGTCGAGTGGTGCCCCAAACAGCTTGGCAACTTCCGCTCCTAACACTACACCGCCCCTGGGTAATGCCAAAATCACAACATTGTCATTTTTATACTTATTCAGCTTCTCGGCTAGTTTCTGTCCAGCCTCAACGCGATCCCTAAATCTCATAATCTTCCTAAATTAGATGGTCGGGGATGCGGGATTTGAACCCGCGACCTCCGCGTCCCGAACGCGGCGCGCTACCAAACTGCGCTAATCCCCGTTACTTCAATTGTGGCGATTTAAGAACTGTTTTTCAATCTTAGCGGGGTAGAATCGAGTCTGGCACAGGCGGGAGGCCTTCGGGCGGATAAACTACGATTGGGGTACCCGACACGCTTAACAGGGGCTCGCGAGGGGGAGTCGGCGTTTGTGCGGTCGGCTGGAGGGGTGAGCCGGCGGGGGTAGATGTAGATGAAGTCGGCGGTGTGGGTAGAGTACTAGCTATAGCACTAAGGTCAGTGCGCTGAGCAGGGGGCTTTCCTCGACCCGGGCGCAGTGGCCCATTTATGTCCGCGGTAGATATACCAGCTGGCTGACTAAGTAAGACGCTAAAAGCCAGCAGCATTGCAAAAGCCATGGTGCCGTGCAGGAAAAATTGCGACCAACCTACTCTGCCAACATTAAACCTAAAGATCTTAACTCCGTCGATGGTATGATTTATATCGCCCAAGACCGGGTGCACGGTTTGTCTGGCGGCTTGTCCAATTTTGATTGGAATACTACTTACCATTACAAATGAACACAGCGTTCAATACTCAAAGCATAGGCTTTATCAGGTAGTGAGTCAATATATTGTTCAAGACCGTTTTTTGGACTGCAGTACGCCTATTTCGCCCTCAACTTTAATTCCGGATAATGCTTTTGCACCAACCGCAGCCAGTTGGCCTTAAGCCAGCTTCTTTGGGCTAAGTACAGCTCCTCTAGTCCCCTTTCAGAGAATTCCTGTCTGATTATGCCACCGGCGTGTGGGTAACGATGCTTGCGGTCTAGATTTGAGTGCCAGCCGTGAGCGTAATGGCACAACTCGTGCACAATGGTAGCTTTGATGATTATTTCCGGTACCTCGGGGTCTTCGAATAGTCTGGTAAGCCGAATGGTGGCCACTTTTCTGGTTTGATCATAACCCAGCGATCCCAGCCGGTTGCGGGCTCTTTTGCCGTAGCGGATTTCTAGAGGCGCACCAATCAGAACATCGTGAAAATGATCGTTGCGAATGTTGTTGAGCAGTCTCTCCAGCCAAGCTTGATCCCGCATATCAAAAACCGTACTGAGTGTGGGTGCAGAAAACGTGTGAACCGGCCGGTCTAAAATCACCGACGCGAATGCCCCTAGCTACCTTTTCGATTTTGGCTTCGACGGTGTCGAGTTGCCTGGTGGTTTTGTGGACCTGGCCAATGAAGCCAGAATCCAGAAAATCCAGTGATGCTGTATCTGGTATGGCGCCTTTTATCTTGCGCCAACCCAGCGCATAGATGGCCAGCTGCAGACTGTTCTGGGCCCGCTGGTTGGCCTTTTCCTGCGAGGTCACGGTGGCAGCCCCGGTTTTATAATCACGAATCTCAATTCCAGATTTATCATGATAGACCGCATCAAAACGGCCCCGTACCGTGGTGGCTATCTCTGGCAGATTGAACTCAAATGAACGCTCGACTAAAGTCGGCTGGCGCTTAGTTTTGTTCTCGCGCTGCCAAAAAGCCCGCAGGGTTTTTTGGGCCTGCGCTAGACTGCGCTCTGCATGGCCCGGTGAAACAAAGACCTCGCTGGGCCATTGGGCGGATAGATATTTTTCCAAATCCTGGAGTTTGGAGCGGTTGCCCTCCAGACGTTGACGGTTATACAGTTGGATCAAAGAATGCATTAGGTTACCGTACTCCAGCGCGAAGGTTAGAGGCTGGGGCGGGGCGATTAGATGGCGCAAACGGAATTCGGCCGGACACATTAAATAGTCCTCTATCTGCCGTTCGGTTAGCACTAGTTGCTTCCCCTTCAATATGGTGGGTGGCAGGTCTACTTTACCCGGACTAGATTTGCGAGCCGAGACTTTGAATAACTCAATTTGGTCGGTGCGGCGCAAACGCGGCTTTAGCTTACTTAGTTCTGGCCGCTCACCCAGGGTTTCCTCGATAAACTGCGAGGGCCGTTTGGACCGTGCGCCACCATGATCTGGCGAGTAGGTCAGAATCAGCTCTTTTTTGGCGCGCGTCATGGCTACATACATTAACCGACGCTCCTCCTGCAGGTGGGGATTACCGCTCAAAACCGCAGCGTCCTTTTGTAGATGGGGGGGAATCTCTAAGCTACTGGGTAGCCTTCGTGAGGGAAAGGTTTCTTGAGATAAGTCAAACAAATAAGCCGTCTCGAATTCCAGCCCTTTGGCTCTATGGACTGTCAATAGTCGCACCTGATTGCCAAAAACTTCGGGCAAATCCTCGATTGCTGTACGTTCGCCGCTACCTAGTAAGGTAGGTAGTGCTTCAAGGTAGCCTACGGCTGTATTATCATTGGCTATCCGTTCGAAATCGAGCAAAGTAGTAAAGAATTGGTTGAGATCCGCTATCTGTTGGTCGACCGCCGGATCGTTCTTGGCTTGAGTAATCAGATGTTTAAGATAGCCGGTGTTATCAAGAAATTGATAGCTTAATTGGCCAACTGACAGCTCGGGCAGCTGCTCGCGCCAGCGCGCCAGTTGGGTCAGGAACTGGCCAATAGCACCAATCTTATCGTCGGTTTCTTCGACTTCGACGGCCTGGACTAGGATTGTTTCTAGCGTCTGGTGCTGGCGCTTAGCCGTAGTTACATAGTGACGTAACCAGCCCGATTCAACCGCATACACCGGACTGACCAATAGGTGGTACAAAGGCTCGGTTGCCTTGGGATCAACCACCATCCTTAGCCAATTCAGCAAAACTTTAACCGTAGGCTGGCGATACAAATCTTCGGTCTGGCCAACCAGTTGATAATCCACGCCCGCGGTTTGCAGATACTTTTCTAGGATTCGGGCTTGGCTATTTTTCCGCAGTAGTATAGCGATTTCGGTTGGTGATTGGCCGCGGGACAGGCGCCGTTTAATATCCGTAGCTATCCAGCCGGCTTCTTCTTCATGGGTAAGGAAGGTTTTAAGTTGGGGCGGACTGCTCTGAAATTGTCCGCGAAGCTGCTTATCAATCTGGTAGCGAGCTTCCAGACGATCAGGGTTATTATGTTGTATCAAGCGATATGCACTATCCAAAATTTCTTGGCTTGATCGATAATTTTCAACCAGGGCCAACTGCTTTGCCTTGGGATAGCGTTGCTTAAACTCAAGGACATTGGCTACTGCCGCTCCGCGAAAACGATAGATGGATTGATCATCGTCCCCCACTACCATCACGTTTTTTGCTCGACCCGACAGCAAATCAATCAAGCGGCTCTGAGCCGGGTTGGTATCTTGAAATTCGTCAACCAACAGGTATTTTAATTCGGCCTGGATCTTGCTGGCTACGTTGGCCCGCTTGGTTAATAGTTCCACGGCCAAGGCCACTTGATCGGCAAAGTCGACCAAATTATTCTGGCGCAAAAGTTTTTGGTAGGCACCATAGGCCCGAGCCAGCTCCAGGTGACGGCCTGCTTCAATTTTTTCTGGTCGGCTTTTGGCCCTAGTCTGGCCGCCTCGCGCAAATTTGGCGTAGGCTTCTGGGTCAATCAACTCGTCCTTCAGTTTGGAGAAATAGGCAGCTAGATCGGCCAACATACCTTCAGGATTTGTAACTGGAGAGTAATAATTTAACTTGAATTGATCTAGATGCTCGCGCATAAAAACCAACTGTTGCGTTTCATTCAACAGACTAAGTTGCTGATTTAATCCCAACTCATAACTAAATCGCCTCAGTAAATTAAACCCGAAAGCATTGAAAGTAGTAATATTTACATCAAAGATATAACTACCCAGCAACTCAATCACCCGGCCTTCCATTTCTCTAGCCGCTTTAGCGGTAAAAGTGATTGCCAATATTTGGGAAGGTTCTGTTTTTAGTCCATTTATTAGATGAGCAACTCGATTGGTTATGACTTGGGTTTTACCTGTACCAGCCCCAGCCACCACCAACAACGGCCCCTGGCCGTGCTTAACTGCCGCCTGTTGTTGGGGATTCAGGGCTTTGAAATTTAGCGACATTACATCTTAGTCTTAGGGTGGATTCCCAACAATTTCCAATAGGCTTCCATAGCTACTCGAAATTGATCTACTAAGTAGAGTTTGGCGGCCGCTTGAGATTTTGGTAAATCGATAATTCGGTCTGCCTCATAATATTCGTGGAATAATCGAGCTAGCTCAATTCCATAAAAAGTCAGTTGATGAACCCCATGTGTTTGGGCAATGTCTCGGACTAGCTCGGGTAGCTGCAAAAGTTGCCGAATCAGCTGCCGTTCATGCACGTCTACCTCTGTTAGTTGCCCGTTTGGTTTTATTCCGAGTCCGCTTGCTCGGCCAAGAATAGAGTGTGCGCGAGTGTAAGCGTACATCACATAGTAGAAGGGGTTTTTCTGCGATTCTTCTTTGGCCAAGTCCATATCAAAATCCATGTGGGTATTGGCCGAACGCATCAAGAAGAACCATCGCACTACCTCAGTAGGAATCTCTTCTAATAGCTCATCGACTGTCACGTAAGTTCCGGCCCTTTTACTAATTTTATATTCCTTACCATCGCGGATAAGTCGCACCCACTGCACAATCACAAACTCTAATACTCTATCTGGCAAAAGTTGTTGTATTGTCAACTTCAAGGAGGGTACCTGGCCAGCATGATCAGCCCCCCAAACTTTGACTGACCGGTCAAAACCCCTCTCTTTAAATATCTGCCAATGATAGGCTAGATCATTGGCTAAATAGGTTCGACCTCCTTGTTTTTTCTCGAGGACGCGGTCGCGCTCGTCGCCCAATTTAGTTGACAACAACCAAATTGCATCATCTCTGGCTGCAACTAATTTGCTGGACTTAAGTGCCTTTAAAACAGTTTGGTAACTTTGTTCCAGTCCCCGTTCGTTAGTTCTGATGTCAAAACTAACTCCCATACTTTTAATGGCTGGTTCTAAGTATTCTTCCCAGATATAAGCGGTCAAAACTTTACTTAAATCAGTTTCTTTAGTTCGACGGTAGAACTTTGTTAAGTCTTTAAGATATTCACCGCGATAGGCTATCTCACCTTCCACCTTTTCGCCCGCCGCGGCCTTAATCGATCGTATCAGTTCCTCAATTTGGGTACCTCCGTCGTTGAAATAGTACTCTCGAGTTACTTTGTTATCAGAGGTAGCCAATACATTTGACAACACGTCACCCACAAAACCGCCGCGGGCATTACCAAGCGTCAATGGACCGGTAGGATTGGCCGAAATAAACTCGACCTGGGTTTTTTGTCCTTTACCGCTGTTATTCTGCAGATAATTAGGTTTTATTTGTCCTAATTGACGAATCCAAAAAGCTTGATTCATTACCAGATTGATAAAACCGGACCCAGCAACTACAGCCGATTCAATATCGGGGTGTTTTATCTCGGAAACCAGCTGCTTAGCTACCTCTACTGGGGGCTGTTTAAGCTGTTCTGACAGTTCAAAAGCCACATTGGTGGCAAAATCTCCCAATTGAGCCTCAGGATAGGATATTTTGGGGGTAATATCGATCTTATATGCCCGTTTAACGGCTTCGGTCACCGCAGTTGTCACCTGCTCACGTATCATATATCCAGTATCTGGCATCCGGCTATCGGTATCAAGACGCCTGGCTCCTAACTCCTCTATCCTATATCCTAAAAATATGAAAGTATTGGCCACTAACCGCCGGGCTAAATATGATTATGAGATCAGTGAACGGCTAGAAGCCGGTATAGTTTTGTCTGGCGCCGAAGTTAAGAGCGTTAAAGCTGGCCATATTAGCCTTAAGGGCAGCTATATTACCCTGATAGGTGGTGAATTGTATCTGTTAAATGCCCACATTTCGCCCTATAAGTACGCTAGGCCCAAAAGTTTTGAGGAAACCCGCCGCCGGAAGTTGCTGGTACACAAACGCGAGGCAGACAGACTATCCGGGCTTAAGCAAGCTGGCCAGGCTTTATTTCCATTGGCTGTTGGAACCAAACATAGCCTGATCAAAGTTGAAGTAGGAGTCGGCCGCGGGCGCCAGCGAACAGACAAGCGCCAAATAATTAAAAAACGCCAGGCCGAGCGCGAAATTGCCCGTGCCGTGGCTGCCAAAAACAAAACTCAATAGACGAAGATATTATTTGGCAAACTTTTTTTGAAAAAAAATAGATTTTTTTGTAAAAATGTTATTGACAGGATTTAAGCATTGGCATAATCTGAGGTTAGACACCTGAATAAAAAAGGTGTTCAAAAAACAAAAACGTAAAATAAAGCTCCCTAAGCAACGGCTCCCCCAAGCCGTTGCTTAACTAAAAAACAAAGCTATATCCAAAAAAAGAATATCCAAATTTCAATTTAAAACCCGGCCCAAACAGCCGGGTTTTAAAATTCTAGTCCACTTTATTTTTTCAAAAATACTATTTATCCTGCAAGATTGTTTCTCTTAGAGGCTGGTGGAAGTTGATCGTTTTTGGAAAATTTGCGGGTGGTGAACTATATTAACCATATGCCTATTGACCAGCGCGATCGCGAAGAAACGGTGGCCCGCCAACGGGCCAGTATGCTCAAAGCTATATACACCGATGCCCGCCAAGTTCAGGATCTGGAATCGCTTAGTCAGATTATATCGCTTGATGATATGCAAAAACACCGAATCGTGCCTCTATTAATGACTTCTCATGATCTGGTACTTGGCTTTACCCAATCAACGCCCCGCCATAACATCAATCAAGTAAAGGCCAAGCTGTCTAGCTTTAATCTAAGGTTTAATTTGATATCGGATAGTGGTTATAAAGAACTCCTGGACCGCTATACAGCCCTTCTGAAGCCGCCTCGGCCCCCCGACCATAAACAACTGGCAGATCGTCTGGCTAGAGCAGTTCTTGAGGCTAAACAAACCGCAGAGGACCCAGATCTTTTCACCAAAAAATTAGCCGATACCAGCCAAAAGGATCTAATCCAGCTGATCGCCCAGCAAGCCTACTTAATTAACTCGTCCGATATTCATATCGAACCAACGCGTGATGTCATCCGTCTCCGCTTCCGTATCGATGGGGTGTTGCATCAGGTGGCTACGCTGGCACCCGATCGATTTAACCTGTTGTTGTCGGTGCTCCAGATGCATAGTGGGATTCGTTGGAACGCCAACTATCCGCAGACTGGACATATGACCGCCGAGTTGGTTAATCACAACGGTGATGTCGGACCAGTCAATATGCGGGTGGAAACCACTCCCACTAACTATGGTAGTGATATTGTCATCCGCATCTTTAATCTAGATGTCAGTTATCTCAATCTTGACCACATTGGTCTGAGCCAACGCCACCATCAGGCTATTGAAGAACTAATCAAACATCCCCACGGGCTGGGCTTAATTACTGGACCTACCGGTTCGGGTAAAACTTCTACGCTCTATGCCATTTTAAATCGACTAAATACACCGGAAGTCAAAATCATTACTCTGGAGGATCCGATTGAATACGAGCTTGGCGGATTGACCCAGTTGGCGGTAGATTCTAATCAAGGCCAAAGTTTCGGTGAGCGTTTGCGGGCCGTGCTGCGCGAAGACCCCGACATTATCATGGTGGGCGAAATTCGCGATCCCGATACTGCTAAGACATCTTTACAATCAGCCTTGACTGGACACTTGGTACTTTCGACCTTCCACGCCAACTCGGCAGCTGGCGCGGTTAGCCGCTTGATGGACATGATTGGCGCCAATCCGATGGTGGCTTCGGCACTAAAATTAGTAATGACCCAAAGACTGCTGCGCAAACTTTGTGAACATTGTAAACAAGCCGATAAACCTGGCGAAAAAGAGCTTGAACAAATCAAAAATATCCTGGAAACGCTACCCGAAGGCCAGCGACCCGACCTAGAAAAAGCCCAGCTCTATAGGAGTAAAGGTTGTGATAAATGCTACCATATTGGCTACAAAGGCCGTTTGATGGTGGCTGAGCAATTGATAATGAGCCCAGCCGTTGAGCAACTAATTGCTAGCTTCGCTAGCTCACAGCAAATCCATAGCCAGGCAGTCAAAGAAGGTATGATTACTATCCTCCAGGATGGCGTGCTCAAAGCCCTAGATGGCTTAACCACGCTCGAAGAAGTTTTTCGCGTCCTGGAAACGTAGCCCGATAAGGTGTAGAATGGACTAAATGGGTATGAAATACGTGGCGGCTATGCCCCTGCGCAAGAATTTATTAGTTAATCCAGACGGCAAGGTTCCGGTAATAGAACACGCCTTTGATGTCCGTATCCTCGAAACGCTTTGTGGCGATATTAAACAAAAATTGGAAATGCTTAAACACGAGTGGGATCCTATATCGCCCCATACTTGCCGAAAATGTTTACGTCGTTATAAAAACGGCTCTATACACCGCTAAGCACCGTTCAATCGAATTGGTTTAGTTGTTTTCGGTCTTCATGAGTTACGGTAAGATCGGAACCAGGCTCTACATCCCAACAATGATCAGCGCTAATGCCATAAGCCCCATGCCAACATCTTCTACGAAACTCACGGTACTTAAAGGAAGTTTGATTACATTCCCCAAGCAGGCACAGTGAATACCTGTGCGTCGTCTTATCTCTTGAGCAACGCCAATAGACCCAGCTGCCATTACTGCCAGTGTTATCCAGTCCCTCATTTGGGGAAGTAGGTCGGCCAGGTAAAGTGTCGCTAAAATCAGTTCGATAAATGGATAGACATAGGCATATGGTTTATAACGCTTGGCTACCACATCATAGCTAGCAAACATCAGCACAAACATTCTGTAGCCAATCAATTTAAAAGAACCGAATACCAAGAAGAAAACTCCCATAAACCATCTTATCCAGCCCGAGAATGTGTCTGGGTCGTAGGCCATAGTTAGTAACCAGGAAGCCGCAATAATCGCCAGGATTACTAAGACAAATTTGATTACTTCTTTAGGTGAGTGCTCACCCTCCACTATGGAAACAGTAGGTTCCATAGTTAGATCTTAGCAAAGACGTCAAGCGTCTATAAACAAAAAATCCCTAGCACAGGATGTGCTCGGGATTTTTTGGTGGAGCTGGGGGGTATTGCACCCCCGTCCGCAAGCTAACAACCCACTCCTCTACAGGCATAGTCTGCTTGAAAGCATTTAAATCTTCACGCCTAATGTCTAAAAACAGACCAAATAACAGTTGGCGCTAACCTTCTATATTCTCGATAAACTGCGAAGGTAACAATTTATCCAGCCGAAAATATGACACCGGGAATCCTCTATTCGGCGTTGAGGAACCGATGGCTGTATAACCCTTAGGCTACAGCTGGTGCAAACTGTTGAACGTTAAAAACGTTCGCTAGTTTTGCGAATATAGATTTGGCATCTATAAATGTCGAGCTTAATAACGCTCGGCTCAGAGCGACCTGCCAAGTAGATTGTAAAAGTACTTACGTCGAAGCTTGTCAGCCCCACAAAAAACTTTACCACATCTGTCAGCTTTTGACAATAGTTAAGTATTATGATACAAATATACCGATTCTCGATCATGAGATCGAGGACGAAACTAAGGAGTTATAAATGGGTGAAGATTTTAGACCGACAATTGATCCCGAAAATATCCAGACACTTCATGAAGTTAGCGATGAGGTATTGGAAAGCTACCGGCTTTCCGAAAAGCCATTTCGGGTGGCTTTGGCAACTGATGAACCGGCGGGAGTTTATGAGACTGTAACCGCCTTTATTAGCGCTCAAATTCGAACGGGACAGTGGTTGTGTTTGACCAAAGATCAAGATTATTTTTTGTTTGAGGAGCGGCGAAACGGCTGGATGGCTTATCAAAACCAGCTACTACAATATGCAAATCGCGGTTCTAGAACCAAACGTTAAAACTTGCACGTGGTATTACAATAGATCTAAGTACTTAACGAAAGATGGTTGGGTATTCGTTCCTAAGGGGGAGGTGAACATGGAAGGTCCAAGAGTAAGGACTAACTGCCCGCGTTGTGGTCAGGTCGAGTTTGAAGCCGGATACATCTACCTGGATTTTGACCGACAAACAAACGAAGGCGACTACAGTTTCGTCTGTCCGGTCTGCGAGGAATTGGTTGTGAAGCCAGTCGATCACAAGATTGCAAAGCTGCTAATGGCTATCGGTGTCGAAATCGGCGAAATTAACATACCGGCCGAATTGCATGAAGATCGACCCGAAGGTCCAGTCATTACTCTGGACGATGTAGTCGATTTGCACTTCGATCTCCGCGATGAAGCCAAGGTGGCTCTAGCACTTGATGAGGCACGCTACCTGATTCTCGGACCGTAGAACCTCCTAAAAAGTACCCAGGTGGGGTAGATGTTGAGTCGGGTCTTCTGTCGACTTCCCGGATTCGCTCCCCCGCCTGGGTACCTCCCCAAAACGCCCGGGTGGGGTAAGTTGTAGACAGGGTCGTTGTCCCCTGGCTCCTTACCCTACCTGGGTTGCTCTTTATTACGGGCTTTTTCTTCCAAATTAGTCAACAACTGCTCGGCGGCCGCAGTGTATTTATCTGGATTACGATGCAATTCATCGTGACCACCCTTGACTGATGCAAAACCGTCCAAATAACCGCCGTAGCCCTCCAGAGTCTTTTGGATATCACCCATCTTAAATAGTGGATCATCAAAGCCCGCCATCACGGCTACGCCTACTCCATCGCGATGAAGGCCCTTCAAAGCTTCTTGGATTTGTGAGCGAGAGATAGCCTTAGCTTCAGCGGTAGCCCTACGAACATTGTGGAAGGCATACTTAATACCTTCTCTTTGCTGCATCAATGAATCCTTGGGTAGTTTTTTCATAAAACGCCTAAACAACTTTGGAAAAGTGTCTGGGCCGCTCATACCGCCAGGATTAACAAACACGATGTTGCGGAACATATCTGGCCGAAGCGAGGCCGCAATCGCAACATCAATTCCGCCCTGGGAATGGGCAATTACGTCTACCTGCTCTAGCCCCCTATCCGCTATTACCTGCAAGATATTCAGTGCCTTGGCGTAGCCGGCGGGCGGATAGGTTTTATTTTCTGTTCCGAATTCAAAATCTAGTGGTACGTCTTCTAAAACGCTGTGGCGAGGATGATCTATGGAGATTACTCGACGATTCTCATTGAGTAGCGTATTGATACTGCCCCTCAAAACAACGGGGCCTTCGCTCCAACCAGGAGCCAGCAGCACTGGTACTTCACTTTTAGGATGCTCCGGCGATAGATCAATTAGTCGGTTCGGTTCAATGACACTTTCGGGAACCGTGGTTGGCACATCTTCGAAGCCGGGAGCCAGTTTTTCCATTTTTATTTTTTAAGGAAATTTACACTATAACTACACCACAGAACTCTCTTAAGTGCAATTCGACTGGACGCAAAGCGCTTGGCTGTGCTATTACACTCCTGATACTTGATCGAAACAGGTCGATCGAGTTTATGGCACCTCAGGGGGTGACAATGGGCACTGTATATGAACTGGAGATTCTGTCGGGACCGAACAAGTCAGAACTCGTTCGGTCGCTCAGTGTTGGCAAGGGTTCCGCTCGGAAAATTGTGGAATTTGATGTCAGGCCACGCTCACGCAAGGAGAATCCGGCTAAGACCTACACGGTCAGAGTCGTGATCGATGGTTTGAGGCGAAGGTTTGGGAACGATACCGACTTGACCATCTGGGCTGTGTTCGTGGTTGAGCCGGCCAAGTGGTACCAAGAGCCCAAGCCCTACGCAAGACAAGCCATCAGGGGCATCTATGATGCCAACGGCCATACCGGCTTTTTCAAGTTTGTGAAATCCTGAAGTGCCCGGGTGGGGTAGATATGAGTCTTTGACTTCTCTACCCCACCCTTTGTTGTATAACTATATTAAGATTATGCTTGACCTCCGTTAAAATTGGTCTTAAATTACGCGATCGCTGTTTTTAAAACCAATTTTGAAAGAATATTGTTCTTGTTTGTGATATCACATTGCTAGTATGGGGTGGTTTGTTTGTTACAATAAGCTAAAGCATTAAGGGATGGGGATGACACCGCAGGATCCGAACGCTAAATCGCAGATTCGGAAGCACTACTATCTGGAGCAATACGTAGTAATTGCTCCCAAACGCACGCACTCGCTGCACCACGAGGAATTTTCCAAAACTGGTAGCTTGCGCAATCCGCCGCTGGAAGATGAACCCAGTGTTTATGAAATTCCCGGCGAGGATGGTCATTGGGCAGTCAAAGTTATTAGCAATCTTTACCCTGCCTTCTCTACGGCCAATGACCATGCCTATGGCGCACAGGAAGTGGTGCTGATATCTCGCGACCCCACGGATATACCCATCGGACGATTGCCACTTGATCAGATTGAACGTGTATTCAAAGCTTACCAGCACCGCATCGCGGCCCTGCGCGGACTAAAGGATATAAACTACGTCAGCGTCTTCCACAATCAAGGTTTGGAAGCCGGAGCCAGCGTTAAACAAACCCATTCTCAAATTATTGCCACTCAGCTTATACCGCCAGCTCTCAAGCGTCACGCCGAAGTTTTTAGCCAATTGCGCCGCCGTTATGGCGTTTCACCCATGAGCAGAGCCATAGCCTGGGAACGCGAGCAGCAGGTCCGGGTAATCTATTCCGATCGTTATATGTCGGCCATCTGCCCTTATGCCAGCCAATACCCTTTTGAGGTTTGGATCGTACCCAAAGCCCAAGTGAGATCGATCCGCGAGATGTCCCGCAGCCAATTCCACGCCTTGGCTGTTGCCCTCAAAGTAGTGGTGCTGGGGCTAGAAACCGAGCAGATTAGTTACAATTTTCATCTGATAGAAGACGTTAAGGGCATGGACAACCACTTTATGATCCAGCTGGTCCCCCGGCCAAACATCTGGGCGGGTTTTGAACTCAATACTGGTGTAGCTATTAACCCAGTGGCGCCCGAAGAGGCCGCATTTTGGTACCGCTCCTTTATTGAAGAACGCGATGCTCTATAGAAGTAGCTATTATGCTGGCTAAAGTTTTTGGCGCTGCCAACACCGGTTTTGATTCTCAGCCAGTGGAAGTTGAATGTGATATTGCAGCCGGGCTGCCCAACAGGAACGATTCGAAAACTCGCGCAAAACCAATGCTGATATGACAAATGCCGATATTAAACTCTTTTGCGGTCTGGATAATGCCGCCACCCAAATCTTAACCAAAGCCATGAATGCGCTGGATCTATCTGCCAGGGCCTATATGCGGGTGCTCAAGGTCGCCCGAACCATCGCCGACTTGTCTGGGACAAAAACCATCGCTACACCGCATCTGACTGAAGCTTTACAGTACCGCGTCAGCCGCTAGCTACAACATTCAGATTTGGATCCAGTTGTAGAGCTGCTCGTCGAGCAGGCTTGCGCGAAAAACCAGCCAGAGCACAATCTGAGCTGCCAGCAGGCTGCCAAGCACAACTAAACTGATGCGTAAATCGCGGTGAGTTAATGAACGCTTGTTTATGACTGTTGTAGTTTTCTCGACAGACGGAGTAGTTACTAACGCGGACTTGGGACCGGCTGGCTCGGCTGGTTTTAACAACTTTAAATCTTTGCTAAATTGGAATTGCCGTCGTTCGGCGGCACGCTGTTTTTGGGCCTTCGTCCGATGCTTTTTTACCATTAAATTGAGTATATCACCAGGATTGATATATGCTGGGACTAATGGGACAAGAGCCAGCCAGCTTGGTATGGATAGTGGTAGCCGTCAATTCAGTTGCTATATTGTTCGGCCTCTATTGGGTGGTCCGCCTTAGGCGGCGATTTCAAGCAGCTCTAGGCAATCTCGATAGCCAACAGGATCTAGCCCAAACCCTGGCCGATTATTTCCACAAATTGGGAGTTACGGCCAAAACTCTGGATAATCTTAAGTCCAGTTATCAGCACTTGGCCGCTATCGCTGGCCGCTCAATTCAAAAGACTGGTATCGTCCGTTTTAACCCCTTCCGCGATACCGGTGGCGATCAAAGTTTTGTCCTAGCCCTACTGGATAATCGTGATAATGGTTTTCTGATGACTAGTATCCATGGCCGCGAAGGCACCCGAATTTATGTCAAATCAATCATCTATGGAGCCAGTCGGCACCAATTATCAACCGAGGAAACCAAAGCCCTGAAGAATGCCAAACTAGGAGCTGTTAAGGAAGCGGGCAATGGCTAAAAATATTAACCCAAATACGGAGCAAACCGTGATTGCAACAAAAGTCCAGGTGAAGGGCACGCTGATTTGCCAAAATGATCTGTGGTTCGATGGATTAATTGCCGGAGACATCGAGGCTGGCGGTGATGTCACCATAGGCCCCAACGCGGTTGTCACCGGTAATATCTCAGGCGTCAATCTAAGCGTTGCTGGGCAAGTCCACGGCAACCTTAATGCTTTAGACGCCCTAAGTGTAGCCACCACCGCGATTGTGCAAGGAGATATTAAGACCAAAAAACTAGAGGTAGCTGGCGGTGCCTCTATCTCTGGCAACCTGCGCATGGAGCAGGCCGAGCCCACAGGTACCCCGGCCTAGTTTAGTTATCTATGTATTACTACATTGTTAATCCAGCAGCCGGCGGTGGCCTGATTAACAGTATCCAGGATCGACTGAAAGCCAATCTAAATGAGTTGAAGATTGATGGAGAATTTGCCAAGACATTGGGACCGGGTGACGCCCTCAAGGTTACCCAAACAGCTCTGGAAAAAGGCGCCAAAACCATCGTAGCGGTGGGCGGCGGTGAAACGGTAAATGAAGTCATAGCAGCCATTTATAAAGCTGGTCATCCTGAAGTTGCCATTGGTATTATTCCCACCGGCAAACAAAACTGGCTGGCCCAATATTTGGGTATTAGTAGCTGGCGTGAAGCGCCCGAAGTCCTAGCAGCCCGGCGGTTGATGGAGTACAAACTAATGACAGTTAATGACGAGGTTTTTATTCACTTTTTAAACCTGGCGACTCATCTGCCCGAGCCCGAAGATGAAGAACAAAAACAGCGGTGGCAAAAAGTTCTCGAACGACCCGAAGCTCCGCCGCCCTTAAATTATAAAATCGAAGTTGATGGTGGCTATAAAATACGTGGCCAGGCAGACTTAATTACTATCCACAATCAGAAATTTCTCGATCTAGCACAAGATAATCGCTTAATGATGCGTCTACATGCTTCAGCCAATCAATCCCGCCTAAGACAGCAGCTGAGTCGGTTGAGAAAAAGTGGTCGATCACCCACTCTATCTCAACTTACTGCCGAGAAATTACATTTGCGGCTGCAACGCCCAGCCGAAGCGGTTCTAGATGGCAAATCAATTATTGGTAAGCACTTCCGAGTGGCTATGACCGATCAACATTTACGATTAATCGCTAAGTCACAGCGAGTTTGACAGGGGTAATGGCTTACTGCTACACTACCCCTGAAAATCGGTACGCATAAGGAGAGGCAAGAGATACAGAACAAACCACCACGGACTAATCAAGAGATTCGGGCGAAAGAGGTCCGTTTGATTGATGAATCCGGAGCCCAAGCAGGCATTGTACCGATAGCCGAAGCCTTGAATTTAGCCTCATCCGCTGGACTTGATCTTGTAGAAATAGCACCCAGCGCCCAACCGCCCGTGGCCAAAATAGTCGATTGGGGCAAGTGGCGCTATCAGCAAACCAAACAAGAGCAAAAAGCCCGCAAGAAACATCGCGTTCAGGATGTAAAGCAGATGCGATTCGGCCTCAAAATCGGCCAGCATGATCGGGAAGTTAAGCTGCGCAAAGTCCGCCAATTCCTAGAAAACGGCGATAAAGTAAAACTGTCAGTTTTTTTCCGCGGCCGAGAAATGGCCCATCCTGAAATCGGCCACCAGCTACTAGACCGTCTGGTAGCAGAATTATCCGATATTTCGGTGGTGGATCAAGCACCTCAGATGCTGGGTAAATACTTGAATCTGACCCTACGCAAAAAATAGGTTGTTTCCAGTTTGGTATCTTTCCAGATATAATTGTCTAGACTAATTAATGAGCAGGGGTTAGGTATGCCTAAGCTGAAGGTACATCGTGGTACCAAAAAACGGATTAGATTGACTGGCAATGGCAAGATGCTAAGACGCCGGGCTTTTGGCAATCACTTTTTGGCCAAAAAGAGCTCCTCACGTAAGCGCGGCTTGTCCAAAGAATATCAGCTCAAAACTGGGGATAAGAGCCGGATCAAGCGCAGTCTTGGAGTCTAGGGTATGAGAGTTAAACGTGGTGTCACCGCCCGCAAACGCCATAAAAAGCTATTGAAGCAAACCAAAGGTATGAGCCGTGCTCGGCGCACCAGTTCGCGGCTGGCTCGTCAAGCCGTAACCAAGAGCTTGAGCTACGCTTACCGCGACAGGCGAACCCGCAAACGCGACTTACGCCGGCTTTGGATTATCCGTATCAACGCAGCGGCTCGCGAGTCTGGAACTTCCTACTCACAACTGGCCGGTCAGCTAAAAACTGCCAATATAAAACTGGATCGCAAAATCCTGGCCGAGTTGGCCGTTAACTATCCCAAAGTTTTCGCCGACATAGCCCAAGCCGCTCAAAAACCCGCCCCAAAACTCGCCACGCAGGCAAAAACCAAGACACCAACTAAAGCTTGAAAAAGACATTTGCCTCTGTTATAATCGTCAATTGCGAGACTGCTGGATGATCGCTTCCGCCTTCGGGTGTGAGAGGAAAGTCCGGACAGCGTAGGGTAAGGACGGTCGCTAACGGCGACCGGGTGTGAGCCCAGGGAAAGTGCCACAGAGACTATACTAGCCCCGCCATCGGCGGGGCCAAAGGTGAAAAGTGTCGCCATAGGCGACTCCCGTGTTGGTGACAACACGTGGTGGTAAACCCCGTCCGCTGCAAGGTAGCTGGTTCATTATCTCGGAGCTAATCTGGGAATTCTGGTACCCGCCAAGAACCGGCGATATAGAGCCGCACGAGCTCGCGCAGCAATGCGGAGCCAAGATAGATGATCATTCTTGACAGAATCCGGCTTACAGGCAGTCTCGAGCACTTTTTTAGACCCGCTCAATTCGAGCGGGTCTTTTATTTCTGCGCGTCCAAGATGCGGTTAACCTCGGCGTCGGCCAGTTGGTTAAACTCCCGTCGCACGTGGGTAAAGGTAACTTTGGGATAAAGTTTGGTCAATTCTTTGATAGCCTCGTGTATCGGCTTTAGCTGTTGATTTTTAACCTTATATAAACCGTTGAGTTGGCGAACCACCAGCTCACTATCCAGATTGAATTCGATAAGATCGGGCTGAAACTTGGCGACAGCTTCCAGGGCCAACTTGACGGCTTGATACTCAGCCTGATTGTTGGTGGTCTCGCCCAAATACTGGCCACCAGTTTCGAGGATTTGGTCCCCCGCCATGATTACATAGCCAGAAGCAGCCGGCCCGGGATTACCCCGCGCGCCACCATCGCCAAATATCTTTAATGATTTGTATTCCATAATATTGTTGTGGTCGGGGATGCCGGATTCGAACCGGCGACCTCACGGCCCCCAGCCGTGCGCGCTACCAAGCTGCGCCAATCCCCGACTTAATTACGATACCTTTAGCCGCGGATATTTTACAACTTAAAAAGGGCTCCCGTCTCGTTCACGGTCGCCCCTTTTATGTCTCCACCTCATGGTATACACAGCGGCTTTTCCTATCAATCGATAGGTGGGTGCCAGCAGCCAGCCACCAAGGTGGTCGGCTAGCAAAGCCCCCTATTGAGAGTGTTAAACTGGAAAAGCGCACTGCTACACCAATAACGTAGAGACACTTTAATAATAGCAGGCGATGTCAAGTTTTTCTAGCTAAATTTTTTGGCTTAGATAAACCGAAATCCCGGAATTAACAGAGATACCAAGGCCGAAATAATTCTGCCGATGGTGGGACTAATCACCGGAAACAGCAGGAAGATAAATATCATAATCCCTACCAGGCCAAAGCTCTCGATTTGGCGCATTATAGCTCGCAAACCTTCGGGTGCCGTAGCATAGAGCACTCGACTGCCATCCAACGGCGGGAACGGGATTAGGTTGAAAACAAAGAAACCAATGTTAACTAGAACGAATAACTGCAAGAAATCTGCGGCTAGAGTGCTAGCGGGCACGAATCGCAACCAAACCGACATTAGCACCGCTACTACCAGGTTGGTTAACGGTCCAGCTACTGCCACCATAGCTGCCCCTAAATCGCCATGGCGCAGCCGGTGGGGGTTAAATGGTACGGGTTTGGCCGCACCAAAGACTGGTAAGCCAGCCAGAAATAAGATGATTGGCAGTAACACAGTAGCAAATGGATCAATGTGTGCCAGCGGATTAAGGGTTAACCGACCGCTCCATTTTGCAGTCTCGTCTCCCAGTCGATAGCTAACGTAGGCGTGCATAAATTCATGAAATGTAATCGACAGCGCCAGAATAATAATCAGTAGCACCACTCCGGTGACTTGATCCATAGGAATCAGTATACAGGTTTGACTGACTCGGGGTGGCTAGCGTACTATCTACAGAGTCAAAGGATAAAAGTAGGACGGACTAAGATGGCTTACCGCTGTGATATTTGTGCCAAAACTAAGCTTTACGGACATAACGTTAGCTTTTCTCAACGTAAAACTAACCGCGTTTGGAAACCCAATCTGCAGACTAAGCGTCTAAGCATTGATGGAAGCAAAGTTAAATTAAAGGTTTGTACTCAATGCCTGCGCCGCCTCAAAGCCGAGCAAGCCAATACCGTCACGGAAGATAAGCCAAAAATTAAAACCCAGGCTTAATATATATAAATCCTAGTCAACCCGAACATAAAAAAACCGGTTCTTCTATCTGGGCAGTGAAGAAACCGATGTGTTTGAGCGGTGAGCTACCGAGTGGCGAGGACTGCTTGAGCGAACGAGTGAGCGAGTGCCGCAGCCACCCGGCTAGCGAGCAAGCGAAAGAATCTAGAGTTTCTGAGCTCTGCCCGGTGGTTTTACGCAATTTTTGATGGCAAAAATTGCAAACATAATTTGGCTGTCAAAACTGGCAAAAGAAAATTACTTAGTTTGGGGTTCCAGCACTACAACGCTGGTCTCATCGCCAAGTTCTCTGGCACTAACTTTAAGTTTGGGGATTGGTTTTACGCCCTCACCGCCAACTTCTTTCAAAAATAATTTCAGATCGTCTTGGGGCATGGGATACTTAGTTTTTCCGTCGTTGTAATGCACTGGTACCACCCACTGCGGTTCGAACTGAGCCACCAGTTTAGCTGCAGCGTTAGCATCAAGTGTTAGCCCATGTCCGCCAATCGGCACAATCATTACATTAACCTCGCCAATATTCTCTATCTGAGCCTCGCTAAGTTGACCGCTGATATTGCCAGTGACAAGCAGCCGTAATCCGGCGGTACCAATGGTATACATAATGCCCTTGGCTGGTGCTTTGGGATCATCAATATGCAGTTTGGCACCGATGCCCTGGATTTCCACGGTCTTAATTTCGTATTCGCCGGGACTGGCGATCTTAAAGATATCTTTATGGCTAAAACCGTTTTCGCCTAGCGTAGTAGTCAGTTCAACTTCGGCCTTCAGCTTTGGTAACTTCAAACCGGAGGCAACATCGGGAGGGTCAATCAGAATATGCAGATGTTTGCTGGCCACCAATACACAGGCAGCGCCATAATGGGTTAATTCCATATGTTTGTTTACCTCCTAATTTCAGAATCTATTGTAGCAGATCTAGGCTTCTAATTCGGCTGGCTCAGGCTGGGGCTTAACCTCTGGTTTATCGAGCTTGGGTATCTCACCAATCAGAACGGTATGTTTACCCCCCAATACCATATTCAAGAAGCGATCATTTAGGTCTGAACGATAATCAAAGTCGTCTTTGCTCATAACAGCGTAGCGTAGATCTTTGCCTTCTTCGACCTCTAGCTGCTGGATTAACTGTTCCAGCTTGTGACGATTAACATCCCCTACAATAAGTACATCAATTGGTAGGGCCGGTTCGCGAACGAATACTCCGGATAATAATGCCAAATCAACTGCCCCCAGTTCTCGCATCCGTTCAGCCAAGTCTCCGCCGCTTTTAGCCACTACTTTTTCCTTCTTGGTTGAAACATCAGTGAACATATCGCGTAAAGCATCGTAGTGTTTATATTTCTGATTTACTTCGTAGTAAAGTTTATTGCCAGAAACGTCGGATTTGATAATACCAATTGATAACAAATTGGAGAGTTCCCGGCGTACGGAATTAATTTGTTCTTCAATTTTACGGGTAATTTCACGTACATAAAATGAACGGTTTGGATTGGTATAAAAGAGATGTAGCAATTTTACTCTGGTCTTTGAGCCAAAGAGCTGTTCAATCATGGTTAACCCCAGATTACTTGGCTATATTGTACCAAAAAAAGGTTACAAAAATGAATAGTAAAGTTACAAATTGGGCAGTTGAATAACTATTGGTACCAACGCTGGTGCGTTGTAGCTACGAAGATGTGAAGATACAACTGATGTGAAATAAAATTAAAGGCTAATAAAATACTTTGTTAAGGTGTCCGATTTTCCCCAAACTTCTCCCGCAAATCTGTCTTTGGTAACAATTCTACCATCATAAAATCCCTGATATGTTTGTCTGTTATCCGGTAGTACAAAATACTGATCTCCTCGTAATTTCACCGAAAAATCTGCCATGGTCCCTTGGCGGAATGGTTCATCATGGGAGCTGCCATTGATAAAAACTGTATTGTTTCGAATCTCTATTTCCTCACCGGGTAAACCAATTATTGTACCTATAGCCATCGGCGATTCATCCTTGCGCTTATAGACCACTTGGTCACTTCTTTGGAAATCATTTGAAAATTTTCTAACCAGTACGTTATCTCCCTCTTTATAAGTAGGCTCCATACTCTTACCAAAAACTTGGAAATTTTGATAGCCGGTTATGGCCATGATACTCCCTAATATTACGATTATTATTGCAGCCAGAACACTCCAGCTTATAAGCAGACTTAGTGACTTTGGCCAGCGAGCTCCCGCAAATTTCTTGAGTAGCCAGTAAAAAATCGCAAAAGATGCCGGCAAGAAAAGTACCTCTATTAAAATTTCAGGTTTCGCGCCTGTTAGAGTAATCAGCCCCTCTATAGCTATTGTTAATAAGCCTTGAGTGAGAGTTAAGATTATTGCTTGACCAAGGCTCAACTTTAATTTAAAAGTTCTGGCTAGCCCCCAAAGTAGGGCCACTATAATAATGAAATCAACAAGTAAAAGACCAGTAATTAATGCGATGTCCATTGTGTTGATTATATCACCGGTTAGCGGGGGCGAGTTTTGGCTACAGCCGCAGCCCTTAGCTCAAGTTCGTTATCTAGTGGCTTGAGTTCTTTCACGTCATAGCGACGGTGCAGAGCCCGCAGAATCAATCCATCGGCGAACTGAGGATTCTTGGGTAAAACAGGACCATGCAGATAGCAGCCAAAGACATTGTTCATGGCCGCTCCCTCAAAACCAGATTGGTCGTTGTTGCCATAGCCTTTGATCACCCTGCCTAGTGGCTGCTGATCAGGCTCAAGTATTGTCTGACCGCTGTGGTTTTCGAAGCCTACTAACTCTCCAAATTCGGATTGAACTACTAAATTACCGATCATCCTTACGTCGGAGCCTCTGGTTTGGGCCCCGAACAAACCGATGCCCGGAATCATTTTTTGGTCTTTGGTTAAAAAGCCGTGCCCGAACAGTTGGTAAGTACCGCAAATCGTTAGCATAACCACCCCATCGGCTGCGGCAGCTTGGAGGTCCTGGGCGCGGCTCTGCAGGTCTTTGGCAATTAGGGATTGTCCACGATCCTGACCACCGCCGCCAAAGATGATGTCGGCCGATTTAAAGTCGTACTTATCCCCCACTCCTACCTCATCAACGTTCGGGTGCCAGCCGCGCCAAGCTAGACGCTTAACCAGTGTGATAATATTACCGCGATCACCATAAATGTTCATTTCAGCCGGATATAAGTGCGCGATTCTAACTGGTTTCATTGCCAAACCTTCTTTACCGCCGATTGTTTGGCTAACAGCTGGCGCAGCGCCAGCATGGCGGTGTAGGTAGGAATAATAAAGCCAATGGCGCCGGCTGGTATTGAATCGATAAAGTGCTCAAGCGCTCCGGCAAGGTTTAGCTCGGTATTACTTTTGATCTCTGCATATTTTAAACGTACCGCCAGATCATTGCCCCGAATACCGCTAGCCAAAATCTGGTGATCTTGCCCTGCCATTTGTTCAAAGTCGACATCCCACAGCCAAGAGACATCACGGCCATCGGCGATATTATCATTGATGGCAATTAGCAGGGGTTGGTGCTTGGTTCCGAGCAGAAAAGTGCGGATGATTTGGTTAAAACCAGCCGGGTTTTTTACCAGCAGCAGCTGCAGCTTTTTATCGCCTAGTTCAATTAGCTCGGTGCGTCCAAAGGCTGGCTTCACTCGGGCGAGACTTGCGATAGCCGAAGCAATGTCCATTCCCAATGATAGAGCAGCTCCTAGGGCAGCTAAAGCGTTGTAGGCATTATAAATCCCTTGGATTTGCAGCCTGCCGTGATAGACCTCTCCCTTGTGCTGGATAGTTAAATTTTGCTGGCCGCCCTTAACCTCCGCAGAACTAAGTCGCAGATCCAGATCTTCAATCGGCTGATCTTTCTCTGACTGATTGTTTCTTGCTAGTTTCCCCCCGAGCAGTTCTTCGTCGTGGGGTAGTAGAGTCCGGATTTTGTCGCTGGCACCAAAGAAAACTGGCTGGGATTTGCTGGCCTTGGCCAGGCCAGCCACCAGGGGATCGTCGGCATTTAGAACCGCTTTTTGAGTATAGGGCAGGCCCGTGCCAATCAGTTTGGCGGTTCGATCAAGTTCCCCATACCGATCAAGCTGGTCGCGCAGCAAATTTAGCACCACGATGGTGCGGGGATGCAGTTTTTTGGCCACGTCTTCGGTAAAAGCCTCGTCGACCTCAAACAACCCAATATCCGCATCCAGTTTACCCAGCCAGTTAGCATGCTCAAGCAGAGCCGAAGCTATCCCCCGGCTCATATTGGAACCCGCCCGATTACTAACCGATTTATGTCCGTTGTCCTCCAAGATGCCCCGGATCATCTTGGTAGTGGTGGTTTTGCCGTTGGTACCAGTTACTAAAATCGAACCATCTTTAAGATCTTTGGCCATACGATTGATAAATTTTGGGTAGATATTTTCGACGATTAGTCCGGGGAAGGCCGAACCAGCTCCACCCCTTAGACGGGTCAGCCAAAGCAAAGTCTTACCCAGCCAAATTACCGGTAACTTAAACATCTATAATTAATTATACGGATAGAAAATCAGACACCAATTTAAAAGCCTCTTTGGAATCTTCTATCCAATGGATCTGGGGGTGGCGCTTGAACCAAGTGCGCTGGCGTTTGGCCAGCTCCAGCGTTGACTTAACGATTTTACGCTTAACCTCACCCACGCTGATTTCTCCCTCGAAGTAGGGGTGCCATTCGCGGTAGCCAATGCCCTTCATAGCTTCATTGTCCCAGCCGTATTGATCGCTCAATCGTTTAATTTCGTGTTTCAAACCGTGCTTGAGCATCTGATTCACGCGTTTTTCAATGTTGGCTCGGAGCTGTTTGCGCTCCAGTTTTAAACCCAGTAACAGAGTGTTTTGACGAATTGCAGTTTTCTTTGGTCGCCGTCCGCCAGTTTCCAAAAGCCTAGTTAGCCGACGTTTGTTCCGTAGATCGATACCGGTTGTATCAATGCCTTGCTGGTTAACAAGGGCTAGTAATTCGGGCGTAGTAAACTTGGATAGCTCATTCCGAAGACTCGGATCCCCCGGCGGCAAAAAACTAAAGTCAAACAGTACGCCATCGATATATAACCCGGTACCCCCAACCATAATTGGTAGTTTCTGGCGGCTGGAGATCTCGGTGATGGATTGATTGGCCAGTTCTTTAAAGACGGCGGCCGAGAAGTGGTCAGTTGGCTCAGCGACATCCAGCAGATGGTGGGGGATCTCGACCCGCTTTGCAGCCGCAGGTTTGGCTGTACCGATATCAAAACCCCTGTAAATCTGCCAAGAATCGGCGTTGATAATTTCGCCGTTGAAGCGTTTGGCTAGCTCATGGGCAAAGGCCGACTTACCACTGGCAGTCTCGCCAACAATAACAATAAGTCTTGTAGATTTACTGGCCAAAATCTGGATCTTGTTCACTGGCCGGATAATCTAAAGCCTCGAGTGTTGATGTATCTTCAATTATTTCTTCCTCTAGCTTCATTCGTACGGAATCATCCTTCGTTTCGTGGAGCTTATCTTCCAAAAAACCAACTCTCAGACGCAAAAACCTGGTTCTTTCTAGCTTCTCTGCTTCGGTTAAAACCGCTTTCAAATTTTCCATCTTTACTCTTCGTTGAATTATAAGCTGATTACCGTGAGGGATAAATTGCTTATGCCTTATTTGAATTGGCTATTATTTACGCGATCACGTATTTTTTGACATGTTTCCGGCGGGCCACCAAATTAATTGGTCGATATTCACATTGAAGTCCTTGTCCACATCAATGCCCTCAGCTTCAAGGTCGCGCTTATGGGCTGCGTAGCCACCGGGCGTATAGCCTCGCGCTAAACCGCCATTGCGGTTAACTACCCTCTGCCAAGGCAAATCCTGCGGTCCCCAATGGGCAATTTGGCCCACAATCCTGGCCGAGCGCGGCCGGCTGCATAGCGCCGCAATCTGCCCATATGTCATCAACCGCCCCTTAGGAATCTTGGCAACTAGCATGTATACCGCCTCCCGAAACTCTTTCTCAGACTCCACCCTCATTACACGTTCGCGGTCGCGTAGATTGATTTGGAGATCTGGGCAATCGCCAGTACGCCGGCATTATCAACATGGTATCTTTGATCTGATAGATCGTTCGACAGAACGCATAGAACATATGGACGATTGGCCCAAACAATAGCTACTTCGTGACGACTATCTTCCCAGGTACCTTCCTTATTCGAGACTTCCAGTTTGGTCTTACCGTCTGGCAAGTTTTTCGGTAAATAGCGCTTTATGCCCCAATTTAGGTGGCAGTGCTTCATAATCTCGAGAATCAACTGTGAATCAGCACTGCTAAGAAATTGTCCGGTATAAAGGCCACTTAAAAGCTTCGCCATTTCCTCTGGCGTAGTATCGCCGTAATGGAATTTGCCATCGGCCAGTAATTCCAGTTGGGTTTGTTTCATACCGACTGAGGACAACCAGACATTGATAGCCTGGGCACCAAATTTATTAACCAATAGTTTTGCTGCGGTATTGTCAGACTGGGCCAGCATAGTGGTTATTGCATCTTGGATGGTAATCTTTAGCCCGTCATGGAGTAGATTTAAAACACCAGTCCCGGGCATTTTAGCGCCCTTTTCCAGCGTTAATTCGTCTAATAATTTTGCTTTGCCCTCTTTGATAAATTTCATCACGGCCGTGGCAATCGGCACCTTGGCTAAACTGGCTGCGTAGAATTTTTGGTTAGAATTCAGCTCAAAGAAAGGTTTATCTTCATTTACGAATTGAGCTTGAATACCCCATTTTCCACCAGCTTTGAAGATAATTTTTTGAATTTCCTCTTTCATAGCAGCTCCCGAGCAACTGCGTGCCAGTCATTGACCCGTTTTACATTCGGCGGCAATTTATCCGTCTGATTCCAGGGGTAATTACCAAATAATAACCCTTTTACGCTGTTTTTTGCTGCCTCAAGAATATGACCCAAATGATCGTCGATTAAAATGCTTGCTCCTAGCTCACGACTCAACTCACCTTTAGATCTGTAGCCGCTGGTATCGAAATAATACGAATGCACAACGTCTTTAAAAATATCGGGGAAGTGTTCTTTAACCCATTGTTTGGTAGCTTCCTCAATGATGTGAGGCCTTCCAGTTATCACCACTAATTTATAGACGCGCTTCAAAGCGCTTATGGTAGATATCGCATCCTCAACGGGGGGGATATTCAGATATTCAGGACTATTCAGAAACTTGTGGATCCTTTCCACGGCTTTAGCTTTGGTATCCGTTTGCCACCTACCAAGATCTTCAGTATAGAAATCTTCCGTAGTCATGTCGGTGTCGAAGTTTTGGTTGTAGTATTCAATAATTTTTGGTGCGGTTTCTACAACTACATCATCAAGATCAATCGCGACCGTTTCTTGGACCATTTTAAAGCGACGAGTGGTGGACGTGGGATTTAACTTCGTTAACCACGGTTTGGATAAATTGATTTACGCCAATCGGTCTTTCTTCATGCTTGACCGCCATGTCTAAACGAACCCTTGGTACCACTTTGCCACTTTTAACCTCTTTATCACCGACTACCAGAGTATAGGGTACCTTCATAACCTCAGATTCACGAATCTTTTTAGACACCGTTTGATTACTCAAATCGGCACCAGCACGCAGACCCGCGTCCTTTAGTTGTTCAAGAATTTTTTTAGCATAATCAAGGACTGGTTTTGAGTCATTAATGACTACTAGCCGGACTTGTTCGGGTGCTACCCAGACTGGGAAACGCCCCCCGGTATGCTCTAGGTAAACGGCCAGGAAACGTTCAATTGAACCCATCAGGGCATAATGAATCATTACCGGGGTTTTGGCAGAGCCATCCTCGGCCGTATATTCGAGCTCGAAGCGGGCAGGCTGGACAAAATCTAACTGAATGGTTGCCAGTTGCCACTCTCGGCCCAGTGAATCCACCGCAATCATATCAATCTTAGGCCCGTAAAATGCGGCCTCACCCTGATCAATTTGATAATCTAACTTGTTGGCCTTGGCCACCTTTTCCAGTATGGCTTGCGACTGATCCCATAGCTTTTTATCGCCCAAAAATTTATCAGAGCTGTCGCGGAATGACAGATGAATCTTGAGCCCCAGGTCAACTGATCGATAAAAGGTTTGGCTAATTTCTAATAGCTCATCGACAATGGCATCAATTTGACCGGCTGTGCAAAAAACGTGGGTGTCATCCTGTGTTACCGAGCGAACGCGTGATAAGCCGTGGAGTTCACCAGACTTTTCATCCCGGTAAATAGTGGTAGTTTCCATGTATTTAACGGGTAAGTCGCGGTAACTGCGCGGCCGTGAGGCGTAAATTTGGGCGTGGTGGGGGCAGTTCATGGGTTTGAGCACCAATTGGTCGGCGGTTTCCTGGCTTTTTACCAAAAACAATTCCTCGCCAAACTTTTCCCAATGTCCCGAAGCCTCATACAATCGCTGGTGACCGATGTGGGGTACCCACACCCGCTGGTAGCCTCTGGCTCGGCGTAGCCCTTGGCTTAGTTGGTTGAGCTTATCACGCAGCACAGTGCCTCTGGGCGTAAACAGGGGCAAGCCTTTACCCACTAGATCTGAGAAAGTGAATAAATCGAGCTCCTGACCCATGCGCCGATGGTCGCGGCGCTCGGCTTCTTCCAGGTTCTGTAGATGCTTATCGACTTCTTCTTGAGTCGCAAAGGCTGCACCGTAAATTCGCTGTAGCTGTGGGTTCTTTTCGTTTCCACGCCAGTATGCCCCCGCGATTTTTTGGAGTTTGAATGCCCCAACTTGACCGGTCGATTTAACATGCGGCCCACGGCAGAGGTCTTCAAAATCACCCGTACTGTAAAACGAAATTTTATCTACCGACTTACCTACTATGTGGTCATCTTCAACATCTTTAACTGCCGTAGTACCCTTGGTTTTCAGATCATTCAACAGCTCCACCTTGTAATCTTGCTTATTGTCTTTAGCCCATTTGATAGCCTTCTCAATATCCAGATCAAATTGCTCAAACGGCAGGTCGGCATTAATAATCTCGGTCATTTCGTCTTCAATCTTGGGCAAATCTTCAGGTCTTAGGGTGTCTTTACCGAGATCAATATCGTAATAAAAACCATCTTCGATAACCGGCCCAACGCCAAACTTAGCTTTGGACCATAGTTTCTGAACCGCAGCTGCCATAATATGCGCCAGCGAATGCCGCATCGCTTGTAGTTCTTTATCTTTTGTCTCGGCCATTGAGATTGATTATATAATAGTCGGGTTAGGGTGCGTAGCTCAGTTGGCTAGAGCGCATGATTCACATTCATGAGGTCGGAGGTTCGAGTCCTCCCGTACCCACCAGAGGAAGATAGTAATATTTTACTAGTTAGTTGTTGCTACTTAACAGAGATAGTTTGATTTCCCTATCTTTTGGACCATCTAGTTCAATCAGTACTATGCTTTGCCAGCTTCCAAGCACCACTTTGCCCTTTTCGACTGGCAAAGTTATTGAAGTACCAATCAAAGTTGATAGCAAATGGGCTGGGACGTGGGCGGGATCGTGCGAATGCCGCCAATTGATATTTGGAATCAGAGACTCCAGAAAATCGAGTAAATCTTTATCGGTGCCGGGGTCGAGCTCGGCTACTGCCATCGCACAAGTTGTATGAAGAGCGCTAATAACTACTGCACCATCTGTTTTACTGCTACTTGCAGCTCGCTGAACCTGTCCAGTAATGTCTATAATTTCCTGCGGCTGGCTGGTCTGTGCCTTAATGATCACGACTAAATAGTCTGATTGCAGTTTTGCCGGCCTGGCGGAGCAAATTAGAAATATAAAATGGCCTGTAGGCTTCTGTTAGTCTGGCTGTGACCTCGGCTCTAGCGATTTGATGCTGCCTCTCGCGGGCAAAACGGAAATAATCTTCCGATGATAGCTCGCCAGCAATCCAAGCTTCTGATTCTTCTGTAGTCGGTGTCGAGTAACTAACACCAAATTCTTCCCTCTCTGCCATATTGTTATAATACTACCTACTCGGGCTCTTAGCTCAGTTGGCTAGAGCGCTTCCTTGACGTGGAAGAGGTCAGAGGTTCGAATCCTCTAGAGCCCACCAAAAAGGAGACCACAGAATAATGAATATTATATTAGTCATCACGTTATTTGCGGCAATTTTAGCCGCTGTGATATTTGGACGCAGCGGGGGCCTTAAACGTCTGTTTGAGCTCCAGCCGGGGATTAGGATCGCCTTATCGGTATTGATTGTTGGTGGGGCGCTTGGACTGGGAATTCTGGCTGCTTTTGCGCTGTTGGCTCTGATTCTACAATAGCCTTTACCGCTTGTGGGGCATTTATGCCTTGACGCCATAATATATTACAGACCGATTGCACAGCTCACCGGTTCGAAACTGACATATATTTTGAAAGCTGATACACTTTTGGTACACTAATAATATGTCTACTGCTAAAACCAGAATTAACATTAGTCTACCCGATGAAGTCAAAGAAGCGCTGGTTGAACTAGCTAAGCGTGATCGTGTTCCGGCTGCTACTAAGGCTGGCAGGTTACTCGAAATTGGTCTTGAACTCGAAGAGGATTTAGTTTGGGACAAAATTGCCGCCAGACGTGATACTAAAGACGCTAACTTTTTGTCTCACGCCCAAGCTTTTTAGCCGATGTATGAGATCTTCTACCACGAGGGCGTAGTTAGATCGGACATCCCCAAACTAAGCAGCGAGTGGAAATCTAAAATCCAGAAAGCCATTACGGCCAAGTTAACCAGCCGACCCGAAGTTTACGGTAAGCCGTTGCGCCGTTCGTTAAAAAACTACAGAAAGTTGCGGGTGGGTGATTATCGGGTAATTTTCCGCATCGAAGGTAAGGCGGTCAAAGTCTTTATTATTCAGCACCGGTCGGTCGTGTATTCATCTGCTCGTAATCGTATCTAGGTTTATTATTTTCAGATTTACTTACCTTAACCCATAGCTCTAAGGAAGAGCGTGGCTACCACGTTTGTATTGTAGACAATTCGCATGAGTTCTAACGCCTTTTAGCTCGACTCACTTCTTTGCCGGCTCGTACGCAGTCCTCATCTGAAACTAGACCAGCTTGCTCGACTATGGCACTGAGTTCGTCAGCTCCTGCTGCCAGAGCATCCCAGGCTTCAGTGTCTTGGGTGCGCAAGCGGCTAACCACCGCTTGGCGGATGTATTCACTGCGGATGCCATATTGATCCTTAGCAGCTCTATCTATTTTCTTTACTAATTCCTTGGGGGTTGCCATATAAATCCTACATTAATCGTATGTAAGTTTTGCATGCTCTGGTCGCTTATGGCTCAATGAGTAATTCTCAAGCCTCTTCCCAAATCTGCCCCAGAGCTCCATGCTCTTTCAGCTTCTCTGTTGTCGTAAATCGCATATGTGGCCTGTCTTCGTCGTCTCGTTCCCAGATGTCTGCTATCAGTCCTCTGGTTCGGCGCTTGGCATAAATCAGGTCAGTGGTGGTTGGACAAATCAACAAGATGATCGGTACCGGGTCGCCATAGGTTTCGCTCTCCCATTCGTCCATTTCTTCATCTAAATATTCAACATATTTCTTCAGCCTATAGCGCAATCGGTAACGTGGTAGGGTGGCATCAAACACCTCCAACAGATAACTTTCAACAGCGTGCGGTTCGCCCAGACCATCGTACTGCTCTTTGGAAAAACACAGGTGCGGATGAATCAGCTCATTGTCGCTCAAAAAGTGGTAGTAGCTATCACTCAAGTAGTCGGCTTCAGTTTCGTAGAAATACCAGGTTTGGGGATACCCACTCTCATCGCTACCATCTTCAAGACTAATGCAAGAATCTGCAATCAGCAGACAGCGATCTATAAAGCTTTGGCTGCGCTCATGTTCTCGGTATCGCTTGCGGATTTCTCCGGCTGGATGGGAATCTCTATTCTGCAGCTGCCGTATGCCGTTAATACCTAGATAGTAGATGGCTGGCTTGGTCTTCTCGGCAAAGTGGTCCGGATTGTAGATCCAATTGATATACGCCTTGGCTCGTAGGTCTCTTAGCCATAGGTTAATAGTCTTTTTATCTTTATGCTTTAGTATTGTCTGTATTTGTATTCTAATTAAGAATCTATGGGTATATAGAAGATCAAGTATCTCTCTTTGTTTCCCGGTTATTTTTGGCGCTTGTTGTAGTTTCATTTTGCCAAACCCTCCTACTCCCTATATGTATAAAGGTAGGTACCACTATAGCTGGAAAATAACAGATTGGCACAAGCGCAATCCTGCCCTCGCCCGTGGGGGCAGAAATAATCGAGCTTTTTTACTCGTGCGGTTGGCAAGCTATTGAACCATTATGTAGGTTGAAAGTGTCTAAGATGTATGGTGGCTAAATATTGAACCATTACGTTCCGTTTGACATAATAGATACTTCCTGCTAAAGTAATCTGGTTTCCGTGAGGAAAGGAGGTACTTTTAGCTTATGGCTAATAGTCCACAACTGGAAACCTATAAGCTCTTTTATGAGCAGCTTCCAGTCATCAAGCCGGCAATAAAAAAGTCGGTTCGCAAGAGCCGATTCCCGCAAGCCGGCCGCAGTCTGCTGGAAACTCCAGCTAAATAGGCAGACAACAAACCAGAGGAGCCCCGACATAGTTTCGGGGCTCTTTTATATACCGCTAGCAGTATGGAAGACTGCTAGGCGTTTAACACTGGCAGACGAAGTATGTACGGCCCAAAAAGGCGTAGCCTATATTTGGGAGCTTACTTATCTTCTGCCGGCTGCTTGGCTTCTTTAGCTGATTCTGCGGGCGGTTTGCCGTCTTTGGCCGGTTCGCCAGTCTGTTTGTCGCCCTTACTATCGTCCGTCTTATCATCGTCTGTAGCGTCATCAGCCGCACCACCTTTTTCGGCTTCTACTTGGGCTACCAATTCTTCCTCAGACACCTCAATCTCGGGTTCTTCTTCCTCTTCGCGCTCCGCCTCGGTTTTGGCTACTAGCTGGTCTGGGTCGTTAAGGACTGTCACGCCGGATGGGATATTAAGATCACCGACCGTAATCTCTTGACCAACTTCTTCGAGGCCGTTCAAATCAACCGTAATGTTCTCTGGCAAATCCTTGGGCAAGGCCTCTATCTCGACTGATTCTAGGGGCTGCAGCAGCATGGCATTGAGGTTATAAACCGCCGGTGCTTCACCCTCAAAGTGGAGCGGCACCTCGGTTTTGATTTTTTCATCCATGCGTACGGTGTAAAAATCAAAATGGAGAATTTTATCGGTTATCGGATCTAGTTGAACATCGTGAAATAGTACGTTCTTGGGCTTGTCTTCGCCTTCGATATTGAGTTCAACTAGTTTAGAGGTACCGGCTTGATGATAGGCCTTGTCCAACGCTCGCTCGTCCGCCTGAATAGAAGTAGCATCTTTACCCTGGCCATATACCACGCCAGGCACTAGCCCCTGGCTGCGCACCGCCTTAAGCGCTTTGCCGTAGAGTTGGCGCTTGCTAGTTTTTAGTACAACCTCTTGCATCGGGGCTGATTATACCAAATTTTAGAGTCGGCGGCTGCCGGTTGGAGCCAAAATGCGGATGACCGATGATATAGCAACCAGCAGCAATATCAACAATACAAAGGCCGCAGTACCACCGATCACAAAGATAGTTACAGCTACCAGAATAGTTATTAAATAGATAATTAGCACAGCCCGGCGATGGCTGACCAAACCGGAGTCTAAAATTCGATGGTGGAGGTGCCCGCGATCCGACTTAAAGGGTGATTGTCCTTTTGATATCCTGCGCGCGAAGACCCAAACCATATCGACTACGGCCAGACCCAAAACTAGGGCGCCAACGGTGATTTTGGAGCCTGAGTAGATCGATAATACTGCCAGAATTAGCCCAATAACGTAAGCCCCGCTATCGCCCATGAAAATGCGGCTAGGGTAAAAATTATAGGGTAGGAAGCCCATTAGTGAGCCCAGCAATCCGATGGCTAGGATAGCTACAGTGGCATGGGCCATCCCCGGCGTGATGGCCATGATAAATAGCACCAGCGCCGCGATAGCCGACACGCCGCCGGCCAATCCATCCAAACCATCCAACAAATTGACGGCGTTGATCATACCGACAATCCACAACAGGCTGACGAAATTGGCTAGCGGTATCAAGTTGAAGTTAAAGCCGAATAACTCTAGTGGAATGCGCCAACCATCCAGAGCAATGGCGCCGCCTAAAGGATTGCTAATATAGATAATGCCCAAACCCCCCGCTAACACCACGCCAGCAGCCATAAACTGCCAAATTAACTTGGTGGGAGCACTCAAGCCGCGAATATCATCAATTATGCCAACAGCTAACAAAATCAATAAACCGCCGAGCAGACCTAGCAAAGGTCGGTCGAGTTTGACAAAAAATAGCAGCGGCAGCAGCCAACCGGCGATGATGGCTATTCCACCTAGTCGTGGTGTGGGTTTGTTGTGCAATTTACGCCGCTTATCCGGCTTATCAACCGCTCCCCAGCGGAATGCCAAACGCTTAGCCAGTGGTGTCACCAGCAAGCTAGCAACAAAGGCCCAACCAAAAGCCATAATATATGTAGAATTCACTTCTTGACCGCCTTCTCGGTAACATCAAATTCCAGGTACTTGCCTAGCATTAATCGAGTCATGGCGTTTAGCGCCGCCACGGAATGCATACCGATGGCTACAAATGGCAGCAGCCCCCATTGAAAGATCATTGCCAGATGGCGGTGGCGACGATAACGAGCCGGACGTGGGGGCAAGGTAGCTAGGCTAACCAGAAGTGTAGCAATGGCACCAACCATGGCCACAGTTTGGATGTAACTGGCTAGTACTGGCAGCTGGTGAGCAATTACCTGATTACTGAAATCGGAATTCAATAACAGAGGTATCCAAGCCCCAAAAGCCAAGATTAACGGAGCCGTTGCCCAGGTGAAGAAGCCCTCGAAAAGGCGCAGGAAGTACCACCATTTGGTCGCCCAATTAATTTTTTTGTGGCGTAAATTGCTAACAAAAACATAGGAGATATCACTGCTCCCCCAGGCCCAGCGGCGTAGCTGCTTAAACTGGGCACGGAAGGTTCTGAAATAGCTATTGGCCAGTACAGCATCCTGATAAACCGGTATATATATCGGAATGGCTTGGTGGTCGCCCTCATACCGATAATAGGTGCGCCAAAACTGGTGACCATCCTCCACGATCGAACGCACGTTCCAATAATCGGTGTCGA
Source organism: uncultured Candidatus Saccharibacteria bacterium (assembly GCA_964600295.1). GTDB lineage: Bacteria > Patescibacteriota > Saccharimonadia > CAZHVB01 > CAZHVB01 > CAZRIY01. The sequence continues at coordinate 55,918 of CAZRIY010000001.1, forward strand.
TAAGAGTTTGCAGGCTTTGGGCGTGTGAAGAAAAATTGCGCAGTCGATGCGGTCGGGTGGCTTCAGATAAAATCCAAAATGAGTTCCACGAAGCCACCACTCGCATGGCCGCCGGCACATCCCAAATATTATTCAAGAACATGGGTAGTGGTTGGTAGGATTTGCGAACCCGGTTTGGCGTTGAAGCATAGATAAAAGTTAAGTGAGAAAAATATTGGGGGTGTGGTCGGTTATCCGCATCGAGCGTGGTCACCAAGATATGGTCTGGCTTTATTCCTCGACTGGCCGCATATTCGGTTAACTTCCGAGCCGCATAAGTAATGTTTCCCGCCTTGGCTTTAACTTCACCGGGAATGTTTTGGGGGTGCTTGATCGCCCGAGCGTAACCAAACTGGGAGCCATATTTCTTGATTAGATATTCGGCGTTGCGCTGACTTTCGGGCCCACCACGCTCTTCATAAGCAATAACTAGCCAAACCCGATCAAGACGGTGGGTAGTTTTGAGAATGTAAAGAATAGTACCTTCAAGGATCTCTAGAGGTTCATTGAGGGTGGCCACTATGGCGGCGTGGTAGATGCTGTCGGGCTTAAGTATCTGGATATCTGACCCCATTAACTGCTTCAAGTACCGCAGGTATTCGCGTAGTTCCTGACGGCTTAAGGCATTCAGTCGGCCATTTTTGAGTTGCTGTCCAACGCGAACCATAGCGGCAGCAGGATCTTCTAGATCGGCTAGACGGTCTTGCCAGAGAGCACGGCTAATTCGCCGCATGCGCGCGTAACCTCTTAGCAAACGTGTGGCATTACCAAAGTTCTTGGACAGCCACAACAAATCGTAAGCAATGATCAGATATACCACCAGGATTGGCTCAATAAAGCTGAGGATAATCGGTGACAGTAAGAATAGCCACGCCAAAGCTCCGGGCAGAATTTCCCACAGCCTAGCCAGCCATCGGCCGCCGTGCGCCAGGTCTTCGGCAGATAGAGTTTGGGTGCTCATATTTCTAGGTGGCTAGTTAGGGTAAAGACAATTATGAGAGCAAAGAGATTAAAAATGACCGCACCCATAACTAGGAAAAAACTGGCAATGCGGCTTTTATCATACCCTAGCGCCGCCAGAGCTAGATTGCCGGCCGTTATCATTACCATAAATGCGCCATAGATAACCACCTGATACCAGGCACCCAACGCGTCGAAGCCCTGAAGACTGGAATATTGGTAAGGTACGGCGAAATCACGCGGCCGCAGCCTCCAAATGAGCAGCAATACCCCGCTTGTTGCTAATACGATAGCTGTCACCAAAAAACCGATAAACAAGCGATCGTTGAACAACCGCTTTAGGCTGCGCCCAAAGCTCGGCTTATCTGAACTTGGAATCTGGGGGGTTGAATTATCTGCCATTTTTTAAAACTGGCGGGCCCGACCGGATTTGAACCGGCGATCTCCTCCGTGACAGGGAGGCGTGTTAACCAAGCTACACCACGAGCCCACTTCGTTACTCAGTATAAGTTATCATATAAACTGGGCAAAGTTGCCGCCTTAGCTCAGTTGGTAGAGCGGCGCTTTCGTAAAGCGCAGGTCTCCGGTTCGATCCCGGAAGGCGGCTCCAGCGGGATTAGTACAGTGGTAGTATACCTGCTTCCCAAGCAAGAGACGCGGGTTCGATTCCCGCATCCCGCACCAGCTGCAGCTAGTCTAAGCCCTGGCGAATGGTAGCACGTCGATTTGCGCCGGCGGCAGCCTGGCTTTCGTTATATCCGGCCGCAATATCATAGAAACCGCTCCACCATTGTTCTAGAAACATCGTCTCGCTGACCAGAGCTGCAGAACCGCTAAACATCCTCTGATGTGGTCCGCCCCCCGACATGGGAACGGTTAATATTTCCGATTTGGCCGAACTAGTACGAACGTTATCAGCGCTTACCCTGACACCACCAGTAAATGAAGGAGCGTAGGCGTAAAAACTTCTAAGCTCAGTTCCATTGGACTCCAACACTCGTACATGCGGACCGCCGCCCGGGCCAGCCGCTACAATTACCTCAGCCGATAAAGAGCCCGTGACGTCGGCCGAAGCCACATCAACCCCACCGGTAAAATCGGGTGCGTAGGCATAGAAACCGCCAACTTCGGTACCGTTGACCCGTAGTACCCGCACATGCGGCGCACCATGGATGGTGCCAGTAATAATTTCATCTATCCCATCTCCATCAACATCTCCGGCAGCTACTCTTACACCGCCCGTGAAGGAAGGATCATAAGCATAGAAGCCGCCAACTTCGGTACCGTTGGTCTTTAAAATACGAACGTGGGGGCCACCACCCGGGCCGGCAGCAGTAATAATTTCATCTATTCCATCACCATCAACATCTCCGGCCGCCACATCAACTCCGCCGTAAAACTGGGGGTGATAGGCATAAAAGCCCCCACCATCGATTGGAACATTGTTGCTATCGAATATTCGCACATGCGGACCGCCACCGCGCCCAGCTCCAACCACCGTCTCTGACTCCTGGTTGCCACCGAACTCACCCCTAGATATATTAATTCCACCACCATAGACGGGCCCATAAGGCAAAAGCTCATTGGGTAATTGCGGATAATAGGCAATTGGGGCAGATCGATGCTCGGCATGTATTAGCGAGTCGTAAGGATTATCACGACCACCATCAGGGTTTATGATTTCAAAATGCAGGTGGGAAGAGGTATCCTCGGCATTACCGGAATCCCCCACCCAACCAATCAACTGCCCTTTAAAAACCTGGTTTCCCACTTTCATATCGGCCGCATAGGCATTCATCGGGTTACCGCTACCATCGTCTGTCCCGAGCGTATCGTTGTTGATATGAAGATAATTATAGGTGTAACCCTCATTATCCCGGAGTCCGATCATATACCCCCATGACGGCTGGGGGTAGGCAACATAGCTCACCACCCCATCAATTGCCGACAACAACGGACGCATTTTTGGAGCAAAAATATCCGTAGCAGCGTGTATGCCGCCAGAACGAGGCGAGTTGTAATCATTACTAAAGCTAGCAGGGCCGGCCACTGGAAAGACTATTGATCGAGCAGCTAGCACAGTCGCCGGACTAAATAGCCAAACAAAATCAAGAAGAATAATGCAAGCAGTTGTAAGAATGGAAAGAATCTTTTGTTTTTTCATTTATGTTTGTAGAATTAGTTTACCGCGTAGTGTAATTTCTTGCTATGTAATTTCATAATACTAAGAGGTCAATTGGGACCAATTCCCCTTGTTTAGTTCTGACTGACCGAATTAGTGAAGCGGAGTATAATTTACCGCGCCGAGGTCGCCTAGTGAAAAATAATCAAGTCTTCAAAATTTTCTTGAATAGCAAAAATATCGCCGAGGTGCGTTTTATCGGCGATCAAACCGAAGCCACGGTGGATCAAGCCATCAAATCTATTGTCGCCTTCGCCAACAGACTGGTTACCCCGCATCGGAAACCGGTTTTCTTAATTGATTACGCAGAGATGGGAAAGTCCACCATGGCCTCTAGACAGCGCGCCATCAGGGGCATGAAAGAGATCCCATTTCAGAAAATGGCCGGAATTAATGCTGGCGCGGTTATAAAATTCTTCACCAATGCTATTGCTGGTATTACCGGTAATTCAGATCGTGCTAGGCACTTTTCCACCAGAGCTGAGGCGGAGCGCTGGTTGCTCGAAACTTAAGCCGGCTGAATAATCCCGCAGGCCAGGCGGGGGCCGCCAGAAACACCGGAACCGGATTCGCCGCCGTGGTAGGGATCTTCATTGGCGTGAATCATCAGTGAAGTCCCTTCTTCGGGATCAAGAATCGACAGTGGGCCGGATGATAAGGTGATTCGAGTAGTAATTGCAGAGAGTGTGCCTTGGCCTTTGGAGTTGATCACAATATTCGGCAGATCGCCGGCGTGGAAAGGATGGTTAACGTCGGGATCAGAATTGCCTGCCGGCCCGGGATCAAAATGACCGCCGGCGCATTTAAAACCGCCCGAACAATCGGCTTTTTCGTGGATATGGACCCCATGTTTACCTGGCACTAGCTTAGCCGGATCACCATTGAGCTTAAGGGTGACCTCAACGATAGTTTGGGTACCAATTAGGTACTCCCTAAATTCGGCGTTACCAGCAATACCGTCGCCCTCGATTTTAGCATTGGCTTTAGCTGTTTGGCGCTTATCGCCAGCTACGATTTCCATTGGTTAACTCTCTTGAGGTGGGGTTTCTTCTTGGTTTTCGGGTTGTGGCAGTTTGATGTAGTCGCTGCTTTTTGACTGATCGAGTTGCTCTTCGAGGAAACTATTCATATCCTTGGCGTATTTAATCAAAATGTGAGAAACCTTGATCTCATTGTCCTTTTTTTCGGTAGCCTTGATAATGTGATAGCCGAAGCTGGTAGTCACAATCTCGGAAACCTGACCCAGTTCTAGCTTCAGGGCCGCGTCCTTGAACTCCTGCACAAATTGAGTTTCGGCCGATACAAACCCCAAATCACCGCCGTTGTCCTTACTGCCAGTATCTTGAGATGTCTCTTTGGCCAGCGAAGCGAAGTCTTCTCCAGCGCGAGCTCGGGACAACAGGCTTTCTGTTAGCTGTTTTTGCTCGCTACTGATATCTGGCAGTAATTTTTGCTCCAGCTTTTGAGTCAGCAACTGGAGACGATATTCGCGGCGGAAATCTTCCATATCCCACCCATAAAATTGCTCGATGGCGGTCATGAATTTATCCTCTCCACCTTGTTTCTTGATAATCTCGTCCATGGCTTGGTCCAGGTCGTTTCGGCTAACTGCAATATCGTATTTATCGGCTAGTTGTCGCATTAGCACTTTCATCTTGGCACGTCGCAGAGAGGATTGTTGTATTTCTAACAATAAGTTCCGATTGGCGGGCGAACTAAAATCAATTGGCTCTTGGCTACTGGCGGCCGGACCGGTGGGATGCTCATAGATATTTTTGCGATAACGGACTTCAAACAGGTAGTCGGAATATTGAACGAAGTCGCCATTAACTTTGGCCATGGGATAAGGAATAATCTTTGATACGCCATAGACCAAGCTGTTATCTTCATGCCTGAGGTACACCAGCAGCGTAATTACGCAGATAAAAATCCCCAGGATCGAGATCAAAATCCCGGCTGTCAACTTTACAACTCGATGACGGGCTAAAGTCTGCGGCTTGACGTGTTTATAGCCTTGGTCTAGAACCTCTTGCCTTGTTTCATCTAAAGCGGCTTCGCCTTTGGCGGCTAAGCTTTTAGTAGACTTACTGGGGGTTTTGTTAGTCTTCTTGACCATGTTCCTCCTGATCCGTGCCAGTCAACTCGGCCGGACTACCTGATTTAACACTTCTCATCTGTTTGACCATTAATTGGTGCACCCGTTCTGGTTTGTGAATGTAGTTCAGCAGCAGGTCACCAACATACGTCTGAACCGTAATTGTACCATAGCCAAACATAGTCGCTTGCAAGCCCTTAATTTCATAATTTACGCTCTGGATCTTGTTATGGCTAATGTCCACCACCTTGCGGTTAAAAAAGCCTTTTTGAATGATCTGGATCAGTCGCTCGCTACTGATGATATACAGGCTGAAGTACCAACCTATCATGCGGTGGCCAAAGACTAGCAATGCCACCATAAAACCAATTAGTAGCCCCCACCAAGGCCAGCCGGACAGGGGCCAGATCGATAACGGCACGGCGGATAGCGTCAGGACCACCAGGGAAGCAATTAGGCGGCGGCGCATAACAATCGGATGTTGGCGAAAAACCATTTCCACCGCTTCGCCCTCATGCTGACCGGCAAATTCGTAGGTTTTAAGATCTTTGGTCATAAGTACTCCTTCAAGTATAGAAGTTATGGGTCCTGATTTCTAATTCTAAAGCGGCTATCGAGTAAACAAATCTCCGTTTCGAGCCGAGGACTGTCTGAGTGTGCTGTAGGCGGACGAGTTCCGCAAGCTAAGAGATTTGTTGAGAGAGCACATAGTGTTTGTGAGCTCTAGTCGAGAGCTTGGCGCCACCTTATCGGCACAAAGTGGCAAAAATTCTTTTGATAGACTGTAGAGATACGCCCTGGTAGCTCAGCGGATAGAGCGCCTCCGTCCTAAGGAGGGCGTCGCAGGTTCGAATCCTGCCCAGGGCGCCATGGTTCGACACGCTCACCATCGGTGAGGTTGGTGAACCATAATGATTTGGATAGAACCGTCGAGCGAAGCGGAGGTTCGGTGTAGCGAACAGGCGCGCAGATTTTTATATCGAGCACCTGTAAGTGGAGAAGGCAAAGCCGCTATCCTGCCCGGGGCGCCACCTTGAATTTGAGACCTTTGTGCAGACTTCCTTATATATTTTCTAGTGTAGACAAGTTGATACTTAATATATCTATTTCTGATAAAGCGACTTAATCATATAGCTGAGGGTGGGTACCAATGATATCAAATATGGCTTCATCGTTTCGCAGTAGATACAAAGCCCTATAATCGCCAGTGATGTCTATGCTGCGATACTGTTTGTACTTGCCTTTGAGCTGGTGGTTTCTTAATTGGGAATCAAGTGGGTTGATGCTGAATAACCTGATCCTTTGAACGAGGCGGTTTCGCAGGGTTGGATCTAGTTTCTTTGATTGTTTGATGAAATGTTTGGAATAAGCAACCTTCATTCTAGTTCGGCAGCAAGAAAGTCCAAGGCTTTCTTGTTATTGTTGAACTTGTGGTAATGACCCTTATCAATTTCGGCTTGAGAGATTTGCATCAACTTCTGGGTCGCCTCGTTGGGAGCTTCAGGCAAATCAAAGACAACGCTCTGCTCAGTGGCAAATCGGCGTAATTCATTATTTAAGACCGCACTAATACTCACCCCGAGCTTACTGGCAGTCTCCCTCGCTAACTTCTTAAGTTTGGGGTCAGTTTTTAAATTGATAACAGCATACTTGCTCATACCAAAAGTGTATACTTCTGCCTAAATGGTGTCAAAAACATCGTATCCTGATTCCAAGCTTAATCTGATCGGAAGCGCTGCCATTCGATAGCTTTACCGCGAGCCACATAGTCGGACATCACCAGCTCGTCGTAGATGCCGTCGATCAAGTCGTAATCCTTGGCCTCTTCCAGATTTACCCAGGCCGAATCTACAGTTTCACCCTGCTGCAGCCTTATCTTTCCACCCGCGTAATCGGCCAGGCATGAGATGACTAGGGTGGGGGCGCCATCTTCATGGATTCTGGCTAGGCTGGTAACATAGCGCACATTGGCTATTTTGAGACCAGATTCTTCGTCGACTTCCCTCGTTAAGGTTTTTTCCAGGACGTTGTACCAATAATCCTCGGTGTCTTTGGGCTGGTTGATAAAATCGCTAACCTCCAGCTTGCCACCCGGGACGGTCCAGCGGTTGGGGAAGCGTTTTTTATCCGGCGAACGTTGTAAAATTAAGTATTTATCGCCGCGGGCTACAATAGCGGTGGTGACAACTTCAAACTGGTCATTATCTTCAGGTTGCGCTATCACTTCTTGGGCTTTGGCTTTGGCTTTGGCTTTGGCTTTGGCTTTTGCTGCCACTGCTTGCTGTAAATTACATGATCAATGGCTGTGTCGTAGTCGTGGAGCTCGCCGGGACTAAACCAAAGAGCAATTTCGGCTTCGGCGGTTTTGGGGCTATCACTGGCATGGACCACGTTCTTGGTGGCCCAGTCCCCCGCATCGGATAGTTCGTAAGAGTCGATCGTATAGTCAAAACCAATGCTGCCAACATCGGCGCTGCGCGGGCTGGTGCTGCCGCGCATTTTGCGCACTAGCTCCACCACATGGGCTCCCTCCAAAACTAATGCAATAACCGGACCAGCAGTAATATGTTCCATCAGTTTGCGACGGGTATTTAAGCCCAGATCTCGAGGTTTTAACGGTGGTTTTACACCTTTTGCAAGATAATTTTCATAGGTTCGAGTGCCAGTACCCACTAACCAATCTTCGCTATCTGTGTAATGCTCGGCGGCTAATTTATCATCTGGCCAGAGCATCTTGAGGCCAATGATTTTGAAACCCTTGCGTTCAAAACGCTGAATGATTTCCCCTGTCAGTTTGCGTATTACCGCATCGGGTTTTAGCAGTACCAAAGTTCGTTCGCGACGAATTTGCTCTAGCTTCTTTGGATCAGGCTGTAATCGTTTAGGCATTTTAACTATCTTAGCAAGCCAATGGCTATAACCAGAATGGCCAAGCCAATGCGGTAATAGGCAAAGACGGCTAGTTTATGCTTGGCCAAGAATTTTAGCAAGAAATCTATGGCTAAATAGCCACTAATGGCAGCAGCTAGGATACCGACCATAAAAACGCTTATGTTTGATGTTATATTACCAACGTTACCGCTGAAGCTAAGCTTTAATATTGCCCCAAAAGTTACCGGTATCGCCAACAAAAATGAGAACCTAGCTGCAGCTTCGCGGCTAAACCCCAGCCACCTACCGGCCACAATGGTAATACCAGACCGCGATACGCCGGGGATTAGGGCTAAACCTTGAGCCGCACCGATTGCCAGGGCGCTAGGGTTGTTCATTTTTTCTACGTCTTTAGAGCCGGGTAAACGATCTACCCAAAGCATCACTAAGCCGACTACTAATAGGTTGAATGCCACAAGACCAGTGGAACGCAGCGAATCTTCGGCCAGCGGCTGGAGCAATAACCCCAAAATTATTGCCGGTACAGTGCCCAAGGCTATATATAACCCCAACCGCCGGTCTCCTCCCTTGAAAACTGCAGTTAAGATCCCGGCGATCTCTTTGCGGAAATAGATAACCAGGGCCGCCAGCGTTCCGATATGCAACATGACGTCAAACAATAAGTCGCCAACTGGCGCGTTAAACAGCTTCTCGGCCAGGATCAAATGGCCAGAGCTGGATACCGGAATAAACTCGGTCAACCCCTGGATAATCCCCAAAATGAGCGCCCACAGTAACATAGTTACAAGATACAAGAGACAAGAAGCAAGTTACAACTTTTTGCCCGTATTAATTATCATGCTCGATAGGATGTTCTTTAACTCATTCGCCTCTGTTTTAAGCCGATTGATTTCTAAGGCAACCTTCTGATTGGCAGCCTCCAAAAGTTCTAGCCAATGCATAACTTCCTTAGCTTCTTTACGAGCGATCTTCAGCCTATGTAGGAAGTCGTTCTTGCCGAGTGCATCATTGGCCTCTCGATAGTTGGCCCCAACGGAGCCGGCAGAACCTACCAGCTGAGAGATTAGACGACTATTAACAACATCTTTTGGCAGCTTCTTGCAGAAACGGACCACCTCAACGCCAAAGTCGGTACTTCGTTTCTCGAAGTCATAGCTAGCCAATTTGTATCCTTGTATCTTGTTGCTTGGAACTTACCAACTACTGTTGGTTGAGACCTTCGTAGCAGGCCTTGGTGGAATCGTCGGTCTTGAGGTACTCGTTGATGGCTTGAACCACCTTGGATTCAGGCTTTAGCTCTTCCCAGAACAACACCTGATCGCGATTGATGGTCATCTTATCTACCGGGCAATGCAATTCCGAGCGTCCAAGCTTGACCAGGGATACGCCGGGCTGCTCAGTTTGCTGCTGGCTGGCGGGCGGCTGTACCCTCTCCTGAACCTGGAGATAGTAGATGTTGGCTAGTTGCAACTGATCGGCTTCGACAGTTGGCAGATGGCCAAAATAGACCTGGCCATTGGTTAGAAAAACGGCAAACCATTTATCGGTAGTTTTCTGGCTGGTGGTAGTGCCAGTTGAGCTATCTTCGTTGTTCTTCATCATCGAGAACAGCAGAATTCCGCCTACCAGTAGCACTACGGCTGCAACCAATAACAGTCCCAAAGAGCCTACTGAACGCCGACGCACAGGTGGTGGTAAAGGTCGGTGGTGCTGCGGGCTGGGTTCGCTGCTATTAGATTGATTGACGGTCGGCATGTCCGGCTCGTTATCCATACAACTCCTTTTGTCTCTTAAAGCTTATGTATTGCTTATAATTTTCTAGCTTAAAGGATCAAGCCTATTGATGCAACCCTGGAACTAGCCCTGAACCTGATAATTGAATATCAGATCAATAGTAGCCGGTTCTTCCAGGTAGATGGTGAAGCCGGTGGCCGTGGCTTCAATGCGGTAGCGCGGCGCAAAACCGTTGGTGGGGCTAGCTACCACATTCGGCAGGTTGCTGTAGGCTCGAGCAAAGTCGAAATGGACCGAGGTGGCCCCAGCCGGAATCGTCAGCTGACCGCGGGTGTCGTTGTTACCCACAGTATGACCCAGGACCTTGAGATCTTGCACAGTAGCCAGTCCGCTGACAGTCAGCGGGCCAGCCAGCGTAGTCGAACCAGTTACCTTAAGATCAGCCACAGTTGCCAAACCCGTCACTTTAAGATCCTTGGTGGTGGTGAGATCGCTAACACTAAGAGATGTAAAGTTGCCGTCGGTCGATTGGGGACTGGTTTGGGCGGGCTGCACGTTATTGGCATTCGAGAGGGTAAACCAACCTGGGTTAACAAATACCTCAATTGTGCCAGTACCGCCTGCGCTGTATGCCTGTAAAGCCACGCCAACGATTCGGCCAGATGCAGTAGCTTTCATACCAACCCCAGCTAGTGACGAAGCCGTGATCGGATCGCCCACCGCGATGCTACCACCCTCTGTTGAAACTTTAGTGGGTACCCGACCGATTAGGGCAATTGGATAACCGCCGTCGCCGCTCCCTAAAACTTGGTGAGGCTGAGTAGACACAATGCCAATAGCACTGGCTTGATAAGCATTGGTAGTCTTAACGACTGAGCTATTGCCACTGGTTGCCACCAGCTCGCCCGGATGGAGATTTTCATTTGAGGTGTAATTTTCAGCAATATCCGCTCCGTTGGCCGTACAAGTACCAGCCGTCACAATCCCGCCCTTAACCGCTATGCCATTGAGGGTTTCTCCCGCCGCGCAAGTGGCGGTTATACCCGAAGTACCGCCGTTGCGATAAACGCCTGTTGCATTAATATCGCCAGTTACATCCAGCGCATAGGCTGGCGCCGAGGCCGTACCGATTGCTAAGCTACCAGCTGAATCAAAGTGGCTAAGTACGGTTCCGGATGAATTTTGCAGCTGCAGCAGATCAGCGGCCTGCGAAGCTATGCCTCTTATACGGATACCTACATCGTTGACACCTACGCTAGTTACTCGGAGAGTGGCACTAGCATCTATTGCGTTTGTGCCAGCGGTTAAACGTAAGTTGTTAACCGAATTTCCAGCTACCTGAAAATTATCATCAGTCTTCAAGCTATCAACAGCCGACCGATAGAGGTTGGTGTCGCCGCCAAAATTAATCCCACCACCTGCGCTAGTGGATGCAACGAAGTTCAGTTTTGCATTACTCGTAACTCCACTACCAATACCCAGATTAGAGTCGGTAACTAAAAAGCTGGCAGCCGACCGGTAGAGGTTCGTGTCGTTATCGGCCGCTCCGGTGCCGCCAAAGTAGAGTTTGCCTGAACCTTCGATACGGGTATCGCCGGCTACATCAAGCTTGAAATCTGGACTGGTGGTACCGATACCGACGTTTCCATTCGATTTAACCGTCAATGTAACATTGGGCGTGAATAATGCGTCTGCAGTGGTGGCACCTGTCCCGCCGATAAATCTAATGTCTCCTGCCGCACCTGGATAGCTCGCAACCATACCCGAGTAGCCAATTGATGCGTGGGTAATGGTGTATCTAAATACTCCACCAGCATCTACATAAAAGTTTGAACCAAATCCGCCTGAGCCGCTATCGGCCCCCGATGTAGTCGCCCAAGAACCGGTAGTTAGTCTTCTATTGTTCCCGCTCAATATCGCATTTCCTGCAACGTCTAGGCTTGCGCTAGGTGCGGTAGTACCAACACCGACGCGACCATCACCCCTAACCGTTAGAGCATTGTTAACGTAGCTAGCGCCATAATTGATTGATAACAGGTCATAGCCAGTGCCAGTAGCTCCACTGCCGATCCAGACAATATCGTCGTTTTGCGTGCCGGAAGGCGCCTCAAAGCGGGCAATTACTGCATTGGCAGCACCATTCTCAACGTGCAATCTGGCCGATGGGACTGTTTCGCCGATGCCGACGTTGCCGTCGTTGCGAACATAGAGTTTTGAACTATCGGCAGAGTCAGTTACATTCAAGGCCGCAGCTGTATTATCCGCAGTACTGCCCTTTACTACTAGCCTGGCCGAGGTGGGAGAGGTATTGCCGATGCCCAAATTCCCAGAACCCAGTATCGTCAGTCTTTCGTCTGGAGTTCCCCCACCATTAAAGGTATAAAGGGCCGTTCTTATTGGTGAACGTCCAGCTACTAAAATATTTTGACCAGATTGTTGCAATGCCAAGGAAGTTACATCATCGTAATTCGCCATCAGATCTACCCTATATGATGTAGGGTTATCTGCAGCGGATAATCTTAATTTTGCCCCACCGGCAGCAACAGAACGCTGCAAATGCAATAACACTGACGGATCTGTAGTCCCGATGCCGACGCTTCCTGCAGGCGTAATGTTTACAACATCGCTTCCACCGACGGTGACCCGAAGATTACCTTCGCTAGTACCATTGGTTTCTTGGATGCCAAAGGCCCAGTCACGAGCCGTTGTGGTTTCGGCTGCTGTGGATTGGATGTGGAGACTCGTTGGTCCCAGGTAAAGATCGCGCCAACGAGCAGGGGCTGAGCCAAGATCGTAGGTATCATCGACTCCGGGCAAGATGTGGCCGGTGACCGTCAGGTTGCCCGTTATGTTCTGACCACCGTTGACAGTAAGAGCACCCCCAACAATGAAGTTATCGTCGGTTTTGAGAGTATTAGCAGCCGAGCGGTAGAGGTTGGTATCACCCGACGAGTTAGCGTCAAAGATGATTCCCGCAGGACCAACGACGCCAAAGTCCGATGCATGGAATGAATCGTCGGTCTTGAGAAGGCTAGCACTTGCTCGGTAGAGGTTAGTATCTAAAGCATTGGTGCCGTCTCCCCATTGCAGAGTTCCGCCAGCCTGCGCTAGCCATCGAGGAAGAGCATCGCCCGAGACTATGGTAGATAGACCGGTAGCTGCGCTGGTGCTTCTATTGACCCGGAGTTGATCATCGGTCTGCAGTAAATCTGCTCCTGCGCGATAAAGATTTGTGTCAATCGTAGTACCATTACCCCATTCCAAAGTACCACCAGATAGAACTCTTAAACGCGCAGCTGTATCGCCAATGAGTTTTATGTGTTGGGCCCAGTCACCAGCCGCACTGTTGGTAATATTAACGTAGCTAGCACTGGAGTCTGTCTGAAGTCTGATTTCTTCGCCAGCTGCATTTGAAACTCGTAGATCATCATCATTTCCCAAGGAAAGCGTGTCAGCAGCGCTGCGGTAAAGATTGGTATCGCCAGCAGATCCAAAAAGAATCGTGGGTGATCCCGAAGGTCCAGTCGTTCCGATCCCAACTTGACCTGCTCCAATAGATGCATAGATAGGCTGGCTTGACCAGAATTCATCATCAGTACGCAGATTGTTAGCTGCATTGCGGTAGAGATTAGTATCGCCGCCGATCAAAAGACCGCCACTCCCACCCGGGACTGATAGTTGAAGTTGGCCAGCACCCGAAAGTGTCATAGGGTTGCTAGCATCAGCGAACTGCCACCGGTGGGCCCCACCAGTCGGAGCCCAATAGCGCATAGCAAGCCCTTCACTAGACAGACCATAGCCGCTGTCTCCAATCTGGACTGTTGGAACCGTATTAGAATAATTTCCAGAGGAGAGTAATACGGTTGAATTGTTTCGTAGAGTACCATTTATATCCAGTTTATAGGTGGGTCCAGTAGTCCCAATCCCAACGTTGCCAACACCATCAATCCGCATTCTTTCGCTATTACCTCCTATAGCAGTTGTGGTGAAGAACTTCAGCAACCCTTGGTAGTCATCGGCCGTCGCCGACCCCTTAGCCCCCTGAATAGTAGCGAATGAATAAGGGTTAGCGGTATTACCACTCTCACCGGCAAAACGAAGCGATGGACCAATGTCTACCGCAGCAGCAGTATTGGAAACAAGGGTGACTGCGGAGGTGTCGAAGTTAGCGTTCGGACTGGTACCGACGCTAATTACTTGTAGTTTGCTTGTCGGCCCTATAGTGCCGATCCCAACATTGCCACTAGATAGAACTGTAATGTGCTGAGATCCGCTACCGTTAGCTCCCAGATAAATAGGTCCCGTATTAGAATTCATGTACAGGTTGTGCCCAGAAGCAGATTGGTAAATATTTGCGGCTTGTGCACCAGAGAAGTACAGCTCAAAACCTGAACCATTTCCGATGTTCAGGGTGCCAGATACATCAGAGGTTGCAATGGAGGCGACTGCGCCCACTCTAAGGTTACCCGAAGATGCCACACAACCTGTATCGCTAGCTTCGATGCAAACTCCACCGCCGACTACGTGGAGCCTTGAATCTGGCCCAGTGGTACCGACTCCGACATTGCCACTTGATGCACTTATGGCTAGAGGAACAGTTCCCGAGAATCCTGAACCTATACCGATCTTAAAGGTATCAAGATCGGCTCCTTGGGCGCCTATGGTCCAGCGGGCTACGCTAGAGTTCTCTATAAGCCGAAGGCCGACTTCGTCGGGAGTCGCCGTTTCGGTGCCTATATCGGTATAAGCATCAGCGCCAGCGCCGCCATTATTAAGTAACTGGCCCACTACAGAGCCGCTGCTACGTACGTCTAGCGTACGAGCCGGCCCAGTAGTCCCAATCCCCACATTGCCACTAGGCGTGATGTTTACGACATCACTTCCTCCGACAGTAACTCTAAGGTTACCTTCGCTGACGCCATCGGTTTCTTGGATGCCAAAGGCCCAGTCCCGAGCGGTGGTGGTTTCGGCGGCTGTGGATTGCAGGTGTAAGCTGGTTGGTCCAAGGTAAAGATCTCGCCAGCGGGCAGAGGCTGAGCCGAGGTCATAAGTATCATCGGCTCCCGGGAGAATGTGCCCGGTAACGCTCAAGTTACCGCCCGAGGTTATGCCACCGTCTGCGTAGAAATTACCATCAACCTCCAGGTCGCCCTCTATGAACAAATCATCATCCGAAGCCAGACCATGGCTGGTGGCTCCGCCCGAATCCGAAATCGCGTTGTAGGCTAGGCCAGTTACCCCACCAATGTTCAGAGTATCCGTATCTGCAAGATAAACTTGTCCGCCCGCTGGATTTACCGTTAAATCTGCATCCGACGTAATATCGTCTCCATTGACAGTTAAGTCTCCCGTAATCGTAACGTCACCTGTAGTACCGACCGTTACAGCAGTTAAGACATCGGATTCATTGCGGATTGAGAAACTACCGCCGGGATCGGAACGCAATCGCCAATTTTTAGCAGCAGTATTATTTAGCCCCAAGAAGACCCCTGGGCTACTTCCCTGTGAAGCTGTTACCGACACTGAGCGTGCAGCGAAATCGGCATCGGCGCCGGACGGAGTTATGGTTAGATCGCCAACATTATCAGTTCTAAAATCTGTGTAATTAGTGCTGTCCGTATGGGTTAATCGCAACTGGGGATTGGTGGTATCAAGCACCTCGAATTTACGATCCGGGCCTATGGTGTTTATGCCCACATTGCCGGTATTTAAGACTGTTAGTCTTTCTTGGAATGCTGACGTGTCAGACGACGAGATTGCCAAGCGGCCCGCTGGTGCCGCACCCTCTGCACCCCGTACCTGCCTGAGGGCGCCACCTACGTAGGAGTCTGCGCTAGATGGTGTTAGTAGCAATTCGGCAAACGAACTATTGTTTGTGGTATCACTGTTTTCGATACGTGCGCCTACGCCGCCCCCAACATTACTGGCCTGTACTTCCAGTTTTTGTGATGGCGAGGTCGTGCCGATACCGAGATTACCAAAACTGTTTAGGCGCATGCCTTCAACTTGGTCATTACCGCTACCGTACCCAAAAACCAAATCTCCAGGCGCGGTTGAGGCAGTACGATCATGGAAGACCGCCCCTATAGTTGGGCCCTTACGAAGAGTGCCGCCAGTGTCATATGTCAGGAAGCCTAGGAGTGCGAGATTGTTGTTTGTGATGTCGCTATTGACTATTTGAGCATAGCGATTGGCGGCCGAAGTATATGTAGTAAGAGTGTTGGCCTTTTCAACATGTAGAAGTGCTCCGGGACCTGTGGTACCGATGCCAACGTTGCCACTAGCATCGACTACGAACGGGGTTGAATCGGTAAAAGTGCCATCGTCGTTGACACGGAAGGCAGCCGCAGTGCCGGCTTGAGTGATCTCGAAGGTGGTATCGGTAGTAGTATCGGTTAGTGTAATCTCAATATCCCGGCCGTCAGAAGTAGCAATGGTATTACCATTGGCATAGGCGTTTTGTAGCGTTACTGAGGGGTCAGAACCGCCAGAACCGGAACAGGTCGAGAGTTGATTGGAACCGTTGCGGCAGACCGAGGTAGAGCCGGCGGCACCGAGGGTGGTCACCGCCAGAGTACCGGTAAAGTTGGCAGCGGAAGTGATAGTTTGACCATTGATCGTACCAGAAACCAGCAGATTATCTTGGATATCCACCGTGCCACCAGCATTGACGATTAAAGTGGCGGCAGTACTAGTAATATCTCCACCGTTGACGGCCAGATCGCCCGAACCGGCCGCGCAGGCGGTATCACTAGATTCGATACAAACTCCCCCACCAACCACGTGAAGCTTGGAATCCGGTCCTGCCGTACCGATACCGACGTTGCCGCCATCTTTAACAGCGAGAACGGTGTTGGTACCATCCTGCAAAGTTAAGATATCGCCAGTGCCATCTTGACGAACATTGAGAGCGGTTTTGTCAAACAGCGCATTATCAGCCCAAAAGATGCCCAGGGCACTTGTTGAGGTTGTTGTGTTGTTCGAATAAGCGCGAAATACCTGATCGGTTGAAATAGTGCCGTCGATTTCTAATAAAGCGCTGGGGCTATCCAGCCCGTCACCAATGACCACTCGACCGTCGGTATTGATACGCATATGTTCGGTGCCACTAGTTTCAAATCCAAGGTCAAAACTATCATTTGTACCGAGCATAGCTACTTCGCCAAAGGAATTGCCGCCCTGGACAAAGGCTACGCCACTGCCGCTGGTGAAACCGCAGGATGCTGCACCCTGCAGGCAGACTGTACCGCTTTCGTTGGGTAAGGCGTAAGCCCGATTATCTGTTAATGTTGTGGTCTGTACAGCGCCGGTGAAACCGGAGTTGGTTAGATTTAAGAGGGGTGTGGTTACTGAGGTGCCGAAGGTGGGGTTAGCCACCGTCGCCACCGCAATATTACCGTTGGCTCCCCCATCGCTGAGCAACAGGTTAGCACCGGCCGTTAACACCCGCTCGTTGGTTAAACTGGGATTAAGACTGAGGGTAACGTAATCGGCACCGGCTGGGGCTGAACCGCCTCCGCCGATGCAGTTGCCAAAATTGGTACAGAAGTCGTAAACCCCAGCGGGATGGGCCGGTACCCGGTAGGTGGCATCAGCTACCGGTGGAATGAAGGCTAAGGTGCTGGTAAAGCCACCGCTGGTGGCGGTGAGAGTGGTGGAAGCGTTGCCTTGGAGGGTTAGGGCTTGGTCGCTGGCACCGATGGTTAAGTCGGCGGTGGGGGTTAGAGTATTAGCGTAAAGAATATCGCCGACTGTTAGGCTGGCCTGGAAAGTATTATTACCGCTGAAGACTTGGTCGGCGCGGTCGAGCAGGGCGACGTTGGGGGTCAGACGGGCATCGGCCAGGGTGCCGTGGCTGATGCTGCTGGCATTGAGGTTGGTAATACCAGCGCCGTCGCCAGCAATAGTAGTAGCACTCAGAGCCTGGAGGTTGGTATTGCCCTGGACGGTTAGATCACCTTCCAGCAAGGAATCCCCATGGACTAGCAGGCTGCCAAATTCTCCCTCTCCAGAGGTAGTTACGCTGTCAGAACTAAAATCATTAACCGTGACATCACCGAGGTTGCTGGTGCCGGTGACCTCGAGGTTGTTGATGGTGGCCAGACCGCTGACGTTGAGATCGATGAAATTAGCCAGCCGTCCATCCACTTGATCAACTTTGAGGTTGTTAATCTCAGCCTGATCTTTCAGACCAGCCAGGCGGGCTTCAAGCTCGGCTTGCTGCTGTTTCTGGCGCTGGGCCAATTGATTAAGCTTGGTAACTGTACCGAAGATTAGCCAAGCTAATAGGCCGGCCGATAGCAGAATCAGTAGGATAAGCCAGAGGTGGCGCTTGCGGCTGGGTTCCGGCTCGTCATTGGTTGATTCCCCTGGAGGTTCTGGGGGTGGAGGCGACGGCTGAGGAATTATTGGCGGTTCTTCCACCATGGGATGGAATACGGGGGGTTGTCCAGTAGTAGAACTTGGATAAGCTACGCTTTGGTCTAGAGATCCAACTTCACTACTGGATTGGACGGGCGCAGGTGTAAGCGGCGGAGTTGGGGAGGGCTCTGGAATGGGCTGGCTAGGAACAGTTGGCGGAGGGGTTTCCGGGGAAGTGGCAGATTGAGCCAGAGGTACTGCTGGAAATTGCGAATTTGTAGGCGGTGAGGGCTGATAAGTTTGGGGAACTGGCGGTAATTGAACCGGAGCTTCTCGAAAACCGGCAGATGCCCCTCCAATAGTTGAAGGGGCACCGTGAATTTGGCCGAAGATGTTTGTTTCAGTCATTTTGCCGATTTTTGTTTACAAGCATAAGTTTAATCCTGGTAGGGCGGAATGTAAACAATTTTTATTCAAAAAAATATGGGGTAATTTTGCGAGTATGTAACGTTTATTGTCGGTAATAAGTTTGACCAAAATGGGTTCTGGGGCACTACTGATCGGCCCAAACGGTCGAAATTGAAATGTTCGTTTAGATGTAGGGTTGTGGCTTCGACTACAAAACCCTCTAATTTCGGTTTTTTCGGCAGTTTCGCGATTTATCATTGTTGCACCATATAATCGAACGTTAGATCGGCGGTTGTAGGTTCGGCAAGATGGATGACAAAACCGGTGGCAGTTTTTTCAACCCAGTAAAAGCTGCCGGGGTTGGCTTGAGCGCTAACCACCACGTGGGGTACCCCACCGTAGGCGCGGCTAAAACTGTAGCTGGCGCTAGTAGCCCCGGCGGGAATTGTGAGAGTCCCTCGTGTATCAGCGTTGCCAATCACGTGGCCACTGATGACGATGTCGCCCACGCTGGTTAAGCCGGTAACCTTGAGTTCGGCTATGGTGGCTAGGCCAGTAACTTCCAACTTGGCAGAGGTTACCAGCTGCACCACCTTCAGTTCGTTGGCGGTAATGGTGTTGGCTACATTAAGATCGCTAAAGTCGGAGTTGTTCTGAATCGCCTCAGCATCCGTTTCGGCCTGGGCTGGGCCTTCAGTCTCCGCCTGAGCCTCATCACCTGGCTGGGCGTCCTCAACTGGTTCGAGTTGGCTCAGCCGTTGATCTAGCTCATCCACCCGCAGCTTAAGTTCGGCGGTGGCCTGGATGTTGTAGATGGGCAGGGCGCTGAAATTAATTTGTTTAAAGCCTAGGGAGTCCATGGAGACCAATTCTGGGAACAGGGCCTCAACTTCTTGGGCAATCAAACCTTGTTGGGTGGCGGTCCCCAGGTGACGATCGGGGAATTCCTCGGCCCGCCAGTTGTAAGTAACCGCCCGCAGCTGGCCAAAACGGTCCAGAATCGGTTCGAAGCCTTGAATGTTGGTCTTGAGGCGTTCGTCTGAGGAACAGGTGCCGGCAATCACGGTACCGTCCGCATCCTCCACACAGCCGTCCGTACCTATACCAACTCGCACATTTCCGGCCACCACTAATTTTTGAGCCGAGGGATCCGTAGTGCCGATGCCGACGTTGCCAGTACTATCAATGCGCATTCGTTCGGCATTATTTGTACCAAATAACAAAGGTGTAGCTCCGAACGTGCCTATACCAAGCGAGGTATCACCTGCAGATACAATGTTAGTGGTGTCGGTAGCTGCCCGTCCGAAGTAACTAACCCCAGTGTAGGTGGGACCAAAGGCATACGTTTCTAGACTTGCTCCGCCGCTGGCGGTGTTTCTAACGGTCGATGCAGCGTATTTGGTGGTGGAGGTCGCTGTGAGGAATTGCAGAACATTGGCATCGGTTGATTCGGAAACCTCGAGTTTACCGGCAGGTCCAGTTGTGCCAATGCCGACGTTGCCGGCGCTTGTGACACGCATGCGCTCCGCAAGCGTGCCCGTGTTGGGATTTGTGTAAAATAGCAATGCCCCTGATTCATCTCCAGCTGTGGCATTTTCTTTTTGTCCCCAAATCCCGGCGAAGACAGCTTGGGCTGATTGAGCAGTTTTATAACCCTTAAATAACAAGCTTCCGCCGACACCAGCTGCTGCGGTTCGAGTATCATTGAGGATTTGGCTCCAGCCAGTACCGGTTAAACTTGGTGCTGTACCCGAAGCCACTTCCAGCCTAGCGGCGGGAGTAATAGTGCCGATGCCGACGTTGCCATCGCCCCTGAGCACTAGGATATTATCTGTGTTTAAGCCTCGAAACCCTAATAAATCATTCGGCGTTGATGCGTCTAGGTCGGTCTCGATAAAGAATCGATCTGTTTTATCACTGGCGGCAAAAATTAATCTTTTATCATCAACAGTTTCTCCGCCAGCGATTTCAATCTCACCGTTTACTTCTAGTTCTTCACTCGGACTATTAGTGCCAATACCGACTAGACCACCATTGAGAATCGTCATGTTAACGGCTGAACCGGTACCAAACTGTAAGGCAAAATTACCGGCCTTGGCACCTAATAGAGTGGCGTTTGCTAATGCATTGGTAAAGCTTGCGCCCGATGAATCTTGGCCAGCAGTTTGGATAGTACCAAGTATCGAGGTAACCCCGGCATTATCCTGCGAGAAAGATATATAGGATGTACCAACTTCGCCCCCGTCGTTATCTGTATCTGCAGTTAGTAGTAAGGCGCTGTTGGCTCCGCTTTGGACCGCTATAGTTTCATTAGCAGTGGTATTGGTACCCACTACTAAACGGCCCTCGGTAGGTGTGCTGTCACCGATCCCAACATTGCCTGAAGATTCCAGAACAGTTAGGTGGGTAGTTGCCGCACCAGCGTTGCGGACATTAAAGCTACTGCCGGCCCCCAAATCGTTAAAGATGCCGGGGGCCGTCAGGATGATTGAACCATTGGTTCCCGTAATGAAGTTGTTTGTAGCCCCTGCACTAACGGTAAGCCCTTGGGTCGTTCCATCAGAGCGATAGAAGCGAAGTGTGCCCGCGTTATTCAGACGGACATCACCGGTCACATCAAGTTTGAACCCAGGACCCGTATTACCAATACCAACGTTGCCGGTTGCACCATCGCCATATAGGAAGGTGGTGGCAAAGGTATTGGGAGTTGACTGATCGACTACTCCCAGTTGGAAGTCGGCACCTGTACCTCCGCCGAAGGCAGAACTGAGTTTTATGGCTGAGGTACCGAGTGTGCCACTATCGCTATTTGTGAGTAGCAGACCGCCCTCAAAAGCCGTGCCGCTATCTGAAAGTATGGTTGTGTGATCGGCATACGCTGGCGTGGCACTAACATTGCCAAGTTTGGAACCACCGGAAACCCTTAAGTTGCCGCTGGCAGATGCGCATCCAGTGTCACTAGATTCAATACAAACTCCGCCCCCAACGACATGTAATCGAGAATCTGGCCCCGTGGTGCCAATCCCGACGTTGCCGTTTTCATCAATCCTCATCCTTTCTGTTGGTGATCCACCATTGGCAGTAGAAAAGCGTAAAGAACCAACGGGATTGACAGTCAGAGCATCCTCTTTATTACTACAAATATTAGCAGTTCTTTTATCTGCTCCGCTCAATCCGGTAGAACCAAACTGCATGCAACCCATAAGTGAGGTGTCCCCAGTCGCGGCGCTGGAAAGGACGAGATTACCGAAGGACGCTGTAGTAGTACCCGCGTTATGAACTTGAAGGTCTGTTCTAGTACCGCCCCCTCCCAGGCCACCTGGCGCAGTAGTCCCGATGCCGACGTTGTTACCAGCAGTTACATATAGCGCATTGTTATTGACATTGAAGATACCGTTAGTGTTTGCGCTAACAGCGACCGTACCGCCATCGCTATTTAAGTGTAAGGTACTGGCGGCACCGTTGTTTCGCGCCAGGATTTCGTTATCATCCATGGTTATGTTAGTGCTAGTAGTGGATCCGGTTACCAAGTAACCTCCACTGGCCAAGGCAGAATCTGTACCACCAACTACGTGAAGTTTTGCGGACGGATCGATAGTGCCTATGCCAACGTTGCCACCCGATGGCTGCAGATTTAGATTGTAGGCAGTTGCGGTACCATCAGTTCTTTGCGCCTGTAGCCACGGGTCGCCATCTCCGGCAACTCCAGCTAGCAAACCGTAGTTCACATCAGTATTCGTTAGGTAAAAACCTCCGCTTGCTGAACCTAGTGTGGGTGAGTTTACGGCTGTCGAACCAGTGATTTGCAGCCGCACTTTTGGTGCAGCAGTACCAATACCTACATTGCCGGTTACATTCAGTGAGGCCGTATGGGCGGAGTTGGTGATTAGTCCGGTGGCTACAGTGGGCGAGCCACCCTGCAAGGTATC
The DNA here is from genome assembly GCA_964600295.1 of uncultured Candidatus Saccharibacteria bacterium. Lineage (GTDB taxonomy): Bacteria > Patescibacteriota > Saccharimonadia > CAZHVB01 > CAZHVB01 > CAZRIY01. The sequence goes on from CAZRIY010000001.1 coordinate 78,518, forward strand.
GGCATAAACCGCAGCAGTAGTGCCGGCATGGAACTGGACGTTATCCAGGCGAATGGTCTCGGCTATACCTTCGGTGAATCGCAATTTGGCATAGGCAGTATTGGCCGGGGCGGTGCCAGTAACGGTAACTTTTTGCCAGCCACTGACACCAGTAGTGGCAGTGATGGTAGCACTTTCGCCCAATGATACTTGACTAGCATCAAACCAAAGAATTCTGACCCGCCAGTTGCCCCCAAGACTGCCATCTTGGGCCTTCAGCCAATAGTTGCCGATATAGTCGGCGGCGGCGGTAGCAGGCATAAAGTCGCTCTCAAGAAAGTGAGTGCCCGTAGCATCGCTGACCATTTCCAGGGCGTAGCGGCCGCCGCCGCCCGTTTCGGCCACGGCAGTGGGTCCGCCGGACAGGGACCAGTTGGTGGTGTTACCGCTTTCAAAGCCAGAATTGGGTACTAGGTTGGTGGTGTCGCTATTTACAAAACCGGCGAGACCATTGAGAACCTGGACATTACCGGCCACATCTAATTTATAGGTGGGGGTGGTTGTACCGACTCCTACGTTACCGGTGGAATCTATCACCAATCTTGCAGTACCTTCATCGGCAATGGCAAAGCCACCCGGGAAGGAATTACCCGATCCTCCAATTGTAAGATCCCAGTTGCTGCCTTCGGTGCCATGAGTTAGACGCATACCATTTAATCCAGTGCCGCCGGCTCCTTGGACTTGGAGACGAGTACCAGTACCGGTGATAGAAGTAGTGCCTATGCCGATGTTGCCAGCAAAGTATGAGTTCCCAATACCGGTTACGGTGAGTTCTCCGATAGTGGTTAAACCTTTGGGCACAGCAGTTGAAAGTGGGCTAAAGGCTAGCGGAGTACTACCAGTGTTAACCTGTACGTTATCGAAATAAACAAATTTGCCAACTGTGGGTGCACTTGTTGTACGTATATGTATTGTCCCGGTATTGTCACTTGCAGTTGTAAGGATCATGGTAACCCGCTGCCACTGATCTCGCAGACTCATATCAGCGTTGTATTTAGTTTGGGTAGAACCGGCAAAACCTCCATCATCTCCGATAGTTATTTGGCCACCGTCCCAATCTGCTGGCACGTATACATAGAAATACATTGAGTAAGTAGTGGTTGCGGCCAAGACCAGTGTAGGTGGAAGGGCTAGCCGGTTATCATCTTGATATGTAGCCTTTAGTGAGTAGAGGCCGTGAAGAGCTTGATCAGTAACTGAGGCAATAGTATTGGTTCCCCGCTGCGCCCAACCGCTGGTGGAGGCATTTTCGACGCTTGGATTTGATATTAAGTTGGTTAACCCACCACCAAAGCCACCATATGTTTGTACAAAATCATGATCAGTTTGTGATTGCAGGATATCCCCTCCTTGCAAGTCAAGCTTAGCTTGGGGAGCAGTAGTGCCAATTCCGACATTGCCACCAGGAGTGATATTTACAAGATCAGATCCACCCATGGTGACTCTCAGGTTACCTTCGCTGGCCCCATCAGTCTCTTGAATGCCAAAGGCCCAGTCCCGGGCCGTGGTGGTTTCAGCGGCAGTAGATTGAATATGCAAGCTAGTGGGTCCGAGATAAAGATCTCGCCAACGGGCTGCCGCTGAGCCCAGATCGTATGTATCATCGGCTCCGGGCAGAATGTGGCCAGTGACGGTTAGGTTGCCGCCAGAGGTTATACCGCTATCCGCATACAGTGTGCCGTTAACTTCTAGATCGCCCTCGATAAATAGGTCGTCATCCGAAGCCAAACCATGGCTGGTAACTCCGCCTGAATCCGAAATTGCGTTGTATCCAAGCGCGGTTACCCCGCCGATATTCAAGGTATCACCATCCGCAAAATAGACTTGCCCGCCGGAAGGATTAACAGTTAGGTCTCCGCCACTATCGGCCTGGAATTCGGTGTAAACCGAGCCATCGGTGTGTGTGAGGCGCAGCTGAGGGTTGGAGGCATCCAGTACATCCAGCTTGCGATCTGGCCCTGTCGTATTGATGCCGACGTTTCCGGCATTATTTATACGCATACGCTCGGCTTCAGTCGCAGAACCATCTGGCGTTGTATAAAACTGCAAACGGCCAGGCATATCGCCATCCCCAGGAGTCGCATCAACTGCAGCAACTATTCTAGCGGCCGTTTCGTATGAATTGGCATCATAGCCGGTAAATGAGAGCCCTCCAATGGAGTCGCCAGAAGATACAACAGCTGGGGACCCAAGGCTACCACGAGATTTTCTGACTTGAAGCGCTACACCGTTGGCGTCCGCACTGGCGCGCTCAAACAGACCATTGGTACCCGAACTCAAAGCCGTGTGCAGTAAGGCTCCTGGACTAGTCGTACCGATACCCACATTACCGCTGTTGAGAATTGTCAGGATCTCTGCCGCTCCAAGGTTGTTTATGAAATGATAATCATTTGCTTGAAAGCGCAGAGCGGTGTTGGCTGTGCCCGCATCGTTGAGCGCACTCAGCCGTACCTGCGAAGCGGAGGTAGATATTGTGAAGTTTTGGTCGGTTCCAACCCTCACATGAAGAGGTGCTTGAGGAGTGATAACCCCAACACCAACACCACCCGAAGCTTTCAAAGTAAGGATGTTAGCGGTATTAAAAGCAGTACCCGCATCATTAGTGGAGTTGAACGAAAGGATACCATCAGTGGTGCCGTTATCAACAAAGAATACTCGTTGCCCCGAAGTAGAACCCGTGTTTTCAAAATATAGCCTGTTTTTGCCGCTGGTTCCCGAGCTTGAAGTTAGAATCAACCCTTCGTCAGCATTGGGAATCGTTATACCACTTGAACCACTGCCCACTACGTGTATTTTTCCTAGAGGGCTGGTGGTGCCAACGCCCAGTTTGCCTGAAGCATCTACCACAAAGGGCGTGGAATCCGAGAAGGTTCCGTCATCGTTAACTCTGAAAGCCGTAGCAGTACCAGCTTGGGTAATCTCGAAGGTGGTATCGGTAGTTTGATCAGTCAATGTAATTTCAATATCCCGCCCATCGGTTGTCGAGATAGTATTGCCATTGGCATAGGCGTTCTGCAATGTTACCGAGGGGTCAGAACCGCCCGAACCCGAGCAAGTGGCAAGTTGATTTGAACCGTTGCGGCAGACTGAGGTGGAGCCGGCGGCGCCTAGCGCGGTGACGATTACATTACCGGAAGAGTTAACCCCAAAAAGATCGCCAGATCCGACGGTAAGTAGATATGCAGGAGAGGTATCACCAATGCCGACCCTGCCTGTGTTATCTATCCGTAACCTCTCAGCATTACCATCGCGGTAAACAAATGGAATAACTGATGTGCTGCTAGTTGATGAGATGCCCTGTAAACCATTTATATTGTCGACAAAAATGCCAAGCCGACGATTATTTGTGCCGTCATTAAGGTAAGTAGAAATACCGGCGATACCGGACGTTTGGCTGTTTATAACTTGCGGAGTAAATCCTGTGCCTACTCCATCAGGTAGAGTTGAAGTCAACCCTGCACCAATCTGGAGTGCAACACCAGGGTTAGTTGTACCAATGCCGACATTACCGTTTTGATCTATTGTCATCCGCACGCTCGGGGTTGGAGATGCCCCAGCATCATTAGGGGTAGTATAGAATGCTAACTTCGCACCCGAATCGGTATCAGCACCATATCCTTCAGTAGTTAAAGCTTCTATTTTGGCTACAACCTTGGGATTGGTTGTAGTAAAACTGGTATCATTTGAAGCAAATTGAATAACACCCAAGACATCATCTGTTGCACTGCTCGACACATCCCCACCTAGTCGAAGAATCGCTGAAGAACCGGGATTTGCAGATACATCCAATTTTACCGCCGGGCTTGTAGTACCGATGCCGACGAAACCTAAATCTGATCCGGCACCACCTTTAATCGTCACTCGAGTTCCGGTAGTATCGCCTGTTCTGAAAATTAAATCATCGCTAGAAGTTCCTCCCTGAAGCTGCAACGGACCACCCGAAGACATGACAGTGAGCGACCCTGTGCCTGTACTATCTATCTTGTAGTTCCCAACAGAAGTATGCGTTATATCAACCCCATCGGATCGGCCCGCCCCCTGTGAGCGAATGCCCGTATCGCTTCTTACGTGTAGCGAGGTGCCAGGCGCTGTGGTGCCGATGCCGACGTTGCCGGTTGGTGTTACGTTAATTACATCGCTTCCCCCGACGATTACCCGTAGGTTGCCTTCGCTGACTCCATCGGTTTCTTGGATGGCAAAGGCCCAATCTCTAGCTGTTGTGGTTTCAGCCGCGGTAGATTGAAGATGCAAGCTAGTGGGTCCCAAGTAGAGATCGCGCCAGCGGAGGGCGGCAGACCCCAGATCGTAGGTATCGTCGGTAGCAGGTAGCAAATTGCCTGCTAGAGTCGTGGCGGAACTAGTTACCGCTAAGTAGCTGGTGCTACCAGCATTGTTCTGGACTTCCAGCAGGTTGGCACCAATGGGTGTGGCGTTGTCCCGAACCGTTAGGGCACCACGAGTAGCGTCTAGAGTGATTTCGGGAGAGGTTGAAGCGTTGTAGGCGGTTTGGAGGGTGGCAGCACCACCCCCAGTTAGACAGTTACCAGCAGTGGAACAAAGATCGTAGGTGCCGGCAGCGGCATCAGCCAGGCGGTAGGTAATGTCGGCAGTGGGGTTAACAACCGACAGTACGGTTTCACTGGCATCAGCACTGGTCCCTTCCCAAATCAAGCTAGCATCGCTCTGGACACCAAAGAGGTCACCATTACCGACGGTTAGAAGATAAGCCGGAGTTGTATCGCCGATACCAATGCTGCCACCGTTAGCGGAGTCAACTGTTAGTACCCGCACGTAGTTGGTAACTCCGCCAGTGGTGTCCGTATCTATATCAAAGCCGAGCTCGTCGTCGGCGCCATTTATATCACCAGTACGAAGAACCATGGAACGATTAATTGGGCCAGTTATGTTGTTGACTAAATCCGCTGTATTACTAAGCACCAAATCACCCGCGCTGGTAATCTTTAGGCTTTGCTCCATTACATCGTCCAGTCGGGTATTAAACACCAAATCGGCATCCGCCGTGCTGGCCGATCCCGTTGTCCAAGTATCAGTCTTGACCGCGTCGATTTGTGCGGCCGAGCGAAATGCACTAGCTCCCGACAGAGATAAACCAAAATCTATCCTTGTCCCAGCCGAGGTACCAACATCGATATTTGCTATCCTTAGGGCCGTTGCGGTTGAGTTAGCGCTAGTGGGGTATACTTCTAGTTTTGCTGTGGGGCTGGCGGTACCTATGCCGACGTTGCCGGTAGCAGAATTTGCATAAAAGGTAGAGGCAGCGGTCGATTTATTGTGTAGGTTTAAGATTGGGTGATTACCAGTGCTATCTAGTGTAATTCTAAACGCACTATCGGTACTGGCATTACCACTGGCATCGAAAAGCAATTGGTTTGTACTGCGCCCTATTGAGGCAATCTGCCCGCCATCGCTATAATTATACGCATCTGAATTCAATTCCCCCGCTATAAGTTGAGTGGCCTGCACCTGTAGGGTGCGTCCAGAGTTGGTATTGTCAACCATACGGATCAAGCCCGCTTCAATACGTACTGGATTATTTGCCGCTACATCAGCACCCAACCAGGATGTCCCGTTTACGTTGAGTTTCGCTCCTGGAGCGGCGGTACCAATTCCGACGTTGCCGGCGGCATCAATCACAAATGGAGTGGTGTCAGTGAAAGTACCGTCATCATTGACCCGAAAAGCATCAGTAGTACCGGCTTGGGTAATTTCGACAGTTTGATCAGTGGCAGTGTTGTTAAGAGTAATCTGGATATTGCGCCCATCGGTGGTAGAGATGGTATTACCGTTGGCATAGGCATTTTGCAGTGTTACCGAGGGATCGGAACCGCCGGAGCCGGAGCAAGTGGCCAGCTGGTTTGAGCCATTGCGGCACACCGAGGTGGAGCCAGCTGCGCCCAGGGCGGAAACCCGAATACTGCCGGTGACATCCAGGACATCAGCCGGAGCGGAAGCTGAACCTAAAGCCAAGCTGCCAGCACTATTAAAGTGACTCAAGACAGTTCCGGATGAATTTTGCAGCTGCAGCAGATCGGCGGTTTGAGAAGCCGCAGCTTTAACTACAAGAGCTTTGCGGGTTGAAGATGTGGCCTGAACAATAAGCGCTGTTGTGTAGTCAACATTAGCTGCATTGAAGCCCAGACTGACCTGAGGTAGTTCAATATTAACACCGCCCCAGTCCGTCCTGACTCCATTGCTATTTGAACCGCTAAAATAGAGGTATTGCTGATTTGTACCGCCAGATCCAATCGAATAATAACGTCCATCGGCAGCCAGGGTTGGAAACTTAATACCGCCAGATGTGGCTGAGCCTGGATAATCCACTCCGACGCCAACGGTGAGCTTACCTGCGTTACTTAGGGAAGCAAGAATTGCCCCTGTCGAATTTTGCCATTCCTGGAGGTTGGCTGTTTGCAAAGCAATTCCCTGTACAACTAATCCTTTGTTAGTAGTAGCACCAGTTGATATAGCCACCTGGGCCAGGTTATCGGCTGTAGTGAGAGGGTTAATCCGTAAGGCATTCGCAGTACCGTTTTGGGTAATGGTTACTGTTTGATCAGTAGCGGTATCTGATAGCGTGATTGCTATATTTCTACCATCGGTGGTGGTGATAGTGTTGCCGTTGTTGTAAGCGTTTTGCAGGGTTACCGATGGGTCGCTACCCCCAGAGCCGGAGCAGGTTGAGAGTTGGTTGGAGCCGTTGCGGCAGAGCGAGGTGGAACCGGCGGACCCGAGTGTCGCCACAGCCAGAGTGCCGGTAAAGGTAGCGGCAGAGGTGATGGTTTGGCCGTTAATTGTGCCGCTTACAACATTACCACTGGTATCAACTTGGAAGGCATTGCCTGTACCGATAGCTAGGGTGGTGCTGACGTCAAGCGCGCCAGTGATATTGGTGGCACCTTGAAGCTCAATGGTATCGGCTGAGTTCAGAACGATATCGTTACCGACGCCGCTACTGGTGAGAGTCAAAGTACCGCTACTTTGCACCAGCGGGGTGGTTACCGAGGTGCTAAACGTCGGATCACTCACCGTAGCAATCGTAATATTACCGTTGGCTCCCCCATCGCTGAGTAACAGGTTAGCACCGGCGGTTAGTACCCGTTCGTTGGTGAGAGAGGGGTTGAGGCTAAGGGTAACGTAGTCCGCACCAGCCGGGGCTGAACCCCCTCCGCCGATACAGTTGCCAAAGTTGGTGCAGAAGTCGTAAACCCCAGCGGGGTGGGCCGGAATACGGTAGATAGCGTCGGCCACTGGGGGTATAAAAGCCAGGGTACTGGTAAAACCACCGCTGGTAGCGGTGAGAATGGTCGAGCTGTTGCCCTGGAGGGTTAGGGCTTGGTCGCTGGAACCGATGGCGAGGTCCCCGGTGGGGGTAAGGGTATTGGTAAAGAGGGTTTGCCCGACGCTGAGGTTAGATTGGAAGGTATTGTTGCCGCTGAAGACTTGGTTATTACGGTCGAGCAGGGCGACATTAGGGGTTAGACGGGCATCGGCTAGGGTGCCGTGGCTGATGCTGCTGGCATTGAGGTTGGTAATACCAGCGCCGTCGCCGGCAATAGTAGTAGCACTCAGGGCTTGGAGACTGGTATTGTCCTGGACGGTTAGATCACCCTCGAGCAAGGAATCACCGTGGACCAGCAGGCTGCCGAATTCGCCTTCACCAGAGGTAGTTACGCTGTCAGAACTAAAATCATTAACCGTGACATCACCCAGATTGCTGCTGCCGGTAACCTCGAGGTTGTTGATAGTGGCCAGACCGCTGACATTAAGATCTACGAAATCGGCCAGTTGGCCACTAATATGGTTGACGGTTAGCTGATCAATATGCATCTGCTGTTCGGAGGCCTCTTGGCGCTGCTGTTCTAGGCTGGCCAGCTGGTCCAGGCCCACTGCCAGGCCATGAATCAACCACCCCAGGGCGCCGGTGACCAGTAATATTAGTAACAGGGGTGCTAATGCCCAGCGGCGAGGAGTGGGATGGTCTGATTCTTCCGAGAGGGTTTCCTCTGGTGGAATAATGGGTGGCTGGCCAGCCGATTGATCGGGGGAAAAGATGTTGGGCTCTGCCGGAGAAGTATTGGGCGTTTGCGTATCTAAACTATAGGGAGCATATATCTGAGGTGTGTCGGCGGGCTGTGGATTATTATTCGCTTCTGGTCCGGTTAGAGACCACCCTGCCGCCGGCACGACTGCGACCGCCTCGGGGCGATCGGCTTCTATCGGGGCTGGTGGGGGCCAATAGGTATTGGGCTGGATTTCCGGTTCAGGGGCAGGCGTTGGTTTTGTTTCCTCAAATTCTGTGGGTGGAATTGGCAACACCGGAGAAGCCGATGTATTTTCGGGGTTAGCTGAGCCGATTGCCGTCGAATGGATGGCGTGACTGGGATTTGGTCTCGTTTCAGATGGTGAAACCGGAGTTTCGGGCGCAATTAATTGTGCTGGCGGGATTTCAGTTAACTGAGGTGATGCAACTATCGGGTTTGGTAATGCTTCGTGGGGTGGGGTGGATTCTACGGGCTGAGAAACTGGAGGATCCTGCCCATGGTAGCTAGCTGGAGTAGCAAGAGGATCGGCTACGGGATTGGCTGGTTCTTCGGAGGTAGATGGAACCTGTTCTGCCGCAAAGGCTGTTTGATTTTCGGAAACTAGGGCTGATGCGGGAACCGGAATTTCGGTTGCATCCAGAGGAGCAACGTTAGCTGGGGGGATAGCAGGTGCAGACTGCACATCAGATCCTGACACATTAGCGGAATCGGGATTTGTACTTCTAAGAGCTTGGTCAGAGATCGGTGAAGGCGGTTTAGATGAAACAACTTGTGTCTCATCTGGGATAGGGGGATTGGTTTGCTCTGGTGATCCCACTTCACTGCGCGATTGGACGACGGGTGGGGGTTGAGTAGCCCGAGCCTCTTCTATCACCGCAGTGATGGGGTGCGAAGCAATCTGGCTGTTAGTAGTGGGGTTAGACTTACCCGCTTCCAGGGGCGACGGCGTAACTGCAGCTACCTTGAGAAAACCACTCTGGGATGATTCGCCGGGGCTGTTATCAGCTTTAACATGTGAATAATTAAACTGTTTAGTTAAACGGTGTAGACGGGTACGACAGCGGTCAGAGCAAGTTTTGGCTCCTCTGCGACCGCTAAAATTAGTTCCGCAAACCTGGCAATTTGTACTCATATTTTTGGTTTTTGTCTAAATTATTTGTTCGTTTATATGTGTCATTATCAAGCATAACCGTTACACTTGTCAAGATCATTTGTGTGGCATTTCAGGCTTTTGGGTCAGTTGTAGCACAACAATCGTCTGCGGATCCGTTTTGGGGGCAGATATGAGGAAAACTTAGTAGCGTATAGATTAATGTAGATATAATATCAACACCTTTCCTCTGTTGCAGAATGAAATAATAACCATCTGAGTAATACTTGTGTCTTATCGGTAATAAGCGCATTTTTGGTATTGTAGGATAAATAACAACGATACTAACAGGGGTGTCAAATAATATGTGCTGGTGAGATTTGGTGTGGCTAAACGATCTTTGTATTACTAGTTTATGTATGTGGCTTTCTATGTGTATTAGTTGAATACATAATGTGTCGTACAATCTAGATTTTGGTTTTTTAATGTCGTACAATCAGGTAGTGAGCCTCCGATGATGTTCAAATATGTTTACGTTCTTCGTTCAGAATCCAACGGTTATCTGTATATCGGTAAGACTTCAGATCTGAAGCGACGCTATATTGAACATCAAAAAGGTATAAGTGGGTTCACCAAGAAGTTCGCCCCCTGGAAGTTAATCTATTACGAAGCCCATACGGATGCAAAAGATGCTGCAAGGCGTGAAGGATATCTAAAGACTACTCTCGGTAATCGGGCACTTAAGCGTATGCTTCGCAATAGATTGAATCGGAGGTCTACTACCTGATGCAGATCAATACTCTCCTACTTGATTGGCTGGAACACTTGGAAATCGAGCAAAACCGCTCCCAGCGGACAATCACCAATTATCATCACTATTTGCAACGGTTCGTCGAATTCTCCGGTGATATAGCGGTAACTAAGATTGATTCGGAACTTATACGGCGTTGGCGGTTATGGCTCAACCGCTTGGCCGATGACACCGGCCGCCCCCTGGGTAAAGCCACCCAAAACTACCATCTGATAGCCTTGAGGTCATTCCTCCGCTATCTGGCCAAGCGTGATATTGACAGTTTAGCTTCAGATAAGATAGAGCTGGCCAGAGTAACCCGCCCCCAGATTAGCTTCCTCAGCCCAGATGAACTAGATAAACTGCTGGATGCCCCTGATGGCGCCAAAGCTAGCGGTTTGCGAGACCGCGCTATCTTAGAGCTGCTGTTTTCTAGCGGCTTGAGGGTATCTGAACTGGTGAAGCTCAATCGGAGCGATATTAACCTCAAGACGCGGGAGTTCATGATCAGGGGTAAGGGCCAAAAAGACCGACCGGTGTATATCAGTGATGAAGCGGCTGGCTGGATAAAGCGATACTTGGATCAGCGCCAGGATAACTATCGGCCGCTGTTTATCCATCTTGGCGGACTCAAAAGTGCCCTAAATGAAGGTGACTATACGCGGCTGACACCGCGCAGTATTCAACGACTGGTGAATAAATATGCCAAACTAGCTGGCATCTTAAAGAAGGTTACACCCCACACCCTACGCCACTCGTTTGCCACGGATTTATTGCGTAATGGAGCGGATCTGAGGTCTGTGCAGGCGCTACTAGGACACAGCAACGTGGCCACGACCCAGATCTACACTCACGTAACCGATCCTCAGCTAAAGCGCGTTCACGAGCAATATCACCGCCATTCAGATTAGAGCAGAGGCATATTCGCCTATTCGCAGCCGTCTTCGGGGGCGGCGGTAGGATCGGTAACAGTCAGAACCTTGCAGATGTCTTCATCAGACAAGATGACGAAGTTTACGAACGGCTGGTCGGTCAGCGGCGCTTGCAAGCGCACCCGCCGGAAAACATCACCGGCCTTACCAGTTACGTCAATTACTAAATGGGTTTTGGGAATTTTGACCAATACACCAGCAGCGTTACGGACTTGGAATTGGTAATTGGTGCTGGCGTAGCGAGCATGCAGTCTAACTACATAATAGTACCCGCTAGGCGGCTCAGTCTCTGCCCAAAGATCTACATTACTAAAATCTAGAGAACAGCTATAGAGAACTCCTCCGCCGGGGATGCAGTGAGCTGATTCCAATTCCGTGGCTGTGCTGAGATCAACGGTCGAGCCAGTATTGCCTGGCTTGATAACCACGGTTTTGGTTTTGATATCATCGGCACCGAAGTCGACGTCCCGAGGATAAGCAATAAACGTAGCTTCAATTACCGCTGGCAGCGGTTTCCCTGCAGGATTTTCCCATTTATTAATGGGAGTAATGCGAGGAAAGCCGAGGGGGACATTAGGGTTAAAACCGGAAGGATCACCCGCGCTAGGCTTATTCCAACTGATGACTAGCTTACTGAAGTCGGTGATACTAGTTAGGTCAATCTGGGCTGATTCTTCTGGATCGAGCTGACCGGTCAGATTATTGCTGGCCATGCTGACAATCTGGCAAGTGTAGCTGACGGTGTTGTCACCGCTAAGGTCGGATTTACTACTGGTATAAGTGGCGCAATCGTCGCTTAGAACGCTATCAATGGTTTGGTTGTTGGCAACCGCACGGCGGATGTGAGCCATGGCATCTTCGGCTCCGGCCTCAGCAGCGTAGTAGGCTTTAATAGACTGATCATAATCGGTAGCTTGGCGGAGCTCGTTACTCATCAGAGCAATGGCTGAGGTGGTAATTACCACTAGCAACAGCCCAACGATAATCGAGGTAATCAGGGCCACCACGCCGGCATCCGAGCGGTATTGGGGCTGATTATGTCTCCACTTGTTCATTCGGTACCTCTTAGGCTGACCACATTAGTATAATTGGTGGTTGAGCAAAACTGCGAGCCCGGCCCCGGATTGCAAATCTTACCATCGACCTCAAACAAGTCGGGATTACCGGTGGTAACAATTAGAGAGATGCGTACGCTGGTGGTTTCGCCAGCATCTACCGCACCATTGCCGTTGCTATCAATATAAGTGGGTGTGTTCAAAAACTCGCGGGCCTGGATATTTTTTTTGGTGGCATCGATGATAATCAGCGAATTATCATCGTCAGGTGGTTCCGGAGCAATACAGGAACCACCCGTGGTCTTACGCAAGCTGAGTCGTCCATCGCTGACGATGTCGACCAAGTCATAGCGGACGGTCTTAGCTCCCTCTAAGCAAAGTACTCTGTCAACGGCTTGGCCGATGGTCGAAGCATCGCGAACTTCCCGAGTAATATCCTCCATAGCAACCCGAGCGGCGTTTTGGGTGCGTTTGGTAGCAATATCTGCCTGATAGAGACGCATCACCTGGATAACACCGACCGATACTAGCAGCATCATGAAGCTAAAGAAGGTCATGGCCACCAACAGCTCTATTAAGGTGAACCCCGTAGGAGGCAGATCGCCCCTCTTCGACCATGAGCTCAGAGTCGAATGGCGAGGCGGTCGGTAGCCTGCCTGCCGGCAGGCAGGCCGTGACTTCGGCAGGGCGGGCTCTGACGGGGTGAATCCGGCTTCGGACCGAGCCTTTAAGCCCCTCATGGCAGCTCCCGATTGGCTAAACGGACGTAGAGAGTGGAAGTCTCCTGGGGTCCGCCGCCAAAGCGATTCCAGACCACTTGGAGGGTAACGTGGACTTTATCGGTTAGGTGACAGGCATAATCACCGGGGGTTAACAAGCCGACACCGACAAAGCCAGCATTGGCACTAACGGTATACAAACCGCTGGCATCTGGAGTACCGCTGTTGGTTACCAGATCACCAGAAGCCAGTTGCCACTGCTCCGGGCTGCCTTGCGAGCGCAGATGGAATTGGTCCAAATTATTACTGGTGTCGGTTTTTAGCCTGGCGCAGAAGCTTTGCCAGCTGGCAGCCTTGTTGCGCAGAGCCGTTAAACCCTCGGCTTGAGCCTGCAGTAATTGGATGGCTTGACTGCGTTCGCGGGCGCTGCGGCCAAGTTGAAAGGCCTTGCTGCCCAATGTATAGGCACTCAGCAACACCACTCCGATAATTACGGTGGCAATAATAACTTCTATCAAGGTATCCCCGCGTTGGTTTTGGAGTTTTTTGATCCTAGCTTCTCTCATCAGCAAACATTATTATTGTAATCGAAACTGCGGCTGATTTCGCCAGTCGCAGCGTTGATGATTACCGCAGCGCAGAGGTTATCCGGACTTTTAAAAACCAGGTTAGTTACACCCGCATCCGGGTCATCCGGGTTCGAACTGATCGCGTAGTCGATGGGGTTGTTGCTGACGGTATTCATCACATAAACGTTTAGTTGACCGCTGGCTGGATGACGCACAAAACTAACTACCCGATCGGCACCCGGACACGCGCAATATACCCCCCAGGGAATAGAAGCAGTCACTGGGGTCCCCTCGAGTAATATAAAGTCCAATGAATCATCGGCGATACGTTTAGCAGTGAGAGTGGAAATGGTGTATACAGACAGGTTATTGTCGAATTGCACTGATTTCGCAAAAAAAATCCGCTCACCTAAAGTATCCGCTCCTCCAGTGGTACTAGTTGTATAGGCGCTATTAACCTCGGTCCGAATGCTCTCTAGACTACTAACCACCCGTTCAATAGCATCAGAAAAGCGAGTTCTGCGTTGGCTATTGCCAAAACTGCTCAGCAAGCCGATGGCCAGGGCCGATGAGATGGCCAAAACCATGATAACTTCAATTAGCGTAAATCCCCGATTTTGGTATGTTTTCCACCTCATATCTAGGGGAAGTATATCATAAGCACTCTGCGTATTGCCCCCTGTCGCCTAGAGTCGGCTTTTTTACTTCTAAATCTATCAAAAAAACCCTTAATTATATAATTAGCGCCATAGCGCGCATAATCTATACAACTTCCTGTCTGATGGCAAAACTTCTCCTTTGGCGGGCTGAGCCTGGCGATTAAAGAGTAAACCCCGTTAGAGGCCGCCCTATCGAAGGCATGGCTACGACCGCTTTGGGAAGATCTGCTTCTAACGGGGTAAAAAGAGGTCGATATAGAGGTTGAATAACTGCTGACCGTGAAGCATGCCGATAATAGTGGCTGCAATCAGGAACGGCCCGAAGGGTATGACGTCCTTGCGGTTGAGCCGTTTGGCCGCAATCAGTACCAAGCTATAGGTCGCTGCGAGGTTAAAACCGACAAAAAAGGCCACCATACCTCTGTTAGTACCGAGAATCAACCCCATCAAGAGGGCCAGTTTGACATCGCCACCTCCCATCCAGCGACCGCGGCCCAACCAATGAAGAGCGAAGAAAAACAAACCGGCCAGTGTGGCTGCCAGTAGATGGCTGCTGATAACCCCGACCGATCGGTTAATTACCGCACCGCTGATTAAACTTATGAGGGCAATCGCGAACATCGGCCACAAGATTCGATCTGGCAGGATCATCCAGCGCAGATCATATAGCGCTAAGATTAATAACCCAGTTAAGAGTAGTAGCCAAAAGCCAAAGCTAAAATACGACCAAGCCCCGCCGAATTCCCAGAACAGATATGACCAGATAAATGAGCCGGCAGTTAGGGCTTCCACCAGAGGATATTGTTTAGAAATTGGTTTACCGCAGTAACGGCATTTGCCCCGCAGCTGCAGCCAGCTAAGCAACGGCACTAGATCCTTGACTGCAAGTTGATGCCGGCAATGGGGGCACATTGAGCGGCCAAATAGTAGACGGTAGTCAGCCTGCCTGCCGGTAGGCAAAGTAGACCGTAGTCGGCTCGTGGACGCAGGTGGTTTTTTTGTAGACTTATGTCTCCCGGCCACTGACTGCTGATGAAGTCGCCAAACCGCGGCATTGATAAAACTGCCAAAGGCCAAGCCTAAAAATCCCAGTAGAAAAATTATCATTAACCAGTAAACAGCTGCCGTATCGCAGCCAATATCTCCTGTTTCTTGGAGGCAGTAAGCTGGCCGATGGTGGTTTGAATAATCGAAGCCTCCACAGTAAACAGCTTATCGGGACGCGCAAAACTGCGGATTTGTAAACTTCCGTTTGAAAAATCTTTATCTGAAATGGGTATGGCAATCTTGCTTGTCAGTTTTTGAGAAGTAATTTGGCACAAACTTAGATTTTCAAATTCAGCTAAACCAACCACTATTGCCGGGCGGTTTTTGAACCGCGAAAAATCGGCATAGGGAAAGGCCAACGATACAACGCTACCTACTGTAAATGTGCCCACGCTTTATCTTCTTCCCGACGATTCCAATCATTTAGCGAGTTCAAACTCATGATGTATGTATCATTTAATTTGATCTGGTTTTTTCTGTTAGATTTAGCGGGCGTTATACGAATTTCGCCAATACTTACTTCTAACTCCACGTCAGGACCAAGCCCACTAGTCTCCAGAAGCGGCTTAGGAATGCGTATACCTCGAGAATTACCGATAGTTACAACCTTGGTTCTCATAGTAATTACATTGTATATACATTAGCTTCAACTGGCAATTGATCTTAACTGAAGGGAATAAAGGTTAGATGTAAGAGACTCGGATGTTAAAGCTTTGCGACGATTTGTCCCTTAGCTTAGAAAAGAAATACCCCCGCGACAATCTTTCACGGAGGTAAAATCTACAAACGGTTGTCTAACTACTACCGACTATCGATACAGGAACCTTGGCCGCGCTCCTGGTACGTTACAACCGCGAATTGGCGTGCGGTTCCTGGGGTCCGTGTAAATCCGGTTCCACATATCTGAGCCGGGAAGTAGTACATGGTGCCTGCTGTAGGCGCTGTGATTCCACTAAGCGTAGTGTTAACGTTATAGTTTGTGCCGGTGCCCGGGTCTGCCCAGGTGGCACCACCTGCCAGCATATACTGCGCACGGAAACCGGTCGCACTTGCATCGTTGTATTGGGCTGCAGTCGGGATATTACCGTTGTTATTGCTGGCAAATTGGTTAACTGCCGCCAGCGTGCGGCTGGCGTCATTCTTGCGCGCGGTATCGCGCCTCGAAGCCTGAGCAGCGCTAACGGCCACAAAGACGATAACGAAAATTAGCCCGGCAATGGCCAGGACAATCACGATTTCAATCAGGGTAAAGCCTTGATTGCCATCTTTCTTAAACAGCTTCTGGAACCATTCCTTGAGTTTTTGCATTTGATTCGGTCTCCTCCTAAATTCTATATTGCTTATGTTTAATAATATTAGCCTCTACCCCCAACGTCAACCCCGTTATTGAGGCGGCGGCGCGCCACCACCACTGGCTCCGCCGAGATCGAAGTTGATTAGGCCATAGACTGGCAGTAGGATAGCGGCCACAATGACACCGACAGTAACGCCCAAAAATACCATCAATATCGGTTCTATAGTGGTAGACATGTTTTTGGTGGCGTTATCCAACTCCTCTTCATAAAACTGAGCGGTTTTGGACATCATAGCGTCGACAGTGCCGGACTGTTCACCGATTTTTAGCATTTGGGGTACTAGAGCCAGAAAGGTCGGCTCTACTTCCAGCGCGATCGATAGGGCCTTGCCACCCTTCACTTTGTCGGCTGCTCTTTGCATGGCTTCATCCAGATGAACATTGTTCATAGAACCCCCTACGATGCGCAGCATCTCCAGCATCGGCAGACCGCTGGCCAGTAACACGCTGCTGGTGCGGCAAAAACGAGCCATATAGAGCTTTTTGAACAGTTTGCCGAAGAGGGGCAATCGTAACTTTAGCCGATCGGCAATCCGTTTGCCGCCAAGAGTGCGGAAATAACGTATCAAGGCAATACCACCACCAATTAGGATAATCAGAATCAACCACCAAAAGCTCTTCACAAAGTTGGCCACGGCTAGCAGAATGGCGGTCAGAAACGGTAAATCTTTGCCCAAATCCTGATAAAGCTGCGAGATTTGGGGCAGGACTGTGGTTAGCATGAATAGCAGTACCAATGTAATCACTACCAAGACAATGACGGGGTAAATCATGGCCCCGCGGATTTTGGAAATTAGCGCGTGGTCTTTTTCCTGTTGATCGGCGATACGAGCTAGCGATTTATCCAAGCTACCCGAAGCCTCACCGGCGGCAATCAGATTAACATAGATGGTGTTGAAAACTTTGGGATGCTTACCTAAGGCATCGGCTAGCGCCGTGCCGCCTTCGATGTCGGTAATGACCTGATTAACGATCGTCAGCAGCATTTTATTATCAATTTGTTCGCGGACTGTGCGCAGGCTCTGGGCCAAGGGCAGGCCGGCGTTAATCAGAGTGGATAACTGACGGCTGAACAGCACTAGTTGCTTGGCGCCGACCCGATTGGTAATAAAACCAAACATGGCACTACCCTTATCTTTAGGCTCTATAGTGATTGGAAACAGATCCTGGCTAATTAAGAGCTTGGCGGCTGAGCTCTCGCTATCGGCTTGGACTTCGGCTTTAACCGTCTGACCATCAAGATTATTCTTGGCGGTGTAAACAAAGGTAATCATTTGATTACCTTTTTAAGATACAAACTACAAGATACAAGTAACAAATTTCCCTTGAGCATGTGGGATGTGGGGTTTGGTGCCTGGTTGTATCCTTGTTTCTTAGTCATTGTTTCTTGCCCTTCGGGCTAGCCTCGCATCAGCCGTTCTAGCTCTTCTAGATCGAGCGCGTAATCTTTGGCTTCTTCGTAAGTAATAACTCCGCTATGGATGAGGGCCACCAAGGCTCGGTCCATTGATTGCATGCCTTTTTCGGCCCCGGTCTGGATTACCGCATCCAGTTGATGAGTTTTGGCCTCGCGGATAATATTGCGCACGGCCGAGGTCACCACCAAAACTTCAGTGGCCGGTACTCGCCCGCCGCCGATCATCGGAATCAAGCGCTGGGAGCAAACCCCCTGCAGAATAGAAGCCAATTGAACCCGGATTTGCTGCTGCTGGTGGGGCGGAAAGACATCTACCATGCGGTCGATCGATTGGGCAGCCGAATTGGTGTGCAGAGTGGCCAGTACTAAGTGGCCAGTCTCAGCAATGGTAATGGCGGCGGCGATAGTTTCTAGATCACGCATCTCGCCAATCAGCACTACGTCGGGGTCTTGGCGGAGGCTAGAACGCAGAGCCGAGGCAAAAGAGTAAGTGTCATAGTGGACTTCGCGCTGGACCACCATGGCTTTTTTGCTTTTATGGGTATATTCGATGGGATCCTCGATGGTAACAATATGAACGGCTTTTTGGTCATTGATCTTATCGATCATGGCGGCCAGCGTTGTGGATTTACCGCTACCGGTAGGACCAGTCACCAGTACCAGACCGCGGGGGTACCCCGTAAAGGTTTCGATGACTTTTGGCAGCTTAAGATCTTCAAGGGTACGAATCTGGTTGGGAATTAGCCGTAGCGCCGCGGCTAGATTGCCACGTTCGTGGAAAGCGTTGACGCGGAAGCGGGCTTCATCACCAAAGGCAAAGGAAAAGTCGAATTCTTTGTCCTTGAGCAGCATTTGTTTTTGCTCTTCGTCCAAAATTGAGAAAATTAGTTGTTCAGCAGTCTCCTCTGTTAGGGCAGGTGAATTCTCGAACGGAATGAGCTTACCGTCGACCCGCAGGGTTGGCGGTAAACCGACTTGGAGATGAATATCCGAAGCCTTACGATTAACGACTTGTTCTAATAAAACTTCAATCCTAGTTGGTCCGGCAGCTGCCATTACGTCCTCGCGTCCGCCGCTACCCGTTCGACTTCATCTAAGGTCGTAAAACCGGTTAGAGCCTTAAGATAACCGTCTTCTTGCATGGTTAGCATGCCTTCGGCACGGGCTTGAGCTTCCACCTGACCAGAGGTAGCATGTTGGGTTAATAGTTTTTCTAAGCTATCACTCATATTAAAAACCTCGAAGACACCTACTCTGCCGCGGTATCCATTTGGGCATTCTTCACTGTCTTTACCCTTAAATAAAGTATAAGCGTTTTGATCGGACAAGGGCAAGTTACCGTAGCCATATTCTTTAGCCAGGCGGGGAACATCGGCCTGGTTCTTGGGCAGTAATCTACTAACTTTCTTCTTGATGGCTTGGGTTTGGGTGGGTGTGCTTTGGAGCGTTTCGTGATCTTTACAGATACGCCTAACCAGACGCTGGGCCATGATAGTATTAACGGTCGAAGCAATCAAAAAGGGTTCTATGCCCATGTCCAACAAGCGGGGCAAAACACCGGCCGCCGAATTGGTGTGCAAGGTTGAGAGTACCAAATGCCCGGTCAGGGCGGCTTGCACCGCCAAGGTGGCGGTTTCGTTATCGCGGATCTCACCGACAAGTACGATATCGGGGTCTTGGCGCAAGACCGAGCGCAAACCCGAAGCAAAGGTTAAACCCACCGGCGGATTAATCTGGATCTGGTTAACACCAGAGATTTTGCGTTCCACTGGATCCTCGAGGGTGACGATATTGATGGTTTCGTCTTTAATCATCTGCAAAATGGTATAGAGTGTGGATGATTTGCCCGAGCCGGTCGGCCCGGTGGACAGAATCATACCGTGAGGTCGTTTGGAGCCCTCTTGCACCAAGGACAGTGAATGACCGCGCAAGCCAAGGTCGGCTAGGCTCAGATCCTGATCCTCCTTACTGAGCAGCCGCATCACTACCTGCTCACCCCAGACTACTGGAGATATGGCTACCCTAATATCAATTTCCTTGCTGGCCGAGGAAATATGGAATTGGCCGTCTTGGGGAACTCGGTGTTCATCAATCTTCATTGCAGACAGAATTTTGACCCGCGATATCAGCGCCGGTTCGCTGCCTTTGGGTAAGGTCATAATTTCGCGCAACAGGCCGTCGACTCGGACTCGGATGCGAACTTCGTGCTCGGTGGGCTCGATGTGGACATCTGAGGCACCGGCCTGGACGGCATAGTCCAAAATGGCCTTGAGCGCCCGGGTAATCGGCGAATCTTGCACCAAGTTGGCTACGGCTTGAGCACTAGTGGTACTATCCAAGTCTTTGGGCGTTAAATCGATTCCGCTTATTACGCTGCGCATATCTCCGACATCGGGTTTATAGTGGGCCAGGATACGCTCAATACCGACCTGGGAGGCCATAAAGACCACAACCGGTCGGCCAATTTTACCGGAAATATAATCAATCGCCTGGATATTGGTAGGATCGAGCATTCCCACCGCCAGCTTGCCCTCCATATCACCCAATGGTACGGCCTTGTACTGTTGGGCCAAATCTATGGGTAGGGACTTCAAGATCTCCGGTTTGACTGAGGCCTTTTGGAGATTAACGTAGGGCACGTTGGTGGCCCTAGCAATCAGCTTGGTTAGCTCCTCGGGATCTATCAGTTTTTTTTCGGTAACTAGGGTCAACAAGGACTTATCGGACTTGGCGGCCTCGACTTTTAGTTGCTCAAGCTGTGCCTTAGTAACGGCTTTCTTTTCAACCAACCAATCTTCGACTCGGCTCTGGCTCTCGACGGACAGCACCTAGTCCAAACCTCCAGTTTTGGCAGTAGAAAGTAGAAAGTAGAAAGTAGAAAGGGTTTTTTGCTTTTTGCATATTGCATTTTGCATTTTGCTTATGTCTTATTCGGGGCGGAAAGGATTAGTATTGCCAAAACCCTGACTGAAATCAAAGCTCGGAGAGGAAAAACTGGCGGCTTGGAAACGGTTGTTCCGACCGAGCAGGATCTGGCGGGCGGCATCATCAAAATTCGGGTCGATTGGCTGGACAACCTCAATGCTGGCCGTGCGGGCTTTGCCACCGCGGCCAAAACGGCTGACTAGGAAGGAGCCCAGCGCAACCAGCACAATGCCCAGCACCACTAGAGCCAAAATATCTTTAGTTTTCATTTATTTCCTCCGTTTGATCACCAATTTGGGTTAGCGGCTGCCAATAAGTAGTAAGGGTGACGGATAGGGTTAGCGATGGTTCGCTGCCGCTAAAAGTTAAGGTGTTAAGCCGGATCGGCCGCTTGGAATTCTCCAGGTTGGTCAGCAGTTGTTGCAACGAGACGTACGTACCGTTGGCGCTTAGCTGAAATACCACCTCTTGGGAGGTGGCTACGCCGCTAGCCATTGGCTGCTCGCCAGCAACAGCTACTTGAGGGGAGAGCGATTGTAGTTGGACGCCAACTAGCGTGGCGGCGGCTTCTAGTTCGGCTGTCAGCCCTGCGTAATCAGGCGAATTCGGTAGCGCCCTAAAGATATCAAAGACCGGCGGACCATTGTCTTCCAGAAACTTAAAGTTCTCCTGAAGTTTGGGTATAGCAGCCACGTTTTCCTCCAGGGTGTTTTTGGCCGCGTTTTTGCGCGAAATCACCTTATTATTAAAGCCGATATCGCCCAGCCAAGTCTTGGACAGCACAATGCTAATAGCTACCACCAGGGTGGTCAGGCTCATCAGACCAGCAATTAATCGGTTATTAGTGAGGGTTACTTTGGGATGTAGCAAATGCATCTTCTTCAGCTTAGCCATTGGGTTCTCCGTCGATTAGCCTGGCATCAAAGCTGGCCTTGATGGTGAAGTTGACCTCGGAGCCAGACGGTCCACTGGCATTTTCCAGTACCACGCTGGTGAAATAGCCCCTGATTTGGGGATCATCTTCAACCCGATTGGGATCTTGCAAATCACCAGCAACTAGTAAGGCCCGATAAAGCCTGTCAACTCCGGCATAGCTGGGAGAAACTCCGGATAGGGTTAGGCCGCCGCTGGTATCTATTTCGATGTTAGATAACCGGATCTCGGCGGGCAAAACGCTGGGCAAGAAGGCCATTAGCTCTGATACTACTAGCCGCTGTTCATAGAGGGATGGCAAAGAGGATAAATGATCTTTAACCGTTAACATGGTGGTGATATTGGGGGTACTCTGCAGTGTGGCTTTGTGCTGATCAATCCGGTCCTGGGTGCGATTCAGCAATAAGGCTTGGCTGCCTTTGATGGCCAATAACAACACCGGAACGCCGATGGCCACAGCCATAATGATGCTAGAGATAACAATCGATAACTTGCGGGCGCGTTGGGCGCGCAGACGTACCTGTTTACTGTCTGGTAGCAAGTTTACTTGCTTAACCATGTATCACCTCCCTGCGGTCGGTGCAATTTCTAATTTCTAAATGGTTCGGCAGGCTCTCCATCCTGAGCACAGGCGAAGGACAAGCACCAATTCCCAATAAACCAACCCCTAAACAGTTTGAAATTTGGGATTTTATAAATTGGGATTTGTTTAGGATTTCGGATTTAGACATTAGAGTTTCCTTCATCATTGTCGCTCCCTTAGCGCCAAGCCGCAAGCTACGGCAAACTGGTTGGACAACTCGGCCAGCTGCCCGGATATGCCGGATCGGCTGCCAATCTTAGCCCACGCATCCCCAATTTCCACCGGCAAACCAACGCTGTTGGCCAAATGGGCTGGAAATTCCGGCATCATACCCGCCTTGCCGGTCAATATAATTTTGCTCACTTTGGTGCCTTTGTAATGACCTTCAAAAAACTTGGTGGATTTATCAATTTCCGACATCAGGGTATCAACGCTTCCCTTGATGGCTTTTCTAACTTGGCTCTCCATCTTTTGAGCTAGACCGAACTTATAAACGAATTGGTAGGCCTGATCGGGTTCTAGATTCAGCCCTTGGGCGGCGGCCTTAACAAAATTATTACCGCCGACTGGGATGGAACGAATCATTTTGAGCGAATGGCCAGCCACTGTTACCAAATCGGTGGCGGTTTCGCCAACGTCCAGCACCGTCACAGCACCGGCTTCTTGGGGTTTAACCAGAGCGCGGGCCAAAGCGATGGCATCGGGTTCCAGCGCCAAGACCTCTAGATCGGCGGCTTCCAGCACAGCGAGTGTGCGCTCCGACAGACCAATTGGCACGGCTACAATTAGGACTTCTTGCTGTTTGCCATCTGCGGATTCACCGGCTAGCATCCAGTCCAATTTAACTTTATCTAGCGCCATCGGCACATGCTGTTCGGCTTGGTAGCGAATGCCCTTTTCTAGCTCCGAGGGCGCCATTTTGGGTAGACTAATCAATGCCGAGAAAACCTTGGCCGAGGGCAGGCCGGAGACCACATTCTTGGTGGTTACCCGGCTATCACTAATGAGTTTTTTGATAGCTTCGACCACCGATTGGCGATCTACTGGGGAATCGCTGGCCATGACTTTGGCTTCCATGGGTACCCAACCATAGGTTACCAACTGAGCGCTAGCGCCACTCTTTCTGACTTGAACTAAACGAATACCTGAGGAACCAATATCTAAACCAATTATATTATTGTCGGTTTTAAACAACGCCATTATCTCCAAGTTTATCATAAGGGCTTTATTAGAGGCTAGCGGTTAGAAATTAGAGCCTAGAGAATAGACATTAAAGGTTAGATGCAGACTTTACTAGTAAAATCTTGCCAGCATTTTTGCTAGAGGCTAGAGGTTAGTAGCATTTATTGAGCTCGAGAAGATCGTTATAAACCATTCAATAATTTGTGCGGCTTGAGGCCTGGATTTGCTAATTTTTCAAAAATACATCCATCCATGAATTCTTACATTTAAATTTAATTCTTTATAGCGGCTCGCTGTCCAAGTTGGTCTTTTGCTCAGTTTCCGCCCCTTGGTAGCAATCATTCTGCAGCTGGCTCTCAAGAGAGCTGCATAACACGCGGGCCCTAGCAAGGTCATGCCCGGTATAAAACATAAGGCCCTCACCCATGGCCTGCAGACACATGCCAATTAAGCTTTGTTCTTGGGTATTTAAGATGCTTTCGCATACTCGAGGAAGCGAAGACTGCAAATCAGACAGGGATTGTCCAAGGTAATTGTTCATATTTTCCATGAAAACTCCGCCAAGACAGGTCTCCTGATGGAAATCGTCAGGCAACTGTCGGCACAACCCTACCACTGACTCGAGTTGGCTGAGCTGGTGTCGCAATAGCCCATGACCGACACCGTGGATGCATTGACGGCGGCGCAGCCAATCCGTTCCAATTGACGAACAAAGCTCCGGAACCTCACTAATAATTTGGTCAGTGCTCCTGGTTTCTGCATAGCTCTCCATAACCCCGTGGAAGCAACCTTCGATGCATCCAAGTGGACAGGTTACAAAGGCTTGGGCAGTATTGTTCCGATATTTTTCAAAATTGGTGTGGCCAACTTGGTGAGCAATCAGATGACAATCATCAACTATATGCTGTTTGCGAAACTGCTGAGCTTGGGTGATGGCAGCTTCGGCTGAATCCTGCATGGTTAGCTTGGAAAAATACGGCAAGAGGCAGGCTGAACGCTGATATGCTTGAGCCATTGCCAGGCAATCCGCCGGAATCTCTACTAAGTTATTGTTAGCTTCTTTTTTACCAGTAAAAACCATCCCTATAAGCAAAGTTAATAGTAAGAGTAATCCTATCCAGATATTCTGTTGCTTATAGAAAGGTCTAATCATTTCTAAACCCTAGAAATAGCCTCTAATCCCTAGAACACCGGCGGGCGTTCAGATTGAGAACGGATCTGGGTGGTAACGCTACCCAATCCAAGGGGTGGGCGCAACAGTAGTTGGGGTACGTAGTTAACGCACTCGGCTGCTTTGTTGCCCACTGGGCAATCCACGCCGTCAACTCCGGTGCGTACATCGCCAACCGTGCGGCGAAACTGAAAACTGCTGGCCACCAGGGCTCCTTGGACGGTCAAGGGTTGGCCGCAAGCGGCAGCACCCACGGCAGTGCCAATAGCTATGCCAGTCGGGTCTTGGCAGGTGTTGATAACGCCGCTGCTGCCCGTGCTGCCAGCATAATAAATACCGTAGAGGTTTGTGACTATGGGCGAGATATTGATACCCCCGCGGGAAATTACGCCGAAAGAGGGAATGGTATCCCGCCTGAAAGGAAAGCTAGCTGAGATATTGCCAACAATTTGTACCGTACCCCCCACTACGAACGTAGTTCTTTTTCCAACTGGTAGGATGCCGCCTAAAATCGTCAGATCACCGTTATATTTGAAGATACCATCAGGTAGACTGGGGTCGCTAAGATTAACTACACCTGGCGCTGCGAATGGACCTGGATAATCGGCTACAGTGCTGTCAGGAGCGAGGTAGCGGGCAGCCAGATCCAGTCGGCAGACGCGGCCATAGCCGCCGTGGGGCGAGCTGCGACTGCCAAATTTTAGGCTCAAATCAGTAGGTGAAGTTACAGAGCCGGCGGAACCAAAGTTATTGATATTGGCCCCGGCTGAAACTACAAAGCTGGCCCTGGAGCCGCGTAGGTCTTGGACACGGCCGCGGACGCTACCGCTACCGGGGACCAGGCAGGGTGCGCCAAAGTTGGCCCCGGCTTGGACGCTGCCACCCAGGGTGGATAGAACCGGTTTGCGAGAGATTACTACTTTTAGGCACCGAGGTGTAGGGTCTATGTATTCGGCATTGCTATCGCTATTAGGACTGGCAAAGGCCTGAAAGCAAATGGCCCCAATGTCATCGGAGTCTACAGCGCCATTGAAGTTGCTATCTAAATAGGTAGGGGCCGTAGGGCTGACGGTAAAGGTGAAAGACACATCTCTTCTACCGCCCGCGGGTAAGTCCGGATAGTGCCAGTGATAACAAGGGGCCCTGGGGCCACAATCTAGATTATAACCAAAGCTATCGGCCGGCGGCGAAGAAGTGTTGTTGGGTGTCAATGGTGCGGTGGTATACGCGCTGTTTTGATTCTGCACCCGTAAATACACCGGTAGAGAAGTTGATGCTCCTAAATTTTCTAGCCGTGCATTTATGGTGTAGGGGTTGCCCGGCTCCACCGTGGTAAAGATGGTTGAGCCATTGGGCGCCAGTCCTTCGGGCAATACATCGCCCTGATTATCAAACGGGGGTGGTAGGGGTGTGGGATAAGCATAGGGTGTGCCGTAGGCATAGGGTGTGCCGTAGGCATAGGGTGTGCCGTAGGGATAGGGTGTGCCGTAGGGATAGGGTGTGCCGTAGGCATAGGGTGTGCCGTAGACAATGGGTTCCAGAAAAATGCGGTCTTTGACATTAGGATCCCCATAATTCTCTGACTGGTAAGCACCAAAATAGCTAGAAAAATACGCACCCAGATCATCAATCGACCTGGTGCGACCGTTTTCGAGTGGTAGATTGCGATAAGCTATAGAATTAAAATTTGGCGCACCGATATCGAAATTCCAGGTAACAAAGCAGTTTAAGCCAGTGCCGCCGGCATTACCGGAAGGTTCTCCCACCTTAAACCAGTTTGCACTGCGATAGATAGCAGCACCATATTTGCCGCAGGGGTCCGTATTACCTGGAGGTGGCCCACCTTGATTCGGCGTAACCCAAAAATCATAGATCGCTGGATTTGGCCATACGCCGCTACCAACCCACGCGGTTACGGCCGCCATGGGGTGCTGCGTACAATGGTCGGGCCCGTGAGTAGCTTTAACTTTGGCTGGCAGCCAAAAGCTCTGCAGCTTGCTTGAGATCTGCTTGAAGATGCGGCTGGTTGTTCGCAGGGCCTGCCCAACTAATTCCTTGGCTGCCTTTTGTCGCTCTTGGACTAGATATTCCTTTATATAAATTTTGGTGGTCTTTTCCTTTTTGACTGATTCTAGAAAACCCCTCCAATCTGAATATTGTCCGGTTGTCTTTGCAAGTAACCGGTAAATGGCGTAATAGCCACCGTCGGAGCGAATTAACCCTGTGTGAGAACCAATTTCTTGAAGCTGGGCCATTTTTTCCCATTCCTTCATATCCATTAAGTGCAGCGCGGCAGTCTTGGCATTCATACCGGTATCGCCTACCCTATCTACCACAAACGAACTCGATTGAGGATCTTTTTGAATCTGCTCAATCTTGCGCGTTATTTCGTCTTGAGAGGCACCATTCTCAAATAGCGGCAGCAGGTCGGATTCCACTTTTTGTTTGGCTACAGAATCCCATTCGTCATCGGGATGGGCATCGGAAGCACGCATATCCCATCGGACATAAACACCAAAAAGCGAGCGGCTATCGATTAGCACGCTTTCTAACTTGACTCTGAATAGTTGGCTGCGCTCGATGCGCTTTATCAACGCGGCGTCCCAATTCCGACCACTCTGTAAATTAACCTTGGCCAGGAAAGCGGCTTCGTTGCCGTCGGCCTTGATTAATTCCTGGTAGCGTTGTTCAACTTCTTCGGTGCTAACCGCAATCCCATGTTTAGTGGCTTCATCCTCTAGAGCCTTTTCCATAATCAGGAAATCTAGAGCATGGAGGTTCAGGGCGAAGAATGGACCGGTATCCTGGTCGTCTTCGGTGCCGGCCAAAAAGCTAAGTTTAGGCTTGAAGGCTTCATATTCGGCCACGGTAATCTCTTTGCCTCGAACCTCGGCCGCGATCCCGGCTCTCAGTTTGGGGTTCGTAAAGAAATTGCTAAGACGAGGCAAAACTGTGTAAGTTGAAAAAATTAGAGCCGCTAATGCCAGGACAAAAATAGCTGCAATAATTCCCAGGCGTAATGGGTAGGCAAGCTTGCTAAATTTTACCCTTAGTTTTGAAGGCCGCATTTAAACTTACTATAGATGAGCCCTCTACCCCAGTCAAACCGCTTCGATTACCTCCACAATCAGCCACCGAACCTTTTGCAAGGCTGGCGTTGGTTGGCATCAGCTTCATGAATGCGATCACAGGCTGCTTGCTGCTCTTCTTGGCTAGTTGTGTAAATCGAAATAACCGCGCTTAAGTGTTGATAACACTTCGACTTGTCTAAATCCGTAAGTTGAGCGCACATCTCATATGGCATTGATCGGTCACCCACCGAAAAGGCCGCTTTTACGATAGTTATGTAACAAAAGACACGCCAATCCGCCGGTAGGTTATCGCACAGGCTAATGACTTTGGGTGTCTGGTTTTCTGTTAACGGGTGGATTTGGTTCGATAAACCATAAAAACAACTTTCTTTATCAACTTCAGGCGCAACTCCCAGACAGATCTGGCCAATTTTTACTAGATCACCGAAGTAACGTTGATATAATATTTGCGGCTGATTGTTCCAACAAGGCTTGGTGTATTCGGGTTTTAGACGCGTGTCATTGCAGGGATAGCTATCATCACCCGGTTTAACCCATCTGTCTGGTGAGGGCGCTCCGCTATGCAATCCCCAAACGTTTTCCATAAAGGCGCCGTCGAGACAGTTGTAGAGGGGAAAGCTGGGAATATTTGCACCCAATTTGTCGCATTGTTCAAGCCCCTTAGTTAGGTTGGCATAGCCAACAGCCGCCACATAACCGTGGCCAATACCGTGGGCACAGGAAAGCGGTACTCCCGGTCCTTCCTTTTGACAATGTTCGATAATTTTCTTGATATCAACCATGTCATTATCGGCTTCGCCGGAAATAACGTGCAGCAGCAGACCGTGGTAACAAGATTCCAAAAAATAAGTGCGGCAGAGCGTAATACCCTCCACGCCGTGTTTCTCATATATATAATCCCCGGCTGTATGATTTAACAGATGCGTTTCACCAGTAAAGGGCAAGCCGGAGCGAAATAGTTGCTCTTGGGCTTCAACCGGTCCTACGCGTTCTAAAAGTAGCCGGTAAAATTTTATCCGCTCCTGTTTGTTGTTGGTTGCCAAAATATTTTGAATTTCCTGGCTGGTACCCTGTCCTGATTGTTCTGGCTGAAGCCTTACCCACATATTTAGACCGATAATTACAGCGATTAGCGCCAAGATAACGCCTAATTGCCACCTATATTTAAGTGCCTGCTTTATGACGCCCATTGTACTTTTCACCTTATCTACCCTCCCGGCTCTTAACAATATCGACTATTCGGAGGCATTCGATAACCTTGTCCTCTTGGTTGATTGCCCGGCATATCTTTTGTGCATTATCCCACCAACCATTATAGGCTTGGAAGACTATAGCATCCGCCGCCTCGGTTAAGCACCATTCGTTCCCCTGCTGGTACGGAGATGATTGGCATAAATTGATAATTGAATCGGTATTTTCTTTACTCGCCCCACCGGCTTGTGAACCAGTGCCACGGAAGCAATGCTCTTCTAATATTGGAGCTGGAGCTTGAGAACAAAGCTTGATACTTTGGGTTAAATCGTGGCCGATGGATTGCAGCCTAATGGGCTGCCAACGGCCGCAAGCCTCATGATAAATGGAGCTTAATTCCCGACAGAGTTTCCATGAGTCGTTGGCATCTACTGCGGTTGCGCCGAGCGACGTGGCTTGTTCCATAAATACCCCATCATAGCAATATTTTCGATGCTCTGGTTTCATCCGATCGCAGGCGACTAGCGCGGGTTTGAGCTCAAGGTTGTGTATAGTTAGTACCCCATGGCCAACACCGTGGTAACAGCTAGGTGCCTGGTCGGCTGGCAACGCTTTGGTACAAGCCTGTTCAATTTCCGTTACAGCTCTTTCGCCAAGACCGTTTATAGCCTCCTCTGATACGCCATGATAACAGCCATAGGCGAACTCTCTATCGCAAATTTCGACACCCGAGACACCTGATCTGCGGTAGGCGGCATTGCCAACTATGTGGGCAAGTTCGTGGCCATTTGCGATAGCTTGGTCCTCCACCAGAAAGGCTTTTTTTAGATACTCCCACGCTCCTCTTGGATTCTGTTGAGCGTATGTTTGCAGTAAATCGAGTTGTCCTTTATAGTCCAGGCTTCGAAATTCCTCGATCGGCGGGAGATTTTTTTTACCAATTTTTGGCAACCAATTTCCAAATGCTGACCATAACCTCCCAAACATTCCATGTTTGGTTCCGCCAACCTCTATGACCATGATGTGCCCTGGTGACAGGTGATCGTGCATTCCCCAGCTGCCGAGTTTCTCAAATTTAAAACTGTAGGTTTCGGCCGGTTTTAGATTGCGGCAAGCATCCAATTGGCTGCCTAAGCAGCCCTTCTCATCGGAAGGATAGACGGTGTGGGTGGGATGATTGTTAGAAGCTGGCCAGACCTCAGACTTTGATTGGTTAGTAAAGACCACGGTTTGCCCGGGTTTAATGGCCAGCCTGTTGGGTCTAAAGCCGTCGTCGGTCATAGCCACCGCTACTGAACCATCTGGCCGCAATGAATCTTGATGGGACCAGCCCACAATTAGCACTCCGCCCAACATAATTAGACCAATGAGCAGCTTGAGTTTGGACAGTCGCCCCAACCGACTCTTTATTTTAACCCTCAATCTTGACCACACATAAGTAATTCTAAAGAAAGTGGTTAGTGACTTACAACCATCTACTGTTTGATACTGGTGAACTCCTTTGTTTTGTCGGCGCCCCAATCGTTAAGTATCATACCGAATTGGTCTTAAGATGACTTTAAGTATTGGCGATTGGTATATTAGAAGAGTATAACTAACCAAATATGCTCCGCGCGACCAAACAGCTTTATAGCCTACTTAGACAAACCAGAAAACCATGGGTTATATTTGTACTGCTTCCGCTGATAATTATCGCTCTTATCATCCTCATCGCCAGCGCCTCACCAGTTCCAGTCTTTCTCTACCCGTTTGTATGAGAAATTTCGTCAAATACTGCAACCGGCAGGTAGTGAAAATTCTGTTGGTTCTACTGTATGTCTGCTTTTTTGGTATTGCGCGATTAATACGAACTCTTGGTACTAAGTCTGTATCCAGCCCTAAATGGAGTGTGCCCAAGCAGACAAGTGATATTAGAACCAAAACCCCCTATTGAGCATGAATATTCTAGGGATATCGGCTTTTTTCCACGATAGTGCGGCGGCTTTGATAGTAGATGGCCGAGTGGTATGTGCCTTTGAGGAAGAACGCTTTAGCCGCATCAAACACGACAATCAATTCCCGGTATTAAGTATCCAGCACTGTCTCGATACTGGAGGCCTCTCAGTCAATGATATCGACAGCGTTGTCTATTATGAGAAACCTTTACTAAAGTTAGAACGCATTTTAGATACCTTTATTCAAACATTTCCTCGTTCGTTGCGCCCATTTGTGGCAAATATGCCCGAAATATTAATTCATAAACTCGACATCGCCTACACTTTACGCAAAACGATTGGGTTCAGAGGCCAGATATTCTATCTCCCGCACCACTTGTCTCACGCTGCGGCTGCTTTTCTAACATCATCATTTAAAGAGTCCGCGATATTGACAGTAGATGGTACGGGCGAGTACCAAACAACTGCTCTGTGGGCCGGCAACTCTAGGAGAATAACTGAGCTAGGGTCACTAAATTTTCCCCATTCTTTGGGTTTGTTCTACTCGACTTTCACTGCTTTTTTGGGCTTTCGGGTTAATGACGACGAGTATAAAGTTATGGGCCTGTCGGCTTACGGTAAGCCAAGTTTTGTATCCGATATGCGGAGGCTAATAGACATGGCGGCAGACGGTAGCCTGCGTCTCAATATGGACTACTTTGGATTCCAACACTCGGAGCAAATGTGGGCCCCGGCTTTTGAAAAACTGTTTGGTAGAGCCCGCGCGCGCGGCGACCCAATGACTAAACACCATAAAGATATAGCGGCTAGCGTTCAGGCTCTGTTTGAGGAGATATATTTTCGAATTCTTAACCATCTCCAGACCCTTACCAACAGCTCCGACCTCTGCCTGGGGGGTGGGGTGGCCTTAAATGCACTAGCCAATGGCAAAATCTATACTCATACAAAATTCAAACGTGTACACATATTCGGAGCAGCTGGCGATAGTGGTTCGGCGATTGGAGCGGCACTCTACATGTATCACCAATTAAATCAGTCCGGCTGGCCGAAGCCAATTACTGGCATGGCGTTGGGGTCAAGTTACAAAGACGCCGAGATTGAAGACTGCTTAGGACAAACCCAGCTTAAGTGGGAAAGGGTAGCTCCGAAAAAACTCATTGCCAAAACCGCACAACTCTTGGCGAACGGCAAGGTAGTAGGATGGTTTCAAGGCAAGATGGAGTTCGGGCCACGCGCACTTGGGTATCGCTCAATCCTGGCAGACCCGCGGCCAGCAGCCATGAAGTCAAAGATTAATAGGATTAAGGGCCGCGAAGCATTCCGCCCATTCGGGGGATCCATTATAGATACTGCGACGAATTTATACCTCGAAGCTCCCGGGGGCCTAGTATCACCTTTTATGATTGAGTGTTTCAGAGTTCGAAGTGCAAAAAAAGATAGTCTGGCTGCGATCACACACTATGATGGCAGTTGCCGCATCCAAACCGTTACGCCCCAAAACGAACGATTTTATCAGTTAATCAACGCGTTTAGAGATTTAACTGGTACACCTTGTTTGCTCAATACCAGCTTTAATGTTGCCGGGGAGCCGATGGTAGAACATCCCAGCCAAGCCCTGGAAGTCTTTGCAACTACGACTTTGGATTATCTCGTAATCGGAAATTTTATGGTGCGCAAGGAATAAGCTTTTGGGCAATTAGGTAATCCGCCATTTCTCTGGCAATGATTTCGTGACCCCGAGTGTTTGGGTGGCCGTCACCCTGAATGATTCCTCCGGAATCATTCAGGCTATCCTGGGATAGTTCGTAATAATAGGTTTGCGAACGGCCGTCGGCAAAGCTCTTGGCATATTGCTCCAAATTAGAAGCGCGTATATCAAACATTACTAAAGGCTGATTAAAATACTGGCTGGCCGCATGGAGTGTTTGTGTCTGAAACTGAATATTATCTGCCATAGAATATATATGAGGAGTTTCTTCCGAATCGTCGTGTGATTCTTGGTGATCTTTAAACGGGCGTGATTGATGATCGCGATCAATTTCGGCTCTTGTCACGAAATCGCTGTCATTAACTTGCCATATGACTAAATCGGGCTTATATTTTTGGCCGCGAAGCCGGTAGCGTTCAGCGCTATAAGCGATGTCGTAGCCGGGTACACCAAGATTGATGACTTCATATTTAGTAGCGCCCCGACAGGTATAGTTCAACAACTCCGCCAGTCGTTCTGAATAATTCTCGTTAGCACCTACGTATAAGCCAAAGGTGATTGAATCCCCAAGGCTGATGATTCTGAAGGTGTTGGCTGGTTTCACAACCGTATAATCCTGTTGGGCATGCAGACTATCGGCATTGATGCGATACCTAAGATCGCGAACCTCTTTTTGGCCTGTAGCTTGATCGCTATTCGCCTGCAACTCATAAAAATTAGCGAACTGGGAACTAGATGCGCTGGCCACGCTAGTTCTGGATATCGGGCTAACGCTTATGTGGGTCTGAAAACTATAATAGGCGTGTATCACCAGCAGGGCGACAACAATCACCTCGAGGATAAAAATGTATCCTGTCAGCTCCGGTTTGCGCATTACCTAAGATTATAAGTCAAGAAGAGTCCTATATGCTACTTGGAAAATCGGCTTTAAATTCAGCGATCGCTGAATTTATAACCAATACGAATGGCTATCCTTTATCTATATAATGATCGGGTATGGGATTATCCGTAGGCATAGTTGGCTTGCCCAACGTTGGTAAATCGACGCTGTTCAACGCCCTAACCAATAATAAGGTGTTGGCGGCCAATTACCCCTTTGCCACCATTGAACCAAATACCGGCGTGGTAGCAGTCCCAGATGAACGGCTGGGCAGGTTAGCCGGCCTTTATAAGCCAGAGAAAATTATCCCCGCCAGCGTGACTTTCGTTGATATCGCCGGCTTGGTTAAGGGCGCACACCAGGGCGAAGGACTGGGCAATCAGTTCCTGGCCCATATTCGCGAGGTCAACGTTATCGTCCAAGTAGTTAGGGTGTTTGCCGATCCCAACGTTAGCCATGTAGCCAACCGAATTCATCCCCAAGATGATATCGAAGTACTCAATACCGAGCTGATTCTGGCCGACCTGCAAACTATTGATAAAACGCTAGAGAGACTCAACCGCCAAGCCAAGGGCGAGCACAATCTAAAGGCTGATGTCGAGATACTAAATAAACTCAGAACCGAACTGGATAAGGGGCGGCTGGCAATTGCTACCGATTATAGACCAGACGGATTGGAGGCAAATTTGCCCGCAACCTCGACTCTAAAAACTTTTTTGACCCAGTTGTTAACTAATAAACCGATTATTTACCTTTTTAACGTCGATGAAGCTGCCCTCAAGGACTCAGCCAAACAACAGCAACTGATGGACAATGTAAATCCGGCACCAGCCCTCTATTTAGATGCCAAGCTGGAGGCCGAACTGGCCGAGCTAGATCCGGCCGAGGCCAAGGAACTGCTGCAGAGCGTTGGCCAGCAGGATTCAGGGCTGGAGCAGTTGATCCGGCTTGGTTACAGCACACTGGGTTTGATTACCTTCCTTACGGCCGGCCCTAAGGAAGTTCGAGCCTGGACCATCAAAAAGGGTGCCAAAGCACCAGAGGCCGCCGGTACGATTCATGGGGACTTTGCCCGCGGCTTCATCGCGGCTGAGGTTACCGGCTTTGATGACTTGATGGCGGCCGGTTCAGAGACCGCTGCCAAAGCGGCCGGCAAGTTGCGCAGCGAAGGCAAGAATTACCAAGTGGCTGACGGCGACGTTATCGAATTCCGCTTCAACCTCTAAAGTACCGGGAAGTCGAAACGGAAAGTGGCTAAAACATACGCGATCGCGTAAAATATAGCCAATGGCGAAAGAAAGTTCAGCAATAATCGATGGGATTTTAAGACTACTGGCCACTAGTGGCGCACTGTCGGTAGCTATCTTGCTACCCGGTATGGCACAGGTTTTAGAAAAACCAACACTTAAATTTCTTGACCGTTTAGATGAGCGCTCCCAAGAACGAGAGCTGCTACGAATATTGGTCTACATGAAGAAACAAAAGCTTGTTGATTCAGAAAGAGGCTACGACCATGGCATCGTGATTACTACGCGTGGCCTTAAACGCCTACAGTCTTCTGGTCTAGGACAACTTAAGCTAGTTCAGCCCAAGAAATGGGATAAGAAATGGCGGCTGGTACTCTTCGACATTCCAGAACGGCTCAAGAAAGGTCGCGATGCACTCACTCGCAAGTTAAAGACCCTTGGCTTTCACCAACTCCAACGCAGTGTTTGGATTCACCCCTACCCCTGCAAGGAAGAAATTGGCATTGTTTCGACTGCATATGATGTTGCCAGATACGTTAGCTATATTGAGACTGACCATATTGACCAGCAGCACAAGCTAGTCCAGAAATTCGGATTGAAATAGTCTAATATTTACGCGATCGCGTAAAAAATGTCCACTTTGAGCTTAGATCGCTTTGGCATTACTGTGTGGGTTTTAGGAGATAGAAGCGTTCAATGTTGCCTTTGGTGCCAGCAATTTTAGAATCAGCTTTGGCGATAATTTGAAACTGGTCTTTGGCCCAAGCTTCAAAATCTTTGAGGATCTGGCGGCGGATAGTATCGTTTTTTATAACGCCCTTATGCGTGACATTTGGCTCACCGGTTTCAAATTGGGGCTTAACCATTGCCAGGATCTGTCCATTCTTGGCCAAGAGCATGATTAAACCGGGCAAGATCAAACGCAGCGAAATAAAGGATACATCCACCACGGCCAGATCGACCGATTCAGGCAGGCTGGTAACCTGGCGAATATCGGTCTTCTCCATTGATACAACCCGAGAGTCTACTTTTAACTTGGCGGCCAGCTGTTTGGTACCAATATCCACCGCGTAGACCCTGGTGGCGCCTCGTTGCAGGGCAAAGTCCGTAAACCCGCCGGTCGAGGCGCCGACATCCAATACAACATTATGTTTAAAATCTAGACTCAGTTTGGGAGCTACCGAAGCCAACTTATAGGCAGCCCGCGATACATAGCGCTCCTTGGTTACTTCGATATCAACTTTCTGATCAATAAGTTGGCCCGGCTGAGTTGCTCGCCGACCGGAAACTTTAATTTTACCAAGCTTAATCAAAGCCGCTGCCTGAGATCGCGAACCCACCAAACCTCGAATAACCAGTAGTTGATCCAGCCGCAGTCTCAACATTGGTCAGACCCGGCCGTCATAGCTACCGGTTCGGGTATCAACTTGGATTTTGTCGCCAGGCTTAATAAACAGGGGCACTTGCAGTTCGGCGCCGCTTTCCAAGACAGCGCTCTTGGTAGCTGTTCCTGTAGTATCGCCGCGGACGGCGGCATCAGCTTTTGCTACTTTCAGTGTTAATTTGGCGGGTAAGTCCAAACCGACGATTCGCTGGTTAATCGTCAGGGCCACGACTTCGGCTCCCTCAACCAACCACTTAATTTGCTGATCATCACTGGAAACAAGACTGGTTTGTTCATAGCTTTTAAGATCCATTAGGTGGGCTTGGTTGCCAACCCGATATAGATATTGCATATCTACTTTCTCGAGTCTAGCTGGTTCAATCTTGTCATTACCTTTAAAGGTTTTGCTGACCAGTGAACCGGTGACTAGATTTTTGAGTTTGACTCGCACGATGGCGCCACCGCGACCCAGCTGGGTATGACGATAGTCAATTACCTGGTAGGGGGCACCATCCAGCTGGACAAAGGTCCCCTTTCTAAGATCGGTCAGGCTCAACATGGAAGCAGCCGATCAAACTATTTGACAACAAAGGGCAATAAGCCCAGATGTCGAGCCCGCTTAATGGCATGGGCCAATTGGCGCTGTTGACGTGATGATAGACCGGTACGGCGACGGGATTCAATCTGACCAAAGGCATTAATATAACGACTAAGAGTTTTGACATCTTTGTAATCAAATTCGTCGGCATCCTTACTGCGTCTAGGTTCGGACATAGCTAAAAGGGTATATCGCTCAGGTCAACATCTTCGCCCAGATCTTCGATTTCCACTTTATCTTGATCCTTTTTGGTTTTGGTGGTCTTCTTGCCGCCCTTAGCTGGGCTATCGGCCGGGGCATCGGCAGCAGTACCATTCCCCTCACTTGGCCGATCCAGAAAGTTTATGTCACTAGCTACTACCTCGGTGCGATAGTTTTTCTTTCCATCTTCGCCTTCCCAAGATCGGGTTTGCAAACGGCCGACAATCATCACTCGACGCCCCTTGGTTAAATATTGAGAGGCTAGTTCAGCTAGTTTGGCCCAAGCCACTACATTATGGAAATCGGCGGCTTGCTGTTGCTCTCCGTTTTGATCCTGCCAGACCCGGTTGGTGGCTACAGCGAATGAGGCTACCGATTGGCCAGATGGAATGGTTCTTAGTTCTGGATCTCGAGCCATATTTCCAACCAAAATTACCTGATTAAAACTACGCGCCATCAGTCTTCGCTCCGCTCGACGGTAGTTAGTGGTTGGTAGTTAGTAGTTGGCGAACTCCAAGCTCCAAATCTCATTTGACTGACTCCTTAGCGATTTTAGTGTCGGCTTTTTTTATCGTTTTCGTCTGATCCCTATTATTTACTGTAGGAGCTTTGGCTGCAAGCTTTACGGGTTTAGCATTAGTCACGCCAGACTTTCGATTTACTGCCGAGTGTGTCGGTTTCAGATTAGCTTTTTTAACAGATAGTGTGGCCGTGGATTTATTTCCTGGCTCGAGTGGTTTGGTGACGGCCTTGGCGGTCGGTGGTTTGGCCTTAGTTGGCCGTTCGGGTTTGATGGGTAAAGGCTTTACTAACAGATAACGCAAGACTTCGTTGGCCAGACCCAATCCCTCTTCCAACTCGGCAACCTTGGCTGGTTCCAACTCGATTTGATAAAAGTTGTAAATGCCAAATTCTTGTTTGGCGATTGGATAAGCCAACTTGTGTTTACCCCAGTCATCTTGGGAAGCAATCTTTCCTCCAAGTTGGGTAATTAGACCATCCAATTTGGTGCGCGTTGGCCCCAGATCAATTTCCAGATCTGGATGAATCAGCACCGCCAGTTCGTATTGTCTCATTGTCTCCATAGAAGTCAGTCTTAAATTCTACAAGCTGACCCCATTACCGTCAATCTGGGGGGTCTACGAGACGAACCAGTACCGACCGCTCGATAGTTGAAGCTTGATTGCGGCTATTACTGGCCTCAACAGTGATTATATTTAAACCCTCAGCGAGTTCCAGCCGTGCAGTAAAGGCGCCATTTTCGTCAACATAGACCAATTGGCCATTAACTTTAACTTCGGCCCCCGCGGCAGTATGTCCCCTGACCTCTAGGGTACTGCCGGAAACTAATTGATTATCTGAAGGGTAACTAACACTTAATCTGGGCGGAGCGGTCAGTATGACCAATTGCCAAATTAAATAGCCCGCAATCGCCGCTATCACCAATCCGGCAATTGCCCAAGTTAACAGGCGCGAGCCGACTAGTGTCCGGCCAATGCGGGTGCGGGGCATCCGGCCCGTAGATCTGGGGATGTCTCCCCGCTGCGCCAAATAAGCGACCGTCACCTCTTTCGAATCCAAACCCAACAATGTAGCGTAGTGGCGGACAAAACCCAGAGTATGAACGCCATGCTCGAGCCCTGAGTAGCTACCATTTTCAATGGACTGCAGTTGGGCTTTTTGGATGCGGGTCTCCGCCACTACGTGCTCCAAAGTTAAACCCAATTCTATACGCCGCTGCCTGAGCCTGTAACCGAGGGTTTGGGGGGAAGTTGTTGAAGTAGTTTGGCCCAAGTTCCTAGGTTTCCGAGAAGTCATCAGCACCCATTGCCTCGCTGAGACTGTCTACCAAAATCTCTCGCGGACGCGAACCATCGGGTGCTGAAACCACACCGCGTTCTTCTAACATGTCCAGTAATCGGGCGGCTCGAGCATAACCAATGCGGAGTCGGCGCTGCAGTAGCGAGGCCGAAGCTTTACGACTCTCAATTACCAAGCGGGCGGCTTCGTTTAGCAAACTATCATCGCCGCCCTCCCAATCTTCATTACTCAGGTGGCCGCGGCCAACTTTGACTTTCTGGGTTAGCACCTCTTGGTTGTAAGCCGGTTCCCGGGCCGCGCGGAGATAATTGGTGACAGCATTAATCTCTTTGTCATTGACGAAGACTCCCTGGATGCGGCGCGGCTTGATGAAATCTGGCGCCAAAAACAGCATATCGCCCCGACCCAGCAGTTTCTCGGCTCCACCTTGATCGATGATGGTCC
Source organism: uncultured Candidatus Saccharibacteria bacterium (assembly GCA_964600295.1). GTDB lineage: Bacteria > Patescibacteriota > Saccharimonadia > CAZHVB01 > CAZHVB01 > CAZRIY01. Next base: position 117,546 of record CAZRIY010000001.1, read on the forward strand.
GGGAATCGACTTGGCTAACTGTACTAAAGGCCAAGCGAGCGGGTATATTAGCCTTGATCAGTCCGGTAATAATATTGACGCTGGGCCGCTGCGTGGCAATAGCCAGATGAATACCCGTAGCCCGCGCTTTTTGAGCAATTCGGACAATCAGAGTTTCTACGTCTTGGGGCGATATCATCATTAAATCCGCCAACTCATCAATAATAATGATGATGTAGGGCATATGATCTTCGCGAGCCGCCGCATTGAACTCATCAATATTACGCTTGCCCAACTCGGCAAACAGCGAGTAGCGTCGCTCCATCTCGGCTACCGACCATTTTAGGGCCGAAATACATCTCTCCGGGTCAACAATTACCGGCGCCAGCAGGTGGGGAATATCCTCATAAAGCTTCAGTTCTACTCGTTTGGGATCGACCAGGATTAGTTTTAGCTCGGCCGGGCTGTGCCGATACAGCAAACTCATGAGCAGTGAGTTGATCATAATTGATTTGCCGGACCCGGTGGCACCCGCGATTAGCAGGTGGGGCATATTGGCCAGATCAGTCACTACCGCCGCCCCGGCAATGTCCTTACCCAGGCTAAAGGTCAGCGGCTGCTTGTTGCGGCGCCACTGCTCCGAAGTCAGGATTTCTTTGAGACGGACGATAGCAATTTTGCGATTAGGGACCTCGATACCGACTGCACTTTTACCGGGAATCGGGGCTTCGATACGGATGGGATGAGCGGCCAGATTAAGCTCCAGGTTGTTGGCCAGTTCGGTAATCTTAGACAGTTTAACGTTGGCTTCTGGACGAAAGGTATATTGGGTAACCGTCGGCCCGATATTGACTTCCTCCATGGCCACTTTGATACCGAAGTTGGCCAAGGTTTTAGCAATGATTTCGGCATTTTGCTCGGGGTTGCCGGCATCGGCCTCCCCACCCTTGTCCTCGAGTAAATCGAGGCTGGGGAAGGACCATTCGGGGTCAATTTTACTGGTTAAGACTTCGGGTTCTTCGCGAGGTGCGGTATCGACACCCGTTACTTCCGGGCTATTTTGGCCGGTTACCAGCGGCACCTTGGCATTGATTTTGGGTCCCACAGCTCGGTTTTGCAGCTGCTCGCCAAGATCGTCATCGCGGCTGCGGCTCCGATTAATTAGAGTTTTGATTAATTTGCTGAATTGGACGTTTAGCGCCAGTACCAAACCGATCAATAGCAGGGCCACCAAAATAATTATGACGGCCGGACGACTCAGCAGCGCCAGTAGCAGGCGGCTCAATAAATAACCAAAAAAACCACCACCACGGCCATCTTGGGCAACTAGTAAACTGTTATCTTCGGCCACAAAGGCATGTAATAGGCCCGCACCACTAAAAATAGTCAGTGCCAAGCCGCTCCAATTGGCCAGTCGATATTGCCTTTCGCCACTAAATAATTGCCAGGCTAGAAATAGCAACAACAGCGGTAAAGTGTAGGCTACATAGCCCATAACTACTTGCAGTGCCTTTAATAAGCCGGCAGTTAAAGCCCCACCCGCCCCAGCAAAAGCAATTACTAGTAATATAGCCACAGCCACCAGCGCAATAGCTACAACTTCGCGGCCGATCTCTGGTGAAATTTTCGTGTCTTGAGCCTTTTTGGGCTTCGAGCTTTTGCGCTTAGCCATAGCATTAAGTATTCAGTATCGGCTATTAACTATCAAGTAAGGGGTGCGTTCAAGTCATCGGGTGGGAGTTGGGTGCCGAGTTGGCGGGCCGAGTTGGCGGGCCCTGGGCTTTACTACTACCCCCGACAGCATTAACAACCGGAATAATCAAAGGCGATCGCCCAGTATGGCTGAACAAAAAACCGTTGATTTCATCGCGCAGCTCTTGCTTGAAACGATTGATTTCGACTTTATTGAAGCGGCGCAGACTGAAACGGATTAATTGAGCACGTAAACTGTTCATCAGTTCCTCACTCTCTTTAACATAGATGAAACCTCGGGTAATGATGTCTGGCGAACTCAAGTTTTGACCACTGCGGCGGTCGATAGTCAGGACTATCACTACAATACCGTCTTGGCTCATCAGCAGCCGATCTTTGATCACTAGACCGGGTACCATATCTCCAGTTTGATCTACTAGCTGGGTGCCGGCGGGTACCCGCCCGGTTTTGGCCGCGAAGCTCGTACCAATTTCAAAAACGTCACCGTTATCCAACACGAAGATATTGGGTTTAGGAATACCGTTCTCCGCCGCCAGCTCGGCATGCCGGACCTGGAAGCGAAAGTCCCCATGGATCGGCATGAAATACTTTGGCCTGGTCAGCATGATCATCTCGGCTAGTTCGTCTCTGAGACCGTGCCCACCTACGTGCAAAATACCATGGGCATCGATTTCTCGCGTGCCTTGCTGATACACCCGCGTCCCTTCCCTCATTAGGCCATCAACAACTGTGGCTACCGCTTTTTCATTTCCCGGAATCGGACTAGCCGACAGGATGACTGTATCGGTTGGTTTGAGTTTAATAAATTTGTGCTCGCCTGAGGCCATACGCATCAGCACCGAGCCGAGTTCGCCCTGATGCCCGGTACTAATAATTGCCAGTTCGCGGTCACCAATACGAGCCACGTCCCGCATCGCCACGATTGTACCTTTGGGAATTTTGATAAATCCATTACGGATCGCTAGCTCAATATTGGCCAGCATCGAGCGCCCATCAATAGCAATTTTGCGGCCGGTGCTAACAACGGCGTTGATGATCATCTGGATGCGATTAATATTGGTTGATACCGCTGACACAATCAGGCGGCCATCAGCCCTCTTGAACAACTCTAGAAGCGTAGGCTCAATCACTTTTTCGGTTAATGAGCGGCCGGGAACTTCACAGCGAGTGCTATCACTCATCAGCAGTAAAACACCTTCATTGCCGATTTGCCTCAAGCGCTCCAAATCCGTAAGTCTGCCATCCAGTGGTGAAGGGTCGATACGGAAATCCCCAGTATGGACAATTTTGCCTAGCGGAGTTTCAATTACCGCCGCGCAGGAGTCGGGAATGGAATGGGTAACCCTGACTAATTCAATTTTAAAAGGTCCGATCACAACTTTTTCATGTAGTTCCGGATTGATGTAGCGTTTATCCAGATGCAAGTTGGGGTCGCGTTCTAGCATCGGCCGCTCAAGCATATCCAGCGTAAAGCGAGAGCCATAACAGGGGGCTGGAGCTAGAGGGAAGAGATAGGGCATGGCACCGATATGATCTAGATGCCCGTGGGTAAAAACGTAGCCTCGAATCTTGTGTTTTATCTGCTCAAAGTAGGTAAAGTCGGGGATGGCGTAGTTGATCCCGGGCAGATCAATACCTAACCGAAAACCAGCATCGACTACAATGGCATCGTTACCATACTCAATAATGTTCATATTGCGGCCAACCTCGCCCAATCCACCTAGTGGCACAATTTTTAGCCGAGCTGCAGCGCCAAAGTGGCCGGCAGCTTGGTCTGGCTTAATCTGAGTGCCATAGGCCGAGCGGTTAATTGGCGCGCTGGTTTGCTCGGTAACCGCACGGCTGTGGGCTAGCTCTTGATTGCGCCGGCTAACGCGAGCAGCGGCCTTGCGAGAGGTATTAGAGGCGGTTTTTTTGTTGTCTTCGGGCATGGTTCTCCTTAACTTGGCTTGATAAGCTTCAAGATCTGGGGGATTTTGGCAAAATCCGCCGTCAAAGTTTCTTTTAGTGAATGCTGATAAAGGGCAGCGGCCGGATGGTACAGCGGCAAGTAAACTTGCCCGGCTTTGCGCTTGGGCTGGCCATGGTCTCGAGAGATAGCCAGGTCGGGCAAGAACAAGCTGGTGGCATGCCGCCCCAGAGTAATGATTAGTTTTGGCCTAATTACCGCCAACTGCTGCTGCAAGTACGGCCAAAAGCTTTTAATCTCATCCGGCATCGGATCGCGATTGCCGGGGGGGCGGTATTTAACAATATTAGAGATGTAGACATCCTCTCGGGTATACCCAATGCTGGCGAGCATTTCTACTAACAGGCGGCCGGCGGCCCCTACAAACGGGCGGCCTTGGAGGTCCTCGTCTCGGCCTGGAGCCTCACCAATAAAAACGATATCACTATCGGGATTGCCTTCGCCCGGCACCAGCTGAGTAGCTGTCTTGGCCAACTCCGGACAGACCTGGTCATCAACCATGGCTTGAGCAATTGCCGCCAGCGCCTGGTGCTTAGTAGTGGTAGTTGTCAAAGTTGGATAATCTCCTGTTTTAAGACTACGGGTTATCCGGCCGTGGCGGTCGGGCGGTGGGAGGGTTGGGCGAGTCAGCGGCTTTCTTGCTGAGCTTGATTCGGCCGCGCTCATCAACCCCAATTAATTTAACCCTGATTTTATCACCTTCTTTAACTACGTCGTTAACAGCTTCCACGTGGTGGTCGGCCAATTCGGAGATGTGGACCAGGCCTTCTTTGCCGGGCAAAATCTCTACAAAAGCCCCGAAATCCAGAGTTTTGACTACGGTGCCATCGTATAATTTGCCAATTTCGGGATCTTCCACAATCGCCTCAATGGCGGCGATAGCCTTGGTTGAACCCTCGGCTTCTACCGAGCTAACAATTACCAAGCCGTCCTCACCAATATCAATTTCGGCGCCGGTATCGGCAATGATTCGGTTGATAGTCTCGCCACCCTTGCCAATCACTAGCCGAATTTTTTCCGGGTCAATCTTAATCTTGGTAATACGCGGAGCCGTATCGGCCAATTGGGCACGGGGAGCCGGTAGGATGCTCAGAATATGATCCATAATGAAGTTGCGGCCAGTCTTAGCTTGGTCGAGCGCCTGGGCCATAACAGCTGGCGTAATACCTTTAATTTTGATGTCCATTTGCAGAGCGGTGATGCCAGCTTCGGTGCCGGCCACCTTAAAATCCATATCTCCAGCAAAATCTTCATCCCCAGCAATATCGGACAGAATAACCTGTTTATCTTCATTCTTAATTAACCCCATGGCAATACCGGTAACCGGTTTGGCTATAGGTACACCGGCATCCATCAGGCTAAGGGTAGTGGCACAGACGCTAGCCATCGAGGTCGAACCATTGGAAGTTACAACTTCTGAGACGCTGCGGATGGCGTAGGGAAATTCTTCTAGTTTCGGCAGAATGGGTTCGATAGCCCGCTCGGCCAAAGCCCCGTGACCAATTTCCCGGCGCCCCGGGGAACGCAAGGGTCTGATTTCACCAACGGAATAGGGCGGAAAATTATAGTGATGCATAAAGCGCTTGGTGGTATCTTCCTCCATGGTATCGATAGTTTGGGCGTACTGGGGCGGGGCCAGAGTAGTGACGTTGATTACCTGGGTGGTGCCGCGAGTAAAAATTGAGGAACCGTGAGTTCTGGGCAACACGCCCACCTGGGAAGATAAGGGGCGAATTTGATCAAACTGGCGGTTATCCGGCCTCATGCCCTCTTCCAAAATGGCCCGTCGAACCTCGGATTTGAGAGCTTCATCAAAGGCAAAGTTAACGTCATTCTTGCCAAACTGGCTCTCTTGCTCGGCAAAGTGCGCCTGGGTTTCTTCGCGTAGGTTTTCGATGGCACGATGGCGTTGGTAATGATCTTCGTGGCGTACAGCCGGACCAAGTTTGGCCTGTAAAAAGGCGCTGATGCGTTCTTCTAGGTCTTGGTCGACTTTCTCAATCACATATTCTTTGGGGCTAACCCCGACTTTGGCCACCAACTCCTCCTGGAGTTTAATCACCGGCTGAATGGTTTGGTGGGCCAGCTCCAGCGCTTTGACCATGGTAGCTTCGTCTAATTCGCGGGCACCGGCTTCGACCATCATAATGGCTTCTTTGGTTCCGGCCACGGTCAAATCTAGCTTGCCGTCTTGTAACTCTATGTTGGTGGGCAAGGGAATCAGGCTACCGTTGGTCATACCGATTTTAACTCCGGCAATTGGTCCGGCAAATGGCGCCCCGCTTAGCACCATGGCCGAGGAAATCGCGATCATGGCGATAATCTCGGTTGGGTATATCAGGTCTGCCGAAAGTACGGTGGCAATACCTTGTACTTCGTGGCGATAACCCTTGGGAAACAGCGGCCTGATTGGTCGATCAATCAGGCGGGCGGCCAAAATGGCGCGATCACTGGCTCGCCCTTCGCGTTTAACAAAGCGGGAGCCGGAGATTTTGCCGGCGGCGTACATCCGCTCTTCGTAATCGATCATCATCGGAAAGTAGTCGGCTTCGGTGGGGGTGTTGGATACTGACACCGTTCCCAGCACCACGGTATCACCGTAGCGAACGGTTACTGCACCATCGGCCAAAAAGGCTAATTGTCCCGTCTCAATAGTTAGCGGGCGGCCAGCAAATTCGGTTGTGAGCGTTATTCTTTTACCACCAAAAGGGTGGATAATGTCTGCCAATTCTTCAGTCTCTCCTTAGTTTGTGTATGTAGCAGGGTTAGAGATCTATCGAGCCTAGATCTACGGCTCTGCTACCTACAGCTTATTAATGATCCGGGTGGGGGTCTGGATAGCCCACAATCATCTCCTTAAGCCTAGTTTCTTAATGACTTTCTGATAGTTAGTAAAGTCTCTTTTCCTCAGATAGTCAAGCAATCGGCGGCGTTTGCCAACCAGTTTTAATAGACCGTGGCGAGAGTGCTGATCCTTTTTGTGCAGTTTTAAGTGGTCAGCCAAAGCGGCAATCCGTTTAGTGAAAATGCCGATCTGTACCATGGCCGAACCAGTATCTTTGCCATGGTGCTGCATGTCCTTGATTACTCCCTGTTTGTCAGTCTTAACTGCCATAGTTTAATCATAGCAAGCCGGCCTGTCAGTGACAATCGAGCCAAAACAACCTAAAACTTGATTAGATGATCTCTTATCAGGGCGCGATTCAGGCCGGTCAAAGATAGGCTATCCGTTATATCGTAGTTACCAACTCGAGTGCGCCTCAGGCCGCTAAGGTAGGCCCCGGTGCCCAAGTTCTCGCCCAAATCTCGAGCCAGCGAACGAATGTAAGTGCCGCTACCCACCCGAGCCGAAATTTTAATCACTGGATACTGGTAAGCCAATAGCTCCAATTTATAAACTTTGACGCTGCGAAGTGGCATAGTGACTTCAGTTCCCTTGCGGGCTAGCTTATAGGCGCGTTGGCCACTAATTTTAATGGCCGAGAAACGTGGTGGTGCTTGCTTTAGGGTGCCCACCAACTGACTCAGGGCCGTCTCTACCATCTGTTGGTCTGGTTGACGTGAGTTAATCGGAGTTAATTTACCTTCAGCATCGTCGGTGGCGCTGGTTGCCCCCAGCATAATCTCCGCTTGGTAGCTTTTATCCAGCTTGATAAACTTGGGGGTCAGTTTGGTGGCTCGGCCGATCAAAACCAGCAGCAAACCGGTAGCCAGGGGATCAAGCGTGCCGGCGTGGCCGATTTTTTTGACGCCAGTTATAGTCCTGAGCTTAGCGATAACACCAAACGAACTTAGTCCCAAAGGTTTATCGATTAACAGTAAACCATCCATTTAGAACAGGTTATAGAATCTTGGACCGTGGGTCTAGGTGCCTGTGGCTGTGGGGGGCGGCGGCACCACTGGAGGTATAGACGAACTCACCTGTTGGGTGGGCAACGAAGGCGGGGTGGGCATTTGTTGAGTGGCTTCCGCAACCGCTCGGCGCGCTGCTTCAATATCCAAATGCGGAGTGGCCTGCCTACCGGTAGGCATGGTCGGTGGACCCGGTTGAACCGGCGGAGACGAAGGAGCGGGCAGTGGTTTAGTCTGAGCAGAGTCGAATGGTGGCTTGATCGCTTGCAGAGTAGGCTCGATGGGCGCTGGAGGAACGGGATCCGGCTCAGGTGGATTTGGAGCCGGAGCGGGTGGTTGAAACACCGGTTGCGGGGGTGGTACGGCTAGTGGCGTTGGTTTAGTAGGATGGTATTGGTTGGACTGGTCTGGCTTGGGTGATTGTTTGTCTGGCGCATCGTGTTTGCTATGATCAGATTTTTGTTTATGCTCGTGGTGCGCCAAGTCTTTCTCTACGGCTGGTGCCAGTTCGTTATCTGATTTGGGGGCGTGATCTTTAGTCTTATCTGGAATCTGGGCGTGAGACGGAGGCTCTTGACCTAGATTTTTGACAACAGTCGCCTGGTCGGCTCCAGCCGCCATTAGCTGAGCTGCCATAGTCATTACTTTGGGCGTCGTGCCTGGGCCCGTAAAGTGGTTGGTAGCGGCCACAATGCCGGTCAATAGCGAAGTGGCAATTTGGTTATCAAGCAATCCTGGCTGCAACGCTTCGCTTAAACTCATTAACATCTCGCTGATTGAACTGGCCTGGGGTTCAATCCATGCCACTCTATCACTTCCACCGGCAGGATTTCCGTTGGTATTAATGGCAACCAAGCGAATCTTGGAAAGTAGTTGTCGTTGGTGGGCAATGGCTGGATCGAGATCTTGGGCCGATTCTGCCCCTACAGCTACCACGGCGTCACAATGAAAATCGCCGTAGGAATATCCCAAATCGTCTTTATTAAAATTACCGTTAAAGGGTGTGATAATAATTTTCAGCCGGCCTTCCTCGGGAATGTATTTAAGTTTATCGGCCTCGGCTTTACTAGTATCCAGCTCGATCACAAAATCGCGAACACCTTTGTATTCTTTGTGCAGCAGATTGGTAGCCAAAAAATTGAGCTCGGCCGGTATAGCCGTGGAAATGATCGCTTCGACTCGTTTGCCCATTTTTTCTAGCATCTGGGTAAGAGCCAAGACCGCCGCAATTTCGTCCAAACCGGGTGATTTGGACGTTGTTACCACCAAGCTGTTGGCTTGGCGCAATATCTCGCTTACCTGCTGCTTTTGAGTTTGCTCATCCATCTGGCAAAAATCCTTAAGTTAATTAAACTATACAGCATCTGCGGGGCGGGTCTCAATTGCGCCAAAAGATGCGATCGGCTATACTCACCGAGAGTAAACTTGGGGTAGATATGCCTGTTACTAAATCGGCCGCTAAAGCCGCCCGCCAGAATTTGCGCCGTTATAAGCGCAATCTTAAGCTAAAAAACCGCGTCAAAGGCGAGGTTAAGGCTCTAATTGCCGCCATTGCAGCTAGTGATACCAAGGCCACCACCGAAAAGCTCAAAACCGCACAGTCAACGCTGGATAAAGCCGCTAAAACCGGTGTTATTCATGCCAATAAAGCCGCCCGCCAAAAATCTCGGTTGGCTAAGTTGGCTAGTGGCAAAACTAAAGCCGCCACAACCACATCCAAGGCACAGGCCAAACCTATCTTGCCTACCGGCAGGCAGGCAACCAAAGCCACCCCTAAACCCGCACCCAAAACTGCTGCCAAGAAAGCTTCTTAGCTAACTTTAACCGCGAACTGGCTGCTGATAGCTAGCAATAATTGCTCTAGAGCCACGTCTGGGTCTAAAGACGTAGTTTTTATGCGGTAATCGGCATCAATAATTAACCGGTGGGCTTGACCCAGAGCCTCTAGATCCAACTCTTTGACAGCGGTCCGAGCTTTATTGACCACAAACGGGTTCAAGCTGAAATCGCGGGCAATTTCCGCTGGCGTCTTATCCTCACCGGCTTTGGCAATGATTAAATTGCGCACCCCCCAACCCAACATTGACAGCACGTACAGCGGTTGGGCGCGGCTGGCCCGCAACCGACGGTAAAATTCCAAGGCTTTTCCGGCTGCGCCGCGGTTCAAATTATCAATCAAATCAAAAATTGTTTGTTCAAATTGGGGTTCTACCAATTCTAGAATTGAATCTTTGGAAATTTGAGGATCAAAGTTGATCAATTTGTGGACTTCGTGGAACAGCCGCCATTGACTAGACCCTACTCGCTCGGTCAAAAAACTGGCCGTAGCGTTATCAATTTGGCCACCTTGATCTTTAACTAGCTGTTTCAGCCAGCTGAGCAAGGCTGGGGCATTTAACTCCTCAAATTTGTGGGTTTTGGCTAACCTTTTGAGTTCTTTAAAAACTTTTGTCCGCTCATCTGGCGTGGATTCGTAAAAAACCACCACGTTATCTTTGGGGACCTGTTCCAGACTGCTAATGACTGTTTCGGCTAGAGATTTGTTGGCAACCAAGTCTTCAATAATTACCAGTCGATGGGGTGATAGAAAGGGCACACTGCTAATAGCCGAGGCGACGGTTTGTGGCTCCAGCAATGTGTCGCTGGCATCAAACCGCTCCAAACCAAAATTATTACCACTGGTAGTTTTGAAGCGTTCTACCAATTCCACTAACTTCTGCCGCGAAGCAAAGGTATTTGGTCCGTAAAAGAAAAGAATCATAGCTCTATTTTATGTTTTTTAATCAGGATGCGAGCCCGTGAAGCCAAGGCAAAAACCGGACTTTTAACAGCAACCTTTAATTCTTGTTTTAAAATCGGCAGGTAGCTAGGATTTTTGAGGGCGATATCGGCAATCGCTTGTAATGAAAACGCCATGACAATCCGGCTTTGGGTAGTTTTGAGATTACGCAGCATAATTTTGATGGCCTTAGCCTGCTCAGCTTGATTAAGATCAACTAGTGTCAGCATTTCTGCTAAATGCCAGCGCACTTCTGGCTGCTCAACCCTAGAAATCTTGTTCAAAAGTATGTCTTTATATGGTTCCAATAACCCGGGGTTATTGGTGCTTAGTTTTACAACCGCATCGGCCGCCCGCATTCGCACCGCCGGGTTGGGCGATTTCATAGCTTCAAAAACTTGAGTAAATTTCTCGGGGTGACTCTTAACTATGTCTACCACCTGGTCTACTTTACCGGTGGTTCGCTTATCTCCAAATTCTAATAGTTTAGATATCGACTGCATGGCTATGTTTTTAGGTTCTGGCATTTGGGACATACGTGTGTACCCCTCCCCGCAACTTTGATCTTTTGAATAATTGTACCGCAGACGGGGCAGGGTTTGCCTTCCCGACGGAAAGCTCGGGCGTATTTTAAATAATCGCCTTGGATGCCATCAACATTAACGTAGTTGGTAAAGCTGGTACCCCCATGCTCTAACCCTAGTTTCAGTATCTGAATGATCGAGTTATAAAGAGTTTCAATTTCTTTTTTACTCAGGCTACTGGCCTTGCGCAGGGGATGGATCTTAGCCAGATGCAGGGCTTCATCCACATAGATATTTCCTACCCCCGCCAGAGTGGATTGGTCCAAAATCACAGCTTTAATGGGAGCATTGCGCCGCTGGATAATTTGACGAAAATCGGTTAGTAAGAAACCCTCGCTCAAAGGTTCCGGACCCAGCCGGGCAATCAGTACGTTTTTATTTACCTCATCATTGGGTACCAATTTTATCCAGCCAAATTTGCGCTGATCATTAAAAAATAGATTGCTTCTGTTCTTAAACGTAAAGATAACTCTAGTCGAACTATCTGGCAGATCGGCCATCATACTTTTTGTCGGATGACCTCCAGCAAATCGTCGTTTTGTTTGTTTCTTGTTGCTTGTTTCTTGCACCTTCTCGTCGAAGACGAGTTGTCCTGTCATTTTAAGATGAATTAAAAGGGAATAATCGTTGGCTAGGCGGATAATCAAGACTTTGCCCCGTCGCTCGATGTCGGTGATCTCGTGATGGATTAGATTTTTTAAATCATCCGCCGGAAACGACTTTTGCCAATGGACATCGATTCTATCGACCTGCTGACCCACCAGTTTTTGCAACAATCCACGACGAATCGTTTCAACTTCAGGAAGTTCGGGCATTATCTGTTCCTATTAGCGGATAGCGATCGGGATTAGCCTGAAAGTGTTCGACCCAAGAATTATCGGCCGCAATTTCGATAGTCTCCAAGTAAATACCGCCATCAAAACCACCGTGCTTTAGCCGCCTGTCTTCTTGGACAGTTCTTAAGCTAGCTCGACTTAACTCGATTTCTTTTAGTTTTGCCTCAATCAATCCTTGGTAATCGGCAGTCTCTTGATCGGGTTCTAATCTGGTAAAAGTGTCTACAACTTCCTGCAGATCAGCCAGTTCGTCTACCAACTCATCCGGGTTATCGGTGTTTAGCTCTCGAGATTCTTCAACCAGTTTATTTCTTAGAGCTGTAATTAACTCCACCCCCACTAAGCGCCGGTACTTTGGAGTTGAACCCTCCTCTAGCATGCGGTTGAGGATTTTATCACGGATCAGCTTATCGAATCTAAACGTTAGAGTTTCTGATGATTTAGTCTCGGGCGATGCGGGCATTATCTAACCTTTTTTAGATAATCTTGAACGCCTTTGAGCCAACCGCCGTTGAAATATCTTTCAGGCTTGAAGGTTTTGATTTCAACCCATAAAAATCCGGTATGCTCACTGCTAAGCTCTATATTTCCATTAATGTATTCGGCCTCATAGCCGATTGCAAAAATTTTTACCTGGGGTTTGCCTTTTAAGGTTTGTTCTTGTCGTTGGTGCCTCATAAAAACCCTTGGCTCACCGAGTTTATAGATAACTTTTGACCCAACTTCTTCTTTAATCTCTCGAGCTACAACTTCCTCGAGCGGGGTATTGAATTCGCTTTCTCGCAAGCGACCTCCGGGCAAATCCCAATCACCATACTCATCCTTTAAAATCAGTAATTTTGAACCATGACTTAAGAAGATCTTGACCGCTACGTAGTAGAGCTGATTATCCTCACTGCTCATAGTTCACCTCGGTTGGATTTTTTCTGGCTATCATTATCTCGATATCTTAACTTGGCCATAACGATCAGACTAGCAAACACCAATATAAATACGTTGGTCAAACTAACTACCCAATCATCCCGGTATATTCCGTAGACTATCCATAAAGTTGCGGCTATTGCGATAAGTGAAAAAGTAACCAAAGATATGTCCCTCACCTGCTTAGTCCTATAGATTTTTAGCAATTGAGGCAAAAGCGTAATGATAGTCAAAATTGGCAGCGCAATGCTAATTGCGGTAATCCAGGTCATGAATCTAACCAGACTTCTTTACAGGATCGCGTAATTCGAGACCACTGATCCCCTTAAAATCAGCTGTATTATGCGTCCAAAGTTCTAGATTATGCGCTAGAGCCGTAGCGGCGATCACGGCGTCTGGAGTTTTGATTTTATGGGTTTTGCGCAAGCGAATTGTTGCTTCTGCAATTGGCTCTGTTAGGGGGAGTAGTTCAATCAGTGCTAAAAATTGCCGAATACTTTGCCCTTCTTTGCGACCAATATCACGATAGGCAAGAGCTTCTATTTTAGTGATGATGGAAGCAGCTAACTCCTGGTCTTCAAGTTTAGATACTAGCAAACCGCTTGGATCTTGAACCGCATAAATAATGATGTTAGCGTCGAGTAAGATCACGCTGTTTGCGCTACCGCGTATCCCATTCGGAGCGGAGCTTGCGCTGCCAAGCCACCGGATCTTTGATCTCAGCAAAAGCACCCATCTTGGCTAGCTCTCGTAAGACTGCAATAGCTTTCTTGGTATCTGGCCGGCTCTTCTTGATAGACACTTCTACGTCATCGCCAGTCATAATCCCAAGCCGATTCAAATAGGCTCCACTAAGTCTTACTCCCCGGGAATTTCCAATCTTAATTACCTTGGCCTTAACTGTCATAGTAATTACTATTGTAATTACATATTAACCCTTAGTCAATTTCTATAAATCGCCCCAGTTGGTGCCGATCTTGACCCATTCGACTACGCTCAGGGTAAACTTCAACACTACAACTCTCCCCAGTTCGAGCCTACTTTTACATCAACTTTGAGTTCGACGGGCATTTTATGGATACCTTCCATGATGGTTTTGAGCAACTTGGCTGTTCGATCAGCCATGGTTTTGGGTACTTCTACCAAAATTGAGTCATGAATTTGCAGGGTCATGCGGCAATCCTTGTCCAATTTTTTGTCGATCTCGATCATGGCCATCTTGGTTAGGTCCGCGGCGGTGCCCTGGATGGGCATATTCATCGCCGCGCGCTCTGCTGCAGCCCGCACCACCCAGTTGGAAGAGTGGACATCTGGCATGGGCCGGCGGCGGCCAAATAGCGTTTCGACATAACCTTTCTCATGGGCCTGTTTTTTAAGGCTCTCTAGATATTTCAGGAGTTTTTGACGGATTTTAAAGTAGCGGTCGATAAATTCCTTAGCTTTATCGCGGCTCATACCCGTAGCTACAGACAACCCATGGGCAGAAAGCCCATAGAGCACGCCAAAATTGACGGTTTTGGCGGCCCGGCGCATATCCGAGGTGATCATATCCAGTTCGACGTCGTACAGCTCGGCGGCCGTCATAGCATGAATATCTATACCTTTGTTAAAGGCGTGGATCATATTGGTATCATTGGCCAGCACGGCGGCCATGCGCAGTTCGTTCTGGGAGTAATCGGCCGAGATTAAGAGGTTGTCCGGCTCGGCAATAAAACCTTTACGGATTTGTTTGCCCACATCGCTGCGGATAGGAATGTTTTGCAGATTGGGCTTGTCAGAGGAAAGCCGACCAGTCTGGGCTACGGTTTGGTTGAAAGTGGTGTGCAAACGGCTCTGCTTATCTACCTGTTTGGGCAAAGTATCGACATAGGTGCTTTTGAGCTTAGTCAGCTCCCTGTACTCACTGATTAGGTTAATGATTGGGTGTAGACCCCGAAGTTTATCCAGTTCGGGGGCTGCAGTAGAATAGCCGGTTTTGGTTCGGGCAATACCCTTGGTGGGTAAGGCCAATTTATCAAACAGCACCATAGCCAGTTGGGCGGGTGAGCTGATATTGAACTCCTGCCCGGCTTCTTTAAAAATCAGTTTTTGAATTTCGTTAATTCGCTGGGTTAGTTCAACCGACATTTTGTCCAAGTATTTGGTGTCGAGTTTGACACCAAAATGCTCGATACGCGCCAACACCGGGATGATTGGAAATTCAATATCATTGGCCAGCCGGTGCAGGGTGGGCACTTTGGCCAGCTGCTTTTGGTACCTGTTGTACAGCCCCCATAGAGCTGCACCGATCTGCAGAGCTGTTTGGTCGCTAGTGGGCAAAGCTTGAGGATTGTCGTCAAAGTTGATCTCAAGCTCGTCCAAGGCCAGATCGGCTAGGTTTTGCAACCGCAGCAAAGGATTTATAACGAAAGCCGCTACCATTACATCAAATACCGATTTGGGGGTGGGAGTACTCCAAGCTTTGAGGTCATTTTTTAGGTGATAGCCGATTAGTTCCTTGCTCTCCAGCAGTTTTGGGATCAGTCCGAATAGCTTGGGGTCTACTACACGGTAGACTTGGGCAGCAGTAGGAGCAATTATCAGTTCCTTGGGCTCTGGCAATTGACTGGCTGGGCTGACTTCAGTCAAGGTCAGTATTGCTTGTCGCGGGTTTTTGAGAGCCATCTCCAACTGAACTTTGGTTGTAATAGTCTCGACTTTGCCGCGTAGTTTGATTTGGCTGGTTTTGGTCAATAGCTCTGGGACGGCAAGCTTGCGCATCTGGGGTGGCAGGTCTTCGACCAA
The DNA here is from genome assembly GCA_964600295.1 of uncultured Candidatus Saccharibacteria bacterium. Lineage (GTDB taxonomy): Bacteria > Patescibacteriota > Saccharimonadia > CAZHVB01 > CAZHVB01 > CAZRIY01. Next base: position 132,963 of record CAZRIY010000001.1, read on the forward strand.
CCGCCGAAATTCCAGTTTACGGAATAAATCGGCGATTTCGGTCGGATTGGCTTCTGTCACATCGGCGGCTTTGAGATCGAGCTTTACTGGCGCATCGAATTTGATCTCCAAAAGTTTATGCGACAGAAAGGCCATATCGCGATCGGTTTCTAGTTTAGCTCGCAGCTTTTCGGGGATTTTGGGCAATTTTTTATATACGCCCTCCAGCGTACCGAACTGTTTTATCAAGTCTTTGGCGGTTTTATCACCAATGCCGGCTACGCCGGGAACATTATCGCTGGAATCACCCTTAAGCGCCTTGTAGTCAATGAACTGTTCGGGGGTCATGCCGTATTCTTCGACAAACTTGTCTTTGGTATACATCACAATGTTGGTGAGACCGCGCTTGAGGGCGCAAACGTCGGTATCGTCATCTACAGCCTGGAGCACGTCCAAATCGCTGGTGACCAGTATTGTCTTGATTTTTTTACCACGAGCTTGCTTAGCCAAGGTTGCCATAATATCGTCGGCTTCATAATCATCAAGTTCGAGCAGCGGCCAATTGAAACCTTCTAGCAGCTGGCGTAGGATAGGAATTTGCTCGCGTAGATCATCGGGCATTGGTTTACGATTGGCCTTGTACTGGGCATACAGCTTGCGACGCGAGCGAATATTGGTTTTGGATTTATCCCAAGCCACAATAACGTAGTCGGGATTGAGTTTTTTTAGTACTTGCAATGCTAATACCGCAAACCCGTAGACCCCACCGGTAGGTTGACCCTGGCCAGTGGCCAGGGTGGGCATGGCGTAGTAACCGCGATAAAATACCGATTTGCCATCAATTACGGCCAGTTTCTTAACCGAACCCATATTGTCTTAATTATAACGGATCGAGCGCAGACCCAACGGTCTCAACTTATGGGTAAGTATTATCTAAAGTTAATCTGGCCTAAATTTTTGCAAGAGATGGCCCGCTATTCCATCACGAAGTTTATCAAGTGCATTATTTCTAATTTGATTGGCCCTCTGGGGGCTAATCCCAATCCGCTCGCCTATTTTGTAGCTTCCTTGTGGTTCGCCATCTACAAGACCATAGCTTAGCCCCAGGATATATCGTTCACGCTCGGTAAGATTGGCCAAACTGAGATGAATTGCCTCTGCTAAACCTTGGTTATCCACTTCTTTGATGGCCTCGGTCTCAGTATCATCAGCGCCAGCCACCAATTCTTTGAGGTAGCCTTCATCACCAGAATCCAGGCTAAGTGGTTGATCTAAAGAAATGATTGGCTGGACATATTTTTTAAATAAACTGACTTTTTCAAGTGGGATACCGGCCAACTCGGCATATTCTTGATCTGTAGGAGGCCGGTTAAACTCGGCTTCAAATCGCTGAGATTCTTTGGCGGCAGCTTTTTGCTTTTCTACCATATGAACTGGTAAACGGATGGTTCTACCCGTATCGGCAATGGCGCGGGTGATATATTGGCGGATCCAATACGTTCCGTAGGTTGAGAATTTATAACCTCGGCGCCAGTCGAATAGCTCTACACCGTGCATTAAACCCAGATTGCCTTCGTTGATTAAATCTCCCAGCAGTAAACCTTGGCCTGTATATTTTTTGGCAATCGAAATAACTAGCTTGAGGTTGTAGCCAATGAAGCGCTGTCTAGCGGCGGCCCCGTCCTCAATTAGCTGGTTAAGCTGGGCCCAACTTTTTGAAAACCGATGCGGCTGCAGTTCGGCTAATTGCTGCTCGGCTTCCTTGCCTTTTTCAATTTGCTGCGCCAGCTCGATTTCTTCTTGCTTGGTCAGAATCGGATGAGTACCGGCCTCATTTAGGTAGATTTTGACCGAATCTTCGGGAATATCTTCGATATCGCTGGGTTTTATCACTTCTTCGGTCGTCTGTTCGTAAACACTAGACTGGTTTACCTCCCCAAAAGCGCCGGGGTCATGCATAGTCTCGCTCATTACTTATATTATTGATCCTGAAAGGGTAAATAGACAATAAATAATCTATTTGAGGTAATCGCGGAGGGATTTGGAATCACGGTTTTTGCGTAGTTTGGCTAGGGCTTTGGCTTCAATCTGCCGAATGCGTTCACGGGTCACGCCGAACTCCTGACCAACTTCTTCCAGTGTATGGGTGCGGCCATCTTCTAGGCCAAAGCGCATGCGCAAAATTTTCTGTTCTCGCGGCGTCAAGATATCCAGCATCTGGCCGACGTGCTCCTTCAGTAGTTGATCGGTGGCCGATTCTTCGGGGCTTTTGGTATCTTCGTCCTCAATAAACTGAACTAGAGTTGAATCTTCTTCGTCATCGCGTACCGGAGCATCGAGAGAAGCAATATCTTGCTTAATTTTCATGATATGGTCGATCTTTTCGACCTCCATCTCCATGGCTTCGGCCAGTTCATCATTGGTCGGCTCACGTCCCAATTCCTGAGTCAGTCGCCGCTGGTTACGCAGTAGTTTGTTGATGGTTTCTACCATATGAACTGGGATGCGGATTACCCGAGCTTGATCAGCAATTGCCCGGGTGATGGCCTGGCGGATCCACCAAGTAGCATAAGTCGAAAACTTAAAACCTTTATCTGGATCGAACTTTTCGACTGCTCGCAGCAGACCAGTATTACCTTCCTGGATTAAATCGAGTAGGTCTAGCCCGCGGCCGACGTAGCGCTTGGCAATCGAGACCACCAGGCGCATGTTGGCCTCGGCCATCTGATCTTTGGCCTTCTTTTCGCCCCTGCGGACTTTGTGCGCCAGGGTGATTTCTTCCGGGGGAGTTAACAGAGGAATTTTGCCAATTTCGCGTAGATACAGACGCACCGAATCATCGGCAATATCGTCTAAATACTTGTCGTCATCCTCAGCCGCATCATCACCTTCATCGCTCTCCCATGGGCTGCCCTTTTGATTGATAATTTCAACGTTGGCATCGAGGAGATCAGCGTGCAGCTGATCTAGCACATCCATGTTTTCTTCGGTCTCCGGGATGGCTTTAATAATTTCGTTGTAGTCAATATAGCCTTGGCGCTTGCCTTTCTTGAGCAAGGTTTGAGCTTTGGGCTGGGCAGCCGGAATCTCTTCAGGCTCTGGCGTTGCCGCAGCTACAGCCTTCTTAGCCAATCTCACCTCCTTTAATTAAATGTTCAATGTTCAGTTCTCAATTTTCATTGAATTCTCAATGTTACATTGATTCATTGGGCCTTGATTGAAAATTGTAAATTGGAGCTTGAAAATTTTTATTTAGGTTTGGCGTGACAAATCCCGAAATTGGCGCAGCAGTTCTAATCGCCGTTTCTCATCACCAGCAGCTTCAGCGGCCTTCAAATCCTGATTAATTCTAGCTCTTTGTTTTTTGATTTTGATGTCACCCAGACGAGTAGCCAAACTAAAGGCTTCGATACGACGATCGAGAGGAGCCCACTCCTCATAGCCTTCCTCGCCCTTTAACTGTAGTATCTTAACATAATCGGCGATATCAGCCAAGGGTTTGGGGAGTTCCTTGTTCAAGCCAGTTTGGTGATTGGCCTTCAGCCATTTGAATATCTGAACACGCTCCTGAGCATCGAAATGCTCTGGAGCCAGGTCTTGTAGGCTGGTACGAGTGTCAGCAAAGCTCACCGCCAGAGCTAACAGTTCCTCTTCGACTGCCCGGCTTTCGTCATGAAGCGGCTCTGCCACGTAGACTGCCCGGCGGTCTACGTGTTCTGCTTTGTCATCTGCCGGCTCTAGTTTTCGATTAATAGTTTCGGCTTTGACCCCAACAATGGCAGCAACTTTATCAATGTAATGTTCTTGCTCGACCGGATCGCTTAAGCGACTGAGACTAGCGCTTAACCGATCGGTTAAGCGTTTTTTACCCAAAGCCGTGGATAAATCATATTGGCGCGGTAGCTCCATCAATAACCAATCCATGACATAGGGGGCTTGAGTAATGGCGGTTCGCCACTGGCTGACTCCGCCAGAGCCCCTGATTAGTTCATCTGGATCTTTGGTGCGTCCCAGCCCGATAATATAGAGCGAAATACCCAAGTTTTGGGCTAGAGGAATGGCTCGCTCAGTGGCACTCAGGCCGGCGGCATCTTGATCAAAAGCCAATTTAACATTCTTGGTTAAACGACTAGCCAGCTTTAATTGGGAGGTAGTCAAAGCCGTACCGCCGCTGGCCACCACCTGCTTAACTCCAGCTTCGTGTGAGGTAACCGCATCCAAATGACCTTCGACAATCACTATGTTGTCGGATTCTCGAATAGCTTCTTTGGCTAGATCGAGTCCGAATAGGTGGCGGCTTTTATCAAACAGTAGAGTTTGGGGAGTGTTGAGATATTTGGGCAGTCCATCATCGAGAACTCGGCCGGTAAAGCCGATTATCCGACCCATTTGATCGGCTAGGGGTATAATTAAGCGCGCCCGAAAGAGATCTTGTAAGTTTTGTCCGCTTTGGCGGGTTAGACCGGCGCGGGTCAAAATCTGATCCTTAACACCTTTATTTTTGAGCGCTTTGACTAGGTTGGCCCCGCCGCTGGGGGCATAGCCTAGGCGAAAAGCACCAATGGTTTTAGCGGAAAAGCCGCGTTTTTTTAAATAAGCCTGAGCAGCTGGGGAGCGGGCCAAGACTGCTTGATAGTATTTAGTGGCCAGCTCGTTGGCTTGATAGGCCCTCTCTTTGATCTCGGAGGATGGACCTCGCTGTTTGTCTTCCAGGTTAACGCCAGCCCGCCGAGCTAGAGTTTCTAGTGCGCCCGTGAATTCCAGGCCGTCCATTTTCTGAACAAAACTGAAGATATCACCACCCTCACTACAGCCAAAACAATGCCAAATCCCCTTATCGTCGCTGACCATCAAGCTGGGGGTTTTTTCGTGATGGAAAGGACACAACGCTTTGTGGTTGCGCCCCGCCGGTTTCAGCTGAATATAGCTGCCGACGACTTCGCTAACGTCCAGCCGCCGCTTAATTTCCTCTACTGGATCCATTGCTCTTAAGTATGGAACAAGCCATAGAAATTAAAAAGCATAAGGGTTGCAGCTGCCGCTGCTATCACCGATACTAGAGGATATGAACAAGAAATTGCTGGTTAGCTTGGGAGTTGTCGGTATCTTGATAGTGCTGGGCTTAACCGTCAGCTTTATCACCAAGGATAAGCTAAGACCAGAATTGACAGCCACCCTCGAAACCAATACAACTCTAGTCGAGATTGGTAATCTCGGTGTCCAACGGGCTACCAGATCCGAGACCCAGCAGATTGCCACCAATATCGCCATTGTCACCCTTAGCGATAACCGCACCCTAACTGAATATTGGCGCAAACGACACGGCAAGAAGCTGCCCCAGAATCAAAAAGTCTTTAAGGGCGAGCTAGCTAAAATCATCTCCGAACTTGAGGACATTTCGCATGGGCCTACCTTTGACAGCCATTACCTAGAATTGATAACCCAGCAGCTGAGAACCAATACTGACCGCCTAAAATCAATCTATCAGCAAACCGATCAGGTCGAGCTTAGAACCATCGTCGAAGCTACACACAACCACCAGATCCAGCTATTAGAACAACTAGAGTCACCCGGCCGAGCCCAGTAACCAGCTTTATACCCTTATTGATTACTAGTAAGATCAAGTTAATGGATCGCTTACGCAATCTGTGGGATAGCAAGTACTGGCGAGCCGGAGTGGTGGGTGGTATTACCTTTATGGCCGCCCGTTTACTGCTTTCGGCCTTGCCCGAGATACTTAGCATTGACCGGCTGCCGGCGCCTACTCTTCTATCTTTGTTGTTGGGTGGTTTAGCGGCCTATTTCGTCTTAAAACGCTACCGCTATTACTAAGCTGAACTAGCTAATTCTTTCTTAATTTTATTGATAAATTTCGATTTAAGCAGCTGCTGCCATGGCAAAAAAAGTGGGCTGGGCAACAGGTCGAAATTATACCAACCCATCTCGACATAGCTATCTGGCTCGGTTATAGCCTCTTGCCCCCAGTCCCAATCGCTGAGCATCCAAACCGTTAAGTAATGTTTGTTTTCTTTTTCAAAAACGTCGTTGGTAATAGCGCCAAACCGAATTTTTTTTATAATAATACCGGTTTCTTCTTTAACTTCCCGAGCTGCCGTCTGTTCCAAAGCTTCGCCCCATTCCAAATGCCCACCGGGCACAGACCAACTGCCTTCGCCATGGGCACCTTGGCGTTTGCCCATCAAGAAACTACCCCTTTTAAATACAAATACACCCACACCTACGTTCGGTCTTTGCGTGCTCATTTCGACTGGCCTCTTAAGTAATCTGGCAGGGGATAATGTTTGAACTCAGATAATAGGTTTTTGCCATGAATCAGGCGTCCCATGGCCTCAGTTTCCATCTTGGCACCGGTTAAGGCGTTATGCGGATCTGGTTCTAGGGGCATACCCAGCAATTCGTAAATCGCACCTGACCAGAGACCAGAGAAACCGTATCTGAGCGGCACCATCACCCCGCGCCGTTTAAATTCGGTATAGGTCAATGAATGCAGATCGATATAACGCCGGCCGAAAGGCCAAATTGTTTCGGTTGGGTCCTTTTTTAATTTGGCGGCGGCGGCCCGCAGAAAGCCTGCGTCAAAATAAGTATTATGCCCACCCAGAGTTTTATCGGCAATTGATTCCGACCAGGTTAGGAAGCTACGCATAGCCTGCTTAAGGGTCGGTTTTTTACTATCATAAAGTTCTTCTTGAGTTAAACCATTAATTTGGAGCGCTGAAGGCTCAACTACGGATTCTTTAGTGATGCGGTTTTCGATATAGAATTGATTGTCTGGATTCTCAAACTCAATGGCACCGATGCTGACGATGGCATGGCTGCTAGGGTTGGTACCCGTGGTTTCAACATCAACTACGATCATCTGGCGTTTTCGATTTGAGGTGGGGATTGGCCACAATATAGTTTTTAAGAAAGCGCGACAGCAGGCTGGGCGTGTTGTGTTTTAAATAGTAGTAACCGGGAACAACTATCACTAGGGCACCAAGCGAGGCTACAATTAGATCCCACATCGTGTCATCCAAGCTGCGCTGGGCATCGGTACTCCAAATGCCATCGACCATAAATTCCAAAATTTCCCACACTGCCCCCAGAGCCAGGGCAAAACAAAAGCTTAAAAAAGCGATGATGAAGGGCGTCGACATCAGCTTCTTTTGGTAATGGAGAGTGTATAAAAACAAAAAACTTCCAAAACCTAGCACAACGCCAGAGCTAGTATGCAGAAGGTCGTCCCACCACCAAATCCGGTCGTAATAACCCAAGAAAAAACCCAAAAAGATCGAAGCAAAGATAAAGATAACGGCGATTAGTTCAAACTCAATGGGAAAATTAACCCGGTAATGCCGCTCCAGTAAATTGGGGATAAACGAAAAAACATAAGCCAGGGCCGCAGTGATAAAACCCAGCCACTGGCCGGTAATTAAAGACAAAATGATCGCCCCTAACAAGAGGGTACGCATAATTATCACCGCCATAAATTGAATCCAGTCATCGAGCGAGGCCGGGGGTGTTAAGAATTTTAATTTCATTTAATCTTTCCTAGCTTCGGGCTTAAAATCTAGAGCGCAGGAGTTGATACAGTACCTCTGACCAGTGGGACTTGGGCCATCGTCAAATAGATGACCCAAGTGGCTGCCGCAGTTGATACAAACTACTTCAACCCGATGCATGCCTAGCGAGCTATCATCCTGCAAACGAACATTTTTTGAGTTCGCTACATCGTAGAAACTGGGCCACCCGGTGTCGGATTCAAATTTAGTGCTTGAACTGAACAATTGATTACCACAAGCCGCGCAAACATACATGCCATCGGTTTTATTCTTTAGCAAATGCCCGGTAAATGGCGTTTCGGTGCCCTTCTGCCGCAACACCCGATATTGCTCCGGAGTCAGCTTTTTCTGCCATTCTTTCTCTGTCTTTGCCTGCATATTGATTCTTATTGTATGCTCTTATACCGCAGCCAGCATTGCTTGAAGTTTGGGAAATACCAAAGTCGGTGAGTCTGTGGGATTTAAGATAATGTCTGGTACTACATGCAGGCTAAATTCCCCATGTTCTTTTATCCAACGGTCCATCTCTTTAAAATAATCTTGGTAATTGGTCTTGCTGGCCTTAAGCCTAGCTTCAGCAATATCCCGAGGAACCTCAAAGCCAATAGTTAGCCTTTGATAATTATTTTGGGTGGCCCACTCTGAAATTTTCTGATATTTGCGATCGATACCTGAATCTAGAATTAATAAGCCATTGGGAAATTGCGACAATTTATCCAAAGCGTAACTTTCGTAACTTTTTATTATGTCATTGCGTTCAATAATTGAGCTTCCGGGCATGAGACTGCCTAAAATATCCCTTACATCATCACTCTTAAATCGAGTGCCTTTAAATCGATCTTCTAGCAGAGTGGCTAGAGTAGTTTTGCCCGATCCGGGAATACCAGCGAAAGCCACCAAAATTTTGGGATGCGGTATTTCGGTATGGCGAAAATATTTAAGATTATTTTTCCAAATTTGCTCATGTGATATGGGTAACGGTTCCGGCATTTCCAAATCTTCTGGTTTACTGTTTCGCTCTTGAGGCTTCATATATCTTAATGTAACCTGCCACCGAGGTCTTGGCGACAGTTTTGCCAATTAAATCCAGCGGCAGGTCGGCAGCACGTTTGATGCGCACACAAGATTTACCCATATCTAGCTTCTTGCCAGATTTTTGGTACTCTTCCTTAAACCATTTTTCTACTTCCGGGTTCCCGTAAACGTTCATTAAATAAAGACCAATATGGTTTTTTTGCGCCGCTAAAGCTACCAACCCTAGGGGCTGGCCGTTGTAAGTATTGGGGTAGCGCTCCAGCGGAATTTCGTAGGTAATCATGCCCCAATTCATTTTTTCTTCGTACCCTAAGGATAGATTTTTGAGGATCACCTCACGAATAGTCTCGATATCTTTACGCCGATCGGCCGGGAGGCTAGCCAGATAATCATCGACCGTAAGGTCACTACTTGAAACCATATCTTTACTGTATCATTCCGAACTTTTTATTTTGCTTGGTCATTTTTAAAAAATAATTGAGCCGTTTTTGGAACTCCTGTGGCCGATTCCGCGCGCCTTTAATAAAACCAATGCGAATTCTCTTATACGGGTCTGGGAATTTGGTAAAATTCTGCCAAACTTCTTTATCCACTTTTATCAGTTTGAAGATGTCACCCGGAATTTTGAGCTCCTCCTCCAAGTATTCATGAGGAAACTTCGATAAGCCGGCTTCAGTCATTTTCTCGTCGGCTACCAGCCGGCGCATACGTTCTTTGTTCATCTCGGACCACTGGCTTATGGGTTTACGGGGCGTAAAACGCTGGGCAAAGCTCTGCTCATCGATCTTTTTAACCGTGCTATCGATCCAGCCGAAGCAAAGAGCTTCCTCAACCGCGTCATTATATTCAACACGAGGCTTACCGCTATCTTTTTTATAGTAAATCAGCCAAATTTCGGATTCGCTGTGATGATGCTTGGCCAACCAGCGGCGCCAAGTCTGCCGATTCTTAGCATATAGAATCTTGGTTATCTCCATACTAGAGATTAAATTTTAAATTTTACCATTATGGGAGAGTGGTCTGCGGGAAAATTGGTCAAGACTTCGGCCATAGCTACTCTAAGATCTGGAGTAGCAAATACAAAATCAATCCGCCGTCGCCATCGCCCACCAGGGGTTCCATCGCGGCGTTTACGTTCCCAGCTGCCAAAGGTCCAAGTGGGAATAGAAAGATCTGGCCCACTATGGACCAGGCGACTTTTCTCTAGTAGTTCACGGATATAGCGGCTTTCCGGTTTGGCGTTAAAATCACCGGCTAGGATAAAGCCTTTTTTATGACTTTTTATAGATAGGATGAGTTGCTGCAGCTGTTGCCGTCGCTTGCGTGGACCAGCAAAGGGAGTGGACATGTGTACCAAACCGACAGCTAGATCTTTCTGTTTTGTCGGCTGAACTATGGCTTCCATATAGATTCGCAGATTACCTGAAATACCCAGCCGGCCAGCCAGTGGTTCATGGGCACGCCCAATAATCGGCAGCTTGCTGATGATAGCGCTGCCACCCGCCCGCAGCATATGTTCGCGATAATATAGATTGGCTTTGAGGATTTTTGCAATTTGGGTGGCAATATCAGGCTTCACCTCCTGTAGGAGGTAGATGTCGGCATCCAAGTCGGCGATTTTTTGCGGATGGGCCTGCTGGTGATAATTGTGGTTATAAGTGACCAGTTTAAGGATCATTACTATTCGATTCGTTCAAAGAGATAAATTAAAACCTCGCCCTTGTCGGTAGCTTTCTTAACCACTGCATCAGAAACTGTGTTATCGGTTTTTGACACTTTCATCCTTCCAATTCCACCATTTTAACAGTTCTGGTTTAGGTTTTTTGTGGGTTGCATAATAGACAGCACAACGGAAGGTATACAGCATACAACGGTCGACGGGGTAGCCAACCTGGATGCACAGTTGTTCGTAGAGCTTTTCGGGATTTTTATTTCGCAAATCAGTGATCTTAGTAATACCCAGCCTTACCAGATCCCTGGACACGGCTTTGCCCACCCCCGGTATTTGCTGAAGCTCGTTTGTAACCGTTTGTTTTGTCATCAGCTAATTTATGGGGGGTAGGATACTTAGCTGATCCTTAATCCCGAAGAATTTCGTGTAAGCTTCCGTCCGACCGGTTAACTAAGACTTGGGTTTCTTCTGGTAACCTAGCGAGAAAAAGTCCTGTTCCCAGAGCATGCCTAATAGATTCCTCATATGAGGTGTCGAGTAGCACAGCCAGCTCGCCAATGGCTTTGAGTGCATCACCGGCTATTTCAAACCGTGCGCCCTCCAACTGTTCTATTGATTCCCCCGACATAAGATAATTATACGTTAGAATAAGATTTACTGGAGAGGTGGCCGAGCGGCTTAAGGCGCATCCTTGGAAAGGATGTGTACGGGCAACTGTACCGCGGGTTCGAATCCCGCCCTCTCCGCCATAGTGGTAATATTGATACCAATGAGGAAACAACAGTGATTGGTGCTGGTGACTACGTATTGCGGTTATTAGTATATGAACCTGATTAAGTTAGAAAAAGTTAATAAAAGTTTTGGCGGAGGAAAGGCCAAGACATCTGTATTGCGCAATATTAACTTGGAAATTAAAAACGGCGAGTTCGTAGCCATTGTGGGCCAGTCTGGTTCTGGCAAAACTACGTTGATGAATATAATCGGCTTACTGGATAAGCCAACGACCGGCCGCTATTTACTGAATGATGAAGATGTAGTTCCATTTCGCGATAAAGACCTGGCTATTATCCGGCGCCTCAGCATTGGCTTTGTCTTCCAAAACTTTAATCTGCTGGGCCGGATGAGTGTTCGAGCCAACGTTATGCTACCGATGGTTTACAACCGTATCGCTAAAGTCCAGCGACGCGAACGCGCCGAGCGGTTGCTGCGCCTAGTGGGGCTGGGCAATCGGGCGGATTTTAAACCCAACCAACTCTCAGGCGGGCAAATGCAGCGGGTGGCTATTGCCCGGGCGCTGGCCAACCAACCGACTTTGCTGCTGGCCGATGAGCCAACCGGTAATCTGGATAGTCGTACTGGTATGACAGTGATGAAAATTCTCAAACGCCTGCATCAGCGCGGCAACACCGTAATTGTGGTAACCCACAACGCCACGGTTGCCCGGCTGGCGACGCGGATTGTTCGGCTTAAAGACGGCCGCATTGTTGGTGGTAAGCTATGATTGGACAGAATCTGTTGATGGCTCTGGCCGCATTACGGGCCAGCAAGTTACGATCTTTTCTAACAATGCTGGGCATTATCATTGGCGTTAGTTCGGTTGTTACGGTGCTGGCGACGGGTGAGGGGGTTAAGCGCGAAATTACCAAACAAGTTGCCAGCTTTGGCGTTGACTTAATCCAGGTTAACCCCGGTAGGCTTTTCTCCAGCAATGAGGAGGGAGAAGCCACTAGCTTTAACTTTGCCGGTGCGCTGGGAGCCTCGACGCTGAATGAAAATGATGTAGAGTCCATTAGACAGATACCGGAGGTAGCCACGGCGGCGCCGGCTACGCTGATCTCGGGTATTCCCAGTGGTGAGGGTAAAACCGCCGACTCTGCGCTAATCCTAGCCAGTACCCCGGAGTTACAGATCATATTGGCAGCCAATCAAAAGCTCGAGCGGGGCCGCTTTTTGGCAGATGCGAGCAGTAACGAAACGGTATTGGGAGCCAAAGTAGCCGAAACGCTATTTGGCGCCAATCAGGACATTTTGGGTAAGGCTATTACAGTACGCGGCCGTCAATTAACTGTAGTGGGAGTGATGCAGGCCCCGCCATCCACGGCCCTAACCTTGGGACCCGATATTGGTAATGTCGTCTATATCCCTTTTGGGGTTGGCAAGGAGATGAACAATGGTGTGGTTAATATCATTGAAATTGACGTCAAAGCCGCCGATCCCGAAAAAGTTGCTGTTGCCAAGACCAAAATTTGGCAGCAGCTACTGTCTAACCATGGCGGAGAGGAAGATTTTACGGTTTCCACCCCCGATGAGCAATTAGCATTGTTCGACCAAATTTTGAATGTGATGACCAGTTTTGTCGCCGCCATTGCGGCCATTTCCTTAATTGTGGGTGGAGTGGGGGTAATGAACATTATGCTGGTGGCGGTTACCGAGCGCACTCGCGAAATTGGCGTGCGCAAGGCCATCGGTGCCACCAATCGTCAGATCCTTGGACAGTTTCTAATTGAAGCTATTGTAATCAGTCTGTTAGGCGGACTACTCGGGGTAGGACTGGCGTTGGTTTATGGACGCGTAATCAAAGCCGCGGCCGATCTTACCCCGGTTTTCACGGCCGAAGCCTTCATGGTGGCAGTTATTGTATCTACTGTGGTGGGGGTAATCTTCGGCCTGGCACCGGCTATTAAAGCCGCCCGCAAAAGCCCCATCGAAGCTCTCCGCTACGAATAGTTCGTAAGATATCTTACAAATTTTAGTACAGAAATTTGACAGTGGACGGTATAATTAACATAAGCTTATAAAATAAAGCCAAAACCTTTTAAAAGGAAACTAAAATGGAAAAGACTAGGGTTAAAATTGAACACAAACATTACCGTCGCAGAGATGACGATTATTCTGAAACGCCCAAACCTTCCTCTACTTCTGCTCCTGATGTTTTGGATGATATCGACAAAATCATAGAAGAATCCAAAGAAGCCCAATACGAGCACGAGACTATAATCTGGGATTTGGGTAAATTTGTGGTTAGTGAAAGAGAAAGGCTAAGCGCCTAACTCCTTCTTGAGTTTTTCCACTAGCTCAACAGGGGTAGGATTAACCCCGTTAAGTATTCCCAGATAAATACTGGTAAAGTCCCCCAGCAAGATTGTCCACAGTAATTGTTCGATTTGGCTTTTACCTTCGGCCCTAACTTCAATTGGCTTGGGCATTTTACCCGAAAGTAAACGGTTGGATATTTCGAATCGCTTCTGGATTTGGGGGTGATCCAGATTCGAGGTCAATTCAATTACCGCGTAGGGTTTTTGTACCGGGTGCGACGTCCAGCCCACAAACTCGTTGTGGTTAAACTCGGGCAAGACGTTATAAAAAGCCAGGTTTTTGGCGTTTTCATTGATATCGATCTTCCACTTATAAGCGGCCGATGCCAGGGTCGGTCCGGCGTAGACTACAGCGGTCTTTCCAGCCAGTTGCTCGGCTATTTGCTTGGCCAGATTTAAATCGGTTGGCGTAGTGGCCACGAAGCGATCGACTTGGCCATCCAAAAAAGACTGGGTATCGGCCAATTCCTTAGCAGCACCCTTAACCAGCCCCAACTTTTCAAACAAAGTTGTTAATATCTTGATTCCAAACCAAGCTGCCATTCTAGGTTGGTAATCGGCTGGTAGCCCCAGCACTGGATAGTTGTCGGCTTTAGCGGTTTCGGCTAGTTTGCCGCCCGAGGTAACTACAACTACCGAGGCACCCTTGGTTTTGGCATCTTCAAGAGTCGATAGTGTCTCTTCGGTATTGCCAGAGTAGGAAGAGGCGATAACCAATGTTTTAGCGTTAACAAATGCCGGCAACCTATAATCCTGGGTTATGACAAAGGGAATTTTTAGCTGGTTATCCCACCAGTTACGGCAAATCATAGCCGCCAAACCCGAACCGCCCATACCGGTTAGCACCACCCGCTCAACTTGGGGTGCTGCTGGTAGTTTCAGATCGAAAGCGGAGTATCCCAGCTGTTTAACCTGCCCGGCCGCAATCGCCAGCGCGTTCTGGGAGTCAAACCGAGCAATGTAATCCTGATCATCCAACATATTTAGAGTATCAAGTAGAAAATATTACCTGGCAAGGAAAACAAACCGGTTTGACTCAAAACATCTAGGCTGGTTCGGTTCTGATTCTGGGTTTAGCGTGAGAGTAAGGAGGACAAAACATGACTCAAATTGCTATTCAAAAACCAGAAGTAATCTCTGTTGCTATGGAGTTAAAAAATACCCTAAAGCAAGTTGCCAGCGGAAAAAAGCGACTAAGTGAAGTCAGGCAAATTATTCAGACTTTGCCTACTGGTACCAGGTTCTTGGCCCATCCCAAAGGTATGTGCCCAATCAAAATAATGGGCTGGCAAAATAACACACCCGGTAGTAAAATCAGCCACCGCGCTACCGTAATTGATCCCCCTCATACCTTTAGCGGTGTAGGCTTTATCATCGATGCCGAAGGCTGTGTGGCGTTATCCGCGGGCAGCGAACCCCATCGCCCCTGGGCTAGATTGCCGTTTCGCAAGGCAGACGGCGTAGCCACCTTTGAGCTAGCGGTAGTACCACCAAGTACTGGCAGCCACCTGGCCGAATTTGTCTAACTATCTCTCGTTCTCCCAAAATGGTTTTGCTTGCATAGCTCCCAAATTTACGAGCAGAATAAAAACTATGAGCGAGTCAGTTTCGCGGTGGGAACCGTTGTCGCGTGATGTCCAAGAAGTAATTTTTGATACTACCCGCGAAGTCATTCAAGAAAAATTGGTAGCCGTAGGTCTTGACCGCAAGGTCGAACAAGCTTTGGCCGATCTGAATTCTGACTTCAGAAGATTGCCAGAGGATTTACTAATCGTCGCTAGAGATCCACTATACGCCAAGTCCAATGAAGATATGGATCCGTTCAACACCGTGACTGGTTATGAAAGACTAATTGGCTTCGAAAGAAGAGCACCCGGAAGCAAGGAATGGAGCTTGCTGTGCGTGGCTGAGAGCGCCCATGGAATAGGTACAGTTCCAACCATGGCCGAGTATTTTACCGAAGATGAATTAGAACTAATCTTGACATCTATCCAAGAAATAGCTGAACTCCGCAGACGTGGCGTACTCAGTTACCTGGAAAAAGATCTAAAACGGTTTTGATAGTAGCCGCAGCTACATGTCCATGCCGCCGGGCATGCCACCGCCGCCCATAGGCATTGGTTTTTCTTCCTCGGGAATATCAACAATCAGACCGCCCATGGTCATGGCAGTACCGGCTACGCTGGTAGCATTTTGAACAGCTTCGCGAATAACTTTGGCCGGGTCAATAATGCCGATCTTTTTGAGGTCGGCGATTTTATCGGGATTGTTGACGTCAAAGCCGCGTCCATTTTCCGCTTCCATCACCTTGGCCAGTTTTTCTTCTGGATTGAGACCAGAGTTTGCCATCAGCTGTTTGAAGGGTTCTAGCAAGGCTTTTTTGAGGACCAGCATACCGGCTTCCTCGGAATTTCTGACAGTACCCTCGTCAATTTCTAGCATTTTGGAAAGATCCACAAACGTCACGGCACCGCCAGGTACGATGCCTTCGGCCACCGCGGCTTTGGTAGCGGCTACTGCGTCATCAACCCTAAACTTCTTCTCTTCAATTTCGGTTTCGGTGGCTCCACCGACGCGGATTACGGCTACTTTACCGCGCAAGGCCGCCAGCCGCTTTTCTAAGTTTTCTTTGTCGTATTCGCTACTAGCAGCATCTATTTGCTTGCGAATTTGGGCCATGCGGCCTTCGATATCGCTGGGACCGCCGTTGCCCTCGATGATGGTGGTGTTATCCTTATCGGCAATTACCTTGCGGGCAGTACCCAAGTAAGATAGGTCCACGCTTTCAAAGCTATCACCGCGTTCTTCGGAAATAACCTGCGCACCAGTCAAAATGGCGATGTCTTCCAAAATTTCCTTGCGCCGATCACCAAACGCCGGGGCTTTGATAGCCAGAGCGTTGAAGACGCCCTTAAGCCTATTTAGAACCAGCGTGGCTAGGGCTTCGCCCTCAACATCCTCGGCAATAATTACCATGTCTTTTTTGCCGCCCTGGGCAGCTTTTTCTAAGATTGGCAAAAATTCTTGGATCGAAGTAATCTTTTTGTCTGTTACCAAAATTGATGGTTTCTCATAAACCGCTTCCATACGAGCCGGATCGGTCACCATATAGGGGGAAACGTAGCCTCGATCCATGGTAAAGCCTTCTACAACTTCGCTTTCCATTTCCAGAGCCTGTGATTCCTCAACCGTCACCACACCCTCGTTGCCAACTTTTTCAATTACTCCGGCAATCAATTTGCCGATCTCGGGATCACCGGCCGAAATGGTTGCTACTTCGGCAATCCGGTCTTTGTTCTTGCCAACTTGTTCGGTTAGTCCCTTGATCTTGCCCAGCACAACGCCAGCAGCCTTCTCCAGGCCTCGGCGCAGATCCATGGGATTGTGCCCCGCGGCAATCAAGCGATTGGCTTCAAAGAGTAGGTGGTAGGTTAAGACTGTAACCGCGGTGGTACCATCACCAACCACGTCGTTCATCTTATTGGCGGCTTGTTTTACCAATTCGGCGCCAACACCCCGGCCCAAAGTTTCATCATCCTTTTTCTGGGGTAATTCAACTTCTTTAGCTACGGTTACACCATCGTGGGTAACGGTCGGCGAGCCGTAGGCTTTGCTCATTACCACGTTGCGGCCTTTGGGACCCATGGTTACACGCACCACATCATACAAAGCTTTGGCACCTTCTAAAACGCGGGCCCGAGCATCATCGTCATAAAAAATCTTCTTAGCCATTTTTCCTCCTATTTAACCAGCGCCAATACGTCTTCTTCTTTGATAATGACGTATTCTTTACCATTGACCTTGGGACTCTCGGCCGAAAATTCCTTATACAGAATGGTGTCGCCGATTTTAACTTCTTTCACCTCTTTACCGACAGCTACTACTTTGGCCATCTGCTGTTTTTCCTTGGCGTCGCTGGGTAGATATAAACCAGAACTGGTTTTTTCGGCCGCTTCTAGCGGCTCGGCTACCACGCGGTCACCCAATGGCTTAACCTTGCTCATTACACCTCCTTGCCCGCCAAAATTACTTGTAATTTCGGAGGGCTTATTAACTTCTGCGTATACCGCCAAAAATTTTAATACAAATTTGGGCGGGTAAACTGGCACTCTAACCTCTCAAGTGCTAATTTCTCTCTTCAAAATATAGATAGGCTGAAGAAAAGTGTCAACCCCGCTTTTGCAACTCTGATTTAACGGCACTGTAAATATACTGAGCCCAGTCGTCCTCGCCTTCATAACCTTGGGCTTGCCAGTTTTGTCCCCTAACGGAGATGATTATTTGTTGAGCCTGGGTATCCAGTTTCTTTAAACTAACATCGTCGACGGCTGATTTATCTGGGAGGCTTAGAGTTAGGCGATAATTCGGCTGCCCACTAACTTCATCGATTCCATCCTCTTCGGATGTAATGGTACAGAAACTGAGCTCGAGTTCCTGGTTAGAGAGGTTAAATATGGTTCTGGCAGTGCTTCTTAACATGTGAGTTCCAAAGTAGTGGATAACCTCATTCCCGTTATCTTCGTTGCCTTCAACCATATCTTAACCCTACTAACCTTCCTCTAGGGCTAGGAGCTCCTTGATTATTTTTTCGGTATCTCCTGGACCCTTAACCGCAATGACATCAAAGCCAGCATCTTTTACCACCTTGTCGTTGCCGCCAGGAGCTAGGGCGTCACCCACATAAATGATTTCTCTTTGTTCAACCCCTAGGACCTCTTTGATTTTGGTAATTTCGTTAGCCTTGTCTAGACCCGCTTGGGTTACGTCGACTGAAGTCGTACCGGCTGTGTGTACCGCATAATTTGGAAGTAATCTGGCAACTTCGTCTCGCAACCGCTTCCGCTTGGAACCATCGGGATCCCAGGCTTTTTTGGCTTCGATTGGGGCAGACTGACCAAGTCCAGAGAAAGTTACCTGGCTTTGGCGGTCCTCAATGATTTCGCCCCAGACTTTGGTTTCCCACAAACCCAACTTTCTAGCGGTTTGTTCCAAAATTTGGGCGATTTTCTTACGCTGTTGGGATGGGATTTCGTCAGAATAAATCTCTTTCCAGGTATTGGTATCTAGATCGTAACGCAGATACCGAGTGCCGTTGGTGGGCAAAATGTGCAGATTGGCCAGTTCTGCCTCCGACGCCCCCAGCCGATCGATTAGCTGTTCCTTAAAACTATCAAAGTCGGCGCCAGAAATTACGCCGACCACCCGCTGCCTTAGTAGTTGCCGCAACAACTTAGCCATGTTCGGAGTGATGGGTAACTTACTGTCGGCTAAGGTGCCGTCCAAATCAAAGACAATTACCTGTTTACTCTTTAAGACATCCAAATTCATTGGCCTCATTGTAACACCGCTATTGGAGGTACTTGGTAGCTATACCGATTGGTGGGAAAGCCGAAAACCCTTAACCAAATCTCGCCATCGCTGGGGCGTCAGCGTGCTATGAGCTGGTGTAACATGAGAACGTTTTCCGCGTGGCCAAAAGCGCTTGGCCGGTTTAGTAGTTTCATCAAGAATTTGGTCCAGTTGTTCTTGGTAAGGTTCTATGCCCTCAGAAGTAACGCTGACCTTATCGCTCTCACCGTTTTCGTTAATATATTCCAGCCAAATCATGGGTAAATCTGCCCTTACCATATCCGTGGGTTCTTCAAACGCCGGGAAATAGATGTATATTTGATCTTTTCTTTCTTCAAATTCTGGGGGTTCGCCATCGCGAGTTAATAAGATAGCCAGCGAATCTTCCAGAGCAGTGGCCAGGGGGTCATGAGTTATGTAAACCTCATCGCCATCAGAGTCAACTTCTAGCCTGAAAGCTTGTTCCAATAGGTTCCGCGAACGATCACGAATACTCTGCAGAGCTGCCTGCTCCATATCATCTGGAGGCATACTGCCAGTGCTGCCCTCGGGTTCATCGGGATTTGAGTAGTGGTTGGCTGTTTCAGTCATTTTCAACCTAAATTATATACTAAATAGTTAAGCTTGGAAACTATATGGACATTTTGTCAAATTTTGTGCTTGACTATTTATCAATAGCGTTTTAGGCTTTTATGTAGCCTGTCCTCTATCTGGAAGGAGGTGATTGCCCAGTGCAAATTAAGCACTTGGGTAAAGCATCAATCAGCTTGATCGATACCGATCAAGCTGTTGTTCGGGTCGAACTAGAACATGACCTGAACATCCGCGGGCGCGACTTCGCTCGAGAGATCGGTCGCCGGACACGACACATCGAGGATGTGTCACATGTTCACGGCCACCTGATCTTGGAGATCAAAGACGCCCGAGACGATATCT
This sequence comes from uncultured Candidatus Saccharibacteria bacterium, assembly GCA_964600295.1. GTDB lineage: Bacteria > Patescibacteriota > Saccharimonadia > CAZHVB01 > CAZHVB01 > CAZRIY01. The sequence continues at coordinate 152,594 of CAZRIY010000001.1, forward strand.
CGCTCCGCCGTGTAACCAAGAACTACCTGAAGGCGCTACAGAAGGCCTTCGAGAAGGTCACCACGGAACAGATTCACGGATTCACAGACTTCCCCAGTACCGACGGTGCAATGGCGGCCTACGGCCGACCGGATCAGCGCTGGTAGCAGGATAGGCCAAACCGGGTGACGGGGCTATCAAGTTCCAAACTTCCCTCGTCACCCGGTGCGGCCCCGCGACTGTGCGCCACGGCGTACAATCATAATTTGCAATATCGCAAGCGGGGTCCTTTTCTATTGTTTGGACTTTTTAGCGGCTGCTTCTAAAATGTCACGGGCTACTTGGCGGTCATCCCAATCTTGTTTGGTCTCGCCAACTACCCGGTGTTTCTGGTGTCCCATACCGAGCACCGCTACGGTGTCCCCGGGTTCGGCCATTTGAAAGGCTCTGGCCATCGCATCGTGGCGATCGCCAACTTCTAGTACTTCGGCTTGCCCGCCGCTGCCACGAGCTCCACTCAAGATTTCCTGGCGGATAGAGGCGGGGTCCTCGCTGTAGGTATCTTCGTCGGTCACAATCACCACATCGCACAGCTTAGAAGCAATTGCACCCATTAATGGCCGTTTAGTTTTATCGCGATCACCGGTGGCCCCAAAAACCGCAATCAGTCGGCCGTCGGTTAGGGGTTTGAGGGTTTCAAATAGGTTGCGCTGGGCATCGGGAGAATGGGCATAGTCAACAATCACACTGAAGTCCTGGCCAGCTTTAACTGCTTCCATTCGTCCCGGTACCGCCCGTAAATTCTCCAGGCCCTGTTTTACCAATTGCGGATTCAGGTCGAGGGCGTGGCCAACCCCGGCGGCTGCCAGGGCGTTATAAACATTGAATTTGCCGGTTAGATTCAGCTCAACCGCCACTTCTTCGCCGCCGTGTCCGTACTGCAGCATAATCTTAGCGCCGTGCGGTTTGAGGTTGGCTTTGGTCAGCCGGATATCGGCATCGGGGTGGGCGCCATAGCTAAACTTGCTTTGGGGGGAACGCTGCACGAAGAAGTTAAACCAATCATCATCGTGGTTAAGTACGGCATTAAATTTGGCCAGTTTAAACAAACGAGCCTTGGCCGCAGCGTATTCTTCCATGGTGTGGTGGTAATCCAGGTGATCCTGAGTGAGGTTGGTGATGACGGCAGTGTGAATTGGTATACCCCATATCCGATGCTGGATAAGGGCATGTGATGTAACTTCTAGTACTACCCAATCAACTTTGGCTTCTTGCATGCGCTTCAACAGTGATTGCAGTTCAAAAGGATTAGTAACCGTCATGTTCAGCTCGTTATCCCAAGTCTCTCTGCCAATTTGAAAACGAGCGGTGGTGGACAAACCAACTTTGTAACCAGCGGCTTCTAAGACTTTGGTGATAAAGTGAGCGGTAGTAGTTTTACCGTTGGTACCAGTAACCGCCACAACTTTTAGATGTTTGGCCGGACGGCCAAATTTATAGTTGGCATAAATGGCTCTACCCAAATGATAGGTAGGTAAAAATAGCGTTACCAAGCTGTGTGGTAGCAGCCGCTTAAGTAGCTTTTTGGCTCCCTGCATGTTTTTTATCTTACCGCGCGCGTCACTTGGTTTCTAGCCTGCCTGCCGGCAGGCAGGCTGGTTGCTTAGTAATAGACGGGTTACTCTATATTTAATGAAGATTTTGGGGATTGAAACCAGTTGTGATGAAACCGCCGCCGCCGTAGTAGAAGATGGGCACAAGATTTTATCAAACGTGGTGGCTTCACAAATTGATTTGCATGCTAGCTTTGGCGGTGTTGTACCCGAAGTGGCCGCCCGTAGCCACATCGAAGTGATTTTACCGGTCATTAGCCAAGCATTGGATGAGGCCAAGCTGGACTGGCCACAAATTGATGGCATTGCCGTTACTAATGGCCCGGGCTTACCTGGTGCTTTGCTAGTCGGCGTAATGACCGCGCGCGCGCTGGCCTTGGCCAAGCAAAAACCGCTATACGGGCTGAACCATGTTGAAGCCCACGCCTACGCCAATTGGTTTTTACCAACACCTCCACGCTTTCCGATGCTAGCTTTGATCGTTTCTGGTGGCCACAGCCAGCTGGTACTTTTCCGGGGTCATTTTGACTACCAGCTACTGGGACAGACGGTGGATGATGCAGTCGGTGAAGCTTTTGATAAAGTAGCCAAAATGCTGGGGCTGGGCTTTCCTGGTGGACCAGCTATTGCGGCCGCGGCTGAGCAAGGCGACTCGAGTAAATATGTCCTCCCCAAGGCTAAGCTAGCTAAGCCCTACGACTTTAGCTTTTCCGGTCTAAAAACGGCGGTGTTGCGGCATCTGCAAAAGCTGGTAAATCAAGATTATTCATTTGCATCACATCAACTGGCACCGCTATTAACGGCCAGCCAAATCAACGATACGGCGGCGTCATTTCAAAAAGTGGCCGTTGAAACTCTGGTAGCCAAAACTAGATCTGCTTTTGAGCAATTTCCGCCCAGTAGCGTGGTGGTTGCCGGCGGGGTAGCTGCCAACCTTGAACTGCGGCGACAGCTCCAAGCTGCTTTGCCAATTGATATCAAATTTCCAGATCCGAAGTTATGTACCGATAACGCGGCCATGATTGCCGCATTGGGATATTTTAAAGCCAGATCACGAATGAAATCAGATCCAATGACGCTCGAATCTGCTCCCAGCCTGTCGATGTAGCTGGGGAATAATCTATAAACTTCAAAAAACTAAAAGATAAAATTCCTTAAAGTTTTCAACGGCTCCAGTCGGACATGGTAGTTCACGTATACTCAAAAGTTTGAATCGTTTGAGCTCGTTGCTACTCGCTCGAGCCGTTATACTATTATTAATGCAGTTGGATAAAGCGTACGAGCCAAAACAGTACGAAACTGAGATCTATCAAAAATGGGAGGCCTCGGGTGCCTTTATGGCCTCGGGTAAGGGTGAGCCTTTCTGCATCATTATGCCGCCGCCCAATGCCAATGGTGAACTGCATTCGGGCCACGCCATTGGCTACAGCCTGGCCGATGCGATTATTCGCTATCAACGTATGCTAGGAAAAAATACCCTGTGGCTGCCTGGGACTGATCACGCCGGAATTGAAACTCAATTTGTGTTTGAACGCGATGTTCTGGCCAAACGAGGTACCGATCGCTTTGAGCTTGGGCCCGATAAATTCTACGCCGAAGTAATGAAATTTACCCTCAAGAACCAGCAAAATATCATTAACCAATTTAAGGCCATGGGCTTTTCGGCGGATTGGTCGAAGCTCAAGTTTACCCTGGACCAAGATATCGTGGGTATCGTTTACGATACCTTCGCCAAGTTACATAAAGATGGGCATATTTACCGTGGTAACCGAATTGTTAACTGGTGCCCGCGCTGCCAAGCTGCCTTTGCCGATATCGAACTTGATCATCCCCAGCGCAGTGACGTTATGTACACCCTTGATTATGGACCATTAAAAATTGCCACCACGCGGCCAGAGACCATTTTTGCCGATGTCGCAGTGGCAGTTAATCCTAAGGATCCACGTTATAAAGATTTGATTGGCCAGGAAGCCACCGTACCCATAACTAAGCGTAAAGTTCCGATTATTGCCGATACCCAGGTGGATCCCAAGGTAGGGACTGGGGCCCTCAAGGTAACTCCGGGGCACGACCCTACGGACTATGAAATCGGCAAGCGCCACAACTTGCCCGAAATTTCGGTAATCGATCTAGACGGCAAACTCATAAATGTACCGGATCAATTCGCTGGGCTGGATGTGGAGACAGGCCGGCAAACCACGGTTGAAGCCCTGAAAGCAGCCGGTAAGCTGGCTGGAAATGAAACTATTACTCACTCCCTAGCTATCCACGACCGCTGTGGCACGGTGATTGAACCGCTGATCTCTGAGCAATGGTTCTTGCGAGTTAAACAGCTCAACCAGCCAGTAATCAGAGCTCTGGAGAGTGACCAAGTAAAGCTGGTTCCCGCCCGCTTTAAAACCATCGCCCTAGACTGGCTAACCAATGAACACGATTGGTGCATTTCTCGCCAGATTTGGTGGGGTATCCGGATTCCGGTTTACTATCGCACCTCCCATGATAAAGATAAGCAGCCCTACTTAATTGCCAAGAGTGAGGATGAAGCCAAAAAGTATTACGGCGAGGGTAATTATCGGGCCGAAACCGACACTTTTGATACCTGGTTTAGCTCTGGGCAATGGCCCTATGCCACCCTGATGAGCACCAACAGCTATGAAACCTTCTACCCGTCCGCGTTAATGGCCACCGCCCGCGATATTTTGCACAAATGGGTTACTCGGATGGTAATGTTTGGTCTGTATTCTACTTCCCGGGTGCCCTTTGAGAAGGTTTATCTTTACGGACTGGTAACCGATGCCCGGGGCAAGAAAATGAGCAAATCCAAGGGTAATGTGGTTGATCCCTTAGCCCTAACGGCCAAATACGGCACCGATGCCCTGCGTTTGGCTGGTGCGATGTCCAATACACCGGGCAACGATTCGCCAATGCAGGAAGATCAGGTCGATGCCATGCGTAACTTTTGCAATAAGCTGTGGAACACCGCCCGTTTCGTGCTGGGGAAGGTGGCTGATCAGCCCGTAAAGTCTAGTGACCAGCCGCAGAATCTAGTTGACGAATGGTTCCTAGATCGTTTACGCCAGGCTAGCGAGGAAATTACGAGTAAGCTTGATAATTATCGCCTAAATGAGGCGGCGGGCGGCGTATATCATTTGTTATGGGATGATTTTGCCGATTGGTATCTGGAAGCTAGTAAGTCCCAGCCCAACTCCGGGTTGCTGCTCTATGGTCTAGAAACTATCTTAAAACTGGCCCATCCCTTTGTACCCTTTGTCACCGAGGCCATCTGGGGCAAACTGCCCCAGACCGATTCTATGCTGATAAGCGCGGCTTGGCCATCGCCGGCAAAAAGTTATCCTGAATCGGCAATTAAATTTGATCAAATCAAAGCTATGGTTAGCGAAATTCGGGCAGTGCGGGCCGAACTCGATCTACCCCCAGTGCCGCTATATCACCGTAATAATGAGGCCATTGCCCAAGCCGCAAACATGATTAAGCAACTAGCCGGAATCAGCGAGATAACCAGTGTGGACACCGGTGAGGGTTTACCCCTGCTTAGCCTGACCGATGGCTGGCTAGGCGTAGATCACGAAACCGTCGGCAATTACAAAACTAGCCTGGAAGCCAAGCGCACGGCAGCCAAAACCTACGCAGATAAATTGGGTGCTGAGTTGAGCAACCAGGATTTCAAGCGTTCGGCGCCCAAAGAAGTGGTTAAACAGACCGAAGTCCGTCTTGAGCAAGCCCAGCGAAAACTAAAATTTCTCAATCAGCAGCTAGAGCGATTAGCCAACATTTAGCTTTTGCATTAGCCGAACGCTTATGCTAAAACAAAAGTAGGAGTTTAAAGAGAGACAAAACCAAAATGGCCACAGAGGCAATTGATGTACACGATCCGGGAGAACTAGCGACACAGTCTCCCCGAGAGGAGATTGCCAGGGCGTCAGAGATGGCGCCCTTTCTTTTGGAACAGGCCGTGGTTAGGCCTCAAGATAATTTCTGTATCCCCCCAGATGTCAGGCGTTCCATAGTCAACGCCCATAACCTTTACCACCTCCACGGTCTCCAAGCTAGTCTAATGGCCGTTATTGCTATTAATGGCCCTGATGCCAAAAAAGAACTATTGTGGCTGCGTTTGAATGCTTCTACCAAGCGAGATCAATTGGCTATTCAGTTCGACTTAGATAAACCGGTTACCGAGAGTAGCAAAGCCATATTGGCCGAATCTCTGCCCTCAGATGATGAGAGGCCCAAAGGATTGGTGGCGGACCCGGGAACTATAATCCATTTGGGCTCAGCGCCTCACTGCACACCGCATTTTGAGCTGCCCGCTGGCCTGGAATCCACCCACTGCACTTTCTTCTATAACCGCGTTGGAGTGCTGACAGTTATGAATCAAACGCGGCATCTGGGCACTGTAGTGGTTAATGTCGGTCCAGTCAAAATTCCCAACAAGAAATTACCCCCACAAGCTCGGACAAACTAAAAATATCGCTGCTTAATCCGCGCGATTGAAGCTTCGGCCTTGGTCTCGTTAAACCATTCGGCCTGCCAGCCGGCTGTTCTTGCGCCCTTAACGTTTTCCTTGCGGTCGTCGATAAACAGAATTTGGTCGACTGGCACACCCGCCTGTTTGGCGGCTAGCTGATAGATAGCTGGTTCGGGTTTGATATGCCCGACGTCACAAGATTGAATAACTATTTTGTATGGTAAATCAGGAACCAAACCGCGCTCCATTACCCGACGCAAAAAACCACCACCATAAATATTGGTTAATAGCCCAATCGGATAATCTCTAGAAACTTCCCTAGCAAATTCGTGCATCGGTAGATTAGGCTTCATATACTCCACCCAGTCGCGGAATAGATTACGTTTGGGTGCCCCGTGAAAGGAAATGTTCAGTTTGAGCAAAAACAGCAGCTGAATATCTGGCAGGCTGAGTTTACCCCTAAAGGCGAATGGAGCGTAGGTATGATAAAGGCTTTTGACGCTATCCAGCGGGCGGTTAAGGCCGGTCGCCAACCGCTGCAACAGTAGCGACTCGGAGTGGACCAGTACCCCGCCGATATCAAAATAAACAAACTTGATGGTATTTGGCTGAGTTTTGCCGGCCTTGGGTTTTCTGGTTGGCAGCGACTCCTGACCGAGTAAGTGGTCGAGATCAAATTTGAGCACGCCCACCAGTTTCAGCAGGGTAGTAATAGAGGGCTTGGTAACGCTACCTTCTTCAAGCTTAGAAACAGTCGATAAGGAAACACCGGCATCGTTAGCCAGCTGCTGTTGGGTCAAGCTGCGGGCCTGGCGCAGCTGTTGCAAACGTGATCCCAAATTGGCCGGAGGCCTGTTCACTAGATTCCCACCCCCTTGATAGTACTTAAACTGTAGTATAAGCCAGCTAGTAAGGCTTTACTAGTTACTTAATTTTTGAAAAAGCTCGATGGTTTGGGCGACTTCTTCGGGAACACCGTCGATACACTTATATTTTTTGACTTCTGCGGCGTTGACCCAGACAAAATCCGTAAAAGCACCGGCTTCGGGTTTAACTTTGCCGCTAAGATACTTGGCGGCCAATTTTACCATTATCACCGGAACTCCATCCGGACGAATAAAAGCCACGCTGTTGATGTAGGCAAATTTATCACCAATCTCAACGGCTGCCTCTTCGCGAGTTTCCCGTTTTAATAAATCTTCGACTGCATTTTCAAAATCAATCACATCACCGTTCATCCTGGTGGGATGGGCGATATCTAAATCTTGCCATTCCAACTTACCACCGGGAAAGGCGTAGACGCCCGGGTGGGTGATTTCTCGTTCGTCGCGCTTGAGAATTAAGCAACGGCCATCAGATTCACGATATACCACTACGTTGGCCACAAAATAGAACAGTTTATCGGGTTTGGCTTTATCCAAGCTGATTTTGCTAGCTGGCATTATTCTCGCAGTTTGGCGGCAGTCTTGGCCATTTCTTCGTCGCTGGGTTTATCCATCCGACGCGCTGAGATACTACCAGAATTTTCTAGTGGAAATACATGGATATGGGCATGGGGAACTTCGAAACCTTCTATCCATAAACCTACCCGTTGAGGGTTAAGCTGCTGTTTCATTCTTCTCGCTACTCTCTGGACAACACTCATAACGTGTTCATATAAATCTTCGCTCATATCCTGAAATTCTGTGGCATGATTTTTGGGAATCACTAACGTATGTCCCAAACTTATGGGATTAACATCCAAAAACGCGATGGTACCATCGTCTTCATAAATTTTGTGAACAGACATCTTGTTGGCTGCTATCCGGCAAAACACGCAATCATTCATAAACTTTAGTATACCAAGCTTAGAATAAGCTGGGCGGGACAGTATTGGTCGGATCAAGGCCTAGTAATTTTTCTAGGCGATCGAGAAATTCCAGCTGGCTAGTCCTCAGTTTGCGTTTGGCGACTGCCAGATCGAACCATTCGGCCTTATCAATCTCGGGAAATTCCTGCTTACGGCCAGACCTTGGCGGCCATTCCAGCTCAAAAGTATTGCTTTTAATTTTTGTGACATCCAAATCCCCGTTGACCGCCCAAATTTTATTAATCTTGTTGGATGCTTTGGCCTCACCCAATTCCAGATATTCACCCTTGGGTGGGGACTGACCCAATTCTTCCTTAAACTCTCGTTTGGCTGCGCTTAACGGATCTTCATCGTTATATTCACCTTTGGGAATAGACCAAGTACCTTCATTCTTATTGGCCCAAAATGGACCACCAGGATGCACCAACAAAACTTCCAGTTTGTCTTCTGGATTTCGATAAACTAATACTCCGGCACTAAGTTTGGGCATAATAATTTGGCGGAGAGGGTGGGATTCGAACCCACGGTACCCGTAAGGGCACACTGCTTTTCGAGAGCAGCACCATCAACCGCTCGGCCACCTCTCCGTCTTGGTTATTTTACTACGCTATAACGCTTATTCTTGAGTTAGCCAGTTTCCCAGACTAGACTTAAGCCATCGTGTGGGCCGAAGTTTGGTTCACGCAAGTTCGTTGAGATTATTCGCATGCGAAAGGAGACCGAATGCGGCCATTGCAGAAGTGGCGAAGGCACATGGTCCAGGGGGCGATACATCTGGCTATCGCCTGCTTGGGTGCGGTAATAGCAATTAGCCTCTTGGGCTCGGTTAAGCAGCGGGTGGGTCCCTACGACGCCGAGCTACGACTGACTTTCAATAGCCTAACTCGAGTGGAGGTTCCGCCGCTGGGTAATGTCGAATTCAACAGCCACGAGGGACCACTGGGAGTTAGCATTAACCTCTCCCAACTACGTCCAGCCGCTACCAGTTTTATCACCAATAACCCAGAAACGGTGAATAATCTGGGCAGCCGGCTTCTGGACGATATTCGAGCAGCCGTCAGGCATTTGCTCGTCAGATCTCTGATTGTGGCACTGTTTGGCGGAGTAATTCTCACCTTGTTAACCCAAGGTTGGGGATTGGCCTGGCGCAGCGGCACAGCTGCCACGGGGTTGTTGTTGGCCTTTGCATTAGTGGGCTGGTTTAGCTTCAGTCCCGAGTCGATCAACCAGCCGCGTTACCACGGCTTGATGAGTTACGCGCCGGCCTTTGTGGGCAATGCTCAGTTGACGGCCGGCAGGGTTGAAGCCTACGAGGAGGAGCTGGCAAAGCTCGTCAGTAATACCGTCAGTCTGCATCAAGCCACTTCCGATTTGCCATCGCTCGGTAATGGTGACGTTACGCAAGTCCTACTGGTCTCGGATATTCATTCCTGGCCAGGCACTTTCGGCACGATCCAAAGCTTGGCAGATGGGTATCAAGTCGACTTGGTGATTGACGCCGGAGATTTGACCGAAAGGGGCCTAGCTCTGGAAAGTCGCTTCTTCACTGGCATTGGTGAGCTGGGAGTACCCTACGCTTACGTCAAGGGTAACCACGATACATCAATTACCGTTAGTCAGGTTGGAGGTTTCCCGAATGCTGTAGTGCTTAACGGTCAACCGGTAGAGATAGCTGGCTTACGGATTCTGGGTGGACCAGACCCCATAAATCCGGGTACTCCGGTTGATCTGCGCGACGAGCTGCTGGTGGAACAAGGTCAGCAGCTGGCTCAAACAGCCATAACTGATGGTGCGATTGATTTGATGATTGTCCATAACCCCCTGGCTGCCGAGCAGCTGGTGGGAACGGTACCGTTAGTTCTAGCCGGGCACTTGCACAGCCGCAGTCAGGAATTGGTAGATGGCACGCTTATCTACATTGAGGGCTCTACCGGAGGTGCCAGTCTGCGCACACTTCAGACTGGAGAAGCGGTGCCTAAAAGTGCCAGCCTTCTCTACTTCGATTCTCTGACTGATCGGTTGGTAGCTTACGACCAGATCACCCTCGGCGGCTTGGGAGAAACGGAGGTGACCATCGAACGTACTGTGCTTGAGGGCACGTGAGGTCTTCGTATGTATCTACCTCAAAATCTGGCCCTTCGCTAACGCGAAGATAGGCGAAGGGCCACGCCCGCACCAACTGCTTCCGGCGACGGAGGATTTACGGTTGGTGCTTTTTCTTTTAAACGCTAAACTAATCAAACAGCAACAAGCGCCCGTAGCTCAGTTGGATTAGAGCGCATCCTTGCGGAGGATGAGGCCGCAGGTTCGAGTCCTGCCGGGCGCGCCAGACGGTTTTTGGCAACGCGATAGACACAATTGTAAGCCTTCTTTGGCTAATATCTGATGCATAAAAGTGATGTAATCGATAACATCAAGTCTATCAACAGCTACAGATATAAAGTGACTCAATATGTCTCCTTCTTATATATGTAATATATGGAGACAAAGCCGTAGGTTTTAGCGGCCCGCGGAAGTTGGGGCAAAGGCAGAGTCATGAGAAATAAAGTCCGTAGATATAGCTCAGATAGTAAGCAAATTCATGTGTTGAAATTGATTAAAGATGCTGCCGATCTATCGATTTCCACTCGGGGTTTTTATTTTCTGTCGGCGGTAATTTGGTTATTCTATGGTTTAAGCACCAACAGTAAACCGATAATCATCACTCCAGGCCTGTGGGGAATATCCTTATGGTTAGAGCCTGTGGACGTGGGTCAGCTGATTTCTAAAGTCCTGCCGGGCGCGCCAGTAATTAGCTTAGAATTTGAGAGCGTGCGATAAGCGATCAATAAAATCGGCTTTGCGATCTTCACGCGGTAAATGTTGCTGAAGTACACCATCTACTTTGTTGGCTTCGGCTTTATCCAAAAACATCGAAATGCGGGGCATAAAACGCTTGACCGGATCCAGTTCAATGGTTAATAAATTCTGGCTGGGTACCACGGCAAAGGCGTGAAATTGGCTGTAGGGAAAGAATTTATCACTAATATTTATCCCAGCGTTGCTAATAGAATAATCCAAAACTCGGGGATGTCGATGGGAATAAACTAGCAAGGCCACAGCCATAAGTACTATTACCGCGGCGCTTAGCCATTCTCTTAATACTAATCCCATGGTGGCTGCCAAACCCGCAGCAATAACAAATAGGCCGACATACCATAAAGGTGAGTGATGATGCTGAATGTATTCGGAAGCCTGCCAACTAATTAAAGACGGTTGCCGATCGGCAACCGCTTGATTTCCGTCGGCTGGCGGAGCAGCCGTTGGACCGAGTGGGGGTGGCTGGGGATTACCGCCAGCCTGTTCGCCTGCCTGTCCGGTAGGCGGGGCTGGAGGAGTTGGCGGGGCCACTGGGCCAGGTGGAAGTGGATTTTCGGGTTGATCAGGATCAGTGGTGGGTTCAGGATTTAGATCCTGGCTGGGGGTTGGGGTTGGAGGAGTTGGGGGCGGTGGCGGTGAGGGAATTGGTGGGGGTTGATTACCCTGTGCTTGATCAGTTGTCGGTCCTGTGGCAAATCCTTCTTTAGTGCCCTCTCCACTAGCCGGAGCACTGGTTGTATCTTGAGTTGACGGTGTATCTGCGGCTTGATCTTGAGCTGGACTGGTATTCAGATCGGCGTTGGTATTATCGGCTGGGGCAGATTCGGGCGGCGAACCGACACTAGGTTTAACCGGGCCGGCCGCCGGCGGTTCAACCGGAGGGAGAGGTGGTGTTACTCCACTGGGAAGTGGTGGTGGACTGGCCTGCCCGCCGGCAGGCGGGGGTGGAGCGGGGTTGAAAACTGGTGGTTGGTTGGTGGGTGGTGGACTTGTCGGAAAACTCGGTGGAGCTGGCTGAGCATCACTATCAACTTGATCATCTGAGCTGGGCTGAAATACTTGTCCTGGTTCCACCATATTAGTTGTAGTATACCAAACTCGCTTATGTTTCAAAGCCAGATCTATATCAGATGGCGGAGAGGGAGGGATTCGAACCCTCGCGGGGGCTTAGCGCCCCCCTACCGGTTTAGCAAACCAGCCCCTTCAGCCTCTTGGGTACCTCTCCTCGTCACCTATTATAACCGTTGGCGAAACAGACGGGTCTGGAACTCTGCCCGTACCATACTCCACTATTCCTTTTCCTTATCAGCAAATACTACCAGCCGGGTGGCGTAACTTTGCTGGGTGGTATTCCAAGCTCCCTGGCAAGTGATGAGATTAAGGTGGGCTTTTCCGTCACTTGAACTAAATATGCCCGCGGCGTCATCATTCGGGCCATACGTCTGAAATTCACGCACTATAAAAGTAGTGATCGTCCCTTTTTCATCTTCGACATGTAGTTTGTCTCCTTTTTGCAATCTATGTAAATTATCAAATACCGCTGGTATGCTGTTTTCCCAGCCGAAGTGCCCGTCAATAACAGAGCTTCCCTTATCTCCGGGATGCGGCCCCTGGTTGAACCAGCCCGCGTTAGTGGGGTCTTTTGGTGTATCCATGTCTCCCTGAGAGGTAAGACCCACATGCTCGACAGCAGCATCAACATCGATTATTGGAATCTTGAGACGCACAGGTAATCCATAATTCACTTTTTCTGATTTAGGAAGCGCAGTAGCGTTTGCGCTATGCGGTGCTGGGCTGCTCTGGATTGGTCTATTTAAGATAAAATGTAAAATCAACGCCAGAACCAGCGCAAATCCTGCAAGAGCAACTACTGATAGCGTCCGTCTTAATTGCTTACCGGCAGGCAGGGCAATCATATTTATTAACTCTTACCAACGCCGGAGCTAAATTGCCCGTTTTTTTCGAGCTAGGTGGAGCGAGAACAGGGCAACCATAATTCCCGTTGGAACGATGATATTCCATGGGGTGCTGTGTTCGTCCTGGGGAACAATTCCCGCATTGGGCAGTCCTGGCACGACGGCCGCCACCGAGCTACCACCAGGAGAAATTGCTGTCGCGCAAGTAGGCACCGTAATTGTGTCGTTGATCAATGTGACGTTGCCGTTGCGAGCTAGTAGCCGTCCCTCTATGTTTGCGCCGTCATTCACCGTGATCGAGGTAAGAGCTAGGATGCTGCCCTTGAACACAGCGGTGGTATCGATAGTGGCTGAGTTGAGTCGCCAAAAGACATTGCAGGCTTGGGCGCCGCCAGTGAGTTGCACTTGACTACTCGGTCCCGCGGTAAGTCCGGTTGCGCCAGAGTCCATTTCAAAGATGAACACGCCGCTGGGATCACCTTGGGCGTCGAGAATCAGGGGACCGGCTCCGGCCGTAATCCCAAAGGTGGTTGAGGCAGAGGCGTATACGCCCGGTGTCTTGGTGGTACCACCAAGTTCGGTTGGCACAGTCGTCACCGGGATTCGTCCGGCTGCATCGTTATATGCGGCGACCAAGTCGTTCTTGGCTATGGTCAACAGGGCGGGGTCCGTCACCCGACACGGGAGGGGGCCAGCAGCATCAACTGAGTATATCGTTCCGGTCACCTGTGAACAAAGCAGTCCAATGCCAGCACCAGTAGCTGGGCTCAAGCCAACATTTCCTGTAATAACAGATGTATTACCGGCATCGGTAATGTTGGGAGTTCCAGCCAGTATTGCAAACGGTGCGGTTGTACCAAGATTTACTGTGGGCTGTGCCGCGTATGCCCCAGGAGTGGTCAGAAAAACGGCTATTAATAAAATACGTAATGTTTTACTGAATAGTCTCATGTGTATATATTTTACCTATTTTTTTTTATTTTACCTATGTTTATATTTCGTTGACACAATTCCAAGTATTTGATAGCCGCAAGAGAAACACGTCTTATACATTAAGGTAGATGGGTTGTTTTAGAACTTTATGCATGGCGGAGGGGGTGGGATTTGAACCCACGGTACCGTTGCCGGCACTCTGGTTTTCAAGACCAGTGCACTAAACCGCTATGCGACCCCTCCAAATGGCATCAGCTAGCTCTGGTATAGTATGAGTAGAGTGTCAAAAATTCAACCAAGATACGTCGTTCTACTAGGACTAGCTTTACTTATTGGGTTGGCTGTTGGCTATTACTTTGGTTATGATATCGGTTTTGAAGACGCTACCAAAAGCTTCTCCGATTAGAGTTCGTCAATTAGGTTCGGTAGGTTATCAAAATCGTTGACGATTTGGATGTCGGCTGATTCTACCCGATCGACATAGGAAATCCCGATTATTTTTACCTCGGGATCCTGCTCATGGATTCTCTGGATGATATCTTCGGCATCCTGGCCATTTAGATTGCTGCTTAGGTTGCTGTCAATCAAAGCTATCTGAACCAGTCCTGGCTGCAGACGTTCAGCCAGACCAATCGCTTGCCGGCGATTGTCGGCCATGATCAAGACTCGATGACCACTGCCCCTTAAGATTTGTCTTATGTCGGCGACTTTTTCAGAATCATCTTCAGCCAGAAAAATATCGGCGTTTTCGGGCGACATCATTCCTCTCCTATCAGCAGCTACTATACGCTCAACCGTTAGTGCTTAGCTACCGCCGCGCCCCAGATATATTTAGCACCGGCGGTTTTGAGGGCCCGGCCGCACTCATTTAAGGTAGCGCCGGTGGTTACCACGTCATCAATTAATAAAATCTTGGCGTGCTTGATTAAGGTTGATCGCCTGGTATATATCTGGCCGCTAAGCTGGCTTAGCCGCAGGCGGCGATCGGTACCAACCTGGCTGGTTTGACCAGTTTTGTATAGGGTTTCGGCATAGGGAATGTCGAGTTCTTTGGATAGACTGCGGGCTATCAACCTGGCGGGGTTATAGCCGCGTAAACGATAGCGGCTGGAACTAGCCGGTACCCAGGTTATCAGATCAAATTGATCGGGTTTGGCAATTTCTTTGGCCAGTAGCTGGGCCAGTACACCGGCAGCGCCAACCGTGCGTTGGTATTTTAGCCGCCCTATCAAGGTTTTAACCTGACCGCGGTAGTGGCTAGCCACAAATACGCCGCGCAGTTTACTCTTGTGGCGGCAGCTAGCGCAAACTCGCCAGTTGGCGGTTAACCGGTTGCACAGAAAACAGCTGGACCGCTTGCTTGAGGCAATTTTCGCCGAGCATGTCGCGCAAACGATTTTACCCTGTTGGCCGCAGTTTAGACATTCAAACGGCGCGATAATTCCAATTACTTTATCAATAATCATTAAATTAAGTATACGAAAATTGGATTTAATAAATCCAAAATCGATATAATTTATACTTACCCAAAACTTGCACAAAAAATTGTTCCTAATTTCCATTTTTTAATTTGCTAGTTCCTAAATCTATTGGCATAATGGGTTTAATAAAAGCAAAAACCTCATGATTAGTCTTTAATAGCCGTCAAAGCGGGAGCACCGACGGACAAGGAGGAAAAACTTACATGGCGAAAGCGCGCAACGACGACGATTTGTTTCTAGACGATTTGGGCGACGACTTATTGGATGATGATCAGCCTGCCCCAGCCGCTGATGAAGGCAAGGGCCGCGATGATTTTTTTGAAGACACTGATGTACCCGGACAAATCGCGGTAGATGTTTATCAGACCAAGACGGACGTAGTAGTAGTTTGCCCGGTCCCTGGAGTTAATAAGAATGATGTTGAGGTGAGTTTGGTTGAAAATACTTTGACTATTCGCGGCCGACGCCAAGCTTCAGAGACTATTCAAGAAAGCGATTACTTTGCTCAGGAACTGCATTGGGGCGAAATTTCTCGCTCAATTGTTTTACCGACCCAGGTTAAAGAAGAGGGCGCCGAGGCAGTGCTTAAAGATGGCATCTTGAGTGTGCGAATTCCCAAAGCCGAGCAGGACAAGGTTAAGAAGATCGAAATCCGCTAAGCCATTTGAGCTTAGGGACTAAAAAAGGAGCCGACTGGCTCCTTTTTTATAGTGAATTCTATTTCTTACGTGGTCACGGCAATTTGGCCGATAATAAAGTTGACCGCCGCGTAAGCCAGCAGAGCCACGACTATTCCGACAATAGCGTAAAGAATGGTGTTTTTGGCACCTTTGACGGCCTCATCGCTGCCGGCGCTAACTACATAGCGCACACCACCGACAATCAACATAATCACCGCAATTGCTCCTACCAAGAAAATGATAGTGTTGGTAATTTTTTGGAAAACTCCGCCTTGTCCAAACAGATTCTCTGGCTGATCCTCAGTTCTACCTTCAAGAGCTCCCTCATCAATCCCACCTAATTGTGCATGCACCGGGCTCAAGAGACCCAGCCAAAAGACGCCAGCTTCCATTAGCTTAACCAGTGCTCGTTTGCTTAAATTCTGAATGTTAGTCATTTATTAGTTTCTCCTTATATACTAGCTTGTCATCTATGGGCAATTATGCCAAGGCTTATGCTTAACCGCAAGTCTGGTTTATCCAATGATGCCGGGGTTTGGCTGACGCCCTTGATGACGAAGTTAATGATGGCGTATGCCAATATTGCCACCACAATAGCAATAATGGCATACAAAATGGTATTGCGGGCCCCTTTGGCGGCTTCCGCGTCCCCTGCAGAGGTAGCAAAACGGATAGCGGCGATGATTAGCATCAATACGGCGATGGCGCCGACAATGAATATTAAGGCGTTGACGATGTTGCCAAATCTAGCCTCGAGTGTGCTGTTTTCTTTGGGATTAGTACATTCGGTACCATTCCAAACACCGAGGGAACCTTCACAAATTTCCTTGGCGCTGGACTGGGCCAGGGCTGGCTGCAGAGGAACGAATAGTCCTACTAAAATTAGCATCAACGTTCCAAGTTTTAAGATAGAAATACGCATGAGTCTATTTTACCCTCTTGAGCACGAATGCCACAATTAATTGGGCCAACAGGGCAATAATGATGCCAATGATGGCATAGAGAATGGTTTGCCAGGCGGTTTTAGCCCGCTCTGGGTTACCGCTGGAAGTAGCGTACATAATTGCGCCAATAACTATCATTATTAAAGCAACTGCTCCTACTACCAAAGTCAGCGTCTGGACAATCTTGGTAATTAGCCCATTAGCACCCAATAAACTGTCCTTATTCGCGGTCTCGCAATCTGGACCAACCTGATTAACCGATTGGCAAACTGTGTGTTGGGGTGTATGGTTTGCCAGCACTAAAGCAGGTGCCATTGATATGCCGGCCAGTAGTGTAAAAATAGCGGTTAGATTACGAAGTTTTGTCATAGCTTTCCTACCACAAAGTTTACTATGGCGGTAGCGAATAGTGCTACCACCAAACCAATAATGGCATAAAGGATGGTATCTTTAGCCCGCTTAGCGCGCTCTGGGTTACCGGCAGAAGTAATATATTGAATCCCCGCAATAATGATAAAAATTACCGCCACCGCACCGACTATTAGAAAGATGGTGCTAAAGATGGAGCCCAAGGCGTTGCTATCGGCTTTGACGTCGGGCAGATCCAAGCCGCCGGCCTTAAAGTCTGGGTTCATAACCTAAAATAGCCCCGCAATATAGCCCACTATTAGACTGGCTACAATCGCTATAATCAAACCTATAACGGCGTTGGTAAGAATGCTTTGGGCTTGTTTGGTGCGGTCTGGATTACCGGAGCTGGTGATGTAAGTTATGCCAGCGTAAATTATTAGAATTACCGCCAGTAGCCCGGCCAAAGCCAGAGCCATGCGTGTTACATTTGCCACTACAGTCCAGATCTGAATTAACTCAAAATGTATAATCTGGCAATCAAATTTGTCGCCGACTTTCTCTGCTTGAAAATGGAGACCCTTACCCCAATGCGGAAAACCGAAGAACACATTTTCCGCGCACTCTTTATTGGCATGATCGGCAAACCAGTTCAACCAATTCATAACAACCCGCCGGGGATTAAGAAATTCAGTATGGCCGCCATAAATATGAATAATAGCAGAGCAATTATGGCGTTGGTTAGCATCTTCTTAGCACCAGCAATAGCTTCGGGATTGCCGGCACTTGTGATGTATCTAATGCCACTAATTACAATCATCAGCACAATTACAATTCCAACTCCGGCGGATAAGAAACGAATGATACCGCCCAACATATCAAAAATGGGATTAACAATGTCTCCGGCGTCCCCCTTGCAACCCACCGGTATGGCAATCTTTACTTTTTTTGCGCCCTTACCGCATTCTTCTGCGAAGACAAGGGAGGGTATAAAAATCAAACCTGATATTAAAATACTAACAGCTGCTGCAAAGATTTTTGGTTTCGTTAGCTTTAACATTTCTATCTTTCACTCATGCTTACCCAGATTGTACTAGGGGTAAAACGGTATTACAATATAGAGTGTCGCGCCACATAAAATGTTGATTTTGTATCAAGATTGTGGTATAAAAGGAGATTATGGCAATGGTTAAAGTAGAAGAACAATTCAGACCTTCACATGTTGAACGAGGGGGTAAAGTTCTAGAGCTAAAGCGCAGCCCTTCTCGCACTAAACGGTTAATAGCCATTGGATCAATTCCAGTTACACTAGCCGGCGGCATCGTTGGCTATCTTGCAACTCGTGGTGAAGATGCACCATCCCGCTCCCGTTCTACTGCTGCGGGCAATTCGCAAGAGCGACCAAGCGTGTATCAGCCTGAAGCAGAATTAATAGACCCCATTGGAGATACAACAACAGTTGAACCGGTGATAGTGGATCCGGCGCGCGATGCCATCATTCAGGCTGAACAAGCCAAAGATTCCTTGGTTTCAAACTGGCAGAACATCGTTAATAGTGACACTTACGAAGAGGCTTTCACCTACGCCGAGCATTTTTTTACAGCCCGCGTCATTAATACAGAGCCGGAATATGTCAGCAGTTTCATAGAAGATGCCATGGCATTTGGTGGCACCAACCAACACCGTGAATTCAAGTGGGTAGTTATGCCGGAATTGACAGATTTTAACGGCAACCGTAGTCGAACTCTAGGTATTCAGGAATACGAGCTTAGGGACGTTGTAGAGCTTCAAGGCGATCTCGTCCAATATACGCTCTGGTTAGATAAGGTAAGTGGTGAATTGCTGATAGATGGGCTCGAAAATCTGGAGCAGGGCGTTATAGAATCTTCCTAGCTTTAAATAAGTCATTGTAGCAATCGCCACATATAGGGGAAATTCCCTAAAAGCTCATGCTAAAATAAGCCCATGCGCTCCCTCTTATGGAAAGGCCTGCTTTCGCTTATACTGATTGCGTCATTGTTGCCATCCGGAGTCTGGGCTCAACCGCCGGGGGTTGCCATCGGAAAATGGATCGACCGTGCCACCATTGAGGTAACTTCAGGCGAATTAGTTGGCGAGAAGTTTTATGACCCCCTTATAGATACGGTATCGGTTTTCGTTGAGCACCCTTCCTCTGATGCAGATGACTGCACGAGCTTATTCTTTTTTGGCTATCGACGAAACGACTTTGCGGGGGGGGACTGGGAAATCGCCGAGTCGCCGACATCTAACGAAAGTGATTACAGTACCGGCGCCGCCTACATCGTTATCAACAAACTCAACCAAGCCGGCACGCAGTGTATCTGGCCTGAAATCACGGCCGACTTAGCCAATGATACTGATAACGCAGAAGCAAAATTAGACGATCTACCTGAAGGTGAGGTTAAACAGCTTATCGGCCTAACTGACCCTGACAACAGCCGCATATTTTATTACTACGCTAATGAAAAGCATGATGAGTTAATACGAGTCGATGATTTTGACTACTACGTGCAGGTCGATACCAACGCAGCCGGAAACAAAGTGTTCGAAAAGACTGATGACGCAGACGAATGCTCCGATAGGATCGAGATAACGGGCAGCGGTGGCCCCACTTACGACGATGCGGAGCACAGAATAAGAGTACTGGATGCTACATGCAAGGTAGAAAGTTCGGCTGCAATCCGGATAGGAGAAGACGAGGAGCGTTCCAAGAACCCTGTTGTAGGCCCCCTAACCAAGGATGATCTAGACAGCCGTAAGCAAAAAGGTGGGCCAGCCGGTGCAACGGATGTAGAGTGCGATGCCGGGCCACTGTCCTGGATTGTTTGTACAGTTATTGACGCTATTAAAAGTGCGGCCGACTGGTTTTTGAAGGAAGTTATTACACCCTTCCTTAAGGTTAGTCCGCTGCAAGCAGAAAGCGGCAATACCGTTTTTGAGAGTTGGAAAGGCATCCGCAACTTGGCCAATATACTGCTGATACCGGTCTTTTTTGTGCTTATTTTTGCCCAAGCCCTGTCCTTAAACATCGATGCCTATACTATTAAGAAAATGCTGCCAAAGTTGGTGGCGGCAGTCATTCTAATACAATTTTCCTTCTATGCCGTAGCTTTCTTAGTGGATATCTTCAACGTACTGGGCAATGGCATTGGAGATTTGCTAACCAGTGCCGTCAAGGGTGAACAGCTAGGCGGCAGTGGGGGTACACAGTTTAAATTTGGGGAAGGTGAAAGCGTGGCAGCTGGATTAGCTATTACTTTAGGGCTCTTACTTACTGTGCCGTTTGCCATAGCTATTTTTGGATTCTTGCTAATACTAATGCTGGCCTTGTTGGCGGTGGTAGTCACCCTTATCTTTAGGCAGGTACTAATTGTCTTTCTGGCAATCTTGGCCCCCGTCGCGTTTGTGGCCTGGGTATTACCCAATACCCAGGGCTTATTTAAGCTTTGGTGGGATAGCCTTCTGAAAGCGCTGGCAATGTACCCATTGATCGTAATGTTGTTTGCGGCCGCCGTCATTGGATCATCTCTAATTAGCGGCGGGGCCATCAGTGGTCCTAAGACCGGAGCACTCAGGAACAACTTAGAAACCATTGCCGCAATCATACTCCTAATCATTCCCTTCGCTTTAATCCCCCTTACTTTTCGGCTCGGCGGTACTGCCATGGCTGGTATAGCTAGTGGCGTCCAAAATTTTCGTGGGCGTCTGCCTGGTGGAGGTGGCGGCGGGCGGCGTGGCGGAGGGCCAGGCGGACCAGGTGGCCAACCCCGCCCCGGTACTTTTCGAGATCGTATGCAACAATATCGTAGAGCAACAGCGGCTGGCGTAAATAGGACTGGACGAATACCTTTAATAGGCGGTGTGGCTAGAGTAATGTCAAGACAGGGTGTAGGCATAGGTAGGGGGGCAAGGACAGGAGCACAAATGGAACTACAAAGACAAGTTGGCGAAAACGTTAAAGAAATCGAAAACCTGAGTCATGATCAGCGAAATTTACTAGCTTTTGGATCTCGGGGGGCAGCACTTGCTGCAATAGATAGGCAGGAAACCGACAGAACTATGGATGCGGCGCAGGCGGCCAGAGCACGACAAAACGTAGATCAAAATTGGGGATCGGTGAGTGCGCTGGCCAGAAATCCATCTATGCATCTTGCTGCCTTCTCCAAGCTGGCGGAGGACGGGCTGGCTACACATGAACAATTTGCAAGTGTTAGGGATGTCACGCGGGACAACCCACAGGTTAGGGGTGCTGTATTAGGAAAAGCGGCTTTCGATATGTACAGTAAGGGCTCTACTAACTTTCTGCGATGGTCTGATGGTGAAGGTGCAGCTAATGATACAGTGCAAAGCTTCGTTGGCAGGATGGGGGCACAACAGTTTGCTGAGGCGAAGGATCTTGGAGATCCAGTAATACACGGTGTCCTGATTGATAGGGCGCGTCAGAACCCAGAGACTGCTAATGCCCTGCGCCATGCCTTAACGCTAACAGCTTCGCCCAATACTCGTGAAGATATAAGATTGATTCTGGAATCGGCCGGGCGCTCGACTGAACCCATCGCCACTGCTACTACTCGTGGTACCCCGGACGAAACTTAAGAAGAAGTTTGATGGCTACCTATAAAATTCCCCAAAACGTCGAAGCCGAAGATAAACTACTTGGCCCTTTTACCTTTAAGCAGTTCATCTTCCTGCTTATGGCGGCTTTTGCGGCGTTGGTAACCTGGTTGCTGTGGCGGATTAATCCTTGGGTCAGTTCACTGTCTATACCTTTTATACTGCTTTTCGGATTCTTGGGCATCTACCACCGTGAGGACCAACCGGTAGAGGTCTACCTAGTAGCAGCGCTAAATTACTTGTTTAAGCCGAGGCGGCGAAAGTGGAGCCAAGAAGGCTTGGTAGAAACTGTCCGCCTGACCGCGCCCAAAGTTAAGCTAAGGCCCGAACTTAAAAGGCTCAGTTCCGAGCGGGGACAGCTAAAGACCCTGGCTAACATCATGGACACTCGGGGCTGGGCTATTAAGCGGCCGGAACTCACCGAACCGCTGGCCAACCAGTATTTTTCGGCTGATGATCGACTGGCTATGCCTGATCTACCTTCATCTGCCACTGAACCGCTGGAGGTGCATGCCTATGATGATCCGCTTGACCCACTTCAGTATGGCGACGCCGATAAGTTTTCTGATCTGGCCCAAACCAGCTCCAAGCAGGCCAAAGCCCAGGCCATAGCCAAAATGGAGGCTGCTATCAATACCAGACAACCCACAGACGCACCAGCGGCAGTGGTCAATAGCACCGACCAAGTAGAGCGGGTAAGATCTGACACTGCCAAAAACTTAGCTATGAACGATGTTTTACGGGTCAGCGAGATCGCTAAACAGGCCCAAAAAATTCCCAAGGGCGAGCTACCAAAAGGCATAGAGATAGATCTGCCAAATCCTGGCGAATAGAGCAAATCTACCGCTTATTGACATAAGCGGTATCTGTTATACTTGGGGCAGATTTAGAAGGATAATTAATGGCGCTTCAAGAAAAACAGCCCCAACAGTCTAATCCTGTACCCACTGCGGCCGGTGGACTCCTCCCCGTCCAGCCAACCTCGGTTAATCAAACTAACCCGGCGGTATCCCCGCCAATTCAGCCCAACCCCGCACCGCAAGCCAGCCCTAGCCTGGCTGAACCAACCAAGCTGCCGAAAGCCAAAAAAACCAAGACCAAAGGGGTTTCGACCCAAGGCGCCTTGTTGATTTCGGAGATTCGCGACGGCCTGGTGATCATGAAGGATGGCAGCTTGCGAGCGGTAGTAATGTGCCAGTCAATCAATTTTGACCTGATGAGTCCGGCCGAACGCGAGGCCGTGGAGTTTACTTACCAAGGTTTTTTGAACGCACTTTATTTCCCGATTCAAATCTTCATCCGCTCCCAGCGGGTGGACCTCAACAGCTACATTGACAAGCTGGAAGCAATTCATACCGGTCAAGAGAACATTCTACTATCGCTGTTGATGGAGGATTACATTGCCTATGTACGCTACTTAGTGGAGGCTGCTAATGTTATGGACAAGCAGTTTTATGTGGTAGTACCCTACTATCCGCCGCTGACCTTACAGAAAGGGGGAATTTCCACGGGTATCCACCGGTTTACTTCCTTCTTGCGCCCCAAAACCGGCCCGATTGTGATCAACCAGGCTGATTACGCCCGTTTCAAAGCCGAGCTGACCCAGCGGGTACAGGCGGTTTTATCGGGATTGAATCAAATGGGTACCCAGGCCGTGCCCCTAAATACTCAGGAACTGATCGAGCTTTACTACACAGTCTATAATCCCCAGACGGCACTGAGTCAACGCTTGACCGATGTTGATGATTTGGAAGCACAGATGGTGGAAAAAGGTCAGGGGCAGGCACCGCCGGTTTTGCACGGAGATAGTCAACTATGAGGGGTGGGGATGGCCTTACTGGGTAGATTCAAGAAGACCGCTGAAGTCGGGCTGGCCGAGCAACAGCGGCTGCGCGAAGCCGCCCAGGTTGAGCAAGAGTTTCGCGAAGGCATCACAACCTTGCGCGATTTTATCGCGCCTTCCTCGATTGAATTCAATTCCGATTACTTCCGCTTGGGAAACCGCTACGCTGCCACTTTCTATGTCTACGGCTACCCTCGGCAGCTTTATACTGGCTGGTTATCTCCGATTATCAACGTTGATGAAACTATCGACCTGAGCATTTTCATTTACCCGGTAGAAAGCCGAGTGGTGCTAGAGAATTTGCGCAAAAAAGTTGGCCAGATGGAAGCCAGCATTTCCATCCTCCAAGAAAAAGGCCGGGTACGCGATCCTGGGCTAGATGCTTCAATTACCGATGCCGAGGAGCTGCGCGATAAACTCCAAGTTGGGGAAGAGCGCTTCTTTCGCTTTGGACTTTACCTAACGTTATATGCCGATACTCGCGAAGAGCTTCAAGCCGCCCAGCGCAAAATTGAGGGGATCTTTGGTCAAGAACTTGTCTATACCAAGATTGCCACCTTGCAGCTAGAACAAGGTTTTAACTCGACCGTGCCCCAAGGTATGGACCAGCTAGAAATCCGCCGCAATTTCAGTACGGGGGCGTTATCCACTAGCTTTCCTTTCACTTCGGCCGACCTATCCCAAGAGAACGGCATTCTTTATGGCATCAACATGCACAACAATGGCTTGGTGATTTTCGATCGCTTTAGTTTGGAAAACGCCAACATGGTGGTGTTTGCCAAATCGGGTGCTGGTAAATCTTTTACGGTTAAGCTTGAGGCTTTGCGCTCACTAATGATGGGCACCCAAGTTATCGTCATAGATCCGGAGAACGAATATCAGCGACTGTGCGAAGCTGTCGGGGGCAGCTATGTTCGGCTGAGCCTAAACTCCAAAACCTACATCAACCCCTTTGAACTGCCCCATGTACTGGACGAGGAAGAAGCTGATAACGCCTTGCGGGCCAACTTAATTACCCTACACGGTTTATTGCGGTTGATGCTGGGGGCCCAGCAAGCCGGCGCCGCCTCCCAAATTTACGTTGGCCTTACACCCGAGGAAGAAGCTGATCTAGATCTGGCTTTAATCAATACTTACGGCCAAAAGGGCATTACCAATGATGCTTTGACGCATGGTGCCACGCCACCGACCATCAAGGATCTTTACGAAACCCTGGTTAGCATGGAGGGCAATGGTCCTTCCCTGGCCCAACGGCTACGCAAGTTTACTACCGGCACTTTTTCTGGCATTTTTTCCAACCAATCCAGCGTTAGCTTAGACAATAACTTTATTGTTTTTAATATCCGCGATTTGGAAGAAGAACTGCGGCCGGTGGCTATGTACATTATTCTCAACCACGTTTGGAACCGAGTGAAGAGCGAAATGCGCCGACGTTACCTGATTGTCGATGAAGGCTGGCAGTTGATGCGTTATGAGGATTCAGCCAACTTTTTGTTCTCAGTGGCCAAGCGAGCCCGCAAGTACGAACTGGGGTTAACCACAATTTCTCAGGACGTAGAAGATTTTCTGTCCTCGCGGATGGGACGGGCGATTGTGGCCAATTCCAGCTTGCAGATGTTGCTCAAGCAAGCGCCCTCGGCCGTCGATTTGGTGGCAGACACCTTTAAGTTAACCAGCGAGGAAAAAAAGCGGCTATCCCAATTTCCGGTTGGACAGGGTCTATTTTTTGCCGGCTCCAACCATATCCATATGCGGATTGACGCCTCGCCCACTGAGACCCAGCTGATTACTACTGATCCCAAACAGTTGCGGGTGCTTCAAGCCATGGCCGAAAGTGGCAACACTGCTGCCGCTGCCACCTCATTGACTACTGAGCCCGTCGACCAAGAATCATCGACCGAGCCATCACGGGTTACCCCACCCGCATCATCGCAAATTGCGTCCCCGGGATCAGCTACTGATAAATTAATGCCCACCCAAACCCCAGAGGTTTAGCCTCCCAGCATCAAAATGGCCAAAGCCACTCCCGAAGAGCAAACCGAAAAAGACCAGTTAGACCGCACTTATAGGGAGTCGTTGAGCCAAGAAGATGTCGAGAGTGGGGTCAAACAAGCTGAATCTCACGCCAACCAGAGTTTTTATAACAATGGAGGCCAACCAAAAGGCTCCCAGCCATTTGGTTGGGTTGGCCGCCATCGCAAAAAACTTGTCACTGGTGGGATATTGGGAGTGCTAACTGGTGGTGGCCTGATTGGGCTTTTTTCATTTCTGGCTCCCTTAAAATTGGATTTCTTGGGCAAGAATATCGAGCAGACTCAACTGGACCGTCTCGAGTACACCGTAAATGGTCGTAGCCAGCGTTTTATGTACCACCTGATGATGGCGGAAATAGCCGGCAATAATGGGGGCGATCCTAGTAACAATCGTTACTTCCGCGCTAAGGGCTGGTATCTAAGCGGCAATCCCCTGACTCAGTGGTATAAGGATATCCGCACCGACAAGTTTTTTAATGTGATGGAGCAGAAATACGGAGTCATCTTCGCTGCCGAAAGTGGAAATGCTCGCGGCCACCTGCGCGCCATCACCACTATTGATATGCCAGAATCCAAGGTCGATAGCCTCAGGCAATTATTTAAAGATATTGATACACCGAATGGCATAGATGTTGCCAAACTGAACGAATTTGAGGGTGCTGTAGTTAATGAATTTGATAATGACCGTGATGCACGCCGAATGATCAGAAGTTTTATCAAGGATGACTCCCATGCCTGGCAGGTTCTCAAGCGGCGGCATTTGCGGCGATGGGCAGGAGAGCGACTGGGCATCCGTCGTTGGCGTTTCTTCGAGGGCACCCGCGATAAAACCGGTAAATCAGTTCGCACGACTTGGAGTAAGCTCACCGGTAACACCATGACTGGCAAAATCATCGGCTGTATTTTTTCGTTCGCTCTTTGTCCGGTTGATTCCAATGACCTAAACGATAATGACAACAAGGTTGAAAATGGTAACGACCCAAATACCCAGCGATCGGTAGACGATACAGAAACCGATATCGACGACGGACAAGAGCGTGCCAAAGGACAGCTTGGCAAAGCCGATGAACGCTCGAGGATTCAAAAGTTAATTTCTAGAAAACTGATAATTCTAAGGGGTGTGAATATCCTCGACTGGCTGAGAACTTTCATAGCTATTGATGATAATATTTCTAGTCGTAAATTGACCAAAATGGTAGCCATTTCTCGAGCCGCAGAATACGCAACGGCCTACATGACTTTCGTGACGTTAACAGATCATCTCAAGGAAGGCGAAACCGTCACTGGCGAAGAAGTAAATGCAGCTATGCAGATGTTTCAATGTAGCGAATTTAGCGAGGCATATCAGCATATGATGGCCAAGCAAAATAGTGGTTCTAAAACGGCCAATATCGGTGCAGTGTATGCCCAGCAGAAGCAGCGCACCACCAAAGAATGCCCCTACTATGAAGAGGTAACTGACGAGCTTAAAGTTAACGGCCATGGTAGCAACGCCGCTAAAATTGAGAAATGGTACAACGATACCATCGGTCCGGTTATTGGTGAGATCGTGGATGCTGTTCGTTTTCTTGTGGAAAATCCGGTAAGCGCGGCCATCTTAAGCGTACTCGACTCCATATTCAACTTCTTACTACAGGGATTGTTGGTAATCGTTAACTTTATATGGGACGAATCTGAGGAAGCTATCAAGAAACTGCTCAACAAGCTGGGCGAGGAAGTTATCTCTGGGCTGGGTGGGGCACCACAATGCACCGCCAATGAATCGGGCGGCCGTAAGGTCGGCTGCGCTATTGGCGGCGCAGCAGTTACCCAAGAACAGTATCTGGCCTCCATTGGCGGCATGAACCTGACCGATGATCAAGTTAATGAAGTGAAGCAAAAGGTAGCCTTTGCCAAGCAGCAAGATAGAGCCGCTACCAGCTGGTGGCATAGGCTGGCTTCAACCGAAGATCCCAATTCCCTGCTGGCCAGAACCGCAATGCGCTTGCCCAGCAATACTTCCCAGCTAGCCAGCGAATTTAGCAATCTGGCTAGCAGCTTCACCCCAACCAGCCGACTAACCGCCTCGGGCCAAGCACTAGCTGCTACAATCAGCGATTCGGCGTTAGCGGTGCCAGACCCGGATGAAAATCTTTTCGGCGTCGAATATAAAGGCTTTCTCAATAAAACCATCGAGAAGTCGCTACCCTATGACGGTAAAGCTAAAGACAAAGCAGGCGAACAGGCGCTGCTGGACGCCATTGCTGATGGCCGCATTAAGGCAGAGCCACCTGCCGGTAATTGTGAAGATGAAATGGCTGCCCACACCGCACAATTGGTAGGTGATGACGACATTAAGACCGATGATGATGGGCCAACCATGATGAGTGTATGTAAACTTGATACGGCTATTAGTGAAGCCATGAAATCATTCTTTACCGAGGAAGATGATGGTGGCATTGGAACTTCAACAAGCATTGATGGCTCTGGAGAGACGGGTGTAAATGGACTCGAGTGCCCAGATAAATTACAGGAAAACCCAACCCATCCGGGCTACTATAAAATGCCCGAAGCGCCAAGTGGTGAGTACGTTATTTACTCTGTTGATGCCCGTAGATATGGAAGCAAAGAGTTAGTTTGCTCAATTTATACGGTAGCTCTGGCCTATAAGGATAAATACGGTAATAAATCAACTGTTAACGTCGGTGACCTTAACGGCGGATATCCGCACGCCAGCCACTATAAAGGCATTGCCGTTGATATAGATGCGCACGGCCAAATCTGTGCGGCTGACCATACCCATCCTACGCCAGGTGATGGATCGGGACTTTGCGGACCATATAACGCAGAAGCCACCGTCGACCTTGGCAAAATGTGGATAGACACCGGTATTTTGCAGGATATATGGTGGTGCGAGAAACCAGGAGACGGATCAACCGAAGCCATTCGCATATATGGCGAACAAAAGGGAAAACCGGTAAATATTAAGTGCCTGTCGGGCCATGATAACCATTTCCACGTTAATATCCAGGAGAAGTATGCCTTGCCTGGTTCATGGACACCTTAGGATGAATTCCAAGACACTCGTGCAGCTAGGTCTCATGACCCTATTGTTGGGCTTACCCATGAAGTTGTTGGCAATCAGTTCCCCGGATCGTCACTCGGTTATTTACGACACTGTTTATTACGATCCCACAGACGTTAGCCAAGAATGCAGTGGCGGCACGGACCAGCTATCCGAAGATACCGTTCCCCAACCTTACAATGATTTGTTTGAAGAGGCAGCCGCTAAGTTTAAAACCGACGTGGCCTTGTTGGCTGCCATTTTTTGGGTAGAACACCACGGCATAGGGGCAAAATGGGACCCCAAGAGTTGGCCCGATCATAAGGGGCCTTGGGCTTCGTCGACCGTTGGAGCTTCTGGACCATTTCAATTCATGCCAGATACGTGGGGTTACCCACCGGATTATACGCCCGGTTATGCCATTGATGGTGATAAGGATGGCGATAGAGAAATCCAGGACCTTACAGATTCAGCCTATAGTGCCGCAAACTATCTTTCCGCAAATGGCGGAAAAGTTGGCGCCGAGGTAGGCAACCCTGATCTTGATGTCCCCCAAAAACCTTCATTTAGCAACGCCATTTGGCATTACAATCATGATCCTGCCTACGTCAAAACTGTTCTTGAAGCGCGTGAAGGAATTCTAAAGGGCGGAGGCGCGTCCGCGAGCGGTAGTAGCGGAACCTGTGCCACCGGCAACTGGATTTGGCCGATCGCTAAGAAGGACTATCTGGGACTTTCAACCTGCTGGAATACATCCCGCATTCTCAATGGCAATAAGTACCACCACGGCGGCCTTGATATATCGGCGGGCCGCGGTGTTGATGCTTTAGCGGCTGATGGGGGTACTATTGAAGAAGTGAATCTAGATGCGAGCAATGGCAACGGTATATATGTGGTGATAAAACATGGAGGTAAGTTCTGGTCGGTTTACAAACATTTGCTCGAAGCTAAGGTTAAGAAAGGGGATCAAGTTAACCAGGGTGATGTAATTGGTGCTGTTGATAGTACTGGCACCAGTACGGGCGATCACCTTCATTTCAATATCCAAGATCGAGGTGGAGTATCGGGCTCGGTAGAGGACGGAGGCACTCTGAACCCCTTAGACTACTTGCCCGAGGATGGACGCAACCTTGAAACTGGAAATCCCGACCTTGGTAAATGTATACCGGGCGACAAGGGTCAAACTGGTAATGGCATTCAGGTAATTAATACATAGGAATATAGATGCAAACAAGAACCAAGTTATTTTTACTAGCCATGTCAGCCTTGATACTTCTAATTGTTGGCTGGCAGTTGTTATCCACGGGTAAGGTCGAGGTCACCACTTCTCCTGGCGTCAGCAGTTCCTTTTCGATTCGGGATGAAACCGGTAAGACTATAGAAACAAAAAAAGGTAAAAGAATTGCTGAACGTTTGCGGCCTGGTGAGTACTCGGTAACAGCAGAGCACGACAAAGGCGCCACCAAACAATCGTTCACTATCAAGGCTCGCGATACCCTCAGTTTGGTCCTGAAGCTGGAGGAATTAAAAACGCCGGTTCTAATAACTGATCGGCCAGCAGTGGATATCCAGCTGGGAAGTGGACTGTTGTTTGTTGATCCCACACTTGATAGGCTATTTCAACTCAAAGAAGGTAGCACCATACCCCAACCCCTCTTCGACACCGTGGACGCTCAGCGCATCGAATGGCTGGGCCAAGACAGCGGTTTGATCCAAACCACCGAGCGCAATGGCTACTATTTTGATGGCTCAATGATTCGTGACATTGGGCTGGTATCCGTTGAAGAA
This sequence comes from uncultured Candidatus Saccharibacteria bacterium, assembly GCA_964600295.1. GTDB lineage: Bacteria > Patescibacteriota > Saccharimonadia > CAZHVB01 > CAZHVB01 > CAZRIY01. Next base: position 183,024 of record CAZRIY010000001.1, read on the forward strand.
GAGGATCAAGTGATAATTAACGCCGTAAGTGCTGACCCGGGCTCGCGAAGCTTTGTTTACAGCTCTGCCAAAGAACTATTTATTAGCCGCAATCTTGCACCGCGCCAGCATCTGCTTACCGTTGATAAGGAAAAACCATCATTGGCGTTAAAGGGTGGTAACTTGGCATTTTTCTACTACCCTGAAGGCTTCCCCGAATACACTACGCCAGAACCAGCCTTTGTATTTGATCTGACTAGCAGCACCAAGACTGAGATTGTTTCAGATCAATTAATATTTGATATTCATTGGTCGGCCAGCGGGGATAAATTGATTTATGACACCCCAGAAAATCTATATATATACGACTATCAAGCCAGGCGCGTAATAAACCGCATTTCAAAAAATCTAAATGTTGCCGTTCCGGTTCTGTGGCTTAATGACGCGGACTTTTTGTATGGCGACGAGGGTGGAATTTGGCGTTTCGAATTAAATAGTTCGCAGGCTATCAAACTAGCAAATGCCAGTGGTGCGAATGAGGGGTTTGATATTGCCAGACGATTAGATTCAGACGAAATTTTCTTTAGTAATGGTGATTCCGCGAGTCCGGGTATTTATAAATTACTACTCGCCGGAGATATCCCTGAAAATACGAGGATCCTAGCTAAAATCCTCCCCTCCAGTACCGTGCAGTTTGAAATTAAGTATTCGGCCCTTGCCGAACCAGCTACTGTACTAATCCAGACCTTTGTGGATCGGCGGCCTGGCACTACCCCGGCCGAATATCTGGCCAAGGCCGCAGAATACAAAAAGGCGGCCCTGGATTTTCTTCAGAGCCACGGCGTAGACACCTCAAAGATTAGAATCCATTATCTGGAATAGCGGGGCCCCTAGAGGGTGGTGATTTGGATATGCAGCCGGTTTAGTTCGAGTCAAAGCGAGGACTGGTTTTGATTAAACCAATTATCACATTTTATGCGATCACGTAAATTCTGATAATTTCTATCTATTCTAGTGTAGTTATCTGAATATGTAGTCTATGTATCGGCCGCGTAGAGGTTTGGACGCATTTGACGATTAGATCTTGCTGGCGCAGCCGCAGCTCGGAAGCTACTGCTGCGCTAGGAGTTATAACCTTGAGTACGCCCTCATTGAGACTTTTGGCGCGGCATTGACCCGGGAATTCTTCTTCTAAAATCGATTGAATAATTTTGAGAGCATCGGCTCGTTCCAAATCGAGCTGTTGGGCCTTACGGGCTAAATAGAGTTTGGCATTCTCTAACACCCCCTCAGTATGGTAAACCCCTCAACTCGGTGCAAGCCGGCTAGAGTTTGATCAATTGGTGCGGCTTTGGGAGTTGCTTGGTTAACCCCCGCTGATCGGTAGTGGTAATAATGGTTTGGACTTTATCCAATTTAGCCAACAGGCGCAGCCGGCGGGTCTGATCCAGCTCGCTGAAGACATCGTCCAGCAGCAACATCGGCTGCTTGTCCGTGTGCCGTTTTAACCATTGCAATTGGGCCAGTTTAAGGGCCAGCACCAGTGTGCGCACTTCGCCGCGGCTGGCCACCACAGCCGCCGGCTTATGACCTAGCGCCACCGCCACTTCATCGCGGTGGGGACCCAAGCTGGTAGCGCCAAAACGGATATCTCGTTGCAATTTTTGGTTTAGACCTTTGAGTAGTTGCTCGCTATATTCACCCTCCCCCAGACCGGTCTGGTAGGTAAGATGCAGGGCTGGCTTGGCACCGGCCAGCTGCCGGTAAAGGCTGGGCAGGCGGCGGTTAACGTAGGCGATAAACTTAGCACGTAAATCCACTAGCTGGGCGGCTAGCTCTACCAAGGTGACGTCCCAGGCAAATACCTGGTCTTCAATGGCCGCTCGCTGTTTTTGGCGCAACAAGTGGTTGCGCTGATTGACCACGCGGCGGTAAGCCAGCAAATTTTGCCAGTACTGGGGGTGGCTCTGGATCAAGGTTTGGTTGAGCCAGCGCCGCCGCTCTTCCGGGGCGCCGTTGATAATTTTTAGGCTGTCGGGCTCAAACAACACCACCGGCAAGCTGCCTAGATAGGCTTCGGGCTTGATGTTGGTTTGGTTAACTTTTAGCCGTTTGCGACCACCAGTCGGATAAACCAGCTCAATTGTGGTTTTGGCGGCGGCGCCCTCTAGTCGGTACCAATCGGCCGTGTGCCGGACCAGGTCGCGGTCCCGCGCCCGCCAGGACTTGGTAGTGGCCAAAACATAAAGCGATTCCAATAGATTGGTTTTGCCGGCGCCGTTGGCTCCTACCACTAGCGTGACACCAGGCGAAAAGGTAAAGACTTGTTGGCTATAAGAGCGAAAGTTGGCCAGTTTCAGGCTATCAATCGGCATAGAACGGTGCGGCGAGCCTAGGAGCGCAGGGGCATAATGATGTGGAGATAGCTTTTGTCTTCGGTGGGACGTATGACTACTGGGTTAACTTTGCCGGATACAGCTAGTTTGATTTGGGGAGAATTAATCACACTGAGGGCGTCTCCCAAATAACGGTAATTCAGGGCTACTTGGGCGTCATCGCCGTTAATTTCAGCTTTGGTGTCGGAGACATTCTCGCCTACCTGAGAGGCTACCGAGCGCAGCCGTAAACTGGAGCTTTGGTTATCTACCTCAAGGGTAATGCTGCCGCCGCCGGTTTGGGCAAACAGCCCGGCCACTTTGGTTAGGTTGCCGAGTTCCGCCGTATCGACGGTGACGACCGTGGGAGAATCTTTGGGAATCAGGCTGCGGTAATCGGGAAACTGGCCGTCGATTAGCCGCGATATTAGCTCGATATTATCCAGTTTAAACAAGGCTTGGTTTTCTTCCACCACCACTTCCAGGGTTTCGCTGTCATCACCAATCATCCGCAACAGTTCTTGGATGGTGCGAGCCGGAACTATTAGGTTTATCTGGCCGGTCTGGCCTTTTTGGCGGGGAATGATTTTTTCTGCCAGGCGGTAGCTATCGGTAGCCACTATGACCAGGTTTGAACCCTCAGAGTATAGGTAAACACCGCCCAACACCGGACGGGTGTCGTCGGTTGAGGCGGCCAGTACCACCACGCTAGCCGCGGCTTTAAAATCTTGGGCTGGCAAACTAAACAGGGCCGATTTTTTGAGACTGGGAATTGAGGGAAATTCAGCGGCTTCAATGCCGTTAAAGGTCGATTGGTAGTGGTTGGTGGTAACTTTGAGGTTGGTTTTATCTAGTTCCAGGCTGACGGTATCGTCTGGCAGGTTACCAACAAACTCGGCTAGTAGTCTAGCCGGTACCGTGATGGCCCCAGCTTGATCAACTTTAGCCCCAATCCAATAATTAATACCGAGTTCAAGATTGGTGGTCGATAGTTTTAGACGCTTACCATCAGTAGCCACTAGAACGTGGGCCAATACCGGCAGTGTGGCCTGTGATCCCACAATTCTACCTACCGCGCCCAGGGCTTTAGCCAAGTTGTCTTTGGTTGCGCTAACCTTCATAACTATCTTCCCATATATATTAATTGGTGATAGTGATTAGTGTGGTGGAAAAAGCCGGCCCGATTGGTTGATTGCAGATCAACAGGAGTGGTTAAAAACCGGGGAAAAACCAAGAAAGACTGTGTAGAAAACCGGTGGTTTATCCACAACCCAGATTGATTAAATTTTTTTATCACTAGATTCTCCTTTTTTATCCCCAAATAATTCCCCGGCTCGTCCACAGCTTCTAAACATACAACTTCTCCTTCAACTCGTAAACCGAACGCCGTAAGTAATGGTTATTTAACAGCGAACGCTCAACTTTTTTGACCGAATGGATAGCCGTGGTGTGATCGGACCGCCCGACCTGGCGAGCAATCTGGGGGAAGCTCAATTCGAGCTCGGTTCGCATTAGATACATCGCCACCTGCCGCGGCTCGGCGATTTGCTTGTGGCGCTTAGGGCTTATCAATTCTTCTACCGTTAGATTAAAAAACCGCGCGGTTTTTTCCAATACGATCTGGGGGTTGATGCGCCGCCCCTTAATGGCCGGGGGACTAATCATTTGTTCCACTAGCTCTAAAGACGGCACCAAACCACGCATCTCGCAATGGGCAAACAGCTTAATTAGGGCACCTTCGAGCTCGCGGATATTGGACTGAATATGGGTAGCCAGATATTCGACGACATCGGCTGGCACGGTGCGGCGGGCTTGGGCAATCTTGGCCTGCAGAATAACCATGCGGGTTTCGTAATCGGGCGGCTGGATATCGGCCGTCATACCGCCGTCAAAACGGGAGCGCAAACGTTCCTCTAGCGTCGGGATGGCCCCGGGGGGCTTATCACTAGAGATAATAATTTGTTTGTTGGCCTCGTGCAGTGAATTAAAGATATGGAAAAATTCTTCTTGGGCCTTCTCCTTGCCGGCAATAAACTGCATATCATCAACAATTAAGACATCGGCTGTACGGTAGCGGCTGGAGAAGGTTTTTTTGGCCAAAATTGCAGCCACAAATTCCTTAAAAAACCGCTCGCAGGTGGCGTATTCCACCTTAGCGTGGGGGTTGGTGGCCAATACCGCGCCGCCCACCGCCTGGATTAAGTGGGTTTTACCCAGTCCTACGCCGCCGTAAATAAATAAGGGATTATATTTGTTACCCGGGGCTTGGGCTACCGCTCGGGCCGCGGCATAGGCCAAATCATTGCTGGACCCTACCACAAAAGTCTCAAAACTATAGCGGGGGTTTAAACCTGAGGAATTGGGTCGAAACATACCTTGGGCGGGCGGGGGAACAGACAGCGGCTGGGGTGGGTTGGCACCCTCGATCGGCTGCACGCGGTACTCAAGGGTTTGGACCTTAATGCCGTTGCGACGCAAAGTTTTGATAAGCAGCGGGTGGAACTTGGCTTCAAATTGGCGTTTGACAAAAATGCTGGGCACACCAATGATTACCCGGCCACCAACGCTCTCTAGCAGCGCGGTATGCTTAAACCAAGTAGTAAAGTTGGCCGAAGATACCGACACCTCGATTTCGCCCAATACTGATTGCCATAACACACTGGTTGTCACTGTCTCACTTTGTCCCTTTTCCATTACTATACTAGCCGCTGGGACAGCTTTCCACAACCCGGCTGCCGAAAGCCCCAACAAGCGCAAATATTATCCACACCACACCCCATACTCTGTAAAACTGTGGAAAAACCCCATGCCTTAGTGGAAAAACCACTTGACGCCGCCCGTCAAAAAGCCGTCTAATGATTGAGCTAAAAAATTAGTCAATCTTGGACTTACGACTGTAATTTAGTGCCAACTTCTTATATGGTAGATACAATATGCCCAAACGAACTTTCCAACCCAAAACCCGCCATAAGAAGCGCGTCCACGGCTTTTTTAAACGCATGAGCACGCGGGCCGGTCGCAACCTACTGGCACGTCGCCGCAACAAAGGCCGCCAGCGTCTGTCTCACTAAATCGGTAGTTAGTAGCTAGTATCTAGTAGCTGGGGTTGGGCTTTATTACTGGCTACCGTCCGCCAGCTACTGACTGCTAAACTAAAACATATGCTGAGTCGCCGTTATCGTTTGCGCAACCGCCACGATTTTAACCGAGTCTATCGGGCCGGTAAAAGCGTCCGCAGTTCGTTGATGACGCTCAGATGCTTGGCCAATGGTTCGGCCACCAGCCGGGCCGCGGTGGTGGTTAGTACTAAGGTGGCCAAGCGGGCCACGGTACGCAACCGGCTGCGCCGTCGAATCCACGCCCAGCTGACACAGCTATGGCCCCAGCTTGCCCCCGGCTACGACCTGATAATTAGCTTTAACCAAGATGCCAGCTCGCTGCCACCAATCGAGTTGACCGCCCAATTAGTCGCTGGTTTGAAGCGGCTGGGCATTCTCAAGTGATATAGTTGCTCGCTTTGCTCGCAAGCCGGTATAATTGTGGGATTGTAATTAAGGCCTCACCACTCGACGCGCTCCGCTTGCTCGCGGCAAGCCACAAGAAGAGTGACTCCGAGCGAAGTCGAGAAGCCAACTGTGCGTTGGGGCCAGAGGAACCGCGATGTTAAGAACGATTTTGGTTAACCCCTTATTTAATATCCTGCTGCTAATCTATGCCCTAATTCCAGGGCACGATTTTGGTTTGGCGGTGATTATCCTGACCATCTTGATCCGACTGCTGCTGTGGCCGCTAGTCAAACGCCAATTGCACCACCAAAAAGCCATGAAAGAGCTGCAACCGGAAATTGCCAAGATTAAGGCCAAAACCAAGGGCGACCGCCAAAAGGAAAGCCAAATGATGGTGGAATTGTTCAAGGAAAAGGAAATTAACCCCTTTGGCTCACTGGGCTTGGCGCTGCTGCAGTTCCCAATTTTAATCGCTCTGTTTTTTGTACTGCGCCAAATTACCGATCCGGGTAGCTTCGGCCCCATCCTCTATAGCTGGGTAGAAGAACTCAAAGTCGTGGCCGATATTGTTGCCCAACCCAACAGTTTTGACCCGACCTTTTTGGGTTTGGTGCACATGGCCAAACCCAATATCGTACTGGCGCTATTGGCCGGCTTGGCCCAGTACGCCCAGGCTCGCCAGCTGATGCCGAAAAACACCACCAAAACTGGACCGCTCGCCAACTTGGGTTTTAACATGACGCTAATTTTTCCGATTCTAACCGTGGCCATCGCCGCCCAATTACCCTCGGCCCTAGCCCTCTACTGGGCTGCCAGCTCGGCCGTGGCGGTTATCCAGCAGCAGCTGGTGCTGTCCGATGAAGTTGGTTTCATGCGCAAGTTAACCCCCGCTAGGTTTAAGAACGATGATGCCGGCCAATGAATTTGCCCGCCGTTATCTAGAAGACCTGCTGAGTTTTTTTGGTCTCAATACCAGCGTAGAAGACCAGTTGGTCGATAGCACTGTCGAGCTGATGGTGCCTTCTAGCCGCCTCAACGGTTTCCTGATAGGCCAACGGGGACAGAATTTACAGTCGATGCAACACTTAACCAATATGGCCGTGCGGCGCGGCGGCTATGAGGATGTAACGGTAGTGATTGACGTGGCCGGCTACAAAAAGCAGCGCTACGAGCGGCTGGCCAGACAGGCGCAGGGTATAGCCGAGGAGGTGCTGGCTAGCGGTCAGGATCGCGAGCTGGAACCAATGAATCCGGCCGAACGGCGGGTGGTCCACCAAGCCATCGGTGAAATCGAGGGCCTATCCAGCGACAGCAGCGGCGAGGGCCGCGATCGCCACATTGTTATCAAGAAAACTGATAGCTCTTAATATTCTTTTCTAACTACTTTTGTAACCAACCCCTTTTCGCTACCCTTGGCAGCAAAGGTAGCGCCAAACTGTCGGCTAAAGCTCACAAACGCTATGTGTACCCGTCCTAGAATCGGCTAGCCTGCGGAACTCGCTTTCTGGCTCGGCCTAAAGGCTGGTCCTCGGCTCAAGACGCCAATATCAGTCCTCGTCCACATAGGTCTGTTCGATAGCCGATTCTTAATTCAACTCGGTTTTCTTTATGTTCTAGTTGTCTAGGGCGTCGCGGTAGACTTCTAGCGTCTGAGTAGCCATCTTGGCCCAGGAGAAGTGTTTTAGACGCTGCTGACCAGCCTGAATCAGGCTTTGGCGCAAAGACCGGTCCTCCAGCAATTGCGTGATGCGGGCGGCCATACCGTCCGGATTGAGGGGATCAAAATAGAGCGCGGCCCCTTCACAAACTTCCGAATAAGCGCCATTGTTGGCGGCCAGTACCGGGGCGCGGTGGCACATGGCTTCTAGAGCCTGCAGACCGAAGCCCTCGGATATTGAGGGCAAGACCACGGCGGCGGAGTGTTCGTAGGCCCAGGCCAGCTGAGAATCGCTGATATAGCCCAACCATACTACCCGATCGCTCAAATTCAGCTGGCTAACCCGCTGTTTCAACTCTTCCTCGGCCGGTCCCATATTTCCGGCCAGCGCCAGCTGAATAGTTGGATGATCGGCGGCTACGGTGCCGAAAGCGTCGAGTAAGCGCGGCAGATTTTTATGGGGATAGGCGTTGCCGACGTAGAGCAAGAATTGGTGATTGGCCAAGGGTTCAACTGGCCGCGGATGATCACTAATTGGCCCCGCCGCCTCGTTAATCACCATGGTCTTGGCCGCGGCTCCCGGAAAACGCTGGTTCAGCACGTCTCGGGTATGTTCCAACGGTACGATTATCCGGTCGGTACTGGCCACTACGCGTTTGGCCACAAATTTGAGACCCCACAGTTTGTAGCGTTTGTACCAAGCGGCCAGCTCGGTGGGATCTAGCATCTGCAAATCATGGATGGTGGTAACCGTACGTCCTTTATAAAATGCCGGGCGGTTGATGGCAGTAAAATGGACCAAATCCGGCTTGAGGCTGGCGATAAACCGCGCCAAACCGAACTGCTCCTTGATGGGGTGATAGGGTGGCGCATCAAAGTTTAACACCTCAAAGTTGGGAGAGCTGGGGCGCCACTTGGCCCGCTGCTTGGACGACATTATTACCAGGTATTGGTTTTGTTGGTCCTGCTTTTGCAACTCATCCAGCAAGTTAACGGTATAGCGGCCCACACCTGTCCAGTGGATCATGCGCCCGTCGATCACGATTCTCACTTGGTACCTCGCAGTCGTTTGGCCAGCCTCAGCAGGCTGGTTTGGGTGGGCGGGATACCGTGGTAGAGCCGGGCGTCCAACTGAGCGATCGATATCCGCCGGTGCCGCTGGATCCGCCAGCGCTTGGCTAGAATGGAGGGAAGATTAATTAGCACCTTGGCGTAAGCCGAAAATAGCGATTTAAATAGTCGCCGTTTGAGGTTATACAGCTCTAGCGTATTGGCGGTAATCATAAAGCGGGGTAGGTATTTCCAAAAGAGTGGCGCCGGCATGTTTTTGAGGTAAAGATAGTAAAAGTTTTTAAGGGTATGGTAGCGGGTGAATTGCCCCAGTTTAGAGCTAGTAGCACCGATTTGATGATAGGCCACTGCCCCTGGTTCATAGACTATCTGCCAGCCGGCCAGCTGGGCGCGAAAACTGAGGTCGACATCTTCATAGTAGGCAAAAAAGGCCTCATCAAATAAACCAATATCGCGGAATAGGCCGGCTCGGTAGAGGCTAGCGCCGCCGGTAGCGGCAAACACAAATTCAACTTGGTTATATTGCCCAGTGTTGGTTTGATTGCGGCCGCGAGGGAAGGGCAGCCCCCAAGTTGAATACTGGTCCCCCGTACTATCAATCTTTGGCGCGGTCTTTGATTGCTGCAGGAGTTTACCTGTAACAATGCCGATTTTGGGGCCAAGCTGCATACGCTTGACCAATTTTTCCAGCCAATACTTATCGGCTGTGGCGTCGTTATTAAAAAGAGCAATGTAATCGGCTTTTTGTTCAAGAGCGTGTTCGATACCGCGGTTAACCCCTCCGGCAAAGCCATAGTTCTTGTCGAGTTGAATAAGTTCAACGCTAGGGAAGTTTTTCTTGATGTAAGCTGCTGAACCATCGGTGGAACCGTTTTCGACCACTACGATATCAGCCGGCAGCGATTGCTTCTTTAATGAGCGCAAACACTGGCCAATAACCGCCTTACCATTCCAATTTGGGACTACTACTGTTACTTTCATCGCGTTGGTACTAACAGTAGTTTATACTGATACCGATATGACCGAAAGCAACCTGCTGGGCCACGTTTTTAGCAAGCAAAAACGTTCGTTGCTGCGGCAGCTGGTAATTACCGATTTTAAGTTGCGCTACCAGGGTTCGATGCTGGGCTACCTTTGGTCGATAGTTCGGCCACTGGCCCTGTTTACCGTACTGTACTTCGTCTTTTCACATATCTTCCGTTTTGGTGACTCAATACCTGCGTACCCTGCCTATTTATTGCTTGGGATCGTAGTGTGGACCTTCTTTGTAGAGGCAACCAATATGGGCATGCAATCGATCGTTGGCAGGGGAGACTTAATCCGAAAGGTAACAATACCAAAGTGGACAATTGTACTATCCACGTCTTTTACGGCCTTTATTAATTTTGGGATTAATTTAATAGTTGCCATGATATTTGCCATTCCCCTGGGCACGCAACTGATCGAAGGGATTTGGATATTACCCCTCTTAATTATCGAGCTGTTTGTTCTAGCAGTTGGCGTATCCTTCTTGCTGGCGGCCCTCTATGTGCGTTTTCGTGATATGGCCTTCATTTGGGAACTAATCTTACAAGTAGCCTTTTATGCTACGCCTATAATTTATCCTTTAAGCTTGGTCCCTGAACGCTTCCAAAAAATTATGCTATTCAATCCAGTGGCACAGATCATCCAGGATGCCCGCTATGTACTGGTGACACCCAAGACTACCACTGCCCCCCAGGTACTAGGGGCGTACAGCTTTGTTCCTATAGTTATTGTTTTGTCACTGGCGATACTGGCGGCTCTCTATTTTAGGAAAGCCTCGCGTGATTTTGCGGAGAATGTTTAATGGAAAGCGCAGTGGAGGTCAAAAATTTAAGTAAAATCTTTCGCTTACCGCACGATCGTTCTAATACCTTGAAGCAAACACTGATTAATTTTGGACGAAATCATTCATACGAAGAACTAAGAGCGCTGGATAAAATTAGCTTTAAAATCAAAAAAGGAGAGTTCTTTGGGGTAGTCGGCCGCAATGGTAGCGGCAAAAGTACGCTGCTCAAAATTCTGGCTGGAATTTATACCCCCACCTCAGGCGAAATAAAGGTTAACGGGGAGTTAACACCTTTTATTGAACTCGGTATCGGGTTTAATCCCGAGCTCACTGGTCGCGAAAACGTTTTTCTGAACGGAGCTATCCTTGGGCTCACCGAAAAGGAAGTGGCCAACAAATACGATGAAATAGTTGCCTTTGCTGAGCTACAAAGATTTATGGATCAAAAACTCAAAAATTACTCTTCGGGTATGCAAGTAAGATTGGCATTTTCGATAGCCATCCAGGCTCATAACGAAATCCTGCTGATAGATGAAGTTTTGGCGGTGGGGGATGTAGCCTTCCAGCAGAAATGCTTCGAATTCTTCAGACAATTAAAAAAACGAAAAGACAAAACAGTCATTTTGGTTACCCACGATATGGAAACTATCCGCCGATTCTGCTCCAACGCCATCTTAATAGACGACGGTACGATAATACGTGGTGGTTCGCCGCAGAATATTGCCGAGATGTATGAAAACATTAATCTGCGTTCAGCCGAAGAAAGACTGGAGCAGGAGAACCAAGGTATCCAAAAAAAGAAGCGCCAGGGTAATCAAAAAGCTGTAATTGAGAAGACTGAAACCTACAATGTGAAATCCGGAAAAGTTCAATTTACCTTCAATGCTAGTGAGTCAATCGGTGTGCGCATTAACTTCAAATGCATGGAGGATATTTCGGCTCCTGCTGTCGGCTTCATCTTCCAGGATCGCGACGATATAACTGTCTTTGCTGCCAATAATCAAATACTAGGTGTTACTACAAAGCCGCTGCAAAGTGATCAGACGCTTATCATGGAGGCCACGATAGGAAATGTGTTTACGGATGGGGAGTACACCATTACCTGCGCGATAGAGAGCGATGATTTATCTATCATCTACGACAGAATTGAATATATTCACAAGTTTATTATCGGCGGACATAAACTTTCCCATGCCACCACCCATCCACCACAGCAAATGACAATTAAATATCTAACCAAAACTTAATTCTAAGAGCATGGAAAATTACCCCGAGCATAGCCACAATAAAGAGCTAGAAAAAATTATTCAAAAACTCAAGAACCAACAGGAATATATTGAGTGGCTGGAGAATGAACTTGCCCATATCCAAGCCTCCAAGGGCTGGAAGTTGATAAAAGTTATTAGAGCTATTGTTTATCCACTCAGGGTAAGGTTAGTAGGTGCAGCTTTCTATATTCTCAAACGCATACCCGTAATAGGCAAAAAAATAAAACAGCTGGATGCAAGTCTGCTTTGGAAGGAAAACCATGAGAAAAGGCGGAAGGATTATCAAAAATGGTTTGCTAAAAATTTCCCTGATGCCGCAAGTCTAAAATCGCAGGAGGCGGCCAGCCAAAAATTTACAAACAGCCCGCTGATTAGCATTATTCTGCCGACATACAACACCCCGACACAATTTTTACGCCGGTGTATTGAATCGGTGTTGAACCAGACCTATCGGAATTGGCAGTTATGCGTTGCGGATGATGCCTCCACCGATTCCGGCGTAAGAGAGATAATCAAAGAATATGCGGCAAAAGATCCTCGTATAAAGTACATTTTCCGCGGTCGCAACGGCCATATCTGCCGGGCTTCAAATTCGTCACTTAAGATAGCCGACGGTGAATACGTGGCGCTCTTGGATCATGATGATCTACTTTGGCCAAACGCCCTATATGAGAACGTCAAGGTTCTTAATCAACATCCTCGGGCAGATTTTATATACAGCGATGAAGACAAACTAGAAGAAGATGGGACAACCCATTCCGATCCTTTCTTTAAACCAGACTGGAGCCCGGACTACTTAAGAGCGGTCAACTACATTACTCACTTCGCCCTCATTAGGAAAAAATTGGTAGATCAGACGGGTGGCTTTCGCCCCGGTTATGAGGGTACCCAAGACTGGGATCTCTTCTTGCGCATCAGCAACGTTACCGATTCGATTTTTCACATACCCAAGGTTCTTTATAGTTGGCGAAAATCTCCGCACTCAACTGCCAGCCAGGCAAGCGCGAAAGATTATGCTTATATCAATCAGAAAAAAGCCCTTGCAGACGACGCCAAAAGCCGCGGATACAAGGTAGCCATTGCCTGGACGGTACCTTATTTAACCTGGCGCCTGAAGTACGAATTAAAGGGTAAGCCACTAGTTTCAATCATAATACCCACCAAAGATCAGTATCGATATATTAAAAAATGTCTGAACTCCATCCTTAGAAAAAGCAGCTACCCAAATTATGAGTTAATAATTGTGGATACCGGCTCGAAAGATCCCAAAGTCCAGAAGCTCTACGAAGCTGTCAAAAAACAGCATCCTAAAACGCGGGTATCGCACTGGGATAAACCATTTAATTTCGCGGCCGTCTGTAATTACGGCGCCGAACAGGCCAAGGGATCTTACCTACTGTTTTTAAATAATGATACTGAAGTGATTACGCCCAATTGGATCGAAGGAATGCTAGAGCATGCTCAACGTCCTGAAGTTGCAGCCGTTGGCTGCAAGTTGCTTTATGGGGATGGGAAGATTCAGCATGCAGGTGTAGTTTTGGGAATTGGCGCCTTTAAAACTACTCCAGGTGTAGCAGGGCACCTTTTTCAAGGATACATCGACAGCCCGCCCAGCGATCCTTATCAGAATATTTACACCAAAGGCGTCAGAAACTTATCGGCAGTTACGGCTGCTTGTCTGATGGTAGCCAAAGACAGATTCGATAAGGTCAAAGGCTTTGACCCAAAGTTCAGAATAGCTTTTAACGATGTCGACCTTTGCCTAAAACTAAGGAGCCAGGGTTGGTGTAACATCTATACCCCACATGTTGAACTTTATCACTACGAATCGGTATCGGTAGGTAAGCCAGGATCAGACGAACGAGACATGAAGGAGCTCATAAAAGAAGCCCGAATAATGGGGGAGAGATGGAACTGGAAATTTCTGAGTAATGATCCCTACTATAACCCAAATTTCAGGAGAGATACGGCCGATGCTAGGCTGAAGTTGAAATAGGTTTAGAACTGGGGATGGTTGGTGGCCACGTTGCTCAGCCAGGCTTGCTGTCCGGCTGCCCAGGTATGGATTTCGATCTTACCGCTCCCGGTATTGCGGTATTTCACAAAAACTAATTCGTCAACCGCCCCGCCATAAATGTTACCAGACGTAATAAAGGAATCTTCATCTGGGTTAACTTCTGGATGGTTGGTAGCCACATTGCTCAACCAACCCTGCGCACTCCCGGCCCAGGTGTGAATCTCAATCCGGCCGCTCCCGGTATTGCGGTATTTGACGAAGATTAATTCATCCGCCGAGCTTCCATACAGGTTAGCCGCAATAATGCGGCCATCGGCCGGATCAATCTCCGGCAGGTTGGTGGCCGTATTGGCTGTCCAGCGTTGTCGGTCTTGGCTCCATTCATGGACTTCAATCCGGCCGCTGCCGGTGTTGCGGTATTTGACGAAGACTAGTTCGTCGTGGCCATCACCATTTGCATCCATGGCGACCACGTCACTATCTGCCGGATCGGTCACTGGATGGTTGGTGGCGATATTGGTAAGCCAATGTTGCAAAGAGGCGTCCCAGGTATGGATTTCCAGCCGTCCGCTGCCGCTGACGCGGGACGAGATTAGCATCATCTCGGATTTGCCGTCGCCATAGGTATTACCGCTAATTATTTCTCCATCAGGCGGATTGACGGCCCCTAAATTACTGGCGATATTGGTAAGCCAACCCTGAAGGCTGGAATTCCATGTGTGCATCTCCACGCACTTGGAGCCAGTCTGATTAAGCACGGTTAGTGTGAATATAGCGTTCGCTCCTGCCGAATATTCGTTAGTGACCACTCTGGGTCCCGGGCCAGCTCCAGTTATGTTATTACCGTTCCAACACGCGTAACTAAATGGGTCGCCGAACCAATCACTATAATCGCGCCAAAAATTCCGATTACCGTATGAGCTACAACTGTCACCAGTACTATACAGGTTAGTAAGAGCGGCTTGATTGGGTCGGTAGGGGGTATATGAGTATAGGGCCGCTGTAGCCCGGTTTTCGATAAAGACCTCGGATGTGCCGCAACCACTGTTCGGGTGCCACTTAATTGTATTTGTGCCCGGGCGGTGAGGAATAGTCCAGTTAGGATTCAAGTCCCAAAAATTGCGAAAATGGCGTGCGCCCTCGTGCATCTGTAATGTAAAACCACTGTAATTGGGGTCGCATGGTCCTCCATCAGGACAAGCAAAACCCATAGCGGAGTTATACTGAACCTGCCATGGCCAATCGTCAGTTACCAGGCCCTGCTCTTTTTGTAAGGTCACGATAAGGACCTTGGGATTGATGCTAAATTCCTGAGCTTTGTCCCATATAATCTGAGCAGCACTTTTACTGTTCTGTGAATAATCCTTTAAACAAATGTAGGGCGGAGGATTGCCGCGTCGACTACCGTAAGTTGACCTAGGAACAGTATCCCCATGTGCTGGATCGTAGATCATTTGTTCACCGTTGGTATCGCAAGTTGGGCGCTTATTATTCAAGAAAGTCTGAATATCTGATACTCCCATCGTTGTCTTATCATTAAAGATGGAATCATCAATAATACGGCCTGGTTTGAAAGATGCCGCATCAGCTGCCCCAACCCTAGGTGGGCCGCCAAAGAGTACGGGCGAGACAACTAAGATCAGGATAAGGCTAAAGAAGTGGATTTTTTTCATGGTTATTGAATATCGATTGCTTTAGAAGTTGAAGTACCCTGTTTGTTATCTCCAGTAAAGTTGACCTGTACTTCCCACTCTCCCCTAACTGGGAATCGACTTTTTGCAATAGATATTTGACAAGCATAGTAATTGGTAACTCGATTAAGCGAGGCGTTCTCTTGAACTGACGCTTGACCCATTCGTGAAAATACCGCAGTACAGGTGCCGCTTGTAGCTCCATCTACTGTGGCTGTAACAATTATAGGATCATCACTTCCCGACGCATATGTAACAGTAACAGTGACCGAACCCTGGGAGGGAGAATTATTAGATGTGCCTCCATTTGAAGCCGGCGTGCCATCCGGTTTGGGCTTGTCCACTTCCCTTGGTTGATTATCAGGGCTTTGTTGACCATTTTTATTCTGTTGATTGTCTGCGGGATTGGCATTGTCACCTCTACTTATTTGCCAATACGCAAAAACGCCACCACCGATTAAGAGCGTCGCAACCACTGCTATTAAGATTTTTTTTCGGGGAATACCCATATGTTTATTTTAGCAAGCCGTAAAAGCTAATAACTAAATACTGACATAAAAGGTAGCAAAAGTCAAAATAGCTTATAAATAAAAATATCCCTAGTGGGGTAATTTATTGTCTTGAGAAGCTGGGCGCAATTATCCTGGCCCTGAGTTCTAGCAACAGTTATTAAAAACCGAACATTATGATTTTTTAGAAAGTCGCTACACGGCTCTGTATTTACCTGGATATAGTCCTTATCTATTAATTTCAAGCTCGTAGGGGCTATAACGGCGGGGTTGCGATCAATCGTAAATATAATATGAGCATAGCGATTATATATGTTTTCATTTGAGTCCAAGCTTTTCCAGAGATCTAGCTGCGGATAGATATAAACTCCTGAGAGAGAAGGAGCGCCATTCGCAAGAGCCATATTCTCCAACAACAGGTCATCACTAGCAATCCACCGGCCAGGATTGCTGAGAGATAACGCTCGAATCTCCCTCGAGAGAGATGAATCAGTAACTACCTCGAGCCCCCGATATAAAGGGTTAACCCTACCGCTTGATAGTATTGAAAAAAGTAAGAATACAGCCATCGCCAAGGTAAATCTGCGGTTCAGAAGTAAATAAATAACTACAGGCACGGGAATAGATAGGGCCAAAAACGTCGGCAGGCCAATAAAACCAGGAGATCTATTCATGGTAACAAGTCCTATGTATACCAGGAACGCGAAAACTACCAATGCATATACAGCGGTGATTTTGTGAAATTGCCGCGGAAGTTTATTTAACTTTAATAAATTACGAATAACTAGAACGGTGTGGATTATTCCCAGCAAGCCAACACCAATAATAAGCCGACCGGGAGGTACTTTACCCATTAGGAATAAATTGAATAGCCAGTTTAGCCAGGGAGTGCACATCATTACTACTAACAGCAAGAAAGAACTAGTGGTAACTAAGAGTAACCAATCAATTTGTTTCCGTTTTCTGTAACCATTTATTAGTAGAAACATGGCAGGAAGAATAAAAAACGGAGTAAGTAATATAAAGTTCGATGATTCACTTTGATTTATAGGCTTAAAGGTGCCTTCACTAGGGAGATGGTACTGCGCAGCCCTTGGGTGTCGCTGAAATTGAACTGATAGATGGCTGGAAAATAAATGAGGCACATCAAACCCGCCACTCTCTGTATTACGAGTTCCAGGATATGCAGTGTTTTGAAGGGCATGGACAGCATCGAGTCGGGTCCACAAGAAGCTAGCTGTGATTACTCCGGCGGTAACTACTGCCGTGGTAATAATCCCTAGATTTTGCCAAATTTGTTTTGTTGGCATATTTTTAATCTTTTTTATAAAATATCCAAGGCCAAAAACCGCCATTGCCAGCGCACATGGAATCTGGAATGGCGGGTAAAGTATAAGAGCAAAACAGCTAACCACATAGGCTAGGAGAAAACCCCAAAACCACTTCCATCGAGTTCTCTTTTCTTCCAACAATTTTATTAAAATTGCCCCGGCAAAAAAACTATAATAAATTGAACCTACGGTTCCGTACACATACCACCACTGAATAAATGGGCTGAAGAAGAAAGCAACTGATAACAAAGCTGCCAACAGTTTTTTTGCCGGCAACAAAGCCAGCGTGAAAAGGTAGCAGCTAGTAATCAGCAAAAATCCCATCACCCACCATCTAAAGGCGAAAGCATTGTCAAGCGGCATTGCAAAAAAGGCCAGGTTGTGTGGTTTAAAAATAATTGACCAATCTTTATAAGGTACATCTAGCAACAACGACACGTCTTGTCCGGCGCCAATATTCTGATTTATACGCTCGAAGTTACTATTTTTCTGGGCAATTGTCATTTGGGAGTTAACTTGCCACTCATCCGATCGAATCAACCGTGGCTCGCCCAGTAGCAGGTTCGGATCTTTTGCGGACTCCCCGTAAAAGTAGCTGTTATATGCACCAATCGAACTGCCGTGGATCTGAAACATTGTGAACAAGATTACTGGTATTGCCATAATCGCAGGAAACAGCCAAATACTATTCAGAAAACGGTTCATGATATTGGCGCCTTGAAGTTTTTGCTGAGAGAAAAGTGTCATTTAACAGATCTTAACATTAACCTATATAACAGGGTTCAGGAAAGCGTTAAAGAGGCAGAGCTATTTATTTAGATTAAGGAAAATCAACCCAATTAGGATTAAAGCTATTCCTACAACCTTAGTAAACGTAAAAACTTCGTTCAGGATGTAGAAAGATGCCAAAAAAACTAAAATATATACAAAAGCTGCCAATAGCGGGATGATATAACCAAGCTCATATTTGGAAATTAAATAAACGTATAATGCAAAGCTTAACCCATATAAGATTATGCCAACCACTGAGTACGGTGTTAAATTAAACTGAAGTTTGCTACCCCCCAAATATTTGAGCGGTGGGCCGGCCTTTGTTCCATACTTCAAGGCCACTAACGCTGCGGAAGTGGTTAGAATATACAAAGTAATAATAAGCTTTGACATCTTATGTATTGTATATCCAACTTAGCTGAAAATAAAACTATAGAGCTTATTTAGGATAAGGTTTCTTTCAAAATGTTTGAAGTGATAGGCTCTGCCTCGAGCGCCCATCTTTCGCCTCTCTATGCGCGACAATTCGTAAACTTTCCTAATATTAGCAGCTAGGGTTTGGACATCTTCGGTCGGACCGGCAAATCCGCACTGGATAGTCTTATTCACGAGATCCCGTGCTTCGCCATCTATAGCCAGAACCATTGGTTTTCCAGCTGCAAAATATGACGTTACCTTTGACGGTATTGTGGCTTCCAGCAGTTCACTTTTTACCAAACAGCCGATTAATAGATCTGCTACCCCCATGTACTTAGGCATATCCGTAATCGGTTTTTGGCCCTCGAAATAGAAGCTATCGATAAGGCCGGCCTGTTTTACCTCTTCTTCTAGCCATTTACGCGACATACCATCACCAACAATTATCCAATTGATGTTATTGATCCCAGTTGAATGTAGCCGCTTGGCCGCATCAATAATTGTATTGAATGACTGAGCTGGGCTGATGTTTCCAGTGAAGACAATGTTAAAACCTGGTTTGAACTTGGCCACTAGTTTCTCATCATGTATGTCCTTTTCATAGATTTTTTCGGGGGCCTGAGGTAAGACGATAATTTTGTCGCTGGGTTTCTTGGTAATACCCTGCAATTTTATTTTCATTTGTCCGGATAATGTTACTAGCTTATCGGTGTTCCGATAATGCCAGTGAGACACTACGGCGGCTATTTTTCTTAACGCTTTATTTTTTACTTTAATTACCGAATATAGATTTTCAGGCCAAAGATCAAGTACATACATGGTGGTTTCAATTTTCTTAATTTTTCCAACAAGTATGCCGGCAATAGCCATCATCACTGGAGAAAGTTGATAGATAAAAATCTCATCGTATCTTTTTGTTAACAATCTTGGCACATGGAATAAGCTTGCAAGAGGGAAGGAGATATAATTCAAAAAAATTCGGATGTTTGAGTTATTACCTCGCGGGAACTCGAAGACCCGGCGGATGTTTATGCCATTGTACCTTTGCTTTCGGTTGCGGAAATATCCATATCCATGGAAGATTCTACCCGTAGGATAGTTGGGAATTCCGCATAAAACATCGATCGCGACATTTCGTTCAACTAAATAATCACAAATATCGTTTATTCGAAATGACTCCGGCCAGAAGTGCTGCCCGATTATTAGAATTTTCTTTTTTGGTTGCATTTTTATAGACTGTCTTTTACAAAGTACTACTTTAGGCTATATGGCCTATTTGCTAGTAGAAAATTATTATTATCTCGATTCAACAGCGTCTCTACGCCCGAAATTCTCGAAATCAACTTCTTCCGCTCATCAATAGAGTAACAGTATTTGAAAATGTTGAGCATTTCGCGCGCTACATATTCAGGGCTTTTGCCAGCACGTCTAATGTAGTCAGCGGAAAATTCAGTCAACAGCATAATATCTGTATTGCTAAAAGTTCTTTTTGCGCCATCAAGCGCGTGTCCCTCGTAACCCTCGATATCCATTTTAACGAAGCCCACTTTTAACCTATGGGTAGATACAAAGCTGTCTACTGTATCGACTTTCACAGAAATTGAATTCGATGGACGCGCACCAATGTAGTGGGTAGCGAGATCATCTTTAACAAGAGATATTTCTACCTCTCCCTGTTTGTCGCCAATAGCGCAGTTTACAATATGTACATTGGACGTGTTATTAAGTTCTAAATTGTGTTTTAACAGTCTCAAGTTTTCAGGTACTGGTTCAAATGCATATACGGCACCCGTGTCACCAATTTTCTCGCTGGCGATAATGGAATATATCCCAATGTTTGCTCCAATATCCAGTACTGTCATACCGGGCTGGAGTATTTTCTCGTATAGTTCAAGCTCAAACTCCTCAAAGTATTGGTTAATAAGTGCAGGCACTATTGAGATATCTTTTGTACGCACGAGTAACTTTTTCCCCCTGAACAATATTTCTTGCTCACCCTCAACTCTTCCTAGGTAGAAAATCTTTCTGTAAATCCAAGTCGTTATGGGTAAACGGTAAACCCAAGTATTGAGGAAATACTTCCTCGATATCTTAATAACATACATCGATACGAGTTCAATGAAATTCGATTTCTTAATCTTCATCCTCCCAATGTTTATTTATCCCAGACGACTTTGTTAACAATTTTAGTGTAGCTTTGGATTATCTTTATAACCTTAGTAGATACGTTTGTATCACGATAGTTGGGGGGGAGATTGAACGTTTCTTGGTTCTGTCTTAGATCTCGAGATAACTCAATAGCTTGTTCTATGTCGATTTCTTCGATGCCGCCCAAGATGATCGACCCCGCGTCAAGGGTTTCCGGCCTTTCGGTTGAGGTCCTGATCAAAATCCCATCAAAACCCAGAATAACGCTCTCCTCGGATAATGTCCCGCTGTCAGATAAAACACAGAGGGCGTTAAGTTGGAGGTGGTTATAATCAAAGAACCCAAATGGCTTTAGAATCTGGACCAGTTTATGCAATTTAAATCCACTTTTTTTGATCCTGTCGAGACTGCGAGGATGGGCGGAATAAATTATGGGCAATTGATGTCTTTCGGCGATATCATTTATGGCGCTCATCAAGGAATTAAAATTAGTCTCGTCATCAATATTCTCTTCCCTATGGGCAGAAACAAGAATGTACTTATCTTTTTTTAGCTTCAACTTCTCTAGAATATTGCTTTCCTTAATTTTTTCTATATGGGCATGTAGAACTTCGGGTAGCGGAGAACCCGTGACAAATATATGTTCTTTTCGTAACCCCTCCGCAAGCAAATATCTGCGCGAATGTTCAGTGTAGGGAAGATTAATATCAGAGATGTGATCAACGATCTTTCTATTTATTTCCTCGGGGACGTTTTGGTCGAAACAGCGATTCCCGGCTTCCATATGAAAAATTGGAATCTTCAAACGTTTAGCCGGTATCGCCGATAACGCACTGTTTGTGTCGCCCAGTATCAAGAGAGCATCTGGCTTTTCGCGAAGCAACACTTTATAGCTGCCGGCAATAATGTTGCCTATAGTCTCTCCGAGGTTCTTGCCTACGCTTTTTAGATAGTGATCAGGTTCTCTCAGTTTGAGGTCTTCAAAGAAAACCTGGTTTAAGGTATAGTCCCAGTTTTGCCCAGTATGTACCAAAATATGGTCAAAGTACTGATCGCACCGCTTAATAGTTTCTGACAGCCTGATGATTTCGGGCCTGGTACCAACTATGGTCATTAACTTCAGCTTCTTCACTTAAACCTCTAAAGAATATGTGTCAGGGCTGGCAGGGTTAAATACTTCATCAGCCCAGAATAATGTTATTAGTTCACTTTTTCCGGTATTAGTAATTGAGTGAGTATAGCCAGGAGGGATATCAATTACCTTAAGCTTCTCACCGCCCACCCTATAGGTAACAGTTTTTGGTGAGCTTATACGCCTAAGTTTAATTAGGGCCTTCCCCTCGACTACCAAGAATTTTTCGACCTTGGTATGATGCCAATGATTACCCCTGGTTACGCCGGGATTCGTTCTGGATACGAAAATCTGGCCGAATTGTTTTGATTTAATAAACTCAGCCAACCATCCCCGGTTGTCTTTTTTCATTTCCAAATTATGGTCCAATTTCTTCTCGGGCAAATACGAGGCGTAGGTGGCGTATAATGCTCGATCAAAATAGCTTTCAAAATTTGGTATCAAAAGGGTTTGGCGGCTTCTTTGAAAAGAATAAATTTTATCGGTAAGCTCCCGAAGTGTGATAGGGAAGTCTCGCGGGATCTGATAAAAACCTTGTTTCAAGGTTTGTTTTTCACCGCGCATGGACTTGATAAATTCACCTACGACATCATCTATGTAAACAAGCTGCAGTTCCGAATCAGGGTCGTTAATCTTTATATCCAGGTTATTGGCAATGTTGTAACAAAAAGTTGCTACAACCGAATTGTAGTTGGGTTTGCACCACTTACCGAAGACATTAGGTAGTCTATAAATGTAAGCGCTTGTCTTGGCCGATCCCGCCCAACTGTGTACAGCATCCTCTGCTGCCTTTTTACTTTTCCCGTATGAATTATCAAGCTCTGCCTGGGTTGATGAGGCTAGCAGGACAGGTGTTTTAAGACCTTCCTCTCTCATTATGTCTAAGAGCGTTTGGGTTAACTCAAAGTTACCTTTCTCAAATTCGGACTCATTTTTTGGCCGGTTGACTCCAGCTAAGTGGAAAATAAAATCTGCTTTATTTATGAACTTCTTTAAGTCTGTAACTGAATGGTTTCTATCAAAACGAAGGGTTTCAATATCTTCATATTTTTCTAAGGTTGCACGCAGATTCTTACCAATAAAACCTGACGAACCGGTTACTAATACCTTTATATCAGTTCTCCCTCTATACCCTTAAGCTCGTCTCGGATGTAGTCAGTTGTGAGTAGCTTATTCATAACTTCATCTACATTGAGTCTTGTGGTGTTGTCAGATGTATATTCAGTTGCTTCCTCTACTATATGGCTACCCTTAATGAAGAATTGAGCATAGTTTAGATCCCTGGTGTCTGCCGGAACCCGGAAATAGCCTTTGAGGTTCTTGCTGTTGCCCCGCTCCTCTTTAGTAAGTAGAGTTTCATGCAGCTTCTCACCATGCCGGGTACCGATAATTTTTATATCAGTCTTAGACTTGAACAGCTTTTTAATAGCCCGGGCCAGGTCTCCAATCGTACTGGCTGGAGACTTTTGGACGAATAAATCGCCCTGCTTGGCATTGCTAAAGGCAAACAGAACCAAATCAACAGAATCATCTAGGTTCATCAAAAACCTAGTCATATCTGCATCGGTGATGGTAATGGGCCCTCCGGTTTTCACTTGCTCCACAAATAATGGGATAACCGAGCCACGAGAAGCCATAACATTGCCGTAGCGAGTCACACAGATGATAGTCTTGGTAGGATCAACATTTCGTGATTTTGCCTCGGCCACTCGCTCCATCATGGCTTTTGATATGCCCATGGCGTTAATGGGATAGGCGGCCTTATCAGTAGAGAGACAAATAACTTTCTTTACGTTTTCCTTAATGGCGGCTTCAAGAACATTGTCTGTCCCGATGATGTTGGTGCGGACCGCCTCCATAGGGAAGAATTCACACGAAGGAACTTGCTTTAGAGCGGCGGCGTGAAAGACATAGTCAACTCCAGCCATGGCTTCTCTCACGCCCTCAAAATTTCGCACATCTCCAAGATAGAACTTTACCTTGTCACTCTTTAAGCTTTTTCGCATGTCGTCTTGTTTTTTTTCGTCTCGCGAGAAAATGCGGATCTCCTTGACGTCAGTATTCAAAAAACGTTTTAGAACCGCGTTTCCGAATGATCCTGTGCCGCCTGTGATCATCAGGGTCTTACTCTTAAACATGAAACTCTTTCCACTTATTATTCAAAGTGAATATTAACAGATTTGTCCTATTATATCTTAATCATTTTTTAGACTCTTCTTTGGACAACCGAATCGATAGTTCTTGATGGAGATCTTGAACCCGTCGTTCGAGGGCATCGTTTCTAACATATGCTTCATGGGCAATAAAAAACGTGAAAGTGATTCCAGTAATCTGGATGACGTCAAACAGACTTAGCGGTTCGGTTTGAGTCAACTGGTGGGAAAACAAAAAAGCGTAGATAGGTTCCGCAAAGACAATGCCTCCCAATATGCTTGACCAAAATATAATCCTGAAGATAAATCTACGTCGGCTAGTTTGACCAAGCTTGTAAGCGGTAATTGCGCTGACAATGCCAGCTGCGATCAATGGAGTGTTAAGGATTATTAATATTAGATATCTACTCACCAAAAATCTCCATCACCCGCCTCTTAAACAGAGATTTTATTATATTGAATGCGTTCCAGTTATTTTGTCCCTTCGACTTTGAATAGTCAGTATAGATAGCCTTAATTGGGTATTCTTTAACGCTCAAGCGCAGTTGCTTGGCTCGCCACAGCATTTCAGAACCAAAATCGAACCCGCTAGCTTTCCATCTGAGTTGCTCCAGGGCCTTTTGGGAAAAAATCCTTAAGCCTGTTTGAGAATCAGTAACCCTAATACCGAACAAAAGGCCGGTAATCAAGCTCAAGCTCTTATTGCCAAATACCTTCGCTCTTGACATGCCACGTTTATCAATCAGTCTGCTGCCGATCAGGAGATCGCCATCCCCACTATTAATTAATTTTATGCCCTTAATAACATCATTCGCGTCATGTTGACCGTCGGCATCAAGTGTGGCTGCCAGGTCAAAGTTATTTCGCTGGGCATAGTTTAGACCAGTAGCCGTGGCGCTACCGGTGCCGGTATTTAAGATGTGACGGATGACATAAGCCCCAGCTTGTCTAGCCACTTGGGCGGTAGTGTCATTTGAGCCGTCATCGACAACGATTATTTGATATTTGTGGGTTGTCTCAGAAAAGGCTGACTTAAGGCCAGCGATTACAGTTTTGATGACTGTCGCTTCATTATAAGCCGGCATAACCACAGCGACTCTCAATATGGACTCCTAAATCTCCCAAGAATGAATTATTCAAACTATATTACATTAGAGAAAAGATGCCTACATGTCTCTAGGGATCAACTGCCGGATGGTTGGTTGCAATATTGCTAGTCCAGCTCTGCTGCCCGGACGCCCAAGTGTGGACTTCGATCCGTCCACTGCCGTTATTGCGATATTTGATGAAGATCAGCCCATCCCGGCCATCGCCGTTGGTATCCCCAGAGATGACATCGGTATCAACCGGATTAACTTCACCATGGTTAGTAGCGATGTTGGTGATCCAGCTTTGGTAACCGGGAGCCCAAGTATGCACTTCTACCAGGCCACTGCCGTTACTACGGTATTTAACAAACACCAACTCATCCTTGCCATCACCATAGAGATTGCCCCCCACCACGCCAGCGTTATCTGGGCTTACCTCCCCATGGTTGGTGGCAATATTAGATATCCAGCTCTGCTGTCCAGCCGCCCATGTATGGATCTCGATCCGTCCACTGCCAGTGTTGCGGTATTTAACAAAGATTAGCTCGTCGGCCCCATCACCGTTAGTATCGGCGGCTATCACACGCCCATCTGCCGGATCAATCGCCGGATGGTTGCTGGCAATATTGCTTACCCAGTGCTGGTAAGTCGTATCCCAAGTATGCACCTCGATCCGTCCACTACCAGTGTTGCGGTATTTGACGAAGATTAGCTCTGACTTTGAGTCACCATAAATATTGCCGCTGATTATCTCTCCATCTGCCGGATCAATCGCCGGATGGTTGCTGGCAATATTGGTCAACCAGCTCTGGTAGCCCGGGTTCCATGTATGAATTTCGATACAAGCTGTGCCGGTGTTGTTAAGGACGCTGAGGGATAGTCGATCGGGGGAATCAATTGAATAACGATTGGACAGAACTTTGGGACCACTAGGAGTGCTGGGTATATTACCATTTGGAGATATATTATTGGGGCACGTAAAGGCGCTTAAGTTGGTTAATTTAAGGGTATTAAGTCGGCCATAACCATGCTGATTTGTATAGTTCGCGCCAGACATCTGCGATACTTTGTCGGTTGCTCCATTTAGAGCCGTGGTTATCTGCGAAACTGATAGGTTACTACGCACCGAAAACAATAGGCTTACCGAACCAGAAACTACCGGAGTAGCCAAGGAGGTACCCGAAGCCGAAGCATAGGCAGTAGTGGGAGACCCGCTGCTCCAAGAAGTAGTAACGATTCCGGAACCCGGCGCCATAATATCCAAATTGGCTCCGTAGCTAGAAAAGCTGGAACGGTCATCACCTTGATTACTAGCTCCCACCGCAATCACTGGCGGATAGTTGGCCGGATCCAACATCTGACCAACACTATCACAACCGTTAAAAAAATACGTTTGGGGATCGCCGCAATTGCCGGCTGCTGCTACTACCACCACACCGGCTGCAATGGCCGCATCAATCCGCTGGCGCAGGAAGTTATCAACATCGGTTGAACCCAAGCTCATACTAATCACCTTGGCACCGCGGCTTACGGCGTAATCCACAGCCTCGGCCACGCCATCAGTTGTACCGCCGCCGCTATCGGCCAAGGCTTGGAGGGGTAAGATTTTGGCTTGCCAGTCAACCCCGGCCACGCCCACGCCGTTGTTGCCGGCTGCTGCTGCGGCTCCCGAGGTGAGGGTGCCATGGTTAACCCCGTCGCCATTTGGGTTATTATCGCAATCACCATCGGCTACCGCCGGGCTGTTGTTATCGCAAATAAAATCCCAGCCCCGCCAGTCGTCCACTTTACCGTTGCCATCATCATCCAAATTATTACAAGATTTGTCTGGCGGTAACCCCGTAGTGACACAATTTGGCGCTGGCCCCAGGGCCACAGTGGCTCCCACTTCGCCGCTGTTGTTAGCCCATCTGTCAGCCAGATCTTCATGATTTAAAGAAAAGCCGGTATCAATTACCGCGATCGTAACGGAACTAGAACCGGTGGTAATATCCCAGACTGATGGGGCCGAGATTTTGGGCAGATGCCACTGCTGGGAATAGCGGCTGTCATTTGGAGTTGTGGTTATGAAGTAGGAAAGATTGGGGGAGGCCTGGCTGCCTTCGGGCAGTTGCAATTGCCCGGCTGGTTTATTGACTACAAAAGCCCCGGCTGCAGTGGGGGCTAAATCACTCTGAGCCACGTCATTTGCAGTTAGGAATTGCTGTTTGGAATCCTCATTGCTGAACTGGACAATAGTACTACCGCCAGCTGCCTGGGGTTTATCCAGTTCCGGGGTGAAGCTGCGGGTATCCTGGGTCGGAAGAGCGGCATCGGATTCTGGTTCGGCCGGTCGGGAAATCTCAACTGAACCGGGCTGCGTTGGAATGGGGATATTCTTTTGAGACAGGAACCACAAGAACAATCCAGCACCAATAGTTAGCACTGCGCCGCTTAAATAGAATATTTTTCTGGATTTAGACATAGTCCTACCCAAGCCTTATTTCACCATATTTACAGAGAATGGACAATGTTGGGGTGGTATATAAACTTCAGAAATCAAAAACCAATAATCCTTAAAGTTTTCAACGGACCCAGCCGGGTATGGTAAGTCCCACCTCTCAGAAGTTTGAAGCCATTTGAGCTCGCTGCTGTTCGCTCAAGCCGTTATAATCCGACTAAGGTGTCGAGGTTCAACAGGTCTGTTTCTATAGCGTGGCAAAGTACAGTTTGGTTGGCGCTACTGGCGCTGTTACCGTTTCATGCCTTGCTGACCACATGGGCGGGTAGTCTGTTTGGTTACCGGGAAATCTGGCAAGCCTGGAAGGAAATTCTGGTATTGGGGTTGCTGGCCGGTGTGGGTTTCAAACTGATTACAGACCGGCAGCTGCGTCGATTCCTTTGGGGCTATTGGTCCAATCGTCTGATTTTGGTCTATGGCTTGCTGCATCTGCTGATGGCCATTATCATGTCCAGCGATCTCGATGCTACATTACTGGGTTTACGCAACAATCTAATTTTTCTGGCCATCTTTATAATCGGCCAGACTATAGCTTTCCGGTCGCCCAGCGGGCGCTTTAAAACCCTGTTGCCGAAGATTATTCTGGTAACCGCCGCCATCGTAGCTATCTTTGGTCTGCTGCAAGCCTACTTGCTGCCATACGACTTCCTGGCCAAGTTCGGCTACGGCGAGGGCACCATTCCGCCCTATCTACTTCTACAAGATAGCGAAATTGTGCGGGTTATTTCTACTCTAGACAGTCCCAATACTCTGGGTAGCTGGTTAATTTTGCCATGGGCTTTGAGCCTAACATTACTGTTGAAAAAACGCATCGATTCATCCTGGTGGCTGTTGCCCCCAACGCTTTTTCTGGCGCTTTACCACAGCCATTCCCGCAGCGCCTGGATTGGCGTTGCTTTGGCTACAGTCTTCATTGGCTGGCGGATCTTACCGAAACATCGCCTCCGCCAAGCCACTATCGTCCTGTTTAGCGGCTTGTTAATAGTCGCAGCCGCTCTGATTTACCTAGTACCTAAAGTGCCGGTTTTGCAGAGCGTTTTTTTACATGCGCCGCTCGAAAAGGCGTCAGACGAAAGCTCCAATGCTGACCATCTGGAGGAAATTATCAAAGGGATTCCGGAGTTGGTGCACAACCCGCTTGGTAAAGGGCCAGGCGCGGCGGGGCCGGCGTCACTGGAGTCTAACAATCCGGACATTACCGAAAACTACTTTTTGCAGGTTGGTTTGGAGGTAGGCTTTATTGGCTTGGGGCTATTTCTAGCCATCAACTACTTAATTGCCCGCGATCTATGGCGGGCATCCCGGCAAAGCCTGTTGGCGGTTGCTCTCTTAGCCAGCTTTATCGGGCTCTCGTTCATGAATTTGCTGCTGCACACTTGGGCCAATGGTCCAACAGCCATCACCTGGTGGGGATTGGCCGGTCTGATGTTGGGTATCTGGCGGCTTAAGCCTCGGCCAGAACCGACATCAGGTACCGGCCGTAGCCGCTTTTGAGCAAGGGCTTGGCCAGTTTGGAAAGCTGGCCTTTAGTAATAAAGCCTTCCCGGTAAGCTACCTCTTCGATGCAGCCAATCTTTAAACCTTGTCGGTGTTCGATAACATGGATAAAATGAGCCGCATCCATTAACGATTCAAAGGTGCCGGTATCCAGCCAGGCCGTACCTCGGTCCAACAAACTGACTCTTAACTTACCTTTTCGCAAATAGATATCTAGCACCGAGGTGATTTCTAACTCCCCGCGGGGGCTGGGCTTTACTTCCTTAGCAATTTTAACCACCTCGTTATCACAGAAATACAAGCCAGCATTAGCGTAATTAGATTTAGGTTTGGCTGGTTTTTCTTCTATGGAAAGTACCTTCATATCTTTATCAAACTCATAGACACCATAACGCTGCGGGTCTGTAACTTGGGCAGCAAAACCAACCGCCCCATTAACATTAATGTACTTCTTTAATCTTTGACCCATCTGCGTGCCATAGAAGATGTTATCGCCGAGGATCATGGCTACTTTATCGTCCCCAATGAAGTCTTCACCGACGATAAAGGCGTCGGCCAGACCCCGAGGCTTAACTTGAACCTTATATGAAAAGCGGCAGCCATAAGTGGAACCGTCTCCCAGCAGTTTAGCGAAGTGGGGAGTATCTTCTGGGGTAGAAATAATTAAGATTTCGCGAATGCCCGCCAGCATCAAGGTCGACAGCGGATAATAAACCATTGGTTTATCGTAAACCGGCATCAGCTGTTTACTGATTGCATTGGTTATTGGATAAAGCCTAGTGCCGGAACCGCCGGCCAGAATAATTCCCTTCATATTCGTTCGCTTTCAAATTCGCGCAACTTCGGCAAGGCTCGATCCTTTTCCGACAACAAGGCATGATCGATAGAGATTGGCCAGTCGATATTCAGGTCTGGATCAAAGGCGTGGATTGCCGGGTAAACCATATTTGGCCGCCAGTGCTCGGTGACTAGATAACTATAAACAGAATAGTCGCTAAGGGTCTGGTAGGAATTTCCACAGCCTTTAGGTATGAATACGGCTTTACCGGGGGATAATTGAAATTGTTCAAGCTGGCCGAAATTAGGCCCGGGCCTTAGATCAACATAAGCTACGTAGATTTGGCCTACCACCGGGGCTATATATTTATCCCACGGCTCGGCATGAATACCTCGGGTAACTCCAGGCCAAATATTTTCGGCTACATTCCATTGCACCGGGCCAAGTTCCGGTAGACCCAGCTCGGCCATCTTCTCTGCCTGCCAGGCCTCGCGAAAGGTTCCGCGTTGATCACGGTTTACTACCAGATCGACCTTGAACAGGCTGGGGATCGACAGCTCCTCGACCACTAGCTCTTGGTTGGGATTAAGAATGTCAGTTGCGGGATTGGATTGTTCCATAAGGCTTATTTAAGGGCGTAGATACTCTCCGCCTCTTTTATCAGAGGCTCCCACCAGGCTTGGTTGTTCAAATACCATTGTACGGTATCTTCGAATTGCTGCCAGACATCGGTAGTCGGTTGCCAGCCCAGCTGTTTAATCTTGGTAGTATCAACGCCATAGCGAAAGTCGTGGTGAGCGCGAGGATCAGGCTGGTATTCAACTTTGGCGCCAAATTCTTCTAGGCGTTTAGCCAGCCACTCGGCTAAGTTACGGTTGGTGATCTCGGGCTGGTTGTTGGCGCCAATATTAAAAGTCTCGCCGGCGTGGGCTTTTTTTAGCACCAGCTCGATCCCTCGAGCGGTATCGGGCGCATACAGCCAATCGCGCACTTGGTTACCCTTACCCCATACCGGAATAGTTTTGCCGCCCATAATGCGGGTAATCGAGCGTGGTAACATCTTTTCCGGATACTGATAGGGTCCAAAGTTGTTGGTGGGGCGAATAATATTGAGTGGCAGTTTATCTGCAAAACTTTTAGCCACGTCGTCGGCTCGGGATTTTGACTTGGCATAGGCACTAGTAGCTTGGTGGTCGGCTGGCTCTTTTTCAGTTTCTTTAAAAAAGTGACCATCCGCGGCGTCCCCATAAACTTCATCGGTTGAAATGTGTATAAACCGCCTTAATTTGCTATTGACCTGAGCCAGTTCCAGTAGATTGCTGGTGCCTTGGACGTTGCTGCGTTCAAAAACCTCGGAGTCGGTTTCAGAACGGGTAACATGGCTTTCAGCCGCAAAGTGGACGATGTAATCGGCTTTACTAATCGCACCCTGGCAAGCCGCGGCATCGTTAATATCGGTATTAATAAATTTGATGCGATCTTTAACTGATTCTAGGTTGGCCGGGTTGCCCGCGTAGGTTAGCTTATCGATAACAATGATTTGATCATGGGGATGGCGCTCAGCCCAATGGTGGACAAAATTGGCGCCAATAAAGCCGGCGCCTCCGGTTACTACAATTTTCACTCCGTTATTCTACCACGTAGCTAGAGTTGTATTTTCGGGTTTTCTGCTTGCCTGTCCTCCGGAAGGCGGGCCGGCAGGCAGGTGTTCTTTCTCAGTTCCAGACCATTGACTGTTCGCCTTTTGTACGCTATCATTGCGGCAGAATGAAACAAAGCCTCACCAAAAAGCAAAAATTCCTGCTCGATTTTATTCGTAAATTTACCGCCGATAATGGCTATCCCCCCAGTTTCCGCGAGATTATGGAGGGCTTGAATTATAGTTCTGTAGCCACAGTTGCTCAACACGTTGATAACCTAGTAGCCAAGGGTTATTTGCACAAGCGCGATAATGAAGCTCGCTCAATTCAATTAGTGGAGGCCGATGTGGAAATGAGTGGCGGCAGTGATTTACCGGTGCTGGGGCTGATTGCCGCCGGCGAACCCATCACGGTTATGGATGAAACCAAAGAAACCCTGATGGTACCGCCCTTTATGATCAAGAGTGATAATTCTTATGTACTGCGGGTAAAAGGCAACAGCATGATAGACGACGGTATTCTAGATAAAGATTACATTGTGGTACGCGAGAACAAAGCTCCCAAAAACGGTGAAGTGGTGGTGGCTATGCTCAATGGCTACTCGGCCACTCTCAAGCGCTTCTATAAAGAAGGCAGTAAAATTCGGCTGCAGCCCGCTAATTCAAGCATGAAGCCGATAATTTTAGACGAAAACGATTTTTTGGAAATCCAAGGTATCGTTACCGGAGTTATCCGCAGCTTCTAAAAAGAGTCATTGATATGATTTATCTGTATACCATGCAGGCTAACTGGTGCTGATTTAAAGCGCCAGTTATACTTTTAAGACATTCCGGAGTAGCTCAATGGTAGAGCACCGCCCTGTTAAGGCGATGGTTGCCGGTTCGAGTCCGGCCTCCGGAGCCATGAAAAAACGCTAGTCACATCGACTGGCGTTTTTTCATTAATTCGCAGTCTGCGAAACGAACCGAGCCCATAGGGCCGGTTCAGATAACAGCGGCTATATACTGAGCACAGCGAGGTAATAGTCCGGCCTCCGGAGCCAAGCATGGCATGAGCTGCTGTGTTTATTTGATACACTAAAACTATGCAAAAGATAGCTACACGATTATTTATCTATTCGTCAATTGTTTTTGGTGTCCTAGGGCTTTTTATGGTTCTGACTGGGATCGATCCGGATGAAAATAGCTCCGGCCTTGAGCTAGTCATAACGAAACTCTTTATGGCCACCATTTTTATCATCCTGCCTTCATTCGCATTAAGTGTTGCTAGTAAGTACTTAAACGGTAAATCTTAGTTCCAACTTCCTCCACTACGGGGAGCCATAAAACTGGGTACGAGCAATTGAGGTATGATTCTTTTAGATGAATAAAAGTAGAATAATATACTTCGTTCTCGCAATATTATTCGGAGTATTTATGTTTGTATATGGTGAAATTGATGATAGTCCCGGTGGGCAACTGCTCGGACTTCTCGCAGTCATTATCGGCATAATTGGCGTGATAAAGGGCACGAAGAATTCTGGCTAAACAGGTTCTAACTTCCTCCACCACGGGGTGCTATAGCACAAGTGCGGTTAAGAGCTTGATAAGGCATTCTTTGTTATGATTAATCTATGTAAATAAGGAGGATCGCATGGCAGAAATAGAAGAAAACGTGAAGGAGACCGAAGTTTCCCAGCAGGGGGACACGCAAGTAGTGCGGCAACGCACCTCTACTGATTCAAGCCAAGATTCCCGTTTAACTCTTGCTAATGCTGTTTGGTTCCTACTCGGTGTGCTGGAGGTTTTGCTGGTCTTCCGGCTTTTTCTCAAGCTTTTCGGAGCCAATCCAGATAGTGGTTTTGTAAGCTTTGTTTACACAGTAACTAGCGGTTTTACAGCCCCTTTTAGGGGTATATTCAGTACGCCGACCACCCAGGGTGACATCACTACTTCGGTGTTCGAAACGGGTACCCTGCTGGCTATGATAGTTTACGCATTAATCGGCTGGGGACTAGTGAAACTAGTCAACCTAAATAAAAGATAACCCCGTTCCTGAAAGTTCAATAGTACTAACGAAGTTCTAACTTCCTCCACTATGGGGAGCCAAACTTCTGATGTTTTTAAACGCTAACAGTACAGCTTTACCAAAAATTTTCATTTGCAGGTAGGATAGCTAAAATAAACTTATGGCCAAAAAAGAAATCGCTACTAGTGTGGTGCATAGAGTGCCAGCGGATTTGAGAAAGGTTTTGACATCTGCCCCCGAGGTGCGAGCAGCATGGGAGGATATTACGCCACTCGCACGCAATGAGTGGATCTGCTGGGTCGTTTCCGTCAAGAAACCAGCGACGAGAAGTGACCATATCAAGAGGGTACGCACAGAACTTCTAGACGGAAAGCGCCGACCTTGTTGTTGGGCCGGCTGCATTCATCGCACGGACAAATCGATAAGCCCGTCGGTGCAGTGGGCGCTCAATAGACAACCTAAGTCCAAGTAGCAACAAGCTTGTTATAATAAGCTCGTGCAAAAAATAGCTACACAAATATTTATCTACGCCTCAATTGCATTTGGAGTTTTGGGAGTTTTAGTTGCTCTGACGCAGCCTGATGAAAATGAAATACTTGCAAAACTTCTGTTTGCAACGGTTTTTATTATACTGTCCTCATTCGCATTAAGTGTTGCTAGTAAATACTTAAACGGTAAATCATAGCATTAAATGTCTATAAGCAAGGGGTCTAATAACATGAAAACTATCACGCCGAATCTATGGTTCGACGGCAAGGCAAAAGAGGCCGTGGATTTTTACATATCTGTGTTTCCAGACAGTAAAATAATCTCCACAATCAATTATCCAAACAGTGCCGAGGAAGGTTTGGCTGATTTCCAAAAGGACCTCGCTGGCAAAGTGCTCACGATAGACTTCGAGCTAAGCGGCAACCGTTTCGTGGCCATTAACGCTGGACCCGAGTTTAAATTTAACGAATCTGTGTCTTTTTCGATTCCTTGTGAAGATCAGGAAGAGATTGATTACTACTGGGAAAAACTTTCTAAAGTCCCGGAATCTGAACAATGTGGTTGGTGTAAAGACCAGTATGGCCTTAGCTGGCAAGTTGTACCGAAGCACATGGAAGAATTAATGAAGCGCCCGAATGCTTTTGCTAATTTGATGCAGATGCACAAAATTGTTATTGAGGATTTTTAAGTTCGTTCACTATCAAGCGTTATCAAATCGCAGAGTAACCCATTAATGCGGTTCTAACCTGTCTACCGGCTGGCTGGCTGGCTTCCATCACTAGGAGAGCCAAAATATTTACGCTTATTTTGCTGATATAATTAACCGTGAGCTTAGATCTAGTAAAATATCTCTAGAACAAGGAGGATCCCGTGGCAGAAATAGAAGAAAATGTAAAAGAAACCGAAGTTTCCCAGCAGGGCGACATGCAAGTAGTTCGAGAACGCACTTCCACTGATTCAAGCCAAGATACACGATTGACTTTGGCTAATGCTGTTTGGTTTTTAGTTGGCTTGATGGAGTTTCTGTTGGCCTTTCGGCTTCTACTTAAGCTTCTTGGGGCCAATCCGTCCAGCGGTTTTGTAAGCTTTGTATATACAGTAACTAGCGGTTTCACCGCCCCTTTTAGAGGTATATTCAGTACGCCGACCACCCAGGGCGACATTACTACTTCGGTATTCGAAACAGGCACCTTACTAGCTATGGTAGTCTACGCATTAGTCGGCTGGGGTGTAGTAAAACTCGTTAATCTCAATAAGAAATAATTGCGTTACTAAAAATTCAACAGGGCTAACGGAGTTCTAACTTCCTTCACCATGCGGATCCATAACCCACGCTTATTCAGACAATTTTAGTGACGAGAAGAAAATCGTAAAATCATCGTAATAGCGCTGATTATCAGAAGCCAAGCTTTGGCAGTAGGCAATCACCTGGTTAACGTTGCCCAGCGCTATTATTTCAACTCTTTTAATTTTTGAACCCCCTTCTGTATACAAGATTTCTAGTAGTATTCCTTGGGCTTCACCAAATTTTACGGGATTTAGGGCGGTTGACTCGTTGGCGACTACGGCATCTGGATGAACCTTTCTCACCTCGTCCATAATTCCATTGCGTAACTCCTCACCCGTCGCAGATCCTCTCCCTGCCAACTTAGTCTGAGACACAATACATTGTGCGTTTGGGTCATCATTTGGCCTAAAACCATAAGTAAACCCCGGGTTCATGGCCGCCAGCTCTTCTCTGGGAATCGTCTCGAATTTCTTGCTCATGTTAAAAGAAAGGCCGGTTGAACTATCGGAAATTGTATTGTAATTAGTAGTTTGAGTTTCAGACTTATTTTCTGGAGCCTTATTAAAAGCACTAAACCAAACAGCTAGTGCAATAAGCACTAGCAAAAGAGCCAGGTATAAAAGCTTTCTTTTGGTCAAAATACTTCTGAGTACCTTTCGCATAGAAGGCTATTATAAAACTACGTTTCTGATTAAACAAAACAGCTCCCCGGAGTGGGGAGCTGTCTGCTCGCTTTGTTTTAGTTTGTTTATGTTTGTGTCTACGGTTCGTTCGAGACGGCCACCCAGGCGGTAGCAATACAGGTGTAAGCTGTACTGTCAGCCGCGCCATCTGTTCTCAAGTATAGAGAGCCTGAGATACAACTACCTGTTGGGGCGCCTGCGCCCGAGCCGATAGTCGCGCCTGATGACAAACGGATGTCAGCTACGCCATACTCAACTGCCGAGTTAATGTAGTCAGCAGTTTCCGCATGAAACAGATCTAGTCCGTAATCGAACTTACTTGCTGCAGTCGAGTTAAAGTATTGTACCCCGTAAGCTGCAGTTGGCGTGAGGGTACCGGTGTCACCGCCAAGTACTGCCATAATGGCTGCGTCAGCAACATCAGTTCCAGCTTCACCCACTAATCCCGCTTTAGCACCCGTCAAAGCATCGCTGGTGGTGACTTCGTACTTACCAATTACACCGGCGTGGATATCGGAACCTGTGTTGGTAAGAGTATCACCCATGAAGTTACCCATCATACCAGCGTGGTAGGTGCTAGTTCCACCTGCCGCCCCCTCATACGTTAGATCACCCCAGACTGACTGGAATGAGCCCGTCGCTCCGGTAGCACGAGTTACAGCTGCGCTTACTCCTGTTGTGGAAGCTATTGTAAGTGCATCTGGCACCGATGCGTCCGTTAAGGCCGCACAGGTTAGGTTACCGTTGGCTGCAATAGTTGTGGCAAAGGTATTGGCAGCACAATCGGTCGGGTCTGCAGCCAGCGCTGTAGCCGTACTGGCGTTTCCGGTTAAAGGCCCAACCAAAGCACCCGCGGTAAGAGTTCCCACAACAAGCATGTCCTTCTCAACAATGGTAAGGACCGGTGCGTTTAGATATAGATAGTTGTCGGTCGCTATATGCAACTCACTGTTCTCATAAATCCTGCTGGCCCCTTGGACAAAATCAATTAGGTTAGTTGTCGCCGGTGGTCCACCAACAAATTGCCAAAGGTGATCAGTAAAAGTCGATGCCGCAAATGCCGGCGTAGCCGTTAATAGTAAAGTAACCAGCAAAGCTACGGCCCTTTTCGCTAGGGTCTTTATACCCTTAATTTTCATAGCACTCCTTAAATTATAGTTAAATATACGTTAATTCTCATGCTTTGTGGATTAATTGTCAATTAAATATAACCGAAAACCTTAATAGCATACCCCTCTTTCTTACTCAAATCCTGACAATTTTTACTTTCTGCGTATATGGGTTAAAATCGACCATGATGACATACCCCAAACCCAAGCTAAAAGTGATAGCTCCAATTGTTGTAGTTCTAGTCGCGGTAACGATAGGTTACTTTGCATTCGGGCCATCTTCGAAAGAAGATCAAGCCAAACAGGGAGAAATAAATCCCGAGCTAGTAAAGGCAGAAGAGATTGAAGCAGGTGATTTTAAGTACACAAAACCGGATGGTTGGGGCGTACTGTCTAAAGAATTTTTAGATTCGGAAAGCGCAGTCAACGGTATTGCTACCGTGCCGTTGCCCACTTCTCGATTTACTGTAGGAATAGAATTGTCTGTGCCACCTAGCGAGGCAGAATTAAAAGACTCTACGCAAGAGACACTTAAAAAACTTCAAAATTTTGAATTAATCAACTCCGGTGACACTACAGTAGACGGAAAGTCTAGCCACAGATTTACCTACAGGTTCGGTGACAAAGTTAAAACCAAGCAAGAATTAACAGTCCTTATATATAAGGACAAAGTCTTTCTTTTGAAATTTGTCAGTCCCGATTCAGACTTTGATAAAAAGAAAACAGATTTCGATAAGATTATCTCTAGTTTCAAATTTAAATAATTCAAATTCTTCTCATTCAGCCAAATTTCTGACAAGTGTACTCAAATGATGGATTTAGGGTATTGTCGCTAAGCAAATCCCAAAAGTAGCCAAACTACACCATACTTTATGGTTATGGTAAAATTAGTATGTTAAACCCAGGTAAAATAAACAGCATGAAGCTTAAACAAAAATCCACATCTCTTAAGCGAAATCTTACCGTTCTAACCGTATTTCTGATTTTGCTACTGAGCACTGTGGGGCAAACGGTCTCATGGAATCGTCTGATGGACCCCCGAGGGCAAGCCGATGAGCAAAATCAGCCAAATCAGGAGAATGATCCTGAGCAGTCGGCCGAAAACTACAGGGATGAAACTCAAACTCAATCCAACACTCCGGCTGACTCTGTGGAGGCATCTATTGGCTCAAGCAGCCGTTCACCAGCTCGTGGTCCAACTAGCCCCAAACCAACTTCAGATTTGCCATCGAATTCAAACCAACCTACTACACCTCAAAATCCACAGCCGGAACCAGAACCCACCCATATAATCGGTTGTTTGGCCGGAATTTTTTGTATATAAGCAATTTGCCTACTCAAAAAGTTGAGCGGCTGATTAACCGGTTCTAGCTTAGAAATAAATCGAGCTTAGTCGGTATGTTTAAGCTGCGCGGTCGCCGGAAGACGGACCGAAGTCGCGCTTTTCCTGGGGGCGGGCTTCACTGACTCGCAGGTTGCGTCCGCCAACGTCCTTGTTGTTGAGCTGTTTGATGGCCTCATCGGCCTCAGCATCGTTCGACATCTCTACGAATGCAAATCCCTTGGATTTGCCCGAAAAGCGGTCGGTAATGACGTTAACCGAAGCCACTTCTCCGAACTCGGAGAAAGACTTCTTTAAATCCTCTTCAGTTGTTTCGTAGGAGAGGTTACCTACATAGATCCTTTTTGCCATCCGTTAACAATAAGACAAAATGGGTATTTTGGCAACAGGGAAGAAGCCCTAGGGTAGAATTGCTTACAATCTGCTCATAAAACTAAATTCCCCTCCCGTGCCTTTCAACGGTATAATTTTGTTATGAAACAGAATTTTAGAGCTGTGCTTGAGTTTGTCAGGAGCAAGGGAGTGGTCGGCTTGGCCGTAGCCGTCATTTTGGGGGCAGCGCTGACGGCTCTGGTTAAAGCCATCGTCGATGGATTGCTTGACCCGCTGATTGGCCTGGTTCTGCCCAATACCGATAACTTGGAGCGGGCATCGTTCCAGATTGCCGATTCAGAATTTAAATGGGGGCAAGTAGCTAGCGCCCTGATCGATTTCGTGGCCATTGCAGCCGTGCTGTACTATTTGCTGCGCTGGCTGAGACTGGACAAGCTGGACAAAGGCCAATCCGGGGATGCCAAGGATCTGGTGGAGAAACTCTAAGCAGTTGAGTATGATTAAGACTGACATTAAACGGGGGAGTAGCTGATGTGTTTGACCTGCGGTTGCGATCAGCCCTACGACGATATGGG
This sequence comes from uncultured Candidatus Saccharibacteria bacterium, assembly GCA_964600295.1. Classification (GTDB taxonomy): domain Bacteria; phylum Patescibacteriota; class Saccharimonadia; order CAZHVB01; family CAZHVB01; genus CAZRIY01. The sequence continues at coordinate 222,188 of CAZRIY010000001.1, forward strand.
GCATACCGACAATGTAACTTATGACGATATCAAAAAGGCGGTAGAAACCCCAGATGGCAAGGGCTTGACCACCGAAGAGGCTATTAAGAATCTGAACGAAACTTGGCGCAAAGTTAAGGACGAGGATAAAAATTACAAAGCCAGCAACAAATAATAGCTTCAAAAAGACTAGGTATTACGGCTTTTTAGCTGTCTGCAGTCTGCTATATACCCTGGTTAGCTTGCTTAGTCCGATAACCGACAACCGTTTTAATCTGTCGCTGGTGCAAATTCGGCTACTTCAGTTGACAATTATTTTACCGGTAATTGCCATTTGGGGGTTGGCCTGGTTTGGTGCTACCCGCTTTAAGGATTATTCGCAGACTATCAAAAACAGTGATGATGGGCACGCCTTGGGACAAGTCTCTAACGGGCTGCTAGTGATAGCCACCGGTTTAATTATCAGCGGCCTGTTTGCCAGTTTTAGGGGCTGGGCGATCCAAAATGATCTAATAGCCCAATTTACGATTACCAACAGCTATCTGGTACTAATCTTTCCCTTGATTGGTTTTGGCTTGATGTTCGCGGGTTCTCGCCAACTGCTGAAAATTACCGAAGCCCGGCGCATGGAGCCGAAGAAAATACTGATAGCCCTGGTGTTGGTAACGGCGGCAATTTATATTTATGCGCGCGGCATTCTGAGCGGGCATGGGTCTAACAACCTATATCTTAATCAAAATCTGATCTGGCTAACCATTGTTGTTCCCTACGCTCTAACCTGGCTACTGGGGACCAGCACGATACTTAACATCGCCACTTATCAGCAATCGGTCAAAGGCATAATTTACCGCCAGGCCTTGCGGCGGCTGAGCTTGGGTCTTTACGTGGTGGTGGGTTTTTCAATTGGGCTGCAGCTACTGACCCTGCTGGTTTCGTCTTTGCAAACGGCGGGCTTGAGCACCTTGTTAATCATCATTCAAATCCTGATCCTGTTTTATGGCTTGGGTTACCTATTGATTGCGGTCGGCGCCAAGAATCTGGCTAAGATTGAGGCCGTCCATTGATTACCGGCGATCTACTCGGCCAAGTGACATCTGTTGTAGAACAGTACCTGGGCCCGGCGGCCGACCGTTTTGTTAAGCGCCAGATCCTATTCCATTTGGCTAAAAATCCCGAGGATATTGAAAAGTACGACCTACCCGAGCTTACAGAATGGATAAAAATATCGATGAGTTTTGTAACCGAAGACAAAACCGCCATCAATAACTGTGAGGCCGAAATACTCAAGCTGGTTAGATAATTTTAAAGTAGAATGGATTTAGTTGACGGCTAAAACCAGAGGTGGTGCCAGCGAGCCCGCCAACCTGATTGGTCCTGACCGGCGCAGGCCGCCGGGTCATCTTGGCTGTTAAAAGTGGCGGCCGAATCTGCAACCGACTGATATTCGGTTTCAGCTTGCGGTGCTGCTCCATAACTTACCAGCAGTTTATCGCGGCTTTGAATCACCCGGCTGGCCACGTCTTCCTGTCTGACTTCGTTGAGTATAAAAGTTAGTTCGCCGCCCCGACCGTCAACATAGATAGTATTAGTATTCTTTAAGGCTAAGCCGCTAACTGACCAGCCCAAGTTTTCAAAAAATTGACCCCAAGTTACGCCCTGATCCTCAACGTGAGCCACATCATTGACCGAATCGTGCATATGAGCGCGATGCAGTGGGTTGGCACTGGCGTTAGCGTCACAGCTCAAGACTTCCTGGTAATAACCCGGGGAGCTAAATTGTTCGCGTGCTCCATTGATGTAGACAGCGAAATTGGCGTGATAGTGAACCGATTCATCCCGGTAACCAAACCAGCGGACAGCGGCAAACAGCAACAGGCCCAGCAGTAATCCTAAGACCAAATAGGCGACCGGCTTAAGTTTTGGCATGGGTTTAGTATACCTAAACTTTTAGCCCCAGCTTATTAATTGACAGCTACCCAGCCAATCAGTCATAGTAGGACTAATTGGAAGTTGCCCCGGTGGCGACTAGCCAAAACAAAAACTTAAAAATAAGGAGACGCTCAAAGATGGCTATCAAATTGGTCTATCAACCACGGGTGCATCAAATCAAAGTCATCCTTCGACAACCGGCCTAAGGTCTGCTCAGGATGACCCTGAGCAAAGTCGAATGGGTCAAAGTTAGCCAACCGGCCTAGTTTTTTGCTAAGTCCTGGCCAGCAGTATCACCACCAGGATGCCAAAAGCGTTCAATAGGAAGGCTAAAGCTAGGAACTGCCAGGTTTTGATTTTGGAAATCCCCATTAGGGTAATGCCCAGTTCATCGGGAAACGGTGAGGCTATAACTAGCGCTCCGATTACCGGAGTAAGCCAGGCAAAATATGGCGTTCTGAAGATATTGAATTTTCGCCAGGAGGCGAGTTTTTGGCCCAATGGCCGCAGCTCTTCGAACACGCGATCTTTGAGGTAGCGGAAGACGATATAATCACCCAGGACAGCGCCAGCCCCCGCCAAAACGGCAATCTCGTACGGATTCAAAACTTCGGCTAGATGATACAAAATTACACCCGCTGGCGCCACCGTAAAAGTGGAGACAAATAGGAGACCGGCTATCAAGGCGCCCAGGTAGCCCAACCCGCCAACCGACTTTATCAAATCATCAATAGCGGGCAGACCAAGTAGGTAAATAAATACCCCTAAACTTAGTAGCAGCAAGGCGATATTTTTGTAATGCCAATAGCGCCAGCGGATCTCAAGCTTTAGTCGCTTCATTTCCAGTTTATGTAATTCCGCTTGGGATAGTTTTAACCGGCGCATTGCTGTCTATCTTAGAACGATGAAGCCACCGCCAGCAATGATAAAGCTTGGTACTCGAAGGCAAGGGGCCGGAGTTGCGGTAAGCGCTTAAGCCGCGGTACGCTAGCGGTATATACCAGGGTTGTCCGGCTTTCGATATTGCTGGTTATTTTTCCTGTCAAACCCCTGATATAGTAGTATCAGATTGGATCAGATATTGCCTATGCTCAAATCTCACAATAGAAAAATAAATCGAAAGCCGTTTGCGTAATGGAAGCCGGTATCTTTGCAGAGATTAGTTTAATCCTGGCAATCGCCACTGTAATTGCCGCCCTTACCCAGCTACTCAAGCAGCCTATAATTATCGGCCACATTCTGACCGGTATCCTGGTGGGTCCGGCTGTGCTCAACCTGGTTAAATCAACCGAAACGGTGGAGCTATTTTCCCATATCGGGGTAGCTTTGCTGCTGTTTATTATTGGTCTGGGGCTAAATCCGCGGGTAATTAAAGAAGTGGGTAAGGTAGCTCTCTTAACCGGTCTGGGTCAGATCGTGGTTACCAGCATCATCGGCTTTGGGTTGGCCAGATTGCTGGGCTTTAGCAGCGTGGTGGCGCTGTATATTGCCGTGGGGCTGACTTTTTCTAGTACCATCATAATTCTGAAGATTTTATCTGATAAAAAGGAACAGCATCGGTTGTACGGCAAAATTACCACCGGTTTCTTGCTGGTCCAAGACATTATTGCCATTACCATCCTGATGGCGGTATCTAGCCTGGCCCAAGAACAAACCAGCACGCTGACCGTTGCCCTAACCCTGGCCAAGGGGATGGCTGCTCTAGGGATTCTGGTCTTTATCTCGGTTTATATCTTGCCCCGTCTGGCCAATTTCATCTCTCGTTCCCAAGAATTTTTGTTCCTGTTCAGCTTGGGCTGGGGACTGGGTATTGCCTCACTGGCGGCTATTCTAGGGTTCTCATTTGAAATTGGGGCGCTAGCGGCCGGCGTAGCTTTAGCCTCCACCCCCTACAGCTACGAAATTAGCTCGCGAATGCGGCCGTTGCGCGATTTCTTCGTCATTCTCTTTTTCATTATTCTGGGCACCAGCGTCAGCCTAACTAGTTCGGCTGGGATATTACTGCCAGTAGTTCTGTTCTCGGCCTACGTGTTGCTGGGTAATCCGCTACTCATGATGGCTTTGATGGGGAGCTTGGGCTATACCAAAAAAACCAGTTTCAAGGCCGGTTTGACCGTGGCTCAAATTAGCGAATTTTCGCTAATCCTGATCCTACTGGGTAATCGGCTGGGGCATTTGCCCGATGGAGTGGTGGCCATCATGACCTTGGTGGGGATTATCACTATTGCCGGCTCAACTTATATGATGCTCTACGATGACCAGCTTTACCGGAAGCTGGCACCTTGGCTGGGGGTGTTTGAACGCGGCAAGCTCAAACGTGTGGGAGCCGATGATAAGCCCCACGACATTGTGCTTTTCGGCTACAAAGCCGGCGGACATGGCTTTATCAAAGCTTTCAAAAGGTTGGGGCGTAGCTACCTGGTGGTTGATTACGACCCAGAAACCATTGATCATCTGAAGGCCCAGGACATAGATTGCCAATATGGTGATGCCAACGATCCAGAGTTTTTGGAAGAATTAAATTTGGGGAGAGTTCGGTTGGTAATCATCAACCTGACCGATTTTGCTACCAACGCTTTGATCGTCGATGAAACCCGCGCCCGGAGCCGCCGCGCCATTGTGATTGCCATGACCAAAACCGACGATAAAATCGAGGAAGCTCTGGAGCTGTACGACCGCGGGGCCAGCTACGTGATGATGCCGCGTTATCTCAGCAGTCTCAAAGTCGGCAATCTGTTGAAACGCTATGAATTCAACGCCAGCGGTTTTGAGCGAGCCGCCGGCCGCCACCAAAAAGTTTTACATTCAGTACGAGATTAGCCGCCGGCTTGGGCCAGTGCGGCTTCTATCTTGGCTTTGAGCTCTTCGTAAGAACGGGGATTGGGCTCAAGTTTTTGTCCGTCGAGTATAAAGGTGGGAGTACCAGTAGCCCCAGCCGCTTTGCCAAGTTCAATATCTCCATTAATGCGGTCGGTAGTTGACCCTTCGCTATAGGCAGTATTGAACTGTTCAAGATTTAAACCGAGCTCGCCCGCGTAGTCCCGAAACAGCTGCTGAGCTGAAGTGCTGGATGCCCATTTGTCTTGACGTTCATAGAGCAAGTCGTGCATTTCAAAAAATTTACCTTGAGTTCCGGCAGCTTCGGCCGCTCGCGACCCGGCAAAGGCGTTGGGGTGGATGGCGGCGATAGGGAAATGCCGGAAAACCAGTCGCACCCGATCGCCATACTCGTCCAGCAGCTGCTTTACCAAAGGAAAAGCAGCTTTGCAAGCTGGACATTGGAAGTCCCCGTACTCGACTAGCGTTACTTTGGCCTGGGGATTTCCGCGTATATGCTCATCAGGACGGATTTCCTGGTGATTGGCTGTGTTGGTACTAGGCTCACCCCCGCTGTTATTAAACAGGGCAAAGGCGCCGATGAGCGTGCCAACTGTCAAAATCAGTATTAACCAAAAGCCTTTTTTCATAATCTACTCTGGTATGTTAGCAAAAAGCCCGAGTTATCACCAATCGCCAATAGTAGGCTAAAATAGCGGAAGACATGCGAGTTTTGAGCGCAGAGCTAACCAAACACAAAGGTAAGACAATAGAGCTATCGGGCTGGCTGCACAAAAAACGCCAGCTGGGGGCCATTACCTTTATTTTGCTGCGCGATCGCAGCGGCCTGGCCCAGCTTAAATTGGAAGATAAACCTGAAGTAGCCAAACTTAGGGGTTTGCAAATTGGTACGGTGTTAAGCGTGCGTGGCAAAGTGACGGTGGAAGCCCGCGCTCCTGGCGGTTTAGAAATTCAGCAGCCGACTCTTGAGGTAATTGTGCCAGTAACCGAAACCCCGCCGATTGAATTTGACAAACCGATTGATCACAAGCCCGACAATCTCGACACCTTGTTTGAGAACCGGGTTTATAACCTGCGCAACCCGGCTGAGCAAAAGATCTTCAAATTGCGTGCTAGTTTGATTGGCTATATCCGCGGCTTCCTAAACCAGCATGATTTCGTAGAGATCCAGACACCGAAGCTGTTGGCTGGGGCCACCGAGGGCGGAGCCGAAGTTTTTAAACTTGATTATTTCGGCCAAGAAGCTACGCTGGCCCAATCACCCCAGTTGTACAAGCAAATGCTGGTTGGTGCCTACGAGCGAGTTTATGAAATTGGTCCAGCCTTCAGAGCTGAGCCATCGATGACCACCCGCCATATGAGTGAATCGACCATGCTCGACATTGAGATGGGCTTTATCGAGGATCACGAAGACGTTTTGCAAATGACGGAACAGCTGGTCTATGAAGTACTGAGCCGGACTTACAAAGAGCATGCCGCCGATCTCAAAGCCCTGGGGGCTCCGTCGCTAACCATCAGCCAACAGTTTCCCCGGTTCAGCGTGGCCGAAGTTCACAAACTCTATAGCCATGACAGTGGTCAAGATACTAGCCGCGAAAAAGACTTGCTGCCGGCAGAGGAACGTTGGATTTGCCAATATGCACTTAGCAAGCACGGCTCAGAAGCGGTTTTTGTCAAAGATTTCCCGGTGGAAGCCATGAAGTTTTACCACATGATCAACCCGGACAACGCCAAAACTGTGCTGTGGGCGGATCTGCTGTTTCGCGGTATCGAGATTGCCACAGTGCCCCAGCGCGAACATCGCCACGAACAATTGGTTAAGCAGATTAAAGCCGCCGGACTTGATCCGGCCCACCCCGCCTACAAGTATTTTTTGCAAGCTTTCAAAGCTGGCCTGCCGCCCCATGGCGGTTTTGGTTTTGGCATTGACCGCTTGGTACAAACCGTAATTGGGCTGAATAACGTCAAAGAAGCCACGCTATTCCCGCGCGATATTAATCGGCTGGCTCCTTAGGCTTTAGGTTTGGGCGAGCGGCTCTTGGGACCAGCGGGTCTGGCCGGCCGATAAGTCTTCTTGACTACGAAGTAATAAACTAGTGCTCCAATCAGCCACATACCAAAGAAAAAAGACACCAGCAGAATCAAGATCCAAACTGGCTTATCCGCGATATTATTCTTTACGGCGTGAATCAACATCATCAGCCAAAACCCCAAGCTAATCAGCATTACCAAGCCAAGCATGATTAACAGAATCATAGCGGCCACGCTCACGCCCAACCAGGCATGCTCGGGTATATCATCAGTGCGATAATGGGCCAAAGCCAGTTGGGGCACCAAAGTCGTTATTAAACCCGGAAAGCTTCAGATAAATTTTTGCAAACTATATTTATGATAACAAAAACTAAGAGCGGTACCAGAGCTTAGACTTGATCCAGCCGATCAATCTTTGGCGCTCCCGAGGGTGGCGGAATAAATGAATCAGCGAAGGTGAGATTGATAGCAAAATGATTAGGCCAATAATCGGTACCAAATAACGGTCGATGTTTGGTATGCGTTGGCCAAGATAGTAGCCGAGCAGGGGCAGGCTCAGGCTCCAAACCAACCCGCCAACCAGATTAAAGATTACGAAACGGCGATAGGGCATTTTGCCGACCCCGGCCAGTACCGGCGCAAAAGTTCTAACTATCGGGGTAAAACGAGCTAGAATTAGGGTTTTGCCACCATACTTGTCGTAAAAGTGTTCAGAGCGTTTTAGATGCTCGAGGTTAAATATACGGGCATCTTTGCGCTTGAAAACTCGGTGGCCAAAGCGGCGTCCCAGCGAGTAGCCCACGTTATCCCCGAGCACCGCCGCGATAAATACCAGTACCACTACAGCAGTTATGTCTAGCAATTGCTGGCTGGCCAAAAACCCGGCGGTAAACAGCAAACTATCCCCAGGTAGGAAGAAGCCCACCAATAGGCCCGATTCCACAAAAACGATTATGAACAGGCCGACGTAGCCCGTGGCCTGCAGAATCGAAACTGGGTCCAAGTGCATAATCCTAATACTACTACAAGGCCACCCCAGCCCACCGGCTGATATATTATGGGTATATGGCCAAATCTAGAAGTGTCCGCCGGGAGGGCGCCCGACCAAAAGAGCGGGCGGCCCAACGGATGGAGCAGGCAGTTGAAGCAATGACATTGGCCGGCAAGATGCAGGCCGGTAGCTTTGTAGAATTCATTCGGGAACGCGGCGTAGTTGGCTTGGCGGTCGGTGTCATCTTGGGTTCTTCGGTAACCGCTGCCGCCCATTCCTTTGTGGATAATGTGATTGATCCGGTTTTGGCGCTCCTGATCGGTTCAGAAAACCGGCTTGATCAAGCCACCATTCATCTGTCCACGGCCGAGATTCGGATTGGACATTTCATCAGCGCCTTGATTGATGTGCTGCTGCTAATCTTGTTGTTATATATCGTCTTTAGGCTATTGCGCCTGGATAAGCTGGATAAAAAGCAGCCACGAGTTCGCGACGACTAGACTAGGTTAGTTGGCTCTACGCAACCACCATTTGTGAAGATCGCCGACCGCCATGGTAATCAGCGCGGCCGGAATCAGGATCAGCAATTGAGCGGGACTGACGGCCACAGTGCCGATGTAGTTTTGCAACGGCCCATAGACGGCCAGGCCAACCAGAACGGCTCCAATTGCTACGCCGTACCATAAGTGGTGGCGCGGCCGAATAAACCCCCACCAGCTATATTCATACTCACTGCGGCTGTTAAAACCAGTAGCCCACTGCACGGTACACAGACTCAAAAAAGCCATGGTGCGCCCTAGTTCTAAATTCTGGTTCGAAAAGTAAACAAAAACTGCCACTGAGCAGGCGGCCATAACTATAACTGTCAAAATTAAGCGGCTTAGCAAATGGTTGCTCAGCAGCGATTCGCGGGGTGAGCGGGGAGGGGACCGCATTTGCTTGGCCTCGGCCGCCTCCATACCCAAGGGAATAATCATGGTGGTATCGGTCACCAGGTTTAGCCAGAGGATTTGGGCGGCCGTCATGACTAGCGGCAAACCCAGCACCAAGCCTCCAACCACGCTCAAGGCCTCGGCCAGATTGGTAGACAATTGGTAATAGATAATCTTACGTACATTGGCGTAGATGCGCCGTCCCTCGCGAATAGCTTCGACAATGGTTTGATAATTATCATCCAGCAGTACAATATCGGCTGCCTCCTTGGCCACGTCAGTTCCAGAACCCATGGCGATACCAACATCGGCCTTAGCTAGCGCCGGGGCATCGTTAACGCCATCTCCCGTCATGGCCGCAATTTCGGTTTGCTTCAAAGCTTGCAGCAGCCGAAATTTGTGCTCGGGCAAGACCCGGGCGAAAACTCGGGTTTTAGCTAGAAGCCGACGCAAACCTGAGCCATCCGCCTTAACCAGTGCTTGGCCTTCAACCACCGCTTCCTGATCGCTAGCAATACCAACGGCTTGGCCAATGGTCCGGGCGGTATTCAAGTGATCGCCGGTTAACATATAAACTTTGATGCCAGCCGCCCGAGTCTGCTCAACCGCCGATCTAGCTTCCTGGCGTAGCTGGTCGGCAAAGCCAATCAACCCCTCAAAATCCATATCCGCCAACTTCAAGCTGTCTAAATCTGCTGGAGGATGGCTCAAACGCAGTTTGGCAACGGCAATTACCCGCATATTACCCGACGTCATCTGAGCTAGCTTGGTATTAAGTTTGTCCAATTGATCGGCCGATAAATCACAATCATCAATGATAGCTTCGGGTGCACCCTTAACATAAACCCTAAATTCTTGATCCTTGCGCCAGGCGACGATGGTTAAACGGCGCTGGTTATCAAAACCCGATGACGCAATTTCGGTCCAATTGCCCGGAGCCGCTCGACCTTCACTATATTGGGTGATTAATTTTTCGATTGGGTGAATTAGATCGGGATGAGCATGACTGACACTCAGCCAAAGGTCGGTATTGTCATCGGTTGAGAGGCTGCCGTCCAGATCCCAAAATTCGGCAATGGCCATCCGATTTTGGGTTAGGGTGCCGGTTTTATCGGTGGCAATAGCTGTTACCATGCCCAAAGTTTCAACCGCCGGCAGGTTGCGTACGAAGGCTTGTTTTCTGGCCATTCGCCGCACACCCAACAATAAAATAATCGTCAAAGTTACGGGCAACCCCTCCGGTATGATCGATACCATCAGGGCAACTCCAAATCGCAGCAACTCCAGCGGGTCTTGTCCTTGCAGCCAGCCCAGACCCACGGCCAAAATTGACAGCCCCAAGCTGCCCAAAATCAGCCGTAGCGTCAAAGATTTGATCTTAGCGATAATCGGTGCTGGCTCAGATGGCTTGGCTGCCAGCTCGGCTATGCGACCAAATTCGGTGGTATCACCAATAGCAGTTACCAAGACTTCGGCCTGGCCAAATTCAACCAACGTGCCGGTAAAAACCATATTGGTTTGCTGGTAAATAAGGGGCTGTCCGTTCAAGCGTGCGCTATTTTTGGCTACCACGTTAGATTCGCCCGTTAGCGCTGACTCATTAATTCTCAAATCATAGGCTTCGAGCAGCCGCCCATCGGCCGGTATCTTTTCGCCCTCCGATAGCAGCATAATATCGCCCGGTACCAAGCCGACACTGTCAATCTCTGATACCTTGCCCTCGCGCCGAACCCTGACAACCTTGGCGCTGTAACGGCGCAGGCTGGCCAAAACCCGCGCCGCCGATGCTCGCTGGAACCATTCAATTATGGCGTTGACCAAGATGACTAGCCCGATTACTGCCGCATCGTTACGATGACCGATTGCCCAGCTAACCATCCCGCCTAGACCAAGTACAACCACAAATGCGCTGGTAAAAGGTTCCAGCACCAACCGCCACCATGGCGTTTTCAAGCGGTCGCGAATTAAATTTTCGCCATAACGAATTTGACGATTTCCAACTTCGGCAGAGGCTAATCCCTGACGGTTAGTTTTTAAAAGAGCCATCGACTCTTCGACCGACAGACGGCAGAATTCCATGGTTTAAACTATACCGTTTTCAACCTAAGTTATACTACCTGATATGAAGCCGCGTTATCTGTTTAGCTTGGGAGTGGTGGCTGCCATTTTGGCAATCGTTGGTTTGCGTTCTAACGCCAGTCGCTCTATCGAACTCAAGGATGGTATTTTGCAAAAGGATCAGTCCGGCCTAGAAGTTAGCGCAGATTTAGACAGCTTGCGCCAGTTTGTTTTCTCGCATATGAATAGCTCGGTGCGCTTTGAGCTGAGTGGAGCTTATGACCGAGCCGTAGCGGCTGCTCGCGCGGGGTCGCAAAGCCATGTTAGCGGCGAGATCTATGCCCAAGCCCAAGCCGCTTGCGGCCCAGAAGTCGGTACCAACTCAGTGGCTCAGGTAGCCTGTGTGCAAGCCTATCTGGACAGCCATCTCAATCAGCCCAACACCACTCCGGTGAATCTGCCGCCTGCGGCCGAATACAACTTTGCCTACGCTGCCCCCACCTGGAGCCCGGATCTGGCGGGACTAGGAATTTTAACCGCGACAATACTAATACTGGGTGCTTTCACCAGCTATATCTGGCAATTATTCAAAGCCCGGCCGCAAACTTAAGGGACAACTTAGGGTTGGACTTGATTGCCCTTGATAGCTTGAACTACCTTGCCGTCTTCTTTGAGATTTTCCCAAAACAGAATTTGATCGCGATCGATAAACATTTCGTTCTCGGGCCCATGTAGTTCGTTACCCAACCGGACTAAGGACAGATTATTTTGTTGACTTTGATCGGCAGGTTGCTGGACTTGCTGCTGATTTTGCTGCAAGTAGAAGACGTCTTTGAGGTTAACGTATTGATTCGAGGCTGCCCGCAATTTACCAAAATAAACCTGGCCGTTGCTTAAAAAGACGGCCTGATACTGATCTTTCTTGATCAGATTTTGGCGTTGGGCTAGCAAGCTTATGCCCATGGTAACGATCACCAGTAGTGAAACGACGATTAGCATAAAAACTAAGGTCTTGGTGGCCCAATTGGGGTAGGTTAGTCTGGCTAGACGGCTTTTCCGGTTTTGGGATCGGCCCTGATTATTATCATCCATAATTTAACTATTACTCCTCTTAAACTACTTGGTATTGTATGGGATGAACCAAACCCGTGCAACACCCTTATGTTTGCCCTAGAAACCTCGAGCACCTTCAGATGTCGGGAGGTTGACAAGAGGGGTGGCGGCCGTTAAGCTATTAATCAGCTTAACTAAAGGAGTGGAGAACTATGGCAGCATTCAGCCAGCAGAATTCGAAAGGCACAACTTACTACTTGCATTCTAAGGACGTGACCCTGCGTGGTGGTCGTCAGCAACGAATTTATTACTTCGCTAAGGACGAGCGCCCCAACGAAGCTTGCGAGAGCATACCTGATGGTATGAAGGTGGTCGAGAACCCTCGTAACGGTTTCCTAGCCCTTAAACGCGGCTAAGAATCCCCGAGTCGAGATAGCTAAGGGTCCCCCAGCGGGGCCCTTTTTTAATTTTGCAATAAATGATGGGATAATAGATTAGACCATGGCCGAACGTGTCTTTACTAATCAGCAAAACCTTATCGAAATAGTCTATGATGGCGACCACGATATTAAAGATTCCAACTGGGTAGTCAATCGTTTAATTGAAGAAGTAGCCAAACTCAAACAGCAGCACCAGCCAATTAAATTAATGATGGACTTATCAAAGCTCGGCAAGACCGATCGAGGTGCCCGCCAAAACATCATTGATGTCGCCCGACAGATTAAATTTGCCAAGGTTGGGGTTTATGGAGCCAGCACCTTTAACCGCTCCCTGGCTAGGTTTATTGTCTTTGCTTCGGGTAAGGCTAGTGTCATAAAAATTGTTAACACGCGGGCCGAGGCCACCAACTGGGTTAACAGCTAGCCAAATGGACAAACCCCAAACCAAAACCCGTCCGCTCGACCACTCAAGCACGGCAGACTACCAAAAATACATCAAAGCCCAGATCGCTAAAATTCGCCCGATCCTGATCGCCGCCTCAATTGGCGATTTCTCCCATAATATTAAGATCCCAACTAAAGAGGACGAATTTACCGATCTCTACGTGGGCTTGCAGATTATGGTGGAGGTAGTTCGTGAACAGACCAAAGAGTTGCAGCAACTCAATACGCGATTGGCCAAAAACCTGGCCGATAGAACCCTGGCCCTGCAACGAGAACTAGAAGAAAGCGCCAAGCGCGAAGCCATCTTGAGCAGCGTCGGCGAGGGTTTAATCGTTACGGATAAACAAGGCAAAATTGCGCTGGCCAATCCCCGGGCACTACAGATGTTGGGCTATAAATCTGCCAAACAAATTTATGGCCATTCTTATCACAAAATTTTCGTACTGATTAATGAGCAGGGCAAAGTCCTGCCTGCAGCTGAACACCCGGTTGTAACATCCTTGACCAAACGTAGAAAAGTTATCGCCAGCGACCTGTGGTGCCGCCGCCAGGACCGGACTACCTTTCCGCTGATTATTACTAGCACACCGGTCATGAGCGGCCAAGCACTGCTGGGTGCGGTCAAAGTTTTTCGTGATATTTCTCCCGAAAAAGCCGTGGAGCGCTCTAAAAGCGAGTTTGTGCTATTGGCCAGCCATCAGCTGCGCACACCGCTATCGATAATCAAATGGTACGGCCAATTACTGGCCCGCCAGCTACACTCGACATCGCCGCGCCAAGAACAATACCTGACTGAAATTGATCAAGGCACGCGGCGGATGAGCGATATTATTACGGACCTGTTGGACGTGGCCCAAATCGAATCCGGTATGCTCAAATATGAGCCCATCAAAGTAGCTGCGGCCAGTTTCATGAACCGACTGTTAAAAGAGTTAGATTACCAAATAAAATCTAAAGATATCCGAATTGTACGGCGTTTGCCCAAGCCATTACCAAAACTTATGACCGACCCGAAACTGCTGAGAATTGTTTTCCAAAATCTGCTTACCAACTCTATTAAGTATATGGATACTGGTGGTCGTATCACTATCAGTATAGTGTCTAGGCCAGCCGGTAGCAGCTACGTCGGAGTCCAAGTTAAAGAAGCCAGCCTGGGGGTCTGTCTAAGCGACCAGGGTTACGGTATCCCAACCGATCAACAGGCCTGGGTTTTTTCCAAGATGTTCCGGGCTAGCAACGTTAAAGATAGGCCGGTGGAGGGTAGTGGTGTTGGTTTATTTATTGCCAAATCGGTGGTGGATTTCTTGGGCGGTCGTATTTGGTTTAGATCCCAACTCGATAAGGGCACCAGTTTTTATGTATTGCTGCCTTTGCGATCAGGAGTAAAGTAGGCTATAAATTAGAGGCAGTCAGCTAGAAACCCTTACTAAGGAGAAGATTCGATGGTCCAAACCAAAAAGAAACTACTAGTTGTCGAAGATGAAGTTTCTTTGCTCAATGCTCTGATTGACATGTTCACCCAAGAGGGGTTGAACGTGGTGCAGGCCAAAGATGGCAAAACTGGTTTAGAGCTTGCCCAAAAAGAGCATCCCGATTTAATTCTGCTGGATATTTTGCTGCCCAAAATGAGCGGGCTGGAAGTACTGGAACGCTTGCGCAAAGACGATTGGGGCAAAAATGCCAAAGTAATCCTCTTAACCAACCTCAGCGATACCCGCACCCTGGCTTACGCACTGAGTTACGACGTCCATACCTATTTGGTAAAGTCCGATCTCGACGTCGATTTCCTAATCAAAAAAGTCAAAGAATATCTAAAGATCAAATAGTGGTGGGGCTGCCTGGGTTCGAACCAGGGACCAATCGGTTATGAGCCGACTGCTC
>CAZRIY010000002.1:0-128108 GCA_964600295.1 uncultured Candidatus Saccharibacteria bacterium
AGTCTGGTTGCTGTACTTGTAGTTTTGGTTGGAACCGCTAAAAAGCATTCAAAACACATATTTATCTCTGTCGTTTGGTTCTGGAGTCGACCGTAAGCTCTATGGAAACCAAGCAGCCAGAAAGCCGACCAGGTTCCATGACCGTTTGCGTCCAAGCTTTCCCCTCAATAACTGGATGGACCTGTTTGCTTAATAAGACCTTTATTCACTTTAGATCTCCACTAGCTCGCGCTCGGCGCGTTTTAACATCACCGCATTCACAGCAACGAAAATTGAGGATAGTGACATCAGTAGAGCCGCAATCTCTGGCCTGAGGGATATATTGTATGCAGGATATAGAACACCGGCTGCGATTGGAATAGCGGCCACATTATAAACGCTAGCCCAAGCTAGGTTTTGCTTCATTTTTCGCACCGTAGCTTTACTTAGTCTAATAGCCCTCAATACATCAGCAGGATCGGATTTCATTAACACCACTTTGGCCGTTTCTATTGCAACGTCAGTGCCGGCACCAATGGCTATACCGATGTCTGCTTGAGCAAGCGCCGGGGCATCATTGACACCGTCCCCAACCATGGCGGTGAATTTTCCTTCGGACTGTAATTTCTTAACATAGCTGGCTTTGTCTTCTGGCAAAACTTCAGCAAAAACTCGCTCAATTCCAAGTTGTTTAGCAACTGCGTCAGCCGTTTTTTGATTATCTCCAGTTATCATGGCCACTTCTAAGCCCATTTTCTGCATGGCTGCAACGGCTTGTTTGGCCGTTTCTTTTGGTGGATCCGAAGCTGCCAGTACGCCAGCTACCTTACCATTAACGCTAGCAATCATCAGTGTTTTGCCATCGTTCAATAGCGAGTCAATTTCTTTTTGCATAGACGATAAGTCGACCTTTCGGTCTTTCATAAGCCTCGCCGTACCTACGAGTATGTTTTTCCTGTCAATTGTAGCTTCAACGCCGTGACCGCTTAGGTTAGCAAAACCTGTGGCTTTTGAAACCTTCACCTTTCGATTCGTCGCTTCATCAAGTACCGACTGCGCTAGAGGGTGACTTGAGCCAGCTTCAGCGGAGGCCACAAAACGAATAAGGTCAGGTTTTGTTGTGCCTCCAGCGGCAATAACATCAGTAATTTTCGGTTTACCTGCAGTCAGTGTGCCGGTTTTATCAAGTACTACTGCTTGGATTTTTGACACTTGTTCGAGTGTCGCGGCGTCTTTGATCAGAATGTTGTGTTTTGCTCCCAAGCCCGTTCCTACAGCTACTGCCGTCGGTGTAGCAAGTCCAAGTGCGTCAGGACAGGCTATTACTACTGCCGATATGGCGAATGTTAGTGCAAAGAGCCAACCGTTGTCAGAAAATAGTGACCAAGCAGCAAAAGTTAGCAGTCCGGTAGATACAGCCAAGATGACTAAATAGCCAGCGAATTTGTCGGCTATACGCTGACCGGGCGCTTTAGAGTTCTGCGCTGTTTCAACCATTTTCACTATTTGGGCTAATGCGGTGTCTGAACCTACTTTGGTAGCTTTGAACCTCACCGTGCCAGACTGGTTGATAGACCCGCCGATAACAAAATCACTAGCCGTTTTACTAACTGGTAACGACTCACCTGTGACTAACGCTTCGTCTATAGCGGTCTCGCCCTCTATAATCTCGCCATCAACTGGCACTTTATCGCCTGGCTTCAAGATGACTTCGTCACCTAGCTTTACTTCGCTCGTGGGTATCATGATTTCTTTGCCAGCTCGTATCACTCGTGCCTTAGGTGGTATAAGATCAAATAAAGCTTGCAGGGCATTTGTTGTACTTCGCCGAGATTTCATTTCCATCCAATGACCGAAGAGAACAAAGGTTATAAGTAGAGCGGCGGCCTCATAATAAGATTCCTCGCTTCCTAAAGTAGTTAAGAGAATACTTGCAAAGTAAGCGGCTGAAATACCAACAGCAATCAGTACGGCCATATTTAGAACGCGTTTTTTGAGAGCCCAATAAGAAGAATATAAAAATATCCATCCGCCGTAGAAGAACACCGGGGTAGTGAGCAAAAGTAGAATCCACGTAGCTGGAATTGGCTGAGGCATATGAACGTTAAATATCTTTTCCCCAAGAGGAGAATACAGAACAATCGGGATAGAAAGAATTAGGGAGAAGAAAAACTTTCTTCTAATGTCTATCTCCATCATCTTAGCCATCTCACGACCAGCTAGGCCCGTATGATCCATGCCCATCGTCATCGTCATGCTCATTTTGAATTTTTCCAAGCGGCTCGTTTTGCCGCTTTCCATCATATGAGCGTGATCCTCCGCATGTTCGCTATGTTGCATCATTTGTTCCGTTGATACGTCTTATACATACCCCAGGAGTGCAGTAACACGCCGATTACTAAAATAAGCCAGGCGAAGCTCTTGAGGGGGTTATAGAGCCATACACCTAAAGCAAAAGCTATGAAGCACGCGCCCAATAAAGAGCCTAGCCATTCGCTATATTTCATTTTTGTAAGTTCTGTGGAATGATTCATCTTAATCCTCCTAATAGTTTGATTATGGCGACTAGCAAGATTGCAGCGAGTATAACCCAACAGGTTATATACAGAATATTTTGGTACTTTGGATGGCCGTCTTTCATAAGCACGTCCTAATTGCGGTCACTTTTGTCGTGGCCCATCATTGACATCATACTGAGCATCATCAAAGGACAGATGAGTAGTAACAAGCCAAAACCTTTACCAACATTCCAAGTTGGTGCAAAAACAATTAATATGACTGCCAGCACGGCTAAGACTGCCATTATTGCGGTGTGCGTTTTCATAGGAACTTCCTCTTATTCTTGGTGGCCCATCATATCCATCATGCCGCCTGAGCTACCTAGCGAACTACTGTAACCCCATTGCTGTTGCCACGACTCCATGTCGTTGATTTCTTTGGTCTGGGCGGCAATAATGTCGCTAGCCAACTTATTCATTTCTGGGCGGTTGGTGGCAATATCTAGCATGTTTGCCATCATAACGGCCATTTGATGGTGCGGTATCATCTCTTTAAGGAACGCCTTGTCAAAGTCGGTAGCAGCGCTAAGTCTGTCAGTACTGGCTTGGCTATTCATCGCCATGCCGCCCCACATATGGTCGGCTGTGACCGTTGGTACATCGGTTCCGTACCAATCTTTGTACGATTGCTTCATAGTGTTGATCTCGGCTGACTGGCTGGTGATGATATTGCCTGCCAATGTCTTTACTTCGGCATGTTTTGCTTTTTGCTGGGCCAGCTTGGCCATCGCAATGGCACTTTCGTGGTGGGGAATCATCTGCTCGGTAAAACTGCGGTCCATATTGCTGCCCATCTTGTGACTGCTGTTCATCCCCATCATATTCATCATGCCCGAGTGGTTATTGTTTACATCATAGGCTGCAAAGAAACCGGTAAGTACAATACCTACCAGTAGCCCGACAATGCCATAAAGTAGTGATTCCTTTTTCATAACTCCTCCCTACTTATTCCTTACGTTATTTAGCTCATATAATCCCAAAAGCTCATCCACGGCTGCCTTTTTGGCCCGAGCGCTGCCGGAAGCATACTTTTGTTCAATATGAGTCTTGAGATGATTTTCCAGGATCAGTTTATCGAGTGAGCGTAGCGACTTTTGGACGGCCAGAGATTGGGTGAGTATATCCATGCAGTAATCTTCCTTCTCAATCATTTTTTGGAGACCACGCATCTGGCCTTCAAGTATCTTAGTTCGATGCAGCGCCCGCCGTTTAATATCGGCTATCATAGGTGCACTATATACCCCCGGGGGGTATTATACAAACTGGAGGCAGAGACATCCTAAGGATAACCTCGTCTATCTTTTTACATATGACTTTAATTTTGAGTTGTATTCTGCCAAGAGTTAGACTTAATCATAAGCATGAACAAAATAGGCGAACAGTTTGATAAGTATTTGCGTGCGGCCAATTACCTAACGGCGGCCCAGATTTTTTTACAGGATAATTTTTTGTTGGAGAAAAAGTTGTCTTTTGACGATATTAAGCCCAGACTACTTGGCCACTGGGCTCAGGGCCGGGCGTTAATTTTGCTTACTCCCACTTAAGCTATCTAGCGAAAAAGCATGATCAGAGTATCTTGTTTGTACTAGGTCCCGGGCACGCCTTTCCCTCTCTTCAAGCTAATTTATTTCTGGAGAGTACGCTGGAGCATTTCTATCCCCCAGCCATCCATTCGTATGAGGGCATTGGTTATTTATGCCGAAACTTCAGCTGGCCGTACGGCTTTCCCAGCCACAGCAACCCAGGTACACCAGGAGTAATTCTGGAAGGCGGCGAGCTGGGCTACTCGCTGTCAACCGCCTACGGAGCGGCTTTGGATAGCCCGAATCTGATGGTAGCTTGCTTAGTGGGAGACGGTGAGGCCGAAACCGGTCCAACGGCTGCAGCTTGGCACCTGAATAAACTGGTGAATCCCAAAACCAACGGCGTGGTACTACCGATATTGCACCTCAATGGTTACAAGATTTCCGCCCCAACCATTTTTGGGCGGATGAGCGACGAAGAGCTTCTGGCTCTATTTAGAGGCTACGGCTACAACCCAAAAATTGTTAGCGGTCAAGATATCCATGTCCAAATGCAAACGGCACTGGAATGGGCACATTCACTCGTCCAAGACATTAGGCAAGCAACCACCATGGTTGCTCCCCGTATGCCCATGATTATCATGCGAACCCTAAAAGGTTGGACCGGCATAAAAGAGCTCAACGGTCAAAAAATTGAGGGGAATTGCCTTTCGCACCAAGTGGTATTGACCGAAGCCAAAACCGATGCGGCTCAGCTCAAAATGCTCGATCAGTGGTTGCGCTCGTACAACATCGGTGAACTATTCAATCGCCAACAGGGTTTCGGTCAATTTGTTAGCGATATTATGCCTCCGCTTGAAAAACGCATGGGACTCAACCCCCATACGTTTGGTGGCGAACCGGCCTACAAACCCTTAGTTTTACCCCTGGCAACTCAGTTCTCTGAAGACGCCTCAACACCCGGGACCATTGGCTCTAGCTCCATGCGGCGAGCCGGCGCCTACCTTAACGAAGTATTTAAGCTCAACTCAGCAACCGCCAACTTCAGGATGATGTCGCCGGACGAAACCTATTCCAATAAACTGGACGCCGTTTTCGAAACCACGCCGCGGGCTTGGGTCTGGCCAATTGAGCCGTGGGATAAAGACTTGGCGGTTAATGGGCGGGTTATGGAAATGCTAAGCGAGCATAACTTGCAGGGTCTGATCCAGGGCTACACTTTGACGGGCAGACATGCACTATTTGCCAGTTACGAAGCCTTTATCCAAGTAGTCGTCAGCATGGTAGATCAATATGCCAAGTTCTTAAACCAATCTCAGGATGTGGCTTGGCGCGGGGCTATTCCATCGCTTAATTACATTCTGACTTCATCTGGATGGCGACAAGAGCATAATGGCTTTTCCCACCAGAACCCGGGCTTTATAGACGATATCTTGCAGCGGCAAGGCGAATTTGTGGACGTTTATTTTCCACCTGATGGCAACTCCACGCTGACGGTACTGGCGCATTGCTTGTCCACCACCCGCCAAATTAATGTCATTGTCGCCGGTAAAACTCTAGAACCGCGTTGGCTGACCCCAGAGCTAGCCACAAAGGAACTGCAAAGCGGCCTAATGATATGGGATTTTGCCTCCGACGCCCATCCCGATGTGGTGCTGTCGGCGGCTGGTGATTATCTAACCAAAGAGACACTGGCAGCTATTGATATGGCTAAACAAGAATGGCCAGACATCCGGCTGCGCTTTGTGAATATTTTATGTCTAACAAGCTGCGGTTTGGGGCAGGGTGGTATGTGCCTAACCCCAGAGGGCTTTAATCAGTATTTCACACCCGACAAGCCGGTTATTTGCAATTTCCACGGCTACCCCGAGACCCTCAAATCGATCATTTTTGATTACATAAACACCTCGCCGCAGCGTTTCAGTATTCATGGCTATATTGAAAGCGGATCGACAACCACACCTTTCGATATGCATGTACGCAATCAAACCAGTCGATACCACCTGGTTATAGAGATATTTGAAAAAATCGCGGGTAGCGGACGGCTACCCTACGCGGAAGCCCACCACATTATTAAAAAGTACGAGCAGAAAATTGAGCAGAGCACTATATATATTAAGCAGCATGGTGTTGATATGCCGGAGATAGAGGAGTGGCAATGGACTCGCTAACACTGGTCGCTAATCCTGGCAGTGCCAGCCGAAAATACGCCTTATTTGACGTGGGTAAATGTCTGATCAAAATGCATTTTGAGTACGCCAAGGAAAAGATCATCTATACAACCGAAATTGACGGCCAAGCTTTCGGGCCGGTTGATTCCGGTCTGCGGCACTTGGAATTTGCCAGCAGCAAAATCCTGGAAGTCTTAGAGGGCAATGGGCTAGAGGACATGATTATAAAGAAAATCGCCCTTAGGATCGTAGCGCCATCGACCTACTTCCAAGTAGACAGGGTCATTGACCAGGAAGCTCTGGCTAAACTTACAGCGCTGGAATCACGCGTGCCACTGCATATTGAGGCCAGCCTACAAGAAGTCCGCTCGCTGCAACGCTATTTTCCAGATACCCGAATCATCGGTATTTCAGATAGTGCCTTTCACTCCACCATGCCCGAACACGCTAGCTATTATGGTCTGCCAAGGGATACAGCCCACAAGCTTGATATAAAACGCTTTGGCTACCACGGTTTGTCCGTTGAATCGGCGGTAGAGACCCTCCGAGCGTTGGATAAATTACCCTTGAGGTTGGTGGTTTGTCACTTAGGCAGCGGCTCCAGTGTGACGGCCGTGCAGGGCGGCAAAAGCCTTGATACTACCATGGGCTATTCACCCCTGGAAGGGGTGATGATGGCCACTCGCAGCGGCAGCCTAGATATTACCGCTGCCTTAGCCTTGCGCCGTGAACTTAAGCTAAACGACGCTCAGCTTGAAGACTATTTGAACCATAAAGCTGGGCTGCTCGGCCTGAGCGGCCAATCATCGAATATTAGACAGCTCTTAAAACTTGAGCGTCAGGGTAATTATGGTGCTATTTTGGCCTTGGATAAATTTGTTTATTCTCAGCAGCAAGCTATTGGGCAAATGTCGGCCGCTCTAGGCGGTATTGACGCCTTGGTATTTACAGGGACTGTAGGCGAAAGATCGGCACCGATACGACGGCGGGTTGTAGAACGTCTGCTGTTTCTGGGTCTGGTGTTGGATTCAAGAAAGAATCATCTAACTCGTGAGCCAACAGAGATTACCCAAATCAGCCCGGCGGATCATCCGGCTCGTATCTACATCTTACCGGCTGATGAAGCCAGCGTACTCGCACGCCGCGTCAACAAAGTCTCTAGTTAGTGAGCTTCAGCCTTGGTCCTATGAATAGTGCCGTCTGGATGATGAGGCGGAGAGTAGGCAGTAATGATCTTCATCGCTTTTTGACCATCGGTAATAAAGTTATGTCGAGTACCGGCCGGGACCAACACTACATCGCCGATTTCAAATGCTTGTTCTTGGCCATTCAGCACAACCTTACCCCGGCCCCCAACTAGATACAGAACCTGATCATTATCTGGGTGCACTTCTTCCCCAATATCCTCACCAGCCGCGATACTCATAATAACCACTTGCGTATGCTTTCCAGTGGCAAGTACGCGTCGAAAATAGGTGTTTTCGAGAGCTTGCTTGGCAATATCTTTTAGATCCATAGTTACTCGTTGGTATATATAGAGTCTACCTCATTCAGTTTAGCAAAACCGGTTGCTTAACCCGGTAAAAGCGAGCATTTGGCGGCAAAGTTCTGCTGATTCTGTACGTCGCGCGAGGTATCTAAACATCACCATCCTTACTTCCGATCAATAGATAGCCCCAATAAAGTTCTGTAATCGTCCATGAACCCCAGCCAGGACATGCACCAAAGGAGACCGACCAGCCTACATTAAAATCCCAACTTTTCATTCACAAAGATGACATGCACCTTGCGCCCCAGAAAGGGCTGTTCTTTATTAAAAATTAGTACTTTTGAAACGAAGCTACCGCCCATACCAGCTTCCTTCATCCGAGCATTCTCCAGCGGAAAAACATAGTCATTAAGGCGCGCCAACGCCGACTTAAGATCGGGTGTAATTTTCTGGGCGCCAACCACGAGGATGAGATTCAGAGAGGTAAACGCCAAATGTGGTAATTGGCTTCCGGAGTTTGAAGCGATCACAAGCTCGCCAGTCTTAGCCACCGCGTGGACGCTGCCAAGGTAGTAATCGGAAAGTGCCGACTGCTTTCGCAGTTCGGACTGTTTTGTTGGATCCTTTTCCTGCAGGATGGCATCGTGGAGATTATTCCAACCGTGTTTACCAACTTTTAGATAATCGACGTAGCCAATCTCTTCAAGGGTACGAGAAGCACCGTTCATAATCGAAGCTGCAGCTGGGATAAGTGCTTTGATGCGCCCCAGCGCAGTTTTTTTATCCGCTACATACTCCGGCAGCAATCCACGCTTCTGTAGCGCCGTCATAGTTTTCTTTACTACCAAGGCTGATGCAACAGTGTTAAAAGTATCCAACCTAACCTCCTATTTTTTGTTTGGTAAATCTACGGCCAGCTGCTTCAGTAACTTAGCCATATATGCGATGTTAACGGAGTAAAAAACCTCTTGCCTTTGCCGAACATGCTCAACCAGACGTGCGGATTTCAGCACTTTCAAGTGCTGGGATACGGCCGGTTGAGCAAGCTTAACTTTTTTCACGATTTCGCCTACGGTTAGTGGGGTTTTCATGATTGCTTCAAGAATACGATAGCGATTTTCATTGCTAATGCCTTTACCCATCTCAGCAATTTCACTACATAAATCGGTCATATGCGTATATTAGCATATTTGCATGTGACGTAAAGTATCTGGTACCAGACCTGTATGCTCAGCCAATTGGATCTGCCTGTAATATAATGGAAGCAAATAAGTTAAGGAGGGGAGATGGAAGTAGATATAAATTGGCTAGCTGTAATTTTGGCGGCAGTCGCCAGTATGGTGGTCGGCATGGTTTGGTATGCCAAATCGGTTTTTGGCAAAAAATGGCAGGCATTAACGGGTGTAACCGACGAGCAGCAAAAAAGGGGTGGTACAAAAGCCATTGCTTGGAGTTTTGTACTGTCTATCATCATGGCGTATGTGTTAGCGCATGTAACTGAGCTCTCACGCTACTACTTTGATGTTAGCCCGATCGAAGCCGGCTTAAGCACTGCCTTTTGGCTGTGGCTAGGTATCTCGATGACCGGTATGGTGATACACGCATTGTTTGAGCAACGTCCCAAGGCTCTAACTATGATGACCGTTAGCAGCCAATTGGTAACCCTACTTGCTATGGGCTTGGTTATCGGTTTAGTTCGATAACAATTTTTTGGATTTGGTTGCTATACTAAGCTCGAGCACTTAGTGGAGTGAATAAAGTTGCTTAGGGAGCTTTAGGTTACGAAATGGCTAGGTGCTCATTTTATATCTGTGTCCGCATACTGTAGTCGTGGAAATACTTTTCTTTGATGTATTGCCGGAAACGACTTTCGGCCAAGTGCTTACGGCGGAAAAAGATATAAATACCAGAAGCAGACAGCAGAAATATCGTTGAAACAGCGAAAGGCCAGGAAACGCTTGGCAATCTGAGACGCTTAAACCACGGAGTAGGTTCGGGGACCACACTTACGATATCAAGCATCGGTGAGTCAACCATCAGAGTGGTATATTCGGATTTGTTGCCGGTGGCGTCGATAGCCTGAATTCGATAAAAATAGGTGATTCCAGCCACGGCGGTTTGATCTTGGTAGGCGGTATCGGGGTGGTTAGTCGCTAGTTGAGTCCAAAGGGTTTGATCGGTAGAACGTTCGATAATATATCCGGCTAGCTGTGCATTATCAGTGGCGGCCGCCCAAGTTAGCAAGATGCTACCGTTTTCGTTACTAGCCGCCAAAGAAGTGGGAAATGATGGTGCCGTAGTGTCGACAACTGGTGCCAGTGGAGGGGCCGGAGCAGGCGGAGTTGGAGGCGGAGTCGGCCGAGGCACAGGGCGCGGAGCTGGTGGGGCAGGAGCCGGCGCTGGTGGTGGCGGGGGCGATGGAACCGTAACACGTCGAGTATCGGCTGCCGAACCATTATAAGCAGCGCAGGTGATAATGTAGGTGCGCGTACCGGGAGAGGAGCCCACGCTAACTTGCTCGCTGCCACCGCCAGAACTTTTATTGCCACTCCAGTCCCCGGAGGCGGTACAGCCGGAAGATTGCTCGAATCTATTTTGGGGTACTGTCCATTGCAATGTGACTGTACTGTTGGGTTCTACCGTGATATCGGCGTGCTGGCCGTTGGCGTTCAGGCTGACGACGGAACCTGCATCCTGAGCGCTGCTTTGTTGGTTCAGATAGACTCCCAGACCAGCCATCAGCAGCGCGCTGACTATCAAATTCGCCACCATAAAGCGGTGTTTAGGGCTGAGTACGGGTCCGATTGATCGTTGAAGCTTCATTTTTTGTTTTAATACAATCTATTGTCTATTGTACGCAAATCGATTTACTGATACCAGAGTAGAGCCCAAACCGGTAAACCGTGTTAACCTCTAGATAAATGACTCAAAAATTAGGATCTGTAGTCTTGGGTGGGGGGTGTTTTTGGTGTTTGGATGCAGTTTATCGCCAAGTCAAAGGCGTAGCATCGGTAACTGCGGGCTATGCCGGAGGTAAGTTGGCCAACCCAACCTATGAACAAGTGTCGGCGGGAAATAGTGGTCACGCCGAAGTTATTAAGCTGGAATTTGACCCCGAACTAATTAGTTATAACGACATTTTGGAAATATTTTGGGGAATTCACGACCCCACTACCCTTGACGCTCAAGGTAACGACGTGGGCCCACAATATCGCTCGGTAATTTTTTTTGATGATCAATCGCAAAAGCGAATAGCCGACGAATCGCTGGCCCGATCCCAGGCGCTATGGGATAAACCAATCGTCACCCAGATCAAACCGCTGGAGCACTTCTACCCGGCCGAAGATTATCATCAGGATTATTTTGCCAAGAATCCTCGCGCTGCCTACTGCCAGTTGGTAATTAACCCCAAACTTGATAAGTTCCGCAAACATTTTGCGCGGTGGCTAAAATATGTTTAAGCATATCGTATGGAAATTCTTAAAAGTCGGGAATACACTTAAATTAAAGACAAAAAATAAACTTAATTAATTAAGGCTCGGCCGAGGGGCAGTCTCGAGACCCATAACAAAGGAGGAATCTGAATGCAAAAATTCTTAAAGTTACTTGGAATAGTATTCCTAGTCATCGGCGTGGCTGGATTCATCCCAGGACTGGCCGAAGTCAACGCCGATGGACAGTTGTTGCTGGGAATTTTTCAGATCAACTATTTCCAAAGCCTTTTCCACATTCTATCCGGTGTGGCAGCTTTGGCCGCCACGGGTACCAAAAAAGATTACTATATTCTCAACTACCTCAAGGTATTTGGAGCAGTCTACTTAGTTCTAGCACTTTGGGGTATCCCAGCCTTGGCGGGCGATACTTACAATGGTGTGCTATTCAATCTGGTCCACGTCAATGCCGCTACCACAGTGTTGCACATAGCTATTGCTGGCAGTGTAATTTATGTCGGTATGAAAAACATGCCCAAAAAGACCGCGGCGCCCACGCCCGCCAGTCCAGCAGTTTAACGTTGGGTCTCGGTATTTAGCAAAATCGCTTCGGTAAAATCATCGTGCAGGGGTAGGTTTCCCTTGACGCTGAGTATCACTTCGATTTCTTGATGCTGTCTTAGAATTTTGGTTTTAAAACCAGGGTATTTGTAATGCTGGTTAGTGTCGCCCCATAGGGGTATCAAGGCGGATTGGCCGCTATTTTTGAGTACTAAACGGTCACAGACCTTGGTCACCACGGTGATGGGCGGTTGCCTGAGATCTACCAGTTGGATAACGTGGGTCTCACCAATTCGCCCGCAGTTCTCGGCGTTCAAATTCCGGGCCAGTAACGGATGCCAAAAATGAAAAAAAAGGACTCCCAGTCCCGAACCGTAAATCAAGCCAAGGACTAGGTAGTGTTGCCAGCGTTTAGCCAATCGTTCCACGAGCTCAGGCGCGTTGGAATAGAGACAAGATATTGCCCTCGGTATCTTTGAACCAGGCTGCTTTTTCATCGCCAAGCGCAGCGATACCGTTGCTAGTTTTGATCTCGGGCATATCGTATTCTTCAAAGGTTACCCCACGGTCGCGCAGTTCCTTTACCTCGGCTTCAATATCGTCAACCAACCACCCAGCAGCGGTGGCTTGATTGGTGCCGGCAAATCCAGACGGATAAACATTTAATTTAGTGCCATCACCGCATTCAAAAACTGCTCCACCTGGATCGTCCTCTAGCTTCTTCAAACCCAATTTGTCCTGATAAAACTTTTTGGCTCGTTCATAATCTTTGGCGGGCAACATAGCAGCTACCATAAAATTAGAAAGCATAACGTACCTCCGTTAAAATTAATCTCATTATACTATATGCTAAAATTTGAAACTGTTTGGTAACAATGAAGAAAATCATCATATCCATTGCTAGCCTAGTAGTTCTCGGGGGAATAATCGCGGCCGGTTGGTGGTTGATAGCCCGCGGTACCCAGCCCGCAGATCCCAATTCAAACTCCGAGAATAATATGGCTGCACCAAGAACTGCCCAAAGTGCTCCAGACTTTAGCCTGAAAACGTTGGATGGTGCAGACATAAGGCTGTCTAACTATCGTGGCAGCAAGCCAATTATTTTAGATTTTTGGGCCAGTTGGTCGCCGGATTGTCGGCGGGCTATGCCAATTCTGCAACAGCTGTATGACAAATACAGAGACCAATTGGAAGTATTAGCTATTAATCAGCAAGAAGGTGAGAACAAAGTTAGGGATTTCGTCTCCGAATATGGCTTAAATTTTCCAGTCGCCCTAGACCCGGATGCACAAGTTCACCACCAATATGGCAATCCCTATGCTAACACCTATGTACTAATCGATAAAAACGGCAATATCATCAAGTTGATCCATGCCGATATCAGCGAAGCCGATATCTTAGAACTACTAAACAGTTAGAACTAAACTTGCCAGCCACCGATGATGGCACCCATCATCAGTAACCCAACTACGTCGTAGCCGGTGTTGATTGCCCACAATTTCTTACGGACATCGTGGAAAAGGCTAAAGGTCAAGCTGCGAGTCACCAAAAAACCAAGCGCTATCCAACCCGCTACCGTAACACCTTCTTGCCAGCTGGTGGCTTCCAGCAACCCTAGTAGGTAGGCCAAAACATAGGCCATTACCAGATAAGCTAGAGATGAACCCAGATAAGCTATGTTGGCACCTTCTTTAAAGTCCTTTTCTTTCATCTTGGTCCAAGCCATTACCATGGTCTGCCATTGTTTACCAAATAATACGGGTGAGTACCAGACCGCGCCCAAAGCCATCATAGCCAAAGCCGCCACCAGCACTGCCCACAAGTTGATATCCACCACTTGTGCGAGTTCTACCATTGTTCAAGTCTCCTTATTGTTAGAGTTAATTATCCTAATTGTCATTATTTTAAGGAAAACTGTCAAGGATATGGGCGCTAGTCAAGATTTGGAGCCGATGCTACAATTGTACTGATCAGCAATTGTGGAGGGAAATAAAGATGGCTAAACAAATTACTATTTATACTACTAACACCTGCGCATACTGCCATGCCGTTAAGCAGTTTTTAAGTTCCAAAGAGATGACTTACGACGTGATTAACTTGGATGAACAGCCCGAAAAACGCCAGGAACTATTGAGCCTGAGCGGCCAGTTGGCCGTACCGGTTACGATCGTAACCCAGGAAGACGGTTCTCGCGATCTAACCGTTGGTTTTAATCCGGGCAAATTAGCTGCTGCTATTAGTTCGTAATGGCCAAATCTGCCACCGACGTTCATGAGGTGGTGATGATCGGCGCCGGGCCCAGCAATTTGGCCGCTGCCATCTATACCACTCGTGAAGATATCGAAACCCTAATCCTTGAAAAAGGAGTTATCGGCGGATTGGCTGCCATTACCGACCGGGTGGAAAATTACCCCGGGTTTCCGGATGGCGTCGGCGGTATGGAACTATCAGAACGTCTACAAAAACAAGCCGAAAAGTTTGGAGCCAAAATTGATTATGCCGAGGTTATTGGTCTAGAAGATCAGCACGATATAAAAAAAGTAAGTACAACAACGGGCGATATTTATGCGCGAGTAGTCTTGATTGGCACGGGCAATGACTATCGGCGCCTGGATGTGGCTGGTGAAAAGGAGTTATACGGTCGCGGCGTGCATTACTGCGCTACTTGCGATGGGCCGCTATATAAAGGTAGAAGACTTGTAGTGGTTGGTGGTGGCAATTCGGCGGCTCAGGAAAGCCTTTTTCTTGGACGTCTAGTTGAACATATCGATATTTTTATTCGCAAAGATAAGTGGAAGGCCAGCGAGATTCTAATCAAACGGATTGATGCTCAACCCAATATCAAGGTCCATTTCAATACCGAAATAACCGAAATCTTCGGTAAGGACGGATTGGTAAGTGGGGTGGTAGCCACCAACAATCAAAGCAATCAACGCTCAAAAATGGATGTCGACGCGGTGTTTGTTTTTATTGGACTAATGCCCAATACCGGATTTTTGAAGAACAGTGGGGTAGAGCTGGACGAGCGCGGCTTTATCAAAACTAATGAGCATTTGGGTACCAACATCAAAGGTATTTTTGCCGCTGGCGATGTTCGCGCTGGGGCCACCGAACAAATTGCTAGCGCCGTAGGCGAAGGCGCGGCCGCAGCCCTGACCATCCGCGAGTTTCTGGATCAAATGCCGGCCCGCAAGCATTTTGACACCAAGCACGACTCGGTCAAGAAGATGCTCAAAGAGCAAATCGCCTCGACCAATTAGTGAGTGAGCATTTGAAATCACAGCAACCTCAACGCATTAGCTTTAATGCTGAAGGTCGAGAGTTTCAGGGATTGCTACTGGTTCCTCAAAATCCCAAGGACACCAACGTGCTATTTGTCCGAGGAGGAGCAGTTACCTTCCCCGCTGCCCAAACTTTTACCGATTGGCAAAATTCTTTGGGGAAAGCAGGCTATACCTCACTGTTTTTCGACTTTCCTGGTAGCGGGGGCTGGACTCCTGGGGAATTATCCGATAATACCCTGAACCAACGATTTAAGTGGAGCGAAGGTGCTTTGAGTTTTTTACAAAATCAGCATCCGAGTAATCGGGTGACAATAATTGGTAGTAGTATGGGTGCTCCGCAAGCCGTCGCTCTAGCTGCCAAATATCCCGGTATAGTCAAAGGCGCGATAATGAGTAGCGGCGGCATGTATACCCAAGAAGCAGTAAATAAACCCTTCGGACCGCCATTAAGTGAAGTGTTGCGAAAACCACAAAATTTTTCGAAATCACTGACCGTTGAACAGATGCGAAAACTGCAAATACCTTTCCTAATCTTTTATGCGGAGCATGATGACGTTATACCTCAAGAAGTAATCGATTTATATCGTGGCACACCCAAACAAGTAGAGTTCCATATCCTAAACGGGGTAGGGCATAAGTACTTGTCGCCTGCCGGGCAAGCAGAAAAAGCCGCGCGCCAATTTGTATATCAAACCACCAATGATTTCTTGAATCGTATCGATCAATTAAGGTAACTTATAGTAATCTGTGTAAAGGAGATATAAATGAAGCGAACGATAGCAATTATTTTTGTTCTACTTGCTACCGCTGGGTTAGTTTGGTGGCTAACCAGCTCGGGTGATGAATCGAAGACTACTTCCCAAACTCAGCAGTCAACATCAGATCAAACTCAAACCGCAGAGACTGGTGAAGTCCTAAGTGGCGTGGTAGAGGTCCAAATTCAAGATTCTTCCTTTGCCCCCGCCATTATCAGAGTCAAAAAAGGCACTACGGTTACTTGGACCAATCAAGACAGCGTCCAGCATAACGTAGTTTCCGATGAGGACAGCCCGCGGGAGGGCTTAAACGGGCCGCTGCTAGAGAAAGGTAAAACTTACAGTTTTACCTTTGATAACGTTGGGACCTATGCTTATCACTGCACACCGCACCCAACCATGCAAGGCACCGTAGAAGTGGTTGAGTAGCAGAGATTGAGGGAGAATAGATGTATTTAGGCTGGGCAGTCGCTGCATCGGCTTTGGCAATTGCATTTGCCATCTACAATATGCGCTGGGTTTTGGCTCAGGCTCGGGGCAATCAATCAATGCGTGCCATCTCGCGTTCGATTCAAGAAGGTGCGCGCGCCTATCTTAACCGCCAATATCGGGTGGTAGCTGTTATCGCCCTATTATTATTTGTGATCGTAGGACTGGGTCTAAAATGGCCGACGGCGTGGGGCTTTTTGGCCGGGGCAATGCTTTCAGCTATTTGCGGCTATTTGGGAATGTACGTGGCGGTGAGGGCCAATGTACGAACAGCTGAAGCTGCTAAAGCTGGGCTCAACCCGGCTCTAAAGGTGGCATTTCGAGCTGCTACTGTAACCGGATTACTGGTGGCGGGACTTGGTCTAGCGGCTGTTGTCGGGTTTTGGCAGTGGTTTGAGAATGCCGAAGTTTTAATTGGTCTAGGTTTTGGCGCTAGCTTGATTTCGGTATTTGCCCGGCTGGGCGGCGGTATTTATACCAAAGCCGCCGATGTGGGAGCGGACCTAGTGGGTAAAGTAGAGGCCAAGATCCCCGAGGATGATCCCCGAAACCCAGCCACGATTGCCGATAACGTAGGGGATAACGTCGGAGATGTGGCGGGTATGGCCGCAGACTTATTTGAAACTTACGTGATCAGTTTGGTGGCAGCCATCTTACTGGGACTGTTGGTTCTGCCGGGTTTTGCCAATATTGTTTGGTATCCCGTGATGTTGGGCGCAGCTGCCATTGTGGCCTCGGTAATTGGCGTGGGTTTTGTACGCGTCAGCCGCCAAGGCCAAATTATGGGGGCAATGTATAAAGGCTTGGCTGTTAGTGCAGTGATCGCTGCGGGATTATTCTATTGGGTAACTCAGTGGCTAATGGCGGATAACGGGCAGTTCAGCACCGGGGCTTTGTTTGGTTCTAGTCTAATCGGTATCGGTTTAATCGGCGCCATGATGCTAATAACGGATTACTTTACGTCCACCAGCTTTAGCCCCGTTCGGCGGATTGCCGCCGCCAGTGTCACCGGCCACGGTACCAATATTATCGCCGGTTTAGCAGTGGCCATGAAATCGACCGCTTGGCCGATTATTGCCATAATCGCCAGTGTGCTGGGGGCTCACGGCTTGGCCGGTATTTACGGCATAGCCATCGCGGGAGTGGCCATGCTATCGCTAGCCGGAGTAGTAATTGCCATTGATTCATTTGGTGCCATTGCTGATAATGCCGGCGGTATCGCCGAAATGAGTGGTCTGCCCGCTGACGTAAGGGTTGTGACGGATGCCTTAGACGCGGTGGGCAATACCACCAAGGCTGTTACCAAAGGCTATGCCATTGCTTCGGCCGGACTAGCCGCCTTGGTTCTGTTCTCAACTTTTAATCAAGAGATCCTACGGGCTGGGCTGGCGATTAGCTTTGAACTGGCTGATCCTTATATTTTGGCCGGTTTATTAATAGGGGGCTTATTACCATATTACTTCGCCGCGCTAAGTATGGAGGCGGTGGGTAGAGCTGCCGGGGCGGTAGTCGAAGAAGTTCGCCGCCAATTCCGCGAAATTAAAGGTATCATGAGTGGCAAAGCCAAACCGCAATACGGCCGGGCGGTAGATATCGTTACCAAGGCAGCGCTTAAAGCCATGATTGCCCCGGCCTTGCTGCCTCTGTTGACTCCACCCTTACTGCTAGTTATCGGCAATATGATTGGCGAAGGTGTAGCCGCCCGTCTGATTGGCGGGTTACTGGTGGGAGCCGTTGTGACCGGTGTATTTGTAGCTATTTCCATGACCAGCGGTGGGGCAGCTTGGGACAACGCCAAGAAATATATTGAGAGCGGGCAGTATGGCGGCAAAGGGTCCAGCGCCCACGCCGCCGCCGTCACCGGTGATACCGTGGGTGATCCGTATAAAGACACAGCCGGCCCAGCCATCAACCCGATGATCAAAATTCTCAATATTGTGGCCTTGCTGCTAGTGGGGTTCCTGGTTTAGATGAATAAGAATCAGTTGATCGGTCTCTACGGTTTTAATTTGGCAGTAATAGTCTGGTTCTGGTCGCAAAACTCAGGGCAGTTGATTGGCAACGATACTGCTTCAACCATGCTGGCGTTTGGCCGCTTGGCTGGCCTACTGGGTGCTCTATCGGTGATGACCCAGTACACCTTAATGAGTATGGCACCATGGGTTGAGAAAGCGGCGGGCCGCGGCAAACTGCGCCAACTCCACATGCGCAATGGCCGCATTACTTTTAGCCTAATCACTTTGCACATTCTGCTGATAATCGGCGCCTATACCGAAGTTACCCACAGCTCGGTAATTGGTACGTATTTGTTCCTGTTTAATAATTTACCTTACGTCTGGCTGGCTTCGCTGGCCTTTTGGATATTAATAGCCACAGTTGGTGTTTCGCTAGACTTCGTCCGCAATCGGCTACCCTACAGTGTCTGGCACTCGGTACACGTACTTAATTACGCTATTTTGGGATTGGTAATTTGGCACCAGCTGGCCAACGGTGCAGATTTGCTGGCTAGCCAGACTTTCCGGGTCTACTGGGTGCTGTTGAATCTAGCGGCTTATGCCAACTTACTCTACTTTGGCGTGGTTAAGAGGCGCCTAATTCCCAGATTTGACAAGGCCAATGCCCGGTAACAGCTCAGGTCCGGAATTACCCAAAGGCCTACCCGAGCCGATTCAAGACTACATCCATCGGAGGGAGTTAACTCCCGAGTTGGCCGAACAACTTAGACAAGATTTTCTCAAAGGCCATTGGATATTTAAAGGCCCAGCATACGATAGCGATGGCAATAAAGTTGAATTGCCATCAATGTTGTCTGTAGTAGTGAGCATTCATGACATCGAGCTGCAGGTAACGGAAGAAGGAAACAGACTTTGTCTGATGCTTGAGGCCGGTCGATACGGAACGGTATACGCCTACTTAGATGATACCGGTATCGGGATAGAACCTCTATAGAGTTACTAAATCGCCTGTGCTTGCCATTCGCCAGCTCGGCTTAGATGATGAAGCTATGGAATTATTGCCCCGCTCTGAACTAGCAATCAGAGTTCAAAAATATTTCGAGTGGCGAAGTATATATGATGATCAGTTTCCTAAATCGATGAATAAAGAAATATTGGCCAAGGACGAGGTAGTGGGTGGAATTGCCAAAGTTTATGATAACCTGTTGCAGACTTTTCTGGCTGATCCCTTATTAGTTAGTGGATATGTTTGGCCAAATATGTGTACGGATGGGTTTCGGATTGTTGATAAAGTATTTGGCGATAGAACTGATGGCCTGATTGTTAAGATCGAAGACGCCATCAGTTATCAGACTAGCAGCGGTATTTCAGATTACTGCCTGGTAATGAAAAGTTCTGACCAGACTACTATCTACGGCTTACTGTCAGAGCTGGAGTTATCTGAGTTGCCAGACCGCATTGGCGATATTGAATAGCTTGCTCTAAACTGCTTGCGCTTTTAGAATACTAAGAGTAATTAGGAGCAGCTAGCTTGAAAACAAAGATTGCCATTAACGGATTTGGACGGATTGGCCGCAATGCCTTCAAAATTGCATATGAAGATCCAACTTTGGAAGTGGCGGCGGTTAACGACTTAACCGATAATAAGACGCTAGCTTACCTGTTAAAACACGATTCTAATTACGGCACATATCAGCGCGAAGTTAGCTACGACGACGCAGGGTTAACTGTCGATGACACCAAAATTAAAGTGCTGGCCGAGAAAGATCCAAGCTTACTGCCATGGCAAGAGCTGGGAGTCGAGATTGTAATTGAAAGTACCGGACGTTTTACCAAGGCCGAAGAAGCCAGCGCCCACCTTGGGGCCGGTGCCAAAAAAGTAGTAATTTCGGCTCCAGCCAAGGGCGACGGGGTTGATACCATCGTACTGGGTGTAAACGATGCTAAGCTGGCCAACGTCAGCGATGTTCTATCGAATGCCTCTTGTACTACCAACAACATTACCCCGATTGCCGCCATAATGGAGCAACACTTTGGCATTGCCAAGGCCATGATGACTACCGTACATTCCTACACTGCCAGTCAGGCACTGCAGGATGGGCCCGCCAAGGATATCCGTGAAAGCCGCGCCGCCGCCGAAAATATTGTTCCCACCTCTACCGGTGCTACCATTGCGGCTACCAAAGCTTTGCCAGCTCTGGAGGGGCTTTTTCAGGGTTTGAGTATTCGCGTACCCACCCCGGTAGTTAGCTTGAGTGATTTTACTTTTGTAACCAAGAAAGATACTACAGTTGAAGAGGTCAACCAGGTACTTACTCAGGCCGCCGAACGACCCGAATTGAAGGGCATTCTGGCGGTAACCGATGAAGAGCTAGTTTCTAGCGATTTTATTGGTGATAGCCATTCGGCCGTGGTGGATTTGAAACTAACCAACGTTGTCGCCGGTAACTTGGTTAAAGTCGTGGCTTGGTATGACAATGAATGGGGTTATTCGAATCGGTTGGTAGAAGTTGTAGCGGCACTGGCTAAATACCTACGCGTATGAAGGTTTACTTAACGAGTGATCACGCTGGTTTTGAGCTAAAGAATGATCTGCGTGAAAATTTAGTGCACCATGGTTATAAGGTTGAAGACTTGGGGCCGGACACGCTTAATCCGGAAGATGACTATCCCCAGTTTGCCTTCAAATTAGCTACCGATCTACTGGGTAGCGATGATAAGGATCCAAGGGGGATTATGATCTGTGGCAGCGGCCAGGGGCCGGCGATTGCGCTAAACCGAGTCCGTGGAATTAGAGCCGCCGTAGCTTGGAGCGAAGAAGTTGCCAAAGAAACTCGGGCAGACAACGACAGCAACGCGCTGTGCCTACCGGCGCGTTTTATCGACAAAGATGCGATTTACGCGGTAGCCGAAGCTTGGCTGAGGGAACCTTTTTCGGCTGCCCCTCGTCATAAACGGCGTCTGCGTGAGATCGAAGAACTGTATGGCTAAATGACGCAAATTGTTCCAACGGTTACACCGACTTCGGTTGAGGAATATTCAGCAATGCTGGGCCGGGTTAAATTTGCCCCGCGCCTTCACCTTGATTTTATGGATGGTAAGTTCACCCCCCACAAGGGCATTAATTTGATTGAGGGGCATTGGCCACAGGATACGATTATCGATTTGCATTTGATGTTTGAAACTCCGGAGACTCAACTAGAGACAGTAATTAGCAGGTCGCCCAATCTAGTGATTTTTCATGCCGAGAGCCAAGGCAAAATTATTAACCTGATGCAACAACTGCAGGCGCTCAACATTAAATGTGGCGTGGCTTTACTGCAACAGACCAGTCCAGACGTAGCTGCCGATTTGATTAAACAGGCTGATCACATCCTGATTTTTACCGGTAAGTTAGGATCCTATGGTGGCCAATTCCAGTCTGAACAGCTAGCCAAGATTGCCAAAGCCCGAGCGGTCAACCCCAAGATTGAAGTGGCCATAGACGGGGGTATCAACTCGACAAATGTCCACCAAATCATAGCTGCTGGGGCAGATGTGCTAAATGTTGGCGGTGCGATCCAAAAGGCCGATGACCCCCAGCAGGCCTACAAAGAACTCGTTGAGATCGTACAAGAAATAGGCCGATGACCATTAAACAGCTGGAATTAATGGCAAATACCATTCGCCAGGACATCATTAAAATGCTGGTAGAGGCTGGCAGCGGCCATTCGGCCGGACCCTTGGGTATGGCCGATATCTTTACCGCTCTTTACTTTGAGATTCTAAATCACGACCCCAAACGTCCGGATTGGGAGCAGCGTGATGTATTAGTGTTATCAAACGGTCACATTACTCCGGTGCGTTACGCCACCATGGCCAGAGCTGGCTATTTTCCGGTTAAAGAGCTAAACACCCTACGTAAATTCGGTTCACGTTTGCAAGGCCACCCCGAGCGAACCAAGTTACCGGGGCTAGAGACTACTAGTGGTCCACTAGGTTCAGGTCTTTCGCAGGCCTCTGGTATGGCGCTAGCGCTCAAAATGGACAATCAACTGCACCGCTTTGTTTATTGTTTGATGAGCGATGGCGAAATGGATGAGGGCAATACCTGGGAAGGTGCAATGTTTGCTGCCAAATATAAACTGACTAATCTAATCGTCATCGCCGATCGTAATAATATCCAAATTGACGGGCCGACTGAGGAAATTATGCCGCTGGAAGATCTGCGGGCCAAGTGGGAAGCCTTTGGCTGGCACGTACTGGAAATTGACGGTCACAACTTTAGCGATATCTTCGATGCTTGTAATATTGCCAAGGCGATTATCGAAAAACCGGTGATAATTTTGGCCCACACAATACCCGGTAAAGGGGTTGACTTCATGGAGTACGATTTTAAATGGCACGGTAACCCTCCGGGCAAAGTCGATGATCCAGACGCTCCGGCCAAAGATAAACAGGCCAAAGATGCATTAAATCAACTGCGAACCTTGGGCGGCCGAATTAGGAGCGAGCATGAGTAAGTTGATCGCCGCCCAAATTGATCTTAACCCCGATTTATTTTCTGACGAAGTTGAGCAAAAGCCAACGCGTGATGGGTTTGGCGAGGGTTTGCGCGAAGCCGGCAATCGCAATAATAATGTGGTCGGGATGTCGGCAGACCTAACCGAGTCTACCAGGATGAATCTATTTGCCGATGAATTCCCAGAGCGGTTTTTCAACGTCGGTGTCGCCGAGCAAAATTTGGCTACGATAGCGGCCGGGCTGGCTGCTATGGGTAAAATTCCCTTTATATCTTCTTACGCGGCTTTTAGTCCGGGCCGTAATTATGAGCAGATTCGCACTACCATCGCCCTCAATGATCTAAATGTTAAGATTGTTGGTTCTCATGCCGGAATCTCGGTGGGTCCGGATGGCGCCACCCATCAAATGTTGGAAGACATAGCTATGATGCGAGCCCTGCCCAATATGCGAGTAATAGTACCGGCCGATGCCCTAGAAGCCGCCAAGGCCACATTACTAGCCGCTGGTCATAAAGGTCCTACATATATTCGGCTGGGGAGAGAAAAGACTCCGATTATCACCACTCCAGATACAACTTTTTCTCTGGCCAAAGCCCAAATCTTGCGACCCGGCAAACAAGTTACCATAATTGCTTGTGGTAGCTTGGTCTATCAAGCCTTGCTGGCAGCCGAATCCTTGACAAAGCGCAAGATT
Source organism: uncultured Candidatus Saccharibacteria bacterium (assembly GCA_964600295.1). GTDB lineage: Bacteria > Patescibacteriota > Saccharimonadia > CAZHVB01 > CAZHVB01 > CAZRIY01. The sequence goes on from CAZRIY010000002.1 coordinate 23,392, forward strand.
GAAGCCGAAGTTATTAATTGCGCTGTCATAAAACCTCTCGATATCCACACTATCCTAAATAGCGTTAGTAAAACTAAAGCCGTGGTAACAGTGGAAGAACATCAAATTAATGGCGGGCTGGGTGGTGCGATTGCTGAGCTGCTGGGCGAAAACCAACCAACCCCACTGCGCCGATTGGGTATCAACGATCGGTTTGGTGAATCTGGTGAACCCAATCAATTATTGGAATATTTTGGCTTGACTGCACCGCATATTGCCAAAGCCGCCGTAGAGGTGATAGAAAGAAAGAGTAAATGATGAATACCGATATTATCAAAAGTAAAACTTCCAGGGCTAGGGAATTATTTAAGCGCACAACCATCGAGAAGTTTGCGGTAGGCGCATTTAATATTGATAATCAAGAAACCCTATTAGCCGTAGTCAAGGCTGCACAGGCCGCTCAATCCCCAGCCATGGTAGAGGTGTCTGACACCGAGGTTAAAGCCTTGGGGTTGGATAACATTCGGGATATGGTAGATAACTACAATGCCGAATATGGTACCGAGATTTACGTTAATCTGGATCACTCCCCCAGCGTAGAAGCGGCCAAGGCCGGAATCGATGCTGGTTTTGAATTTATCCATATCGATGTTTCTAAAGATTCCAGCTACGAGCAGATAGTCGAGCAAACCCGTGAAGTAGTTCAGTACGCCAAAACCACGGGTGCACTGGTGGAATCGGAGATGCACTATTTTGCCGGTAGCTCCAATGTTCATACCGAAACAATTGATTATGATGAAATCAAAAAGACTTTAACCAAGCCTGATGAGGCCAAAAAATTTGTGACCGAGACCGATATTGACACTTTCGCTGTCTCGATAGGGAATCTTCACGGGAAATACCCCGTACCCAAAGAGCTGGATATTGATTTGCTGCGACTCGTCCGCGATAGCATCGATTGCCATATTAGCCTGCATGGTGGCAGTGATACGCCAGAGCACTACTTCCGCGAAGCCATTCAAATTGGTGTCAGCAAAATTAATATTAATTCCGATATGCGCTATGTCTTTCGCAAAAAGTTAGAAAAAGTTTTGACAGATAATCCCAAAGAATTCGCGATTGTAAAATTAATGCCCCAGGTAATCGAAGCTGTGCAAAAAGTAGTTGAGACCAAAATTGAGACATTTGGTTCTAAGGGCAAGGCTAACACCCAGCACACTAAAGGTGTCTAGGGCGGGGTGGTATACTCAAGACAAAGGTTAAAAGCCAAAATGCCACCCGAGACCGAAGTTAAAAACCCACCCCAAGTTAAATTGAAGTTTTATAAGTCCAAAAAGTTTAAGTGGCTACTTATTATCATCGCTATAGTGATGATAGTTGGTGGAGCTGGATTGTTTGGTTGGTATAGAGTCCGCGCCGCCAGTACCAAGAAGACAATTCAATCCGGCCTGCACGAGCTGGTTCAGCAGAGCGATAAAGTTACGTCGTATCAAAAAGATAATCCTACACCAGCCGATCTTGGTGATTTTTCCAGCCAACTGCGTAATTTGGAACAATTAGTCAAGGACAAAAAGTACCAGGTTTCTCAACTGTCTCGCAGACTGAACAACACTACTGCCATCACTGCTTTCGAAGACTTTCTCAATCGCTTGGGTGAATATGCGAACAAAGCTTCGGGGCTGAGCGAAGATTTGAAGGCAGTTGAGGGTACTGATTTAGATGATCTAGAGAAATTGGCTGAAGCAACCAAATCTGCCGCTGAGCAGATTAAAGCCGAACTGAAATTGAATGAAAGCCTACCGGCCGCTATATTCGATACACCCAACTTCATTAGCGATATTCACGACAAACTTTTGCAACAAGAGAGCGAACTGGCGAAAGCAGCCGAGAAAGCCGCTCAAGACAAACAGGCGGTTGAAGATAATGTTAGCAAATTTATGCAAGCCTTCATCGGCGGTGACGCTACCCAGATGAAGCGCTATATGACGGACGCCTATGTCAAAGAGTATGATTTTAACCAACTTAGCGCGGACAGCCGCCAGTACTTTTATCCCGATAGCTTCCGTATTGTCGAGACTAAACAAGAAGATGATCGATATGACGTTAAGGTCAACACGGTAAATATAAATAAACAAGACACCAAAAATAAATACACCAACGGGGTTATCTACGTAGTCATTTTTGATAAGGGCTACAATAAATGGCTGATTAATCTCCAAGAGTTCAATCAGGGCGGCGGCTACTAAAGCTTTTATTTCTCAGCCAGCACCCAACTGCTATGATTGTGGTTATGGTTAATAAAATTAAGATTATCACAGTCGGTGCGGCAACTCTCGACACATTCCTGCTGGGTGAAGTCATGCGGGCCAAACGCGATGTACGCACCCATGATTACGTGGAACAATTTCCGTTGGGCGAAAAAATGGAAGTCGAAGATGTTGTTTTTAGCACTGGCGGCGGGGCTTCTAACGCAGCTGTGACTTTTACCCGCCAGGGTTTACCAACTAGCTTTGTCTGCAAAATCGGTGACGATTTGCCCGGCCGTGAAGTATCGCAGGCTCTAAGGACCGAGAAGGTTGATACTTCGAGAGTTGCTGTTGATTTGGATGGCACTACTGGCTATTCAACTATTCTTTTGGCGCCTACAGGGGAGAGGTCGATACTAGTCTATCGAGGGGTGTCTGAAGAACTAAAACTGTCGGATTTGAAACTGAGTAAACTCGAGGCCGATTGGTTATACATCAGCTCGCTCGCTGGCAATCTGAAGCTGCTAGAGGCAATTCTAAAGGCAGCCGGTGATAAGCAGATAAAAGTGGCTCTCAATCCCGGCGGCCGCGACCTGGCCAAGGCCAAAACCCTACGCAAATTACTAGATAAAGTTACGGTCTTAATTCTAAACCGTCAGGAATTTACTGACTTGTTCGGTGGTTCAGCCGAATCGGCGCTGCAAACTGCTTCGGGCAAAGTTGACTATGCGGTTATGACGGACGGAGCAAAGGGCAGCTGGCTGGTTCACCAATCACGCCTTTATCAAGCCGGGATGTATCGAAACGTCAAAGTTGTCGATCGTACTGGTGCTGGTGATGCCTTCGGCTCCGGGCTGGTAGCTAGTTTGGTCCAGTCTGCAACGGTTGAGGATGCCATAACCTTTGCCAGTGCCAACTCCACCTCAGTCGTCGGCCAGATTGGAGCCAAGGCTGGCATTCTTCACGGCCGCAAGCGGCTGAAATCATTGCCAATCCAAATCACCAACTTTGGACCATAAGCGGTTTGCGCGGCTAATGATGGACAGGGTATATTAAGCCCAAGATGTCATTGTTGGCACGTTTGCTAAAAGCCAAAGATCCGCTGTTTAATCTATCGCTAAAACAGTTGGAGGATTTAACCCACCGACCGGGTGTTGATACCGCGCTGATTGGCGAGATCTACGCCAAAGCCTACGACCGGGCAGCCCGCCTGGGGCTAGACCCGGATTTTAACGGCCAAGAGCTGTACCAGTCCCTAATCAACCAAGTCAAAACGGATGATCGACGCCTGGCCAAAATGCTGGGTGGCTCTGATCCGGATGATGTGGGGGAAATGTTGCCGCTGCTGGTAAAAAAGGCCGACCAGCTGAATATTCCCCGTAGCGGCTGGTTTTTAAAACCGAGTGCCGCCAAAAGTTTGTTAAAACAGATGCCACCACCCCAAACCATGAAACGTTTGGGCTATACCAAGATTGAAAACATGTTGGCGGGAGAGGATTTGTATGAAGTCTACGGGGCGCTGCGGTTTGCCGAAGATGGCGAGTGGTTGAATAAGTACCTCAAGCAATACACAACCCTAACCTTTAAAGATTTTGAGCATCGCAAAATTCGCATCGTAAAATACGATAGCCAAAAATGGGGCGATATCGCCGCCAGCTTCATTCACAAAAAGCTTCATCCGATTACCCATCTTAAAGAACTAGGTGTAGTAATGGTAATGCCAACTGGCAAGTTGACCCGGCTGCCGGGAGTTAGCTTGGTGGTACTCCCGCTGTTAATCCACTATCTCTACGAGGTGCGTCTTTACAGTGCCTTTTTTAAGCTGATTTCCATTAAACCCAACTTCGGAGAGCTTCTGGTAGATACTTTGGTGGCAGATACCGCTGGTGTGCGGCTTACGGCAAATCGCAAAATACATTGGCGGGTTATCCAGCGTTACTTTGGAAAATTACCCAAAGAACGGCATCCTGAAATTTTTGAACCCCATGTTCAACCCGAGGATCTCCATTGGCGAAAAGCCGAAGAGGTGCTGTACGAAATCGATCCGAAATTAATTTTTTGGCAAGATATGGATTACGTAGCCCTGCAGCTCGGCGGGCAGGACACCGTATGTTTCAACCTAATGGATGTTTCGCTTAGCTATTCACACCAGCTTGGCTACCAAGATCGCTACTTTTATCATTTTAGAGAGGCTTTGTGGAATGAAATATTTGCTCGTTATCTTGGCCAGCGTACGCTAGAACAGCAAGTCTTGCAGCAATTAGACAACGAGCTAATCGCACCCGAGAAAGTTAAACCGCCAGCCGCAAAGGTCAATGCCAAAACCAGAGTATAAATACCAGATTTGTGTCAGTGGCGGTGCCACGGGAAGTAGCATTGAACATGGGCGCAAATTGGCCGAACAAGTTGGCAAGGAAATTGCCAGACGTGGACACACTTTGTTAACTGGGGCTACCCATGGTCTGTCATACATAGCCGCCCAGTCGGCAGCAGCGGCCGGTGGCAAATCTGTGGGGATTTCTCCAGCCGCCTCCCGGACCGAGCACCTTAGGGTCTACAAGTTGCCAGTTGATACGTTTGACACTGTGCTCTTTACCGGTATGGATTACGTTGGTCGGGACTTATTCTTGGTGCAATCGGCGGATGCGGTTATAAGTATTGGCGGCGGCATCGGTACCCTGCACGAATTCACTAGCGCATTGGAAGCCCGGATACCAGTAGGGGTATTGCTGGGGGCTGGTGGGACAACAGATGTGATCCCTGACATCTTGAAAGCAGCCGGTAGGGAAGAATCAAAAACCATATTTTTTGAAACCGATCCCGTAAGTGTAGTTGGCCGAATATGTCAGCTGCTGGACGAGCTTTACCACGAAGGTAAAAAAAATCCTCCCGCCGAAGCCTGATCGAGTTCTGAAGCCTGCATAGTAGGATCAATGGCTGTAAGTGCTTTAGACTGAAAGTTATGCCCAAATTCAAACTAAAGGCGGGATATCAACCAACGGGTGATCAGCCAAAGGCCATCGCCAAACTAACCAAGGGTTTAAAATCCAACTTTAGAGAACAAACAATGCTGGGCGTGACTGGTTCAGGCAAAACTTATACTATGGCCAATTTGATTGCCACTGCCCAAAAACCAACATTAGTGATCAGCCACAATAAAACTCTGGCAGCCCAGTTATACAGCGAATTCCGCAGTTTTTTCCCTGACAACGCCGTACATTACTTTGTTAGCTACTTCGATTATTACCAGCCCGAAGCTTACCTTCCCAGGACCGACACCTATATAGAAAAGGATTCAGATATTAACGAAGAAATTGATCGTCTGCGGCACGCCGCTACCAAGGCATTGTTAACGAGGCGTGATGTCATTATTGTGGCCTCGGTTAGTTGTATTTATGGCCTAGGGGCAGTTGAAGATTATGCTCAATTAGCCATTGAGATTAAGGGTGGCGAGCGTCGTAAACGAGATAAGTTGCTGCGCTGGCTGACTGACATTCAATATCAACGCAACGACATTGACTTTAAGCGCGGCACCTTCAGGGTGCGGGGTGATAGCATTGATGTTTTTCCTATCGGTGATGAAAGTGCCTATCGCATTGAACTATTCGGTGATGAGGTAACCCGGCTGCGATCTCTTGACCCTTTGACCGGAGAACTGGGTAAAGAATTAAAGATCCTAAAGATTTTTCCGGCTTCACACTACGTAACGCCCGAAGATAAACTACGACGAGCCCTGGGATCGATTGAAGTCGAACTGGAGCAAAGGCTGGCCGAGTTCAAGAAGCAAAAAAAGTTGTTGGAAGCCCAGCGGTTGGAACAGCGGACCAAATACGATCTGGAAATGTTGGGTGAAGTTGGCTTTGTGAAGGGAATTGAGAACTACTCTCGATATCTAACTAATAGAGCACCGGGCGAGCAACCGGCTACTTTACTGGATTATTATCCAGATGATTTCTTGATGTTTATCGACGAAAGCCACATGAGCTTACCCCAGATCAGGGGAATGTACAATGGTGACCGTGCCCGCAAAGAGGTTTTAGTCGAGCACGGCTTTCGCTTACCAAGCGCGCTGGACAATCGACCGTTGACCTTTTCTGAATTCGAGCACCACATCAATCAAGTTGTTTATGTCTCGGCTACCCCAGCAGAATACGAACTTAGCCGATCAAAACAAGTGGCAGAGCAAATTATTCGTCCCACCGGCCTGTTGGACCCCCAAATTGAAGTTCGCCCCACCACCGGCCAAATTGACGATTTAATTGCTGAGATCAAGTTGGCGATTGCCCGAGGCCAGAGGGTATTGATAACTACTCTGACCAAACGTATGGCCGAAGACTTGAGCGAATATTTGCAGGAGCTAGACATCAAAGTTCAACATTTGCATTCAGAAGTGGAAACCTTTGAGCGTACCGATATTTTGCGAGACTTGCGTCTGGGCGTATATGACGTGGTGGTTGGTATTAACCTGCTGCGCGAAGGAATAGATTTGCCAGAAGTTAGCTTGGTGGCCATTCTCGATGCCGATAAGGAAGGTTTTTTACGCAGTGAACAGGCTTTAATCCAAACTATCGGGCGGGCTGCCCGCCACATTGAAGGCCGAGTAATCATGTATGCAGATAGAGTTACCGGCTCAATGGAACGAGCAATCAAGGAAACCGAACGCCGCCGTAAAGTCCAGGAAAAGTACAACACCGAGCATGACATTACCCCACAGGGTATTAAAAAAGCTGTGGAGCAGGGTTTGCGAGAATTGGTACCAAAGATTGAAAAGCCGAAATTGGATCTAAAAAAGATACCACCATCAGAGTATGAAATATTGATTTCCGAGTTAGCCGCTAAAATGGACCTAGCTGCTAAGAATCTTCAATTTGAAGAAGCTGCCGAGTACCGCGACCAGATCGCCGAAGTAAAGAAACAGCTCAATTAGATTAAGCTACATGTTGCAAATAGGTGGTGGCGTAGTAGATGGCGGCGGCAGTCCAAGCCTGGTCCGCGGAACTCGTCTGGGGAGTAGAGGGGGACTTCCAAACCCGCAAGTGATGATTGTTTTCCACAAACAATTCGATACAGGAATTGAAGCGGCTGACACCCTTAAGCATGGCAGTTGCCACTTTGGCAGCTTGTTTGCGGTAACCAAAATGATCCAAGCCGCTGGCAATCAGCGCCGATTCAAACGGCCAGTAAGTGTTGGGACCTCGATGATAGATATCATTGGGATTATAGTTGGTCAAGCGATGGCTATAAGTTCTGATACCGGCTTCGGGATTAAACAAATCGGATTTCATTAGCCGTTTTACCACATCTGGTAAGTACTGCTTGTAAATAATTGAGCGTTTGCCGTAGTAGGTCCATAGCAATAGTCCCGGATCGGCGGCTACATTTCTTAACTGATGTCTCTCGCCATCAATGGCTTCGGCAAAATACCACAGGCCAGCCTTCATATCTCTAAACAGAAAGCCTCGCCTGAGACTATTAAAGCGGCGGCGTAAGTCACGGGCGGCCTTTTCTAGTTTTTTGGCAAAACGAGTATCAACCTTGGCAAAGATGCTAGCCCCATAGCGCAGTGCTGACCAGACAGCGCCATTTACATAGACATCATGGATTGGGTGGGTGGCAATCTTGCCATTTTTGTTTAGGTAAGCGGTGTGGCTATCTTTCCAGCTCTGGTTGAACAGCCCGCCATAGCGCCTACGCGCGTCCAGGTCCGCGGCTTTGAAACCGGCCAAACCACCGTAATCATCAAGATTGTTTAGGCACCACTGCAGCCCCTGTCTTAAATGACGCAGTTGCGATCGGGAAAGATCATCGCCCGAAGCTTCTGTCCAGCGGCCGATCATAATAATCCAAAGCGGTGTGGCGTCGGCACTGTCCCAGTTCATTAGATAATGATCGAAGGGATTGACGTGCCAGGGCTTTTGCAGGTTTTTAGTCTGCCGGTTTAGTAGTTGTTCGATGTCTTCCCGATGGGTGCGCATTTCATGGGGGATCTTGCCCAATTCTTCACCAGTCACGGGGTGATCGCGCCTGCCCTGAAAATTGGCTAAAGAAATTAAGGCCGAAACAGCTCGTGGCGAGAACCAATACTTGTTACCAATCTGCTCGGTTTCCCAAATTAGGCCGGCAGTTATGGCAGTATCTCTACCAAAGAAAGCGTGGTAAGAGCCCCGCCAGGCCAAAGATGAAGAAGCGTAAATTCCCTGCGGGGTAACCAGTCGATCAAGTAGCCGAGCCGCCCGATGCTTCAATTCTTCTAATTCGACTGAGCTGAGACCGGTGGCTATCAGCGGTTTGGTGCGAGGCAAAGCCAAGACTGAGGTCAGATTTAATGGCATGTTTATTTTCTAATTAGACTGCTTATGTCTACATTATAGCCCTTTGCGTCAAGATGAGAATTGGAATGATTAAGCTATACTAGCTGGTATGACGAAAGTTAGTGCCGATGATGTCAAATATCTGGGCAGATTGGCGCGCATTGGGCTCTCCGATCAAGAAGTTAAGCGGATGGTTACAGAGCTAGAGACCATTTTGGACTACGTTGCCAAGCTCCAGGCTGTAGACACCGGAAAGGTTGATCCAACCAATCAAGTTACTGGTTTAGTTGATGTCTGGCGAGCCGATAAAGTTAGGCAACGGCCCTGGGACAGAGCAGAATTGTTAAAGAATGCACCGCAAACCAAGGACGGATTTATCAAAGTAAACAAGGTTCTATGACCGCTTGGCCGCCGATTTACGAGCTAGTTAAGCAAATCCATTCCGGAAAACAGGGGGTGGTAGATTTGGTGGAGCAGTGTCTGGAAGCCATTAATAAGGCCAAAGCTTACAATGCCATATTAGAGATCAATCCGGTCGCCATCGCGCGAGCCAAGCAGATCGCTGGTGATTTGAAAAAAGGTAAACAGGGTAAGTTGAGCGGTGTGCCATTTATCGCTAAAGATAATTTCCTGACTTACAACGGCCACACTACAGCGGCCAGCAATATTCTTAAACCTTTCCGGGCACCTTACCAGGCCACTGCCATTGAACAATTGGAGGCCGAGGGAGCAATTATGCTAGCCAAGGCCAATCTTGATGCCTTTGCACACGGTTCCTCAACCGAAAATAGCGACTTCGGTCCAACCAAGAACCCCCTCAATCCGGCCTATGTCCCGGGTGGATCCTCTGGCGGGTCGGCAGCCGCAATCAAGTTGGGTTTGGCGGCTTTTGCTTTAGGGACTGATACCGGCGGATCAATTCGGTTACCGGCTAGTTTCTGTGGTGTGGTGGGGTTAAAACCGACTTATGGTTTGGTCAGCCGCTACGGCGTGATTGCCATGGCCAGCTCTACTGATTGCATCGGCCCCCTAACCAGGAGCGTGGCAGATACGACTTATCTCTTGGATGTGATGGCTGGCAAAGATGAATATGACGCTACTACTATTGATCGCGACGCTAAATCATATTTTGATCTAAAGCCGAGTTTAAAAGGTAAGAAAGTAGCCTTGATCAAAGAGCACTTGGGTAGGGGCGTGGATGGACGGGTGGCCAAACTGGTTAGGGAAATGGCCAAGCAGATGGAAGAGGCTGGAGCCAAAGTAACTGAGGTTAGTATACCCGTGGATGAGTTGGCGCTGGCGGTATATTACATCTTGGTACCCGCCGAAGTTAGCTCGAATTTGGCTCGATATGACGGCATTAAATATGGCTACTGGGCAAAGGGCACCAAAAACATCGATGAACTTTATGAGAAAACCCGGGCGGAAGGTTTCGGTGCCGAAGCCAAGCGCAGAATTCTAATTGGTACCTACGTTTTGTCCAGTGGTTACTACGATGCCTACTATAAAAAAGCCCAAGCCGTACGCACGTTATTAATTCAGCAATATCAAAAAGCCTTTACCCAAGCCGATATTTTAATAGGTCCCACTGCTCCGACGTTGCCATTTAAACTTGGAGCGAAGCAAGATCCGCTTTCAATGTATTTAACCGATGTCTTAACGGTAGCTGCCAATCTAGTGGGTAACCCAGGCATTAACCTGCCCATAGGTGAGATCGATGGCTTACCAGTGGGCTTGCAATTGATGAGCCCGCAACGCAGTGAACGCGACCTATTGGCCGTAGCCAGAGCAGTGGAGGAGTTGGCGAAGTGATAAGTACTGAAATTCGCAAGCGCTACCAGCCGTCAATTGGTATCGAAACCCATGTGCAATTGAAAACTAAAACCAAGTTATTTTGTGGTTGTCTGAATGATCCAACGGTCGAAGAACCAAATATCAACATTTGCCCTATTTGCATGGGGTTTCCGGGTAGCTTGCCGGTTTTGAATGAAGCCGCAATAGCTTTGGCGCTGCGAATCGGTCTGGCGCTCAATGGGCAGATAGCAAACGAAACCAAATTTGACCGCAAAAACTATTTTTATCCCGACCTTCCCAAAGGTTACCAAATCTCTCAGTACGACCAGCCGATTATCGGTAAGGGAGAAGTCGAGGTGCCGCTTGGAGACGATAGTTTTAAAGTGGGTATTACTAGAGCTCATCTTGAAGAAGATGCAGGGAAGTTATTGCATCCTGCGGGAGCAGACTATTCGCTCCTGGATCTAAATCGGGCTGGCACACCATTAGTGGAGATTGTGTCAGAGCCGGATATTGAATCAGCCGCACAAGCCAAGGCTTACGCGCGGGAGATCTATTTGACGATGCTATATTCTGGGGTTTCCGATGTTGATCTTTACCGCGGTAACATGCGTTTTGATGTCAATGTTAGTGTCAGAGAGAATGGCGCAAAAGAGCTGGGAACTCGCAGCGAAACCAAGAACCTAAATTCGTTTCGGTCGGTCGAGCGGGCGGTTGAGTACGAAATCGATCGTCAAATCGAATTGTTAGAAAAAGGCGATAATGTGGTTCAGGAAACGCGTGGCTGGGATGAGGCCAAGGGTAAAACAACCAGCCAGCGCAGCAAAGAAGAAGCCCACGACTATCGCTATTTTCCCGAACCCGATCTACCGCCGATAGTCGTCGCGGAAAAGATGGTGGATGAAGCCAATCGGGCGCTGGCCGATCAATCCCTGCCTCTGCCCGCCCAGACTCGTCGGGTGTTAAAAAAATCCGGACTCGGGCCAAAACAAATAGAGGTTTTGTTGAGCTCCAGGTATGTCTGGTGGTTAATGCCGGCTGTGGACAAATTATCCAAGCATGTTCAACGGATCGCGAATTGGTTGACCACGGATATCCCCAGACTGCATGAGGAGAGCCAGCTGAAAGTTAATCCCGGGGAAGAAGAGCTGATTGATCTGGCGGAAATGGTGGACCAGGGCCAATTATCCAATACCGCCGCCAAACAAGTTCTAGCGGCAATTACCGAAGGGGCCACAGCCAAAGATGAAACGGGCGATGTGAAATCTCTGGCAGAACACCTAAATCTAATACAAGTTTCAGATACCAAGGAAGTAGAAAAACTAGTGGAACGGGTAACCAAAGATAACGCCAAAGCGGTGGCGGATTATCGCAAGGGCAACCAGAACTCGTTGCAATTTTTGGTGGGCCAAGTAATGAAGGATAGTAAGGGTCAAGCCAATCCGCAAGTTGCGCGAGATCTGTTGTTAAAGAAGATCGACCAATTCAAGTAAGATATATTGCTGGTCAGCCACCACTGTTGATGCTAATCTAAACCCATGGACGCCCAGGCGATTTTAGTAGTAATTCTAAGTATATTTTTGGCGGTTTTTCTGGTGCTGGCTATCGCCCTATCTATCGCTTTATTAAGAGTTATGGGTAAGGTTCGCAAGGTAACCGATAAGGCCGAAAGTGTAGCCCAAAACTTGGTTGGCGCCAGTAGAATAGTAAAAAATAATATCAGGCCGATTAGTTTGGGTGCAGCTGCTTTAGGCATAATTGGCAAAATGATGGGAAGCAAAGTAAAGAAAGGGAACAAGAAACATGGCTAAGAAATTTCTCAAAGGCACGATTATCGGAACGATCATCGGCGCTATCGGCGGGTTGTTGTTGGCACCGAAGAGCGGCAAAGCCACCCGCGCGGATATTAAAAAAGGTATCCGAGAAACTCAGGAAAAAACAGTCCATAAGGCCGGGGAAGTACGCGAGGCTGCGCAAAATTTGGGTCAGGAGACGAAGTGGCGTGGTAAGGGTTTACTGAAACGGGCGCGAGGTTTAGCCAAAGATACCAAAGCCGAAGCTGCCGCGTTCAAACGCTCTGTCCAGAGCAAAACTCGCAAACTTAAATAGCCGTGCTGTTTAAAGCAGACAAAAAAAGCCAGAAGGAATATGAAAGGCTGGGCAAGCGCGTACACCAAATCATGGTTGATGAGTATTTGTATACCAAGCCCAACCTGCGACGCTTTTTTGTGCTAAATTTTGTTCGCGGTTTAATTGCGGGATTGGGTGGGGTTATCGGAGCTACTTTAGTCCTGGCAATTTTGCTATGGCTACTAGGTTTGTTTGGTAAAGTACCCCTGATTGGCGAATTTTTCAAAGACACTATAGATACTCTCAAACCATAGTGATTTCTAGCCAATTAGCGCATCTGTTCGTGCTAGAATAAAGACATTCTAGTGAGGTTAAATTGGCGGCTAAAACAGAGATAAAATCGGCTGGTTTTGTGCATTTGCATAACCACAGCCATTATAGTCTGCTAGATGGCTTGCAAAAAATTCCTGAGATGTTGGATCGAGTTAAGGCCCTAGGTATGGATGCCGTGGCCTTGACCGACCATGGCACGCTTAGCGGTACTATTGAATTTTATCAAAAAGCCAAAGAGCGGGGAATTAAAGCCATCATCGGTATGGAGGCCTATATTGCGCCCAGGGCGCATACCGAGAAAAGTGGTAGAGAAGATGCCAATCCTTTCCACTTAACCCTGTTGGCTATGAACAATCAGGGTTACCAAAACCTAATGCGGCTTTCGACCATTTCTCACCAAGAAGGTTTTTACTATAAGCCGCGTCTTGACCGACAACTACTGGAAAAATACCATGAAGGACTAATAGTTTTATCTGGCTGTATTAACGGCGAGCTGGGTAATGCCTTGCGTCAGGGGCAATCAAAACAGGCTGAGGAAATTGCCAGTTGGTACAAACGAGTTTTTGGCGATCGCTATTACTTAGAAGCTCAGGACCACGGTCATATGTGGTCAGAACAAGACAGGGTTAATAATCAATTGCTAGTGTTGGCCAAGAAGCTAAAGCTACCAGTGGTGGTTACGGCTGATGCTCACTACGCTGAGGGCCGCGACCAGGATGCGCACGAAGTGCTGTTATGCGTACAAACCGCTTCATTACTATCGGAAGACAGACGGCTTAGCCTAAAAGATATGGATCTGTTTGTGTCAGATCCAAAAGATATTGCTAAACGCTGGGCTAAGCATCCAGAGGTGTTGACCAACACTAGACTGGTAGCAGATCGCTGCCAAGTAGATATTGAGTTCGGACATATGTTGATCCCCAATTTCAAAACCCCCGGTGATATCTCAGAGCATGACTATTTGGAGAAGTTGGCCTACACCGGTCTAGCCTGGCGCTATGGCGGTAAGAAACCGATTGAAGCTAGCCAACTATCGATCAACCAAATCGTCAAGCTAGTCGATGAGGTGAAAACTAATCGTCTGCAGTTTGAACTGGAAACTATCGCTAGTCTTGGCCTATCCAGCTATTTTCTGATAGTGGCTGATTTTATTAATTGGGCCAAAGCCCAGGGTATTATCGTTGGCCCGGGTCGAGGCAGCGCGGCCGGCTCGATTGTCTCATATGCTTTGAATATTACCGACATTGACCCGCTGGAATACGATCTGTTGTTTGAGCGTTTTCTTAATCCCGAGCGCATCTCGATGCCGGATATCGATATTGATTTTCAGGATGACCGCCGCGATGAAGTAATCGATTATGTTAGAGAGAAATACGGAGAAGATCGGGTTGCCCACATCGTAACTTTTGGTACCATGGCGGCTCGCAATGCTATCCGAGATACTTCAAGAGTCTTGGGCTTTCCCTATAGTGAGGCCGATAGATTGGCCAAAATGGTTCCGCCGCCGGTTCAAGGCCGCCACACACCGTTGTCTACTCATATCCAAAGAGTGCCCGAACTCAAACAAGAGTATCGAATAAATCAACGAGCCAAAGAGGTCATCGATTTAGCCATACGGCTGGAGGGAACTATCCGCTCTCACGGCGTACATGCAGCCGGTGTTGTCATCGCGCCGGATGAATTAACAAAATTTGCGCCACTCGAAATTGCCCAAAGCGGCGTGGTAGCAACCCAGTATTCCATGAATCCAATAGAGGATTTGGGTCTGCTAAAGATGGACTTTTTGGGTTTATCGAATCTGACTATTATCAAAAATGCTCTGAGAATTATCCGCAAAGTTGAGAACAAAAATATCAGCCTTAGCGAGCTACCACTTGAGGATAAAGCCACCTTTGAACTACTGAGTAGAGGCGAAACCACCGGTGTTTTCCAGTTGGAATCAACCGGAATGAAGCGTTATCTAAAGCAACTAAAACCAAATCGTTTTGAAGATATTATGTCGATGGTATCGCTTTATCGGCCTGGGCCAATGCAATTTATTGATGATTTCATTGCCCGTAAGCACGGCCGGCAAAAGGTGGGGTACCTTCATCCTAAAATGGAAAATGCCCTTAAGGAAACTTACGGAATTTTAGTCTATCAAGAACAAGTTATGCAGGTAGCTAAAGATATGTGCGGTTTCTCTGGCGGCCAAGCCGATACACTGCGTAAGGCTATTGGCAAAAAAATTCCAACTTTGCTGGCCAAAATGCGCGAAGAATTTATTGAGGGTGGCATTACAACCTCCAATGTCAGCCGTCCGGTGATGGAAAAATTTTGGAAGCAGTTAGAAGACTTTGCTGCCTACTGTTTTAACAAATCGCATGCCGCTTGTTATGCCATGATTGCCTATCAAACCGCTTATTTAAAAGCCCATTATCCCGAGGCCTTTATGGCGGCTCTTCTAACTAGTGATCATGAAGATACTGATAGAGTTGCCATTGAGGTTAGCGAGTGTCGTCAGCGTGGTATTGAAGTTCTGAAGCCAGATATAAATGAAAGTTTTGTGGAGTTTGCGGTCGTTCCGAGTAAAGGCGGCATTCGTTTTGGATTGGCTGCGATTAAAAATGTTGGTGATGGGGCAGCAAATGCCATTGTGGAAGAACGAAAACATGGAGAATATCGATCAATTGCCGATTTTGTGCAAAGAATTGGCCCCGACCATGTCAACCGCAAGACTTGGGAAAGCTTAATAAAGGCTGGTGCCTTCGACGAACTGGCCGACCGTGCCACACTATTATTTAACCTAGATCATATTATTGGTTTTGCCAGTAAGCTGCATAAGCAGATTAGTTCTGGGCAAGTAGATCTGTTTGCGGGTGGTAGTTCTGCTGCCACTACCGACCTGCAGTTAGCTAAGGCACAAGATTCTATTTCGGAACGCGAAAGTTTGGCTTGGGAGAGACAACTGCTGGGCATATACTTATCAAAACATCCGCTGGAAGACTTCCAACAGTATTTAAGCAGCAGCCAACCCATCATCGAAATCACTACCGAGATGGAAGGTCAGACAGTTTCGGTATCGGGTTTCATTACGGCTGTGCGCAAAATTATTACCCGCAATGGATCAAGCATGGCATTCGTGACAATCGAAGATTTGGGCGGAAGTATCGAAATTATTGTTTTCCCTCAACTGTTGGAATCGGGAGCAGAGTTATGGAATGTAGATCAAATAGTCAAAATTAGCGGACGAATTAGCAGTAAAGATCGTGATGGCCGAATTGGTTCGGATATCAAAATCATGGCCGACAATGTTGAGGACCTGGAGGCTGCTATTAACCAAACCCCATCCGCCAAATCCGGAATTACGGCTGATATCACCAGCCAGACAGGGGAACTGGTAATAAAAGTCTCCGATAGCCGCGATAAAGCTAAACTAGCCAAAATGAAGCAACTACTTGGCCAACATGGTGGAGATAGTTTGGTAACAATTGTGATTGGTCGCCGCAATCCTACCCGGATTCGATTGCCGTTTACAGTTAGGTTATCGTCCGAGTTACAAGGAGCGCTAGAGGAACTCTTTAGTAAAGAAGCCGTTACCGTCGATAGTTAACTAACTAGCCAGATAGATGGTAGAGGGCAATGCCAGTGGCTACGCCTACGTTCAAGGATTCCTTATTTCCCTGCATCGGTATTTCTAAAACCACGTCTGCCTGGTTCAAAACAGCCTGATTAATTCCCTCTAGCTCGTTACCAACCACTAGCAAGCAGGGGAACCTGGGCACAAAGCGACGGATATCGGTGGCTGTGTTTGACTGCTCTAAAGCGCAAAGTTGGTATCCCTTATTTCGATATTCTGATAGGACCGTAGAAATTTGATCTTTCCACTCGTATGGCACTGATTTTTCCGCACCCAGAGCGGTTTTTGCGATGGCAGCATGAGCTCGATGCCTAATGTGGGGCAAACGTGTGTCCACTGCTAGTTCGGGGTAGGGAGAAATTCCGGTTAAAATAACTTTACTTACGCCAAAAGCGTCGGCGCTGCGGAAGATGGAGCCGACATTGTGGGCACTGCGCACATTATCAACCACTAAAACCAATTGCCTAGTTAATGGTTTTGGCAATGGCCGGTACCACACGTTTATCTAGCAGAGAGGGTAGTATGCGGTTGGCGGTAGGCTGTTTGATTAAATTGGCCAGCGTTTTGGCGGCCGCCATTTTATGTTTATCGGTAATTTGGCTTACTTGGTGATCCAGAGCACCCCTGAATACACCGGGGAAAACCAAGGCATTGTTTACTTGGTTGGGATAATCGCTTCTTCCAGTAGCAATTACGGCGGCTCCACCCCGCTTAGCTTCGCTGGGCAGAATCTCCGGATCGGGATTCGCCAGGGCCAAAACCACGGGAGCATTCGCCATATTTTTGATATCCATGGTGTTTAGCATATTGGCTCGGGAAACCCCCACTACCGCGTCGCTGCCAATCACCGATTGCCGCAAATCACCCTTTAATCTCTTGGGATTGGTAAGTTTAGACAGCTGTCGCTTGTACTTATCAAGATCGTGTCGATGGGGACCAATGACCCCCTTGCTATCAACAACTATCACCTCATTCACACCAAAATTTTCTAGGATCCGGGCAACTGCAGACCCGGCCGCACCCGCACCCAAAATCGTAACTTTGGCTTTTTTAAGCGGTTTGTGCACAACTTTGAAGGCATTAATCAGGGCTGCTAGGACCACGATGGCTGTACCGTGTTGGTCATCGTGCATTACCGGGATATCAAGCCGTTTTTTTAGCTCATCCTCGACGTAGAAACAGTTGGGTGCGGCGATGTCTTCCAGGTTAATACCGCCAAAACTGGGAGCAATTGAAGTGACAGTATTGATAATCTGTTTGGGGTCTTGAGTCGCCAGTACAATCGGGAAGGCGTTGATGTGGGCAAACTGTTCAAAAATCATGGCTTTCCCCTCCATCACGGGCAGGGCAGCCAGAGGCCCAACGTCACCCAAACCTAGCACCGATGATCCATCGGAAACCACGGCTACACTATTGTTAATACCGGTTAGCTGGCGTGTCTGGCCAGGGTCTTTGGCAATAGCGCTGGCAACCGCGCCAACTCCCGGAGTGTAATAGATATGCAGCTTGGCCAGTTTATTAAGCTTGTCCTTACTAATAACCTGTAATTTACCGGCCAATTTACGGTGTGCTTCGAGTGCTAGCCGAGAGTGCTGGTTTGACATATATAACACCTTAGCAAATGGTTGGCCAAAAAACAGGGGCATGGTAGACTACTACAGTTATGAATCCGGTAATTGCCAAATTTGATCAAGCTTACCGCAAAGCCGATATTCCCAAGGTAAAATCTGGGGACAGCGTACGCGTCCACCAAAAAGTCAGGGAAGGCGGTAAGGAGCGAGTGCAGATGTTTGAGGGTACCGTTATTAGAACGCGCCGTTTCAATTCAGTCAGCGCTACTCTGACCGTCAGACGACTGGCAAGCGGGGTGGGGGTAGAGAAGACTTATTTGCTGCATTCGCCGAATCTAGTGAAGGTCCAGGTGGTAAAACGGGCCAAGGTACGCCGTAATTATTTGACATACTTGCGTCAGCGCCAGGGTAAGGCTACTCGATTGGCCGAAGTTGGTTTTGATAAAGATGCCGTCAATATTAAAGAAGAGCCAAAACCGATCGCCAAGGACAAGGAAGAAGTAGAACCTAAGGCAGAAGGCAAAGCCGAAGCGGTCGAGAAGACAGAAGCCAAACCGACCGAGCCCGCCGAAGCTGCGGCTAAGGTTGAAGACGATGCCAAAGAACCCGTCAAAGAAGATAAGATAGCGGCCAAGAAGGCCAAAGCCGAAGCCTTCCGCAAAGCCCAAGAAGCCAAACAGAAGTAACTGCCAATATAGCGTCGAGTTATTTAACAGACCGAAAGGTCTGTTTTTTGTTAGACTGCTGATGATGGCTAAGTTAATAGTTGGTATCGACGAGGCGGGGCGAGGTCCCTGGGCTGGGCCGTTAGTTGCGGCGGCCGTAGCGCTACCAGTAAATTGCCGGATCCAAGGTGTGAAGGATTCAAAGCTGCTAGCCCGAAACAAAAGAGTGGAGATAGCGCTGAAAATTCGCCAGAGGGCAGTTGGCATTGGCATTGGCTGGTCTTCGCATATCTACATCGACAGATTCGGGCTTACCCAAGCCTGCCGTCGTGCCATGCTAATCGCTTTGCATCAGTTGTCTGTACCAACTAATGAAATAATTATTGATGGCTCATTTAACTTCTTAGCCAAAACTCATTCCCAAGCCAGGACCATCGTTAAGGCTGATCAATCTCATCTCTGTGTTTCCGCCGCTTCAATTATTGCCAAAGTTGCTCGTGATAACTACATGGCGCAAGTTGCCAAGCTTTACCCCCAATATGGCTTTGAACAGCACGTTGGCTATGGCACCAAACTCCACCAGCAACGAATCCAACTACACGGTTTATCGGCGGTCCATCGCCAAAGTTTTCAACCGAATATATTGACGCAGCTCGATCTGGTGGAAGCCGCGTAGATGTCTTCCACCCAAACCGGTTCTCAAGCCGAGGATTATGCTGTTAAATTCTTGGAAAATGAGGGATTCAAGATCCTGGCTCGTAACTGGCGTAACCGCTGGTGCGAAATCGACATTGTGGCTCAAAAAAACCAGCGCATCCACTTCGTAGAAGTAAAGTTCCGACGCAGCGCCACACACGGTAGCGGTCTGGACTATATTACGTGGCGTAAAGCCAAACAGATGGAATTCGCGGCCTTACTTTGGGTGGCGGATAACCATTGGGAACACGATTATCAACTTGATGTAATAAGCATCGAAGGCGAGATCAAGCCAAAACTTTTGCACATACCCAACACAATTCCATTTTAAAGACTAAAAAGCTATTCTTATAAAGTTTGATTCCCCACAGCTATGACTAAATTCAGCGCCATGATCGATAAACGTGCCCGTCCCGAGGATGATCTGTTTCTTCATGTAAATAACAGATGGATTAAACGCACAAAAATTCCGCCCGAGAGGGCGATTTGGGGCAGCTTTTATGAATTGCGAGAGGCCAACCTGCAGAAATTGAACAGAATCGCGGAAGGTCTACAGAAAAAGAAAGGGATAAAGCCGGGAAGTATAGAACAAAAAGTAAGGGACTTCTATCTATCGGGCATTCACAAGGGTAGAAACAATAAGGGGACCATTGTTGAACTGAATAGGCTGTTCAAAATGGTTGATGCGGCGTCGGGGACAAAGAGTCTATCCAGACTAATTGGAGAGATGCATCTAAGGGGTATTGATCTGTTTTGGAATTTTTACGTGGAACCAGACCAGAAGAAAAGCTCTGTTTATGCCCTCCGACTAACTCAGGCCGGTTTATCTCTCATGGATAGAGATAATTACACCCGACGGGACGCTAAGACGACGAAACTCAAGCAGGCGTTTCAACACCATGCACCAAAAATGTTTAGGCTGGCGGGGGTAGAAGATCCCGACGCGGGCAGAAACTTGTGGGCTCTTGAATATCAGATTGCTAGCAACTCCCTGACCTCGACCGAGCTAAGAGATGTAAAGAGGTTGTACAACAAAATGTCCTTCACTCAGTTACGAAGGCATGTCCGCTCGATTGATTGGCTGGAATATTTTCGCGGACTTGGCATCAAGTCACCGAAGTCAGTCATCGTCAATCAACCAGACTTTATGAAATTTGTTGGCAATGAGCTGGCGCATCTTGATGTGCCAGCTCTCAAAAGGTATATCAAATGGCATATTTTACTAAGGGTGGCTCCATTTCTCGGCGAAAACATCGCTAGAGCTCACTTCGAGTTCTTTGGCACCAAGCTTTATGGGATTCCAAAACTGGAACCTTTATGGAAACGAGTAATTAGTGCCGTAGATTCCTCAATTGGTGAGGCCCTGGGTAAATTATATGTTGATCGCTATTTTCCACCGGCCGCCAGGAAGCGCATGGAAGTCTTGATTGAAAACTTACGTACAGTTTTTGCAGACAGAATTAAAAAGCTCGATTGGATGCTGCCAGCCACAAAACAAGTAGCTCTTAAGAAGTTGGCCAAAACACGTGTAAAGATTGGCCATCCCGAAAAGATGGAAAATTATAAAAAGTTAGAGGTCCTGCCGGATTCTTATCTTACCAATGTTTTAAATGCGAGAGTTTTTAACAATTCGGAGCATTTACATAGAATCGGAGGCCCCATAGACAAGGACTGGTGGTGGATGACCCCGCCGACAGTCAATGCATACTTCGTGCCAGAAATGAATGAAATTGTCTTTCCGGCGGGTATTCTTCAGCCGCCGTTTTTCGACTTCAAGGCCGATGATGCAGTTAATTACGGAGGTATTGGCGAAGTTATCGGACATGAATTTACTCATGGATTTGATGATCAAGGGAGTTTATTCGATGGAGATGGGAATTTAAAAAACTGGCGTGGCGAAAAGGATAAAAAAGCTTTCGATAAGCGGGCAGCTAAGATGAAAAAACAGGCCGCTGATTTTGAGGTATTACCCGGTATGAAATTGAATGGAAAACTAACCCTCGGTGAAAATATTGCCGATTTGGGCGGCGCAGAAATTGCTTTCGAGGCGCTTGGCAAAGCCCTGCAACGCGAATCGACCACAAAAGTCATAGATGGTTTTAATCCCGAGCAACGCTTTTTTCTTAACCTGGCTTTAGTTGAAAAGAAAAAAGCTCGGAAAAAGTTTATTCACCAACTCTTATTGTGGGATCCTCACTCTCCGGGTGATTTTCGCGTAAACAATACGGTACGCAATATGGAGAGTTTCCACCAGACCTTTAATCTCAAACCGGGCGATAAGCTTTATTTGCCGCCGCAGCACCGTGTCAAAATCTGGTAAGATTGACTACACTGCCTTCGCTAAAGTAGAATAGGAAAGTTGAATGTCGGCCAGAGCGGTCGGCTTTTTTTAATTTACAACTGGGAAATCAATATGGAATCACTCGATGCCAAACAATTCGTATTAATCATTCGCCAGATCGCGGAAGAGAAAAACCTACCCTTTGAGGTAGTGCAAGATGCTTTGGAACATGCTTTGGCTGCGGCCTATCGTAAAGATTATGGTACCCGGGAACAAGATGTCCAGGCTTCTATTAATCCTAAGACAGGTAACTTTAAAATATTTATCGTCAAGGAGGTAGTTAAAGTAGTCGAGGATCCCGATCGGCAAATGACTCCGGCCGAAGCCAAACAGATCGATCCCAAGGCCAAAGTTGGTACTGCTGTGCAGATACCCGCCAAAGTTAAAGACTTCGGGAGGGTGGCTGCCCAAACCGCCAAGCAGGTCATTTTACAGAAACTGCGCGAAGCCGAACGGGAAGTTATTTACGACGAATACAGCCAGCAGGTCGGTGCTCTGCTTAATGGTACGGTGCAGCGGATTGAGCCCAGAGTAGTCTATATCGATCTTGGCAAAACGCAGGGTATTCTGCCCGGGTCTGAGCAAATTCCCAGAGAACAGTACCACAACGGCCAGCGCTTAAGGGTTTTTTTGCGCGATGTTGAAACTTCGGCACGAGGACCGCAATTAGTCCTGTCGCGGGCCGTACCGGAGTTTATCTCTTTACTGTTTGCCCAAGAAGTACCAGAAATGGAAAATGAAGCCGTCGAAATCAAGGCCATTGCCCGCGAACCTGGTACCCGTACGAAGATTGCGGTAGCTTCGACCGTGCCCGGTGTAGATCCAGTGGGCACATTTGTCGGCGGCCACGGCACTCGGGTTCAAGCCGTGATGAATGAAGTTGGAGAAGAAAAGATTGACATCATTGCCTATCAGGATGACCCAAAAACCTTTATTACTAATGCTTTATCGCCCACCAGAATAACCAAGGTAGAGCTCAAGGAAGCTGACCACACTGCTGAAGTTACGGTACCTGACGATCAACTTTCAATAGCCATTGGTAAGAGTGGCCAGAATGTGCGGTTAGCCTCCAAGCTGACCGGCTGGCAAATTGATATTAAAGGTGAGGGCGGTGAGTCTGCCGCCGTCGAAGAGGTCAAAGACAAAGCCAAAGCCAAAGCAAGCAACCTGCCTGCCGGTAGGCAGGGAAAACCGGCTAGCAAACAAG
This sequence comes from uncultured Candidatus Saccharibacteria bacterium, assembly GCA_964600295.1. Classification (GTDB taxonomy): domain Bacteria; phylum Patescibacteriota; class Saccharimonadia; order CAZHVB01; family CAZHVB01; genus CAZRIY01. The sequence continues at coordinate 46,224 of CAZRIY010000002.1, forward strand.
ACCTAGAAGCTGCTTTGATTGAAAGCGTTGACAAATCTGAGGTTGCCACCGGCGGGTCCGAATCAGCCGCAGACATAGCACCAGGCGAATCAAAAGACACAACCGATTCAAAAGCCACCAAGCCAGGCACCAAGTAGCGACAAGCACGAAGCAGATGCTAACCCCGCGAGAGCGTTGCCTATCGCAATTAGCACTCTTGACGCTAGAGTGCCAACCCGATAGAATCGAAAGCAGGCCACTACCGGGAGACTAAGCGTAACCGCATGGTGTACAATATTTATAGATACAGATGAAAGAATTCAACGATTTCAAAGCTTTTGATGACAGATTGACAGAAAATGCGCGTTACAGTTTGGAGCGGGCCGGCGAAATCGCTCGGGCATTGGGTTCCACTTACATTGGTACCGAACACATTCTACTCGGGGTTCTCGGCCAAGAAGGCTCGATTGGAGCCAGAGTATTACGCAATGCCGGCATCACCTTTGAAAGAGCCAAATTAGCTTTATCGCTTACTCCCAAAGTTATGACCAGCACCTCGGCCAGGGGATTGAGCGAAACTGCCAAGCTGACTCTCCAGCTATCGATGAAAATTGCCCGCGATTTTGGCCAGGAACGCTGCGGCACCGAACACGTGCTGTTCGGTGTTTTATCCCAAAAGAATGCCCGTGCTACCATCCTATTGCGCGATATGAATGCCGATTTGGATATGGTGCGCAGCGAGCTTGAGCAATACTTGTCCAACCAGCAGTTTTACTACCAAGAGCGATCCCGGCGCAACTCATCCCGGCAGACCAAGGGGGAAACTCCCACTATTGATTATTTTGGGGTTGATCTAACGGCTCAAGCTCGAGCTGGCAAGCTGGACCCAGTAGTTGGCCGCGAAAGCCAAATTAAACGAGTAATTACCATCCTCAATCGACGGGTTAAAAACAACCCAGCGTTAATTGGTGAACCCGGTGTGGGCAAAACCGCTATTGTCGAAGGTTTGGCCCAGCAGATAGTGGCCGAGGATGTGCCCGAACCATTGCTGGGTAAACGAATTGTGATGCTGGATCTATCGGGCGTGATTGCCGGCACCAAGTATCGCGGTGAATTCGAGGATCGTCTAAAGCGAATTCTGGAGGACCTGCATAACAACAACGACATCATATTATTCATCGACGAGCTGCATTTGATTGTCGGAGCTGGCGCAGCCGAGGGTGCAATTGATGCTGGAAATATTCTCAAACCGGCGTTGGCTCGCGGTTTGATTAGGGTTATTGGTGCCACCACTTTGGACGAGTACCGCAAACACATTGAAAGAGATGCCGCCCTAGAACGCCGTTTCCAGACAGTCTTAGTACCGGAGGCTAGTGGCGAAGAGACAGTGGAAATCTTGAAAGGGCTGCGCAAGCATTACGAAGGCTTTCACAAAGTTAGTATTAGCGACGAAGTTATCATTGAAACCGTCAAGCTTGGTACCCGCTATCTTCCAGATAGATATCTGCCAGATAAAGCCATCGATATTTTGGACGAGGCCGCCGCCGAGGTGCGCATTAACAAACACGGCCGAGCCAGTAGACCAACCAAGCGCCTGCACGCTCAGCTGCGCCAGCTCAATCAAGAAATGGATGCCGCTGCCGAAGCCGAGAATTATGAACTGGCGGCCCGTCTCAAGACCCAGATCAGCATTTTGGAAGATAAATTAGAACAAACCAAAGCTAAAACTGCTGGCAAGAGCAAATCCTTGGCCATCAAGACTGATGATATTGCCCACGTTGTGGCTTCAATGACCGGAGTACCGGTGACTAAATTGCTGCGGTCTGAGGTTCAACAGCTGGTGCGTTTGGACAAAACGCTCAGTCGGCGCATCGTCGGGCAGTCTGAGGCTATCGCCGCTATTGCCCGTTCCATCCGCCGCAATCGCTCCGGCATTGCCGATATCAAGCGCCCCATCGGCTCCTTCCTATTTATGGGTCCGACCGGCGTGGGTAAGACGGAATTGGCTAAGGTCCTGGCCGAAGAACTATTCAATACCAAAGAAGCCCTAATCAAAATTGATATGAGCGAGTTTATGGAACGTCACAACGTTTCCAGGCTGTTGGGTGCCCCCGCTGGTTACATTGGTTACGAAGAGGGTGGACAGCTGACCGAGAAAGTCCGACGCCAGCCATATTCGCTGATCCTATTTGATGAGGTTGAAAAAGCTCACCCGGATGTCTTCAACATGCTGCTGCAGATTTTTGAAGACGGCTATTTGACCGATGCCAAAGGCCGTAGGGTAGATTTCACCAACACGGTTATCATCATGACATCCAATATCGGTGCCGAGAACCTGCAGAAGGAAGCTGCCCTAGGCTTTCGCATTCGTGAAAGCGGTAATCTCTCTCGTCTTGATTCTTTGCACGAGGACATCAAGGCCAAGGTCTTTGAGGATCTAAAAAACACCATGCGGCCGGAATTGCTGAATCGCATTGATCAAGTCATCGTCTTTAGGGCCCTTTCCTTATCAGATGTGGGCAAGATTTTAGAACTACGCCTGAATGAGCTGACCAAACGGCTGAGCGATAAGGGTTTAGCCATTATGCCCTCATCCAGTGCCAAGCGCTATTTGGTTGAAGCCGGTTATGACCCGAATTTTGGCGTTAGACCGTTGCGCCGGGTACTCGAGGAGCAAATTGAAGGACCGATTGCAACGGGCATTTTAGAGGGACGCTTCACCCCAGGAGATACTATCAAGATTGGCTATCAAGATAAGAAACTGACATTTGAAGTCGCCCATATCAAAAACCCGGTGGCTTAATATAGGTTCCGAGTCTCAATGATGATTTTCAGGCGCTGGTTTTCGTTGATGTTGTTGGCGGCGCTAATCCTGGGAGCCGCCAAGTTTGAGGACATTCGGGATTGGTGGTGGCTGCGTAACTACCAACCAGTGGCCGAAATTCAAGCACTGGCTGATAAAGCCGCTCTGAATGATACCGGCCGGCGCATGTTTTACGTGGGCCGGCCGCGGATTGACGATAAACTAAATTTTGCTCGGTCCTGTCCGGTAGGAGAAGCCGAGGGCAGCCTGGTGCTGGGCTGTTATAGCAGCGGCTATATATATCTGTTGGAGGTAAAGCGGACAGAACTGGCCGGCGTAATGGAGGTAACTGCCGCCCATGAAATGTTGCACGCGGCCTATGAGCGCTTATCGAGTAAAGATCAACAGACAATTAACCGACAATTGGAACAATTCTACGGCCAAGTTAACAATCCAGAGCTAGATCAGGTGCTGGTTGATTATGAACAAACCGAACCCGGCCAGCGGCTGAATGAGCTGCATTCGCTGCTGCCAACCCAAATTGCGGTTCTTAGCCCGGAACTTGAGGCCTACTACAGCCGCTATTTTACCAATCAAGATCAAGTTGCCAATGCTTACTTAGCCTATCAAGCTGTATTTAGAAGTTTGGAAGCCCAGATAGAACAGTTGCGGGCAGACGCCAGCTCGCTGCAAGCTCAAATTAGCGCTCAGGAGGCGGCGATGGAGCAAACTCGGACTGAAATTGAGACTATGAGTAGCCAGATGGATAGCCTCAAGGCTGCGGGTAGGATTGACGAGTATAATGCGCTAGTGCCAGCTTATAATGGATTGGTTCGAGAATATAACGGCATGATTACTTATTATCGTGATCTGATTGCGCTGCATAATTCTAAAGTTGATCAGCTTAATCAGTTGGCGCTGGAACAAAATGAGCTGGTTGAGAGCCTCGACAGCACGAAATTTACGCCACTCTAGTAGTCTCAAGAGATTTTCTTGGGGCTGGCCGGCAGCACAGAACGAAAATGGCGGATCAGTTTGGACTGCTGGTCAATCTTGGAAATCTCGGCCAAGCTAACAAAAGTCGCAATACCGTAGGTTCGCTTAAGATATTCGATCTCAATTAAACAGGGAAAGGGATAAACCCAAGCGCTTTTCTGTAGTTGGTAGAAGCCGAGATCTTTTAGTTTCTGAGTCAACTTATTTCGCGCCTGGCGGTGTTCTTCTGGCACATCAAAGATTACCAGCCGCCAACGGCCGTCCCAACGTCTGGGGCGGGGTATGGCCAACTCATCAAGCGAGATTTTTTGGGCTCGTTTGACACCGGTTTGAGACAACCGCAACCTAAGTTTGCCCTTGGGTTGGTTGGAAACCAAAACCAGTTCTTGTTGCTGGATGTATCGCACAATGCGCTTGAAATAAGCTGGGGCCGTACTCTTACGCAGCCGCTGTTTAACTTCAATGTTTAAGTAGGGAGCCAGGTTGGGCGCTGAGCGCAGAATTGTAATATTGCCACCGGCCGCCAGATACTTGATGACTTGGTTTATGGTTTGCTTCGTCAGTTGGTTTGATGCCATACGCATATTTTAGCCGATCGCCGATATTTTTGTAATTGAGCTATCCGAGCCATCATAATCGATATGATATTGTTAATCCATGGCAAAACAAGGGGGACGGCATTTTGTCTGTCAGGAGTGTGGACAGACTCAAGCCAAATGGGGCGGACGTTGCCCAAATTGTGGGGCCTGGAATAGCTTGCTAGAGGAGACCGCACTGCCTACCTCTAACCCCGGACTGGTTAGTCAGGGGAAAGTCATAACCGCTCAACCGCTTAATAAAATTAGCCACAACAAAGTTGTTAAGCGGCATCAAACCGGAATTGAAGAACTTGAGAACGTCTTGGGGGGCGGCATTGTGCCCGGCAGTCTAATTTTGGTGGCGGGAGAGCCAGGTATCGGCAAATCGACGCTACTGCTAGAAGTGGCCGATGGCGTAGCCAAGAACGGCTTGGTGCTCTATGTTAGCGGTGAAGAATCGCTGGAGCAGTTAAAGCTACGCACGCAGCGGCTTAAAGTCACGGCCGCTCGTCTGGAGCTAGCCGCTTCGGTTAGTAGTGATGATGTAGCCGCTACCATCGCCAGCGGTCGCTACCAGTTGGTAATAGTTGACTCGGTGCAAACCATGGCTGCGGCTGGTCTGAGCACATCCGCCGGTAGCATCAGCCAAGTCACAACCAGCACCCAGTTGTTCTTGAACGCTGCCAAGGGATCGCAAACGGCGGTTATGCTGGCCGGGCACGTTACCAAAGAGGGCAGCATCGCTGGGCCAAAGCTGTTGGAACATATCGTTGACGTGGTGCTTTATCTTGAGGGCGAGCGCTTTGGCAATTTTAAACTGCTACGCAGTACCAAGAATCGCTTCGGGTCAACCTATGAAGTAGGCATATTTGAAATGATCGAATCGGGGTTAGTACCGGTAGATAACCCTTCCAAGGCCTTTTTGGATGAGCGCCAAAGTAGCGACGGTTCCGTAGTTTTGGCTGCGATCGAGGGGTCGCGGGCTATTTTGGTGGAAGTTCAGGCGCTGGTTAGTCCCTCGCCCTTCGGCTATCCCAAGCGGACAGCCGTCGGCTTTGATCTCAACCGGTTAAACTTGTTGCTGGCGGTACTTAATAAAAGAGGGGGGATGCATCTTGGTACCCACGATGTGTATATTAATATCGTGAGTGGTATGAGAATTAACGAACCGGCAGCTGATTTGGCCGTAGCCATGGCAATTGCTTCGGCTGCTCGTTCTCATATCCTGGTCGATAAAACTGTGGTCTTCGGCGAGGTGGGACTAGGCGGTGAAGTACGCAAAGTAGCCCATGCCGAAACCAGAATTAAGGAGGCCCAAAAGCTGGGATTTAGCCAAGCTATCGCTCCGTCGGCTGATGGAGCCAGTGGATTTATTAAAGTAGCCAGAAACTTAAGCCAAGCCATAAAGCTGGGGTTGGAGAACAAATGATAGATATCTTAATTGTAGTTTTAAATTTATTGGCGTTGGTCGGTCTCGGCTGGTTGATCACCAAAACTCGCCGACCGGCTTCCCATAACAAGGGGTTGGTTTGTTTGCTCGATACCAGTGCCCTGATCGATGGCCGCATCTTAGAAGTAGCCCACACTGGCTTCTTACCTACCCATCTGATGTTGCCCGAATTCATTCTGTCCGAGCTGCAGCATATCGCCGATAGCCCAGAAGAATTGCGCCGCTCGCGAGGCCGTTTGGGTTTGGATGTAGTCAAGAAGCTCCAGGCCATGGGTGATTTGAGTGTGGAAGTAATTGAGGATCGGGCGCCAGATGTAGAGGCGGTGGATGACAAGTTGGTGGCTATTGCCAAAGCTGCCAATGCGGCCATCATCACCACTGACTACAATCTTAATCAAGTGGCCACCATCAATGGCATCAAAGTTCTAAACGTCAATGAATTGGCACAAGCGCTTCGTCCCCTGGCCCTACCCGGCGAGCGGGTCAAGATCAAGCTTGTCCAGCGGGGCAGTGATCATGGTCAAGCCGTCGGTTACTTGGACGATGGCACCATGGTAGTAGTGGATCGCGCCCACCGCTTAATCGGCCAGGAGGTAGAAGCCGAAGTTAATCGAATTATGCAGACCGTAGCCGGAAAAATGCTATTTGCCCGCCTATTGTCGACTGGCTCGAGCGAAGCGGCGAAAGACAAGACTTAGCCAACCCGCAACGCTTGGCAGGTAGACGATACCACTGAAGATCGGTCCCTGTCGGCGGCCGCGGGGTAAAATTGGATTCTGGGGGTTCCAGGTAGTAGTGATACTGTACTCGCCGGTGTATAAGGCCTTATCGTAGACCACCCCATTGAAGGTATAAGAGCCCGGAGACGGCGGTTTGTACTCAATATCATAGGTACCATTGCCGCTGATAGCCTGCTCGTGTATTTGTTGTCCGTTGGCAGTGATTGTCAACTTATCTAGGGCATGGGTGCCGCCAGTCACCGTGGCTTTAATTTTGATCTTATCTTTATCAGGATCTGTATCAAGAACCACGGTCGGTTTGCTGTCTGAGCAGTTATGTATGGTATCTTTTTCCGACGGGATTGGGCCCCCGGCTCCGCCAAGCGAACGCACACCCGCGCTCCAGCGCGCATAGGCAGGATCGGTTGAGGGAATTTCTGGTTCTATGCCTACGCTGGTTCTCTCCTCGCGAGCTAATGGTGGAGTACAATCGGTGGCCAATTTGCCCGAAACCTTATCGACGGTGGCGGTTTGGGGGCCGGGTGAGGGCTGGGGGGTAAACCAGGCCGGGAAAATGTCGGTAACACTGCCGCTCGAACCCTGGCCAGGTAGCTTGCCAGTCGTTCTGTCCAAAGTGACATTCTTCAAACCCTCGGGTTTATCGAAGGGCTTGTTCTCCTTCCCCTCATGGGCTTTGGCCATAAAGGGCGCCCAAATGGTTCCAGTTAAGGTCGAGGTGATGCCGCTCATGGCTTTATTATCGCTATGGCCCACCCAGACGCCAGCCACCAGGTGCTTGCTGCCGCCAATCATCCAACCGTCGCGATTCTTATCGGTAGTACCGGTTTTGACAAAGGCAGACTGACCAGGGATTGTCATATATTTGGCGGAGCTACCGAAGGTAATCGAGCGGGCCGCCGGATCAGATAAAATATTTGTCATCAGGTAGGCAATCTGGGGATCGAGCACCCGTTTGCCCTCGCCTTTATGTTCGTAGGCCACCTCGCCTTTGGGCGTTGTAGCTTTAATTATCGGGCTGGCCTCGTAGTGCAGACCGCCATTGGCAAATGTTTCATAGCCGTTAACGTGGTCGGCCAGCTTAATTTCACCTGCACCCAATACCAGACTTAGCCCATAATCTTCCGGGTTATCCAAGGTGGTGATGCCCATGCTGTGGGCGGTATCCAGGGCTTCTTGCAGGCCTACAATATAAAGCATTTTGACGGCTGGGATGTTAAAGGAATTACCCAGCGCATGCCGGATGGTCATGGCGCCGTGGAAGCGGTTGTCGTAGTTATTGGGTACATAACCGCCGCCAAAATCTGTCCGAACATCATACATTACGCTGCCCGGGCCCCATTTGCCGGTTTTAAAGCCGGCGGCATAGACGTAAGGCTTAAAACTTGAGCCTGGTTGACGACGCGCCAGCGCGGCGTTGAACGAACCGTAGCCCGGGTGGTTGAAACCACGGCTGCCAACCATGGCCATGACTTCGCCGTTTTCCGGATTACCGGCCACCAGCGCCGCATTATTGCCGCCAGCTCTATCGATGACACCAATTCCGGCCGCCACTGCTTCCTCAGCCTTTTTTTGAATATCAACATCGAGCGAAGTAATAACGTGCAGTCCGCCCTCGCTAACCTGGCGCTCACCCAGCTTCTCCTTTAAATATGATTCGGCGTAGAGCACAAAATGAGGGGCGGTGACGTTAGCATAGAGATCCGGCACTTCGTTAACCTTGGCATAGGTATCAGTCTGTTTGGCGGCTTCGGACTCCTCGGCGCTGAGTAGACCTTGATCGCGCATCAGATCTAGAATTAAATCTTGGCGGGCGAACAGCTCATCCAGGTGCTCACCATAAGGGGAGTAATAGGTGGGAGCCTTGGGTAAAGCCGCCAGCAGCGCCGCCTCGTCGGCCGTTAGGTCTTTGGCGTCTTTACTGAAATAGGTTTTGGCCGCCGCCTGGACACCGTAGGCTTGGGCGCCGTAGGGAATTTCGTTCAAATAAAGCTCAAGAATGTCTTCCTTGGCGTACAGCTGCTCGATCTGAATCGACAAAATTAGCTCTTTGACTTTGCGGGTGAAGGTTCGTTCCGGGCTCAAGAGGGCATTCTTAACATACTGCTGAGTAATAGTTGAGCCACCCTGAATTTGCTGGTCTCGATTGAGGACATTATTGATGGCGGCCCGCAGGATACCCAGCGAACTAAAAGCCCCGTGGCGGTAAAAATTCCTATCTTCAATGGCCACCGTGGCATTGCGAATATAAGGGGAAATATTCTCCAGCTCAATTACGGTGCGATTTTGGTCACCGTGGACTTCGTAAAGGAGGTGCTGGCCAGTCCTATCATAAAAACGGGTAGTTTGGGCCAGGATTCGGCTATTGACTTGGCCCGGGGTTGGCAAATCCTTGGCAAAGTAGAGGAACAGGGCAGCTACAAAGGCCACCCCAATGCCGAACCAGATGCCAATAATCTTAAGGGCGGCAATCCCGCCGTATTTGGTAAACCAAAAATCGCGAAATCGCTTGGGATTTATATACCATAGCCAACGTTTCCACCAAGTTTGGGGAATTTTAATACCGGCTGGTGCACGGCGAACATGACGGCCGCTCTTACCCAGCAGTTTTCTGACAGGATGTTTAATTATACGAAGAAGTCTCATTACAGTTGCCTAATTGCCCCCAGAATCAACTATCAATTATAGCGAATCTCTGGCCTTTGCAATAGGCACCATTTATACTGGTTGGCAATGACAAAAACAGAGAAGCTTTTGGATAGACGAGTACAAAAAATTCTGCCCTCAAAAACTGGCCTTGAGGCATTACTAAGCAAACGAAAAATACGCCTATATCAAGGTTTTGATCCTACCGGTAAACTCCATATTGGCCACGGAATTGGCCTCAGGTTGCTAATGAAATTTGCTAGAGCTGGCCATGAAGTCATTTTTCTGTTTGGGACGGGCACCGTTTTGGTGGGTGATCCATCACAAAGAGAGTCGGGCAGAGCAGAGATAACGCAAGCTGAGATTGATGGTTATATCAAGGGCTGGAAACAGCAAGCTGCCAGCATTGTCGATTTTGACAAGATACAAGTTAAACAAAATGGCGATTGGCTGACCAAGCTTACTCTCGAGGATCTAATTGGGGTTGCTTCTAAGATTTCGGCCACCCAACTTTTTAAAAGAGAATCTTTCCAAAATCGCATCAAAAGAGGTGATACTGTCTGGTACCACGAGACCATGTACCCATTGTTGCAGGGCTACGATTCGGTGGTACTGGATGTAGATTTAGAAATTGGCGGCACCGATCAAGAGTTCAATATGCTAATGGGACGTGAGCTACTTAAAAAAATTAAGAATAAAGAGAAATATGTACTGATGATACCGCTGATATTGGGAATTGATGGCAAAAAGATGAGCGCCAGCCAAGGAAATTGTGTCTGGATAGATGATCCGTCCGAGCAGATGTACGGAAAGTTAATGAGCATTGCCGATAGCCAAGTGCCCAGCTATCTAGAACTTTGCACTGATCTGTCAGATACAGAAGTCGAGACCGCTACGAGACAGTTAAAAATAAAACCTCGCAATATCAAAGCCCTGATGGCCAAAGAGATTGTCAAGATTTATCACAGTGAGAAAGCTGCCGAGGATGCAGCCAAAGCTTTTAATTCTCAGTTCAAAGACCGCCAACTCCCCGCCGACATTCCAATCGTAAAGCTTGATAAGTTCGAGTGGGAACTCGCGGATCTGCTGACGGTTATTGACTTGGCATCAAGCAAAACTGCCGCCCGCAGAATTATTGAACAGGGCGGAGTCAAGATCAACTCTAAACCCGTTTCCAAGGACGGTACTTGGAAACTAAAAGCCGGAGATGTTGTCCAAGTAGGCAAGCGCCATTTTGCCAAAATTGCCTAAAAGGTCTTGTTGACAGACTACCGTTTTAATAGTTAATTATATCCACCATCGAATTGACGTGCTCACCCAAAAGGAGGTGATATAGCAATGCGCGTTGAGGGGAAGAAGCTGTTTTGGTTTGTTGCTGTACCGACGGCAGTCGCTGTCGCTCCATACCAAGTAATACCCGGCTGGCTTCGGATTACCTCTGGAGCCATAGCGGTGCTGGGAGCAGTGGGAGTCGTAATCGGAGTCTGGGCTGCGGCCTTCGAGTCCTCACTCCAGAACTTCAGCTCCAAGAACCAGGAAACAACCCAGCAGTAGCAACAACAAACTTCCCCCATGATGGCGCCCGAGCGGCGGTAGAGTGAATTTTCCTCCTTCCGCTCGGGCTGCCCGGGACAACACTTTTTAGTGATTCGTCCCGGGCCTTCTTCTTTTTTGGGTTACCATTGAGGCAATGGGAAAAATACTGGAACTACCAGTTTCTGAACTGAAGGGGGTAGGGCAGTCGGTTGCCAAGAAGCTCAAAAAATTGGGAATTGTCACGGCTGATGATCTGATAAATCATTACCCACGCCGCTATGATGATTTTTCCCAAATTTCCAAAATCTCGCAGCTCAAACCGGGCCAAGTGACTATCCAGGGCAAAATTCTGCGTGCGGGCACGCGCAGAACCAGTCGCCGCGGTTTTACCATTACCGAAGCCATAATTGATGATGGTTCTGGCGCCATCAAGGCGGTTTGGTTTAACCAGCCGTACCTGGCCAAAGTTTTACCCAAAGACGTTTCGGTTTACGCGTCGGGCTGGCTCGAATTCAAATTCAATCAATATGCATTGCAAAACCCGGTTATTGAGCGGGTTAGCAGTTTTACCAAAAATACCGCCCGGATTGTGCCGGTCTATCCAGAGACAGAGCGTTTAACCAGCCGACAGCTGCGTGGCCTAATTGAACAAGTAATGCCGTTAATCCGCGAATATCCAGAAATTTTGCCCAAGCCGATAATCAAAAATCAGCAGCTGATGGGTAAAGCCGAAGCCGTTCAACAAATTCACTTTCCCGATTCAAACCACAAATTAGATCAGGCTAGACACCGGCTGGCCTTCGAAGAGTTATTTAGTTTGATTCTGGCTGGCTTAACCATCAAGGCGGAAATCCAAACCGAGCATAGCCCCAAAATTACCTTTGAGGAGGTGGTGGCCAAGAAATTCACAGCCAATCTACCTTTTAAATTAACCGATGCCCAGCGCAAAGCGGCTTGGCAGATTCTCCAGGATTTAGACTCTTTGCGCCCGATGCAGCGGTTACTAGAAGGCGACGTGGGCAGTGGCAAAACCGTCGTGGCGGCCCTAGCGGCCGTAATGACAATTAAGGCTGGCTACCAAACAGCTCTAATGGCCCCAACAGAAATTTTGGCCACTCAGCATCATCGAACACTCGAACCATTGCTAAAAAAATTCGGTGTTCGTCAAAATCTTTTGACTGGCAGTACGCTGAAAGCGGAAAAAAACGCGACGATCGCCAAAATTATTTCCGGGCAACAGGATATGATAATCGGTACCCACGCCCTGCTAGAACCAGACGTTAGGTTTAAAAATTTGGGTTTCGTAATCATCGATGAGCAGCACCGCTTTGGCGTTAATCAGCGCAATCAGCTCAAATCCAAAGCCGGCTACTTGCCGCACCTGTTGACCATGAGTGCCACGCCGATCCCGCGCAGTTTGGCGCTAACGATTTATGGCGATCTAGATATTTCTATAATCGACCAGCTGCCCCCAGACCGGAAGCCTGTATTAACCCGCGTTGTGCCCGACAAAGAGCGAGACAAAGTTTATAGCCAGATCGACCAGCAGATTCAAGCTGGCAGGCAAGTTTACGTGGTATGCCCGCTAATTTCAGAATCGGACAAACTGGGGGTAAAAAGCGTTGAGGCTGAAGCCGCCAGATTGAAGCAAACTGTTTTTAAACATCGCCGGTTAGGAGTTTTGCACGGGCGGATGAAGCCGGCAGAGAAAGATTCCATAATGAGCAAGTTCAAGCAGGGAAAAATTGATCTGCTGGTTAGCACTACGGTGGTAGAGGTGGGTGTAGATGTACCAAATGCTAGCGTGATGTTGATCGAAGGTGCCGAGCGTTTTGGACTGGCCACATTGCATCAACTGCGCGGTCGAGTCGGTAGGGGTGCAGAGCAATCTTATGCCTACCTATTGGCCACCAATGACTTTCAATCGCGCCAGCGTCTGGAGTTGCTTGAAAAATATAATGATGGCTTTGTGTTGGCGCAGAAAGACATGGAACTACGCGGCCCCGGTGCCATCTATGGTACCCGACAGCACGGACTGCTGGATCTACGCTTGGCAGATCTCAGCGATACCAAATTCATAGCTCATGTTCGCCAAGCCGCCAAAGACTTTCTGGAAAAAGATAGTATGAAAAAGTACCCGCTATTGTTGGACAAGGTAAATCGACTTCGCTCTGTCACTACCCTGGATTAACTAACTTGCTAAAGTATCAACAATGAGAATTATTGCCGGCACTGCAAAAGGAAGACAGATTTCGCGGCCTAAAACAGCGGATACCCGGCCGATGAGGGATAGTACACGTGAGGCCATTTTTAATATTCTGGGCCCAATCGATGACCTAAAAATTGCCGATCTCTATGCTGGTAGCGGCGCACTGGGCCTAGAAGCTTTAAGCCGCAGGGCGGCTATGGCCGTGGCGGTCGAAAAAAATAAGGAAGTAGCTGAAACTATTCGCAAAAATGTCAGCCACCTGGGTTTTGACGATAATTTTGAGTTGGAGGTCAAAACGGTTGAGGAGTGGCTGGGACAAACCACTGCGCAGTTTGATATCATCTTTTTTTGCCCGCCTTATGCTGACTTTGATAAGGAGACTCTATCTTATATACCCGAAAGGCTCAGCCCTCGGGGCCTGTTCATCATCGAGCTCTCCAGGAAGCAGAACCTCGGGGGTATTGAGGGGTTAGAGCTGCTTAGTCAACGTAAGTATGGCCAATCAGTTGTTAGCTTCTACCAAAAAAAGGGATAAACTGGTAGCATATTCGGGCGAGTGGCGGAACTGGCAGACGCGCTAGGTTTAGGACCTAGTGGGGTAACACCCGTGGAGGTTCGACTCCTCTCTCGCCCACCAAACATGAGTGAAACCATAGCAACATACGAAGCAAGTATCTTAGATACCATGGATTTGGTTGCTGAGTTTGGTGTGGCTCGAGCACATCGCTGGTTGGATGCGCGGGAACTAGATATTTTACAACGGGAGCTTCACCAGCTATATTACGAGCGCCACCAGGTAGATCATAAGAATGTAACTGAAGATATTCTAAAACCCAGAACCCTCACCGCAGGAGCAGAGGAGGCGCTCGGTTGGCTAAGAGTCAAAATTGGTGAATCGGTAAGAAGTTGTGGCGAGCGCTATCCAAGCTTGATTAATTGGCGTCCTACCGATACCGTCATTCAAAAATACACAGCTGATTCACAAATCTCTAGCCATCGTGACGAGAGTAAATATATGGGTGTAATTTTGATTCTGTCTATTTCGGGGGAGGCAATGTTTAGAGCCGGAGCTTCGCGGTCTGCAGCCGACTTTGAATGGAGGGTTGGACCGGGCGATCTTTTAGTTTTGCGCAGCGAGGGGCTAATTGATATGAATAAAGACAAATCGCGATTGTTCCATTCAATAAGCGGGGCCCTTGGAGACGAGGATAGGATTTCTATTGGTTTCCGAGATAGAGGCGAGTAGGGGATCATGGATGAAGAATTAGTTCTAGAGCCAAGCGAAGATTATTTACAAGAAGAGATGTGGTATCGGGCGCGTAATGGACAGCGTCCAGACGTATTAGCTGAAATTGCCGAATCACCACGTTTTATGTGGAACCAAAAAGTTGTATTGGTAATATACTTAATAACCAAGCACGAAGAAGCTAGCGAAGTTCTACCAACAGATTTAGTCAAAGCCTTCTCTGCCCTCGCAGAAGTAATGGATAAGAATAGTGAAAACAATGGCAGCGATCCTCTAGTTTCATAAATTAGGGTTGCCAGATACACTAGATACTAGTTTTATGGCAGATTTAACCACCCAACCGTATAAGGGCACGCGCGATTTCTATCCCGAGGATATGCGGGTACAGCGCTACATTTTTAATGTTTGGAAAACTGTAGCCGAACGCTTTGGCTACGAGGAATACGCCGCCCCGTTATTAGAACAAACCGAGCTGTACCGGGCTAAAACCAGTGAAGAGATTATTAACGAGCAAGCCTATAACTTTACTGATCGCGGCGGCCGCGAGCTTACTATTCGGCCCGAAATGACACCCAGTTTGGCCCGAATGGTAGCAGCCCGTCAGCAGGAACTAGCCTATCCATTGCGCTGGTACTCAATTGCCAATTTTTGGCGCTACGAGCGGCCCCAGCACGGCCGAACTCGAGAACACTGGCAGCTCAATGCCGATATTCTGGGCGTAGCTTCGATCGAAGCTGATCTAGAAATTATTAGGCTGGCCGAAAGTTTGATGCGGGCTCTGGGCGCCACGCCAGATTTATTTACGATCAAGCTCAATTCGCGACAATTGGTGGGTCTGCTGCTGGGAGAGCACTTGAAATTAGACGTTGCAGATTCCCGATCGGTATCACAACTATTGGACCGCAAAGCCAAGATGACAGAGCCGGTTTTCAAAACTCAGGCGGAATCGATTTTGGGAAAAAACAGCGAAAAGCTGATGAATCTATTGAACATCTCTAGTATTGAAGAGTTGCCCACCACCGTGGTTGAAAGCGGGGTGGTGGAAGATCTGCGCAACTTGGTTAATTGGCTGGGTGGATATGGGATCAAGAACGTTGAATTTGATCTAACTTTAATGCGCGGTTTCGATTATTACACCGGCATGGTTTTTGAGATCTTCGATAACAATAAAGATAACCCGCGCTCGCTGTTTGGTGGCGGCCGCTATGATGAGCTAACCGGCATTTTTGACGTGCCGGATGTTCCGGCGGTTGGTTTTGGACTCGGCGATGTCCGTTTACGGGATTTTTTGGAGACCCACAAGTTAATTCCGTTTCTATACGCAACCACCAAGGCCTACATTGTTATCATCGGCGACTTTTTGGAGGAAGCCCAGCATCTGGCTTCTCAGTTGCGCAAAGCCGGCATCAATACCGCCGTGGATATTACTGGCCGCAAAGCCGAAGCCCAGCTTAAAACTGCTCTAAAACAGCAAATTCCTTATGCTATCTTCATCGGCGAGAAAGAAGCCAAAAGCCAAAACTATACTCTGAAAGATTTGACACACGAAAAAGAGCAAAAACTCGACCGCGATAAGTTGATAGCCGAGCTGTCCTAGTTAGAGTTAGAATGGTAGCTTATGAAAACTGATGTTAAACGTAAATCGTCCACCGAAGTTGAAGTTACCGTAGAGGCCGACAGTGCAGATCTCGAGCCGATTAAAAAGCGGGTACTAAACCAACTTCGTCAGGGTGTTAAAGCCGACGGTTTTAGACCGGGTAGGGCGCCAGACCATATTGTTGAAAAAGAAGTTGGTAGCGATCGGCTCCAGGCCGAGGTGGTGGAGGCTGCCGCAGCCTCCTTCTATGGTCAGTTTAGCCGCCAGCATAATTTGCGGGCAGTGCAACCACCCCACGTGGAACTCAAGAAATTCGTGCCGCATTCGCAAATGGAAATGGTTTACAGTTTTGAAACTCTGCCAGAAATCAAACTGGCCGATTATAGGAATATCAAGAAGGCTCGCACTGAAACCAAAGTTAGCGAAGAGGATATAAATTCGGTAATTGAGGGGTTGCGCATTCGGGCGGCCAAGCGAAGTGAGGTCAAGCGAGCTGCTAAATCCGGTGATGAAGTGATGATTGATTTTGAGGGCAATCGCGACGGGGTCAAGGTTCCTGGCGCCCAAGCCAAAAATTACAGCATATTAATTGGTAGCGGACGGCTGGTACCGGGTTTTGAAGAAGCTCTTGTGGGAAATAAAGCTGGTGAATCTAAAGAATTTGACGTGGTTTTCCCGGGAGACTATGCCGAACCTACCCTCCAGAATAAGAAAGTCCATTTTAAGAGTACTATCCACAGTGTCTGGGCTGTTGATTTGCCGCCAATTGATGACAAATTTGCGGCCGATGTCGGTCCATTCAAAGATCTAACTGAACTCAAGACCGATATTAAGAAACAATTGGAAATTGAAAAGGAACAAGATGCCCGGCGGGTTATCACCGACGAAATAGTTGATGAAATTGGCCTTAAATCACAGCTGGAGTTGCCCAAAGGGTTGGTAGCTAAACAGTTGGAAGAGTTGTGGGCCAATTTTGAGGCCAATATTAGTAGGGATGGTCAGACCTTGGATGATTACTTCAAATCTGAAGATCGATCTCGAGAAGATGTTGAGAAGCTGCTGGGCAAGGAAGCCGAACGGCGGGTAAAAACCGCCCTGGTTTTAAGCGAGATCGCCAGGACCGAAAATATTGAAGTGACACCGGAAGAGCTGGAAATTCGGCTGCAATTGCTCAAAGGCCAGCATCAAGATAAGCAAATGAGCCGAGAACTTGATCGCCCCGAGGCCAAGAACCAAATTGCCGACCAACTACTGATTGAAAAAACCGTCAATAAACTGGTTGAGTACGCCACAAAATGAAATCGATGCCTGGCGGTGATTTAGCTTTGGAAAGCGAAGCCGAAGTAATTATTGCAAATCGCGCAATCCAAAAAGCCGAAGTCTACTGGCCAAATACACTATCGTTAACAGTCGTACTTGGCGGCTATGTACTGGCGATTGAGACTGGAGCCTTAAAAGTTGATGAAGAGCAGCCAGTACGTGTTTTTAGCAGCGGAGTGAATGCTATGTTTTCAGCGCTGGGGCACTTCAAAACCTGGACAGAAGATCCACTGGAAGCCGGTTTTGCTCAAGCCATGATTGATGAGTATCTTAAGCCTGCCCGTTCGCGATATGGATACCCTGAAGACAGAGATGATTGGCACTCTTGACTGCAGAGTGCCAGACAGAATATAATCTTGGGCAATGACAGACATCAAGAATCAACTTCTGGTACCTATGATTATCGAAAAAACTCCCTATGGCGAACGAGCCTATGACATTTACTCTCGTCTGTTGAAAGAAAACATTATCTTCATCGGTACGCCAATTGATGATACCGTAGCCAATTTGATAGTGGCCCAACTGTTGTACTTAGCCTATGAGAACCCCAAAAAGGATATCAAAATATATATCAATAGCCCTGGTGGTTCGGCCACCGCCGGCATGGCAATTTATGACGCGATGCAGTATGTGGGGGCGGATGTTCAAACCATCGCCTTGGGGTTGTCGGCTAGCATGGGGGCGGTACTACTGGCCGCCGGCACCAAAGGCAAACGCTTTGCTCTACCCAACGCTCGAGTGATGATTCATCAGCCGACATCCGGATTTGAGGGTACGGCGTCCGATATTCGCATTCGCACCGAGGAAATTCTCAAAGCCAAGCAACTGATGGAAAAAATGTTAGCCAAACACACCGGGCAATCTCTCAAAACTATCGAGCGTGACACTGATCGAGATAAATGGTTGACGGCGGAGGAAGCCAAAGCTTACGGCATGGTTGATAGGGTGATAGAACACTCTGGCGTTAAACCCGATTAAAGCTTGACAGACTGGTCAAAAGCTCTAAACTGTTATCAAAGAGGAAGAATTACGCAGTAAGCAGGGCAGCTATTGCTCTATTTTTCTGCGTTTAGAAGACCCCTCACTAAGCTTTAAAAGTTGGTTGCATAAAAAAAATTTGACTTGGCATCTTAACTTTTGCCACGGAGGGTAAACATATAGATATGGCGTCGGGCGGCGCTAAGCGCCACTATTTTAATCCTGTTGAGGAGCTGGTTGAACTGCCGGATTTGCTGGAGAATCAGCGACGGTCTTTTCAGTGGTTTCTAGATGAGGGCTTAGGGGAAGTATTCCAAGAAGTCGGCACTATCGAGGACTACACTGGTACCAAGCTGTCTCTGCGCTTTCTAGATTATAAATTCGATGCCCCCAAACTGACCGATTGGGAGGCTAAACAAAACAATGTTTCTTACGAGGCACCTTTGCGGGCTACAGTCGAGCTAGTTAATAAAGTAACCGGTAAAACTAAAACCCAGGAAATTTACCTTGGCGACTATCCCTTTATGACTACCAGAGCCACTTTTGTGATTAATGGTGCAGAACGGGTAGTCGTATCACAGCTGATTCGCTCTCCCGGGGTCTTTTTCACTGGTGATTCAGCAGGTGATCGGCGCTGGTACGGCGCCAAGGTTATTCCCGGCCGTGGAGCCTGGCTGGAGTTTGAAACGACAACTAGCGGAGTAATCTCGGTTAAAATCGATCGGCGGCGCAAGATTCCTGTAACTACTTTATTGCGAGCCCTAGGCTATAGCACCGACGCCCAAATCAAAAACCTGTTTAGCGAAGTCAACACGGGCGCGCTGAATTTCATTGAAGCAACTTTGGAAAAAGACCCCGCCACCAATACTAGCGAGGCCCTACTAGAAGTCTACCGACGTCAACGCCCAGGCGATTTAGCCACTGTCGAAAATGCCAAGTCGTTACTAGATAATACTTTCTTCAATTTCAAGCGTTTCGATTTTTCTCGGGTGGGACGCTACAAGCTTAATAAACGTTTGGGTATAACCGTAGCCAATACACCGGCCAATCGAGTTATGCGGATTGAGGATGTGGTAGCAATTGTGCGGGAGATTATCCGGCTCAATAATACCCAAGATCCGCCCGATGAGATCGATTCTTTCGCCAATCGGCGCCTAAAAATGGTGGGAGAGTTGATTCAGCGTCAGTTTCGGATTGGACTGCTGCGAATGGAACGCAATGCTAAGGATCGCATGAGCGTTTATGAGATTGAAACCGTTACCCCGCAGCAGCTGTTGAACGCCCG
Organism: uncultured Candidatus Saccharibacteria bacterium; assembly: GCA_964600295.1. Taxonomy (GTDB): domain Bacteria; phylum Patescibacteriota; class Saccharimonadia; order CAZHVB01; family CAZHVB01; genus CAZRIY01. Next base: position 65,584 of record CAZRIY010000002.1, read on the forward strand.
GCCGATAGTGGCCAGCGTTCGCGAATTCTTTGCCAGCTCTCAACTATCCCAGTTTATGGCCCAAGTTAATCCATTGGATGAGTTGACGCATAAGCGTCGCCTTAATGCTATGGGGCCAGGCGGATTATCTCGCGAACGGGCCGGTTTTGAAGTTCGTGACGTCCATCGTACCCATTACGGACGGGCCTGTATCGTGGAAACTCCGGAAGGACCCAATATTGGCTTGGTGCTGAGCTTGGCATCCTACGCCAGGGTTAACGATTATGGTTTTATCGAAACTCCCTATCGTAAAGTAATTAACCAATTGCCAACGGCCAAGGCAATCGGCCATCCATCCCGCGAAACCATTCGTGATGGTCAAGGCAAAACCATTGTTAAGACTGGCGATAAGATTACGGCTGCTCTAGTTAAACGACTAAGCTCGGCTGGTGTTAAAAACGTTCCGGTCAAGGCCAAAGTTACCAGTGAAGTAGTTTATTTGGATGCTGCCGATGAGGAAAACGTAGTTATTGCCGAAGCTGGCTCGACTTTTGATGATGAGGGTTATTTTAAGTCTCGTCGAGTAGCTGTCCGTCATAGCGGGCACCCCGGGGAAAACGATGCCAACAATGTTGATTATATGGATGTTTCGCCCAGGCAGTTGATCGGAGCCACGGCTTCGCTGGTGCCATTTCTGGAAAAAGATGATGTCAATCGGGTATTGATGGGCGCCAATCAGCAGCGTCAGGCGGTACCGTTGGTAAATCCTCAAGCTCCGCTGGTAGGTACGGGAATGGAAGCCGCGGTGGCAGCCAACTCAGGACAACTAATACTAGCCGAAGGCGATGGGACCGTAACCCACGCCGAAGCCAATGAACTAGCAGTACGCTATCGACGAGGAGTCAAAACCTATCGCTTACAGCTGTTCGAACGCAGCAATGATGCTACCGCCATTAGTCAGCGAGTCAAAGTCAGCTCCGGTCAAAAGGTTAAGAAGGGTGATCTTCTAGCCGATGGTATGAGTACGCAGGATGGAGAGCTGGCTTTGGGAGCCAATCTGCTGGTGGCATTTATGCCCTGGGGCGGTTATAACTTTGAGGACGCCATTATTATCTCCGAACGGCTAGCCAGAGACGACACACTAACCTCGATCCATATTGAAGACTACGATATCGAAGTACGGGAAACCAAGCTTGGTCCCGAACAATTGACCCGCGATATCCCCAACATTTCCGAAGAAAGTTTGATGGATTTGGATGAAGAAGGTTTGGTCCGAATTGGAGCCGAGGTTAGCCCGGGCGATGTCTTGATTGGTAAGATTACTCCCAAGGGCGAGCAAGAACTTTCTAGTGAGGAACGCTTGCTGCGAGCCATTTTCGGCGAAAAAGCCAAGGATGTCCGCGACACTTCGCTGCGAATGCCCAACGGTAAACACGGCAAAGTGGTGGGAGTACAGATTTTCTCTCGAGACGCCGGCCATGAACTAAAGGCAGGTATAATCAAAGAAATTCGGGTGTTTGTGGCCCAGATGCGTAAAATCACCGTCGGTGATAAATTGGGCGGACGTCACGGCAACAAGGGAGTAATTTCGCGAATTTTACCCCTGGAAGACATGCCCTATCTAGAAGACGGCACTCCGGTGGACATCGTACTTAATCCATTGGGGGTACCATCGCGGATGAATTTGGGTCAGATTTTTGAGACCCACTTGGGCTGGGCCGCTGCCAAGCAAGGTATGTTAATGGCCAGTCCACCCTTCAACGGTGTCAGCATCGAAGAAGTTAAGCGGCAGCTAAGTAAGACCGGCCTGGATGAGGATGGCAAGGCGCAACTGCACGATGGTTTAACCGGTGAACCCTTCAAAGAGAGAACTACCGTCGGCTATATCTACATGAACAAGCTCAACCATATGGTTGATGATAAAATTCACGCCCGCTCGACCGGTCCCTACACCATGGTTACCCAGCAGCCACTGGGGGGTAAGGCCCAAAACGGCGGCCAACGCTTCGGCGAGATGGAGGTTTGGGCGCTGGAAGCCTATGGAGCGGCTAATACTCTCCAGGAGATGCTGACCATTAAGTCTGACGATGTCATCGGGCGCTCCAAAGCCTACGAGTCAATCATTAAAGAAGAAGATATCCATGGCCCGCGTTTGCCAGAATCCTTCAAAGTTTTAGTCAAAGAGCTTGAAAGCTTGGGGTTAGAGGTTGGTCTATTGCAGCAACAACAATTGGTTGAGGCTGAAGATGTGATCGAAGAAGAAACCGTTGAAGAGATGGAAAAAACCAAGTCTACACCCCTGATTACCGGTGATCAAGATCAGCCCAAGGTGGACATAACAGCCAGTGCTGGCAGCGGCAGCGCGGATCAATATCAGGCGCTGGATGCCAAGTCCAAGCCGGTCAAATTGCCTGCCAGCAGGCAGGGAAAGGCGGCTAAGAGATAATGATGGATAGAGATAGAGACAACCGCGATTCGTTAAACGATAGAGGGGCCGCCGACTTTGACGCAATTCGTCTGGGTATTGCTTCGCCGGAGCAAGTTTTGGACTGGAGCCACGGCAAGGTTACCAAACCCGAGACAATCAATTACCGTACCCAGAAACCGGAAAAGGATGGACTGTTCTGCGAGCGTATATTTGGCCCCACCAAAGATTGGGAATGCTATTGTGGCAAGTATAAGGGCACTCACTATCGTGGTGTAGTTTGCGATCGCTGCGGTGTGCTGGTGGCCCGCTCGATTATTCGGCGCGAACGCATGGGCCATATTGAGCTGGCTGTACCCGTAACTCACGTTTGGTTTTTGCGCGGCACGGCTTCAATCATCGGTCTGCTGCTTAATATGACCTCAAAAAGTTTGGAGAAGATCGTCTACTTTGCCAATTATGTGGTTACTTCAACGGAAGAGACCAAGAAAAAGGCGGTTTTGGCAAAGTTAACGGCCGATTTTAAGGCCCAGCAAAAAATCATTCGACAGAAATTTGATGCCATAGCTACCAAAAAGAATGCCGATGTTAAACAACTTGCCGAGCAGCAGGGATCTACTTTGGCCGCGCTCGAAGAAAAATATATAGCCGATAAAGCCACGCTTGAAGGCTTGGTTGTCAAAGCCCTACTAACCGAGACTGAATACCGTGATTTGACTGGACGCTACAAGGGCTGCTTCGAAGCCAAAATTGGCGCCGAAGCCATTCTCGACTTACTGGGCCAGATAAAATTGGACAAGTCGGTTAAGGAACTAGCAAAACAAGCTGATGAAGCCCAGGGCCAGCGCCAGCGTAAACTATTGAAGCGACTCAAGCTAATGGAGGGTATGCGCAAGGCTGGTATTTCCCCTGTCTGGATGATTTTTAGCAATCTTCCGGTTATCCCGCCAGATCTGCGACCAATGGTGCAATTGCCCGGTGGGCGCTTTGCCACCTCAGATCTTAATGATCTCTATCGGCGGGTTATCAACCGCAACAATCGATTGCAAAAATTGATGGATATTCATGCACCCGAGGTTATTCGTCGTAACGAAATGCGCATGCTGCAAGAGGCGGTAGATGCCCTGATTGATAATAGTCATGCTCGTAGTGGTCGAGCTGTTAGTGCGACTGGCGGGGGCCGCCGCAAGCTAAAATCACTCAGCGATATGCTCCGCGGAAAGCAAGGCCGATTCCGCCAGAACCTGTTGGGTAAACGCGTCGATTATTCGGGCCGTAGCGTAATTGTAGCCGGTCCAGAACTAGCCATGGATGAATGTGGTTTACCAAAAATGATGGCTTTGGAGTTGTTCAAGCCCTTTGTGATTGGCAAACTAATTGAACGCGAACAGGCACACAACGTCAAAATCGCCGGTCGGATGATAGAACGCGGCGAAACCGAAGTTTGGGATGCCCTGGATGAGGTTATTAAAAATAAATTCGTATTACTGAATCGAGCCCCCACCTTGCATCGTCTGGGTGTCCAAGCTTTTAAGCCGGTATTGATTGACGGCAAAGCCATTCAATTGCATCCTCTGGTCTGCAAGGGTTTTAATGCCGATTTCGATGGCGATCAGATGGCGGTGCATTTGCCCCTGTCGAAAGCTGCCCAGGCCGAAGCCGCCAGCTTAATGTCGGCTAAACACAATTTGCTCAAACCCTCCGACGGCAACAGCATAATTTACGCAACGCACGACATGGTACTGGGGATCTATTACATTACCTATGATCGTTTTAGTAAGGATTCGCCGAAGCGTTTCTTTAGTTCGGCTCACGAGGCAGATTACGCCTTTGCCGAAGGGTACATTGACTATCAGACGCCAATTCGAGTGGCAATTGGAAGCCAGTATCTCGAAACCACTTATGGTCGCGTTCTGTTTAACCAAATCCTCCCCGAAGGCTATGATTTTCGCAACGAGACATTTGATAATTCAAGCTTACAGGCGCTGCTAGCAGATATTTTCAATCGCTATGGCATAGAAGTGACTACCGCCTTGGCTGATAGCATTAAGCAGCTGGGCTTTCAGGTAGCTACAGCTTCCGGCATATCAACCGGAATGGACGACTACACAGTTCCGCCACAGAAACCGGAGATTCTAGCCGAAGGTGAAGCCAGGGTGATTGAAATTAGCGACCAATATGATCAAGGTTTGATTACCAACGCCGAGCGCTCCAGGTTAACAATCGACATTTGGCAAGACGTTAACAATCGCATCAAAGAAGCCCTAGAAACTCGCTTTGCGGCCGAGGATAATAGCACTACCATTACGGTTAAGTCCGAAGCTCGGGCGTCCCTTAGTGTAGTTGCTCAGATAGCTGGTATGAAAGGCTTGACCCAGGACGTCTTCGGCGAAACCATCGAACTGCCGATTAAGTCCAATTATAAGGAAGGGCTGAGTCCGTTGGAGTATTTTTCTTCGGCACGTGGCGGGCGCAAGGGCTTGGTAGACACCGCCTTACGAACGGCTGACGCCGGCTATCTAACTCGACGCCTAGTAGATGTAGCTCAGGACGTATTCACTACCGAAGACAATTGTGGTGATAACGAAGGCGTTGCCATAGAACGAACTCGGGCCCACGAAAGCGGCGAACGTTATTCTTTTTTCCTAGCCGGCCGGGTAGCCGCCAAGCCAGCGATCGGTAAAGGCAAGAAGGTGTTGGCCAAGAAGGGGCAGCTAATTAGTCAACAACAAGCTGTCGACATTGAAAAAGATGAATCAATCAATGAAGTAAATATCCGTAGCGTACTGAAGTGCCGCACCCTGAGGGGTGTTTGCCGAGCCTGCTACGGCACGGACCTCGGACTCGGACATATGGTGGAACTGCGGGTACCGGTTGGGGTTATCGCCGCCCAAGCTGTGGGCGAGCCGGGAACCCAGCTGACGTTACGCACCTTCCATAGAGGCGGTACCGCCGAAGCCGATATTACTCACGGTTTCTCCAGAATCGAGGAGCTATTTGAAGCCCGCAATCCCAAGGGGCAAGCCGTCATTGCCGAGATTGACGGGGTTATAACCACTCGGGCTGAAGGTGATTACAATCATATTTATCTGCACAAACCAAATGCCAAAACCAACACATATAAATTAGCTCCGGGTCTCAAAATCGTGGTCAAAGCGGGTGCCAACGTCAATAAAGGCGATGTACTGGCGGCAAGTTCGGACAAAACCAAGACATTGGTCTCAAGCGGCGAGGGTGTGGTCAAGCTGGATAAGACACAGATTCAAGTTACCCAAGCCGCCGATGTGCGCGATTACCTAATCCCCAGCTACCGTTCATTGCTGGTTAAAGACGGCGATATTGTGAAGGCTGGCCAACGCTTGACGTCGGGATCGCTTAATTTGCAAGATTTGCTGCATCTGACTGACGAAGCAACTCTGCAGCGCTATATCGTTAATGAGATTCAGGCCATCTATCGGTTGCAGGGCCAGCCGATAGCCGATAAACACTTGGAGATCATCGTTCGTCAGATGCTGTCGCGGGTACAGATCGAACATCCGGGTGATAGTCTGTTTGTTATCGACGATATCATCAGCAAAGCCGCTGCAGTGGAGGAAATTGAGCGTTTGCGATCGGAGAAGAAAAAGCCACCAACTTTCCGACAGTTACTACTGGGTGTAATCCGCGTAGCCAGCTGGTCAGATTCCTTTCTATCGGCTGCTTCGTTCCAGGACACCACTCGGGTGTTGATCAATGCCGCCGTCCAGGGTAAGGTTGATCATCTCTATGGCCTCAAGGAAAATGTTATTATCGGTCGGCAAATCCCGGTTGGTACCGGCTACCACGGTATCGAGATCGAGGAAGACAGCCAGGAATAACCAATGCCTACGATCAACCAATTAATCCGTAAACCCAGAACCAAGAGCACATCCAAATCCAAGTCGCCGGCGCTACACCGGGTGCAGAATGACTTAACCAGCAAGGCTTACAATAAGCCCTCGCCGCTAAAGCGGGGAGTTTGCGTACGGGTAACTACGCTAACGCCCAAAAAACCAAACTCGGCATTGCGCAAAGTGGCCCGAGTGCGGCTAACCAACGGCCACGAAGTCTGGGCCTACATCGGCGGGGAAGGACACAATCTCCAGGAGCACTCTGTAGTTTTGATCCGAGGTGGACGGGTAAAAGATCTACCTGGTGTCCGCTATCACATAGTTCGCGGTACCCTGGATGCAACCGGCGTCGATGACCGTAAACAGGGTCGCAGCAAATATGGCACCAAAAGGGCTGGTAAATAGTGCCGCGTAAAAAGACCAAAGCTCTGCAGCGAACCATTTCTGGTGATCGAATCTATGACAATGTGTTAGTACAGAAGCTAATTAATAAGACCATGATTGGCGGCAAGAAAACCGTGGCCGAAAAATTGGTTTATAAAGCCATCGAAGAAGTCTCGCGCCGGACCAAACAGGATGGCATCGACGTATTAGAAACTGCCGTCAAAAATATTACACCCGTGCTGGAGGTTAAAACTCGCCGTATTGGTGGCGCCAGTTATCAGATCCCGTTTGAAGTTAAAGGCACACGACAAGTTCATTTGGCCTTGATGTGGCTGGTACGCGCCACGCGGTCACGCCGCGGTAAAGCCTTTGATCAGTTATTGGCCGATGAACTTGAAGCCGCTTATTCAGGTGGCGGTGATGCCGTTAAGAAACGCGAAGATACCCATAAAATGGCCGAGGCCAATCGGGCTTTTGCCCATCTAGCCAGATTCTAAGTCAATGGGAAAATTCACAGTCAATTTTAGCAGTATAGGTTACGGTTATGATCCCAACCCTAAGGTAATAGCAATCGCAAAGGAGAGAAAATGACAAGTCCGGATATTCTATCGTCTGATTTACAATCTAACGAAGAGTCACCAGAAGTTAGCATCGTTTATGATATTACCCACGAAGTAGTACGGGAAGCGGGGGGTATCGAGAACGTAGCCCAGGCGATGGCAAAGAGTTACCTAGAATTGAAGCCGATGCTTGAGACTGAAGAGCGCGATTTTGTAGTCGTACGCGGGGAAGCGCCTCACGATTACGAGGTTCAAATCGGCCTCGAAAGGATGAAATCGCTCTATGAATTTGAGCAGCTGCTCAATGCAGAAGGCTTTGCAGAGGAGGCGATAGAAGAGCGAATCGTAGAATTTATTACGCATGTCTATTTGACGAAATCTGTGATGGAGACTGGCATTAGACAAAGACAACGGGAACTAGACCAGCAAGCAGTTTAGCAGTTTACACTGCTATTACTTGTGGACAGGGATAAAACTGCTACAATCGAGTAGTTATATTTAGGGGCGCGAGAAGGCGCTTTTTTATTGGTTAAGATATGGCTAGACAATACAGCTTAGAACACACTCGCAATATTGGTATTATTGCCCACATTGACGCCGGTAAAACCACGGTTACTGAGCGCGTCCTGTTTTATACGGGAAAAACCCATAAATTGGGCGAAGTCCACGAGGGCGAAGCCACTATGGACTGGATGGACCAAGAGCGTGAGCGGGGTATCACCATTACTAGTGCCGCCACTACCTGTTTTTGGAAAGATACCCGCATCAATATTATTGATACTCCAGGCCATATTGATTTTACGGCCGAAGTCGAGCGTAGCCTGCGGGTGCTGGATGGTGGAGTTACGGTTTTTGATGGCGTGGCCGGGGTAGAAAGCCAATCCGAGACCGTATGGCGCCAAGCCGATAAATATCACGTGCCGCGCATCTGTTTTATCAACAAGCTGGATCGTACCGGTGCCGATTTTTACGCTGATATTAAGAGTATTGAAGATCGGCTAACCAAAAATTTCGTAGTTTTACAGCTACCAATTGGTACCGAGGGTGCATTTAAGGGTGTGGTTGATCTGGTTGAGATGAAAGCCATTATTTATGAGGACGATCTGGGGAAAAAGTTTCACGAAAAAGAAATTCCAACTGATTTAACTGACAAAGCCAAAGAATATCGCCACCGCTTGGCAGAGCAGGTAGCCAATACCAACGAAAAGTTTGCCGATAAATATCTAGAAACCGGCGATTTGGACAACAAAGAAATTAAGCAAGGCTTGCGTCAAGCCACCGTTTCAAACCAGCTGTACCCGGTCCTCTGCGGTAGTGCCCTCAAGAATAAGGGTGTGCAGCTGTTACTGGACGCCGTGGTGGATTACTTGCCCAATCCACTCGAAGTAGTACCGGCCACAGGAATTGACCCCAAAAATGGCGAGGAAATTGAACGCAAGCCCAGTGATAGCGAGCCATTTGCCGCCCTGGCGTTTAAGGTGGCTACCGATCCCTTTGTGGGCAAGCTGGTATTCTTTCGAGTCTATTCGGGTGTAGTTAGAGCTGGCTCTTATGTCCATAATGCATCAACCGGTCGGAAGGAGCGGTTGGGCCGGATTGTGCGGTTGCACGCCAACCACCGCGAGGATGTGGAAGAAGTCTTTACTGGTGAAATTGCCGCCGCCGTGGGGCTAAAGGGTACCACTACGGGCCATACCCTGTGTGACGAAAATCATCCGATATTGCTAGAATCGATTACCTTCCCAGAACCGCCGGTTTCGGTGGCTATCGAGCCCAAGACCAAGGCCGATCAGGAAAAAATGGGTATTGCCATGCAAAAACTGGCCGAAGAAGACCCAACTTTCCAGATCAAGAGTGATGATGAAACTGGTCAAACCATTATTTCGGGTATGGGAGAGGTCCACTTAGAGGTGCTAACCGAGCGGATGAAACGCGAATTCAAGGTTGAGGCCAATGTTGGTAAGCCCCAAGTTGCATACCGGGAAACCATCCGCAAAAGCGGGGTGGAAGCCGAGGGCAAATACATTCGCCAGACCGGTGGCCGTGGCCAATATGGTCACGTCTTCTTGCGGTTGGATGTCCAAGAGCAAGGGGTGGGGTTTGAATTCGTTAATAAAATTGTTGGCGGGTCGATTCCGCGTGAATTTATCGCCCCGATAGAAGCCGGAGTCAAAGAAGCCATGGCCAATGGCGTAGTGGCCGGCTACCCGATGGTAGATATCAAGACCACACTTTATGATGGGTCTTACCACGACGTTGACTCCTCTGAGATTGCCTTTAAAATTGCCGGTTCAATGGCCTTCCAGACAGCTGCCAAGCGGGCCGATCCGACTTTACTCGAACCGATTATGAAGCTAGAAGTAGTTACGCCAGAAGAGTTTATGGGTGATGTGATTGGAGATCTTAACAGCAAGCGCGGCCGGATTGAAGAGCTGGGAGAGCGCGGGGGTGTAAGAGTTGTTACGGCCTTTGTACCACTGGCCGAAATGTTTGGCTACACCACGGCTATTCGCTCAATGACCCAGGGACGAGCCTCCAGTACTATGGAACTTGATCATTACGAAGCAGTACCCCGGAATGTAGCCGAAACCATTATTGGTGCCCGTGGTGGCGCTACCGAACCTGCCGAAGATAAACCCGAATAAACCGCTTCTGCTTGCAAATTAGTTCGACGTTCGACACACTTATCCCAAGAGGTTAAATTGTCTGAAGCAGTAACAGAACCTGAACTTTCGGAGCTTGAAATCGACCAACAAATCGAGCGTTTCGCTTATGCAACACATCTGTCTCGTGAGCGTCATTCTGCCATTCAACAACTTAATGAAATTAATTCTCGATTAGAGGTTTATCAAGATGAAAAGTGGTTTGTGCCCGAGGGGCATGCAATTGTCGTCAGAAATGTTGCAGGCACACCCCTACCAGAACTTGAAAAGCTTGCCTTCGGTAGATGGCAGAAAGTAAGTTATTCAAGCTCCAATGAAAAATTGTTTTCTAGGGCTTTCATCGCCGATATGCTTTATTTTGATCAGGGTGAGGTCTATGCATGGGATTCAAAATACGGGCTTAGATGCAGGCTTAGCAGGGATGAATCTTATAATGTTGGCGTTTCCAGTATTAATGAGTTGCCTTCGAATGCAATTAAAGCTCGCGAAGTAAAAGTTCCTCAATATTGAATTCAAGGGCTACTCCTGGGGTTTACAAGTATAAGCTCCGCCTCATATAAAGGATTGGGCGAAGCCCAGACGGCTTCAAACATCTGAGAGGTTTAACATACGACAGAAGTTTATATCTGCTGTAGACGTCAGGGGTTTACTTGAGCAGAGGTGATGTTTATAATCATTGCTTAGCTTAAGGGGATAGCGTACTGCCGCTATGCCTTGGATATTAGATAACAGAGTAATCAAGAGGAGACTAAATGGCAGATTTTAAACGCGAAAAACCGCATCTAAACGTTGGCACTATGGGTCATGTTGACCATGGTAAAACTACCCTGACAGCGGCTATTACCCATGTGCTAGCCAAGAAACTACCCGGTGATATTAATAAGCCAGTTAAATACGAAGATATCGACAAGGCCCCCGAGGAAAAAGAACGGGGAATTACTATTGCTACTTCCCATCAGGAATATGAAAGCGAAAAAAGACACTATGCCCACGTTGATATGCCCGGACACGCCGACTATGTGAAGAACATGATTACCGGTGCGGCCCAGATTGACGGTGCCATTTTGGTTGTCAGCGCGGCCGATGGCCCCATGCCCCAGACCCGCGAACACGTCTTGCTAGCCCGCCAGGTAGGTGTACCGAGCATTTTGGTTTATCTGAACAAAATGGATTTGGCCGATCCCGAACTAGCTGAGCTAGTAGAGGTGGAAATTCGCGAACTGCTGGAAAAATACGAATTCGATAAAGATGCTCCAATTATCAAGGGCTCAGCTCAAAAAGCAGTAGAGGGAGACGCCGCGGCTGAGGATTCAATTATGGAATTGGTCAAAGCCATGGACGATTTCTTCCCAGAGCCCAAGCGAGAAATCGACAAGCCTTTCTTGATGCCAGTTGAAGATGTCTTTAGTATCAAGGGCCGCGGCACTGTGGCTACCGGCCGGGTTGAGCAAGGCGTAGTTAAGGTAAACGAGGATGTAGAGATCGTTGGTCTACGCGATACCAAGAAAGTGGTAGTTACCGGTGTTGAGATGTTCAATAAATCACTCGATCAGGGCCAAGCTGGCGATAACGTGGGTATTCTATTGCGGGGTATTGAGCGCGAAGATATCGAACGCGGCCAAGTGTTGGCCAAGCCGGGTACCATCACACCCCACACCGAGTTTGAATCGGAAGTTTACATTCTGACTAAAGAGGAGGGCGGGCGGCACACCCCATTTTTCAAGGGTTATAAGCCCCAATTCTACTTCCGTACCACCGATGTTACTGGAGAGGTAACTTTGCCCGAAAAGACAGAGATGGTAATGCCGGGCGATACTATCAAGTTCCAGGTAAAACTGATCCAGCCTATAGCCATGGAAGATGGTTTGCGCTTTGCCATCCGCGAAGGCGGCAAGACCGTCGGTGCTGGCGTGGTTACAAAAGTCACCAAATAGCAGTTTAGATGGCAACCGCCGACAAAAAAATTCCTCAAGATTCTGCGGCCGCGTCAGGCCCCAAGGGTGGGCCGGGTCAGAGGATCCGTATCCGCCTGAAGGCTTATGACCACAAGTTGATTGATCAGTCGTCCAAGCAGATCATTGAAACGGCTCTGCGCACTGGAGCAAAAGTTTCGGGACCAATCCCACTGCCAACTGATCGTACTAGCTACACTGTGATCAAAAGTCCCCACATCTTCAAAGATTCGCGTGAGCAATTCGAAATGCGCGTCCACAAGCGGTTGATTGATATCACCGAGCCTACATCCAAGACTATCGACAATCTGATGAACCTGAACTTACCTGCGGGAGTGGATACTGAAATTAAAATGTAATCGGCGCCTGCCTGCCGGCAGGCAGGTCGACACCGAAATCAAGATGTAGATGAAAAGACTACCGAAGATGCTTAATCATCCGGTACCTATTTTATTAACATTAGGTGGGTTATTTATTGTAGCCTCGATCTTTATGGGCGAATTTTTTGTGATACCCGGGATTATTCTAATGATAATCGGAGTGTGGTACTGGAAGGGAACGGTTTGGCCATTCTCGGACAAATAATTGAAACCGAAATTAAGATGTAATTCTGATAGTTTCATGGAACCCCAAGCCATCTCTAACAGCGAGCCATTGCCTATCGATGCGGTTACTGAGCTTCGATCTCAAATAGACGACCTCTTAATTGATATGAGAGAGTCTATAGAGGAGGTGGGGGAGCATCAGTATACCCATATATTAAAGACTTTTATGTCTGGAGCCAGAGAAATTATCATTGAAAAAAGTAAAACCGATGAGGACCCAGACTTCTTACGTTCGGTTGGCATCCGAGAGTTCATTAAGGATCCAAGTGGCCAGAAAGCGGTGCTAAGGACAGTCTATTATCTTTGGACAAATCTGGATATAACTAAGGAATACCACATAGCGGATAATCGTGGACCATGGGAATTGAGCGAGCCGTTCAAAAAATTCTTAAGGATACTTAATGGAAGTGATGAAGAGCTAAACCCGGCTGAGGAAGAGGAGATGTTGCGGATAGGAGGAGGTGGTGAATTGCGCGAATTCGCTAGAGACGCAGAAACCGTTTCAGGTGAAGAATTGACCCAAGTTAAAAAATTATTGGCTAACCTTAGCTAAAAAAAACCGGGTAGCCAGGGCTACCAAAATTGCTAACACCAGCTATATATTATATAATATGGTTATGGTTGGAGATACACCCGGTGCTCAGATTGAATCGAGAGTACATGATTTATTGGCTGAAATTAAAACGTCCGTCAAACGTCTTTTAGTAGCTGAGCGGATCCATTATAACGTTGAGGGTGAAGTCTATACTAAGTTTCGCGACTTCGACTCAGATACTAGCTCCTTGCGGGTTCAAGAGATGTCTTCCGATAGCAATATGAAAGATCCAGAATTTAATATCCATCTTTTTATATTCGACGAACTGCCTGCAAGCTCTGGAGATTACACTGCCTTGGATTTTAATCTATCATCTTCTAGATCGGTAACCGAAATTAGTGGCGTAAAGGACGGTCGCCATTATCAATATCCCGGTCGCGTATCTGATGCATCCGACCTTTCCGAATTAGCTGATTTGCTAAAGGACGCGCCCGCCCGGCAGACTACAGCTGATGTATAAAGAAAGCGCCCCGAGTCGGTTGTTGATTGACCCGGGGCGCTAACCCTAGAAGTTGTAGTTCGGCAATCGCCAGAGCTTGAGCCACGTGCTCATGATGACAAGTAGCCCGATCAGCATAATGACATCTCGACCACTGGCGAGAGGGAGATGGCGAGCTATTGCCAGTGTGATGGCAATTATCTCCATCTCGATAACGATAGCGACGAGGGCCATCCATCCACGTGAACCCACTGGCTCACTATTGCCACCAGAATCACCATAGAAGAATTCCTGGGGTGGTGGGGGAGGATCGTCGTAATGTTTAACGATCTCGTCGAAACTCTTATTTACATCAATGCTGTGGAGCATTGGCTCACCTCCTTGGCCATATCAGCCAGACGACGATGATGGTGAAGGGCATCAGAAACAACAGGCTGACGATCAACCCCAACCCGCCATATCTATCTGGTTTGATGGCTGGCGCGATGGCAAAGATGAGCCAGATCGCCGCCAGCAGAAAAACGGTGAAGATCTTGACTGTATCGTCCGAGTTCATTGCTCGATCTTCTTCGTTGCTGAGAGGACGAAAGCCCAAAAACCACGGCATTTTGCACCTCCTAAGGTTCGGGTCTTCAACCACAGTGGCCGAAAACTATATCTAAGCCATATCATCAAAAATAAATCCATGCAAGCAATATGGCAATCGGATATGGGGTGTGGTTAAATCAAGGATATGGCTAGATCAAAACAAAAAGTGGAACCAGATTCAGTCTATTTCTTAAAAATTTTACTGTTTTTCATCGTCGGTGCTCTCTGGCTGCGGCAGGATTTTGATGTACTACCTGGAATTAGCGCCTTACCGGTTGGCCTGGTTATCGGGCTGCTGTTTGCCAGGCATGAACATTTCATGATCGATCGCAAAATCGAATACTTGGTACTACTATCGGCCGCACTGCTGAGCTATTTGGCACCAATCGGCATCGTAATCGAAATCTAATGCGCCAATTTTTACGCAGAGTGAGGTGGTGGCGCAAAGACGCTCCGCGCCAGTTTTGGCTGGTAGTCGGGCTACTAATATTGACTAGTGGCACAGTGGTTGCCCAAACTTTCCCAGTTAAACGTCAGCTGGTCTATGAGCCATGCCAAGCTAACTATGGTGAAACCGTTGGCGGTTGGGACGGTGATGGTGATCAGGTTTGGAACGAACGCAACTTTCACTATGAAGTGCGCCGCTTCCGAATTGAAGCCGCTGCTCCTATCGGTTGGTTCCATAATGTTCAGGAGCAACCGCCTAGCCGATTGTCTACCGTCGATTGCCAACCAGAATTACAGGGTTTTGTTGACACTAATCATGACTCCTATCAATGGTTTGGCGCCCGCACCTCCGCTATTCGCTTGGGCATGCCGGACTTAGGAGAACTTAACCAGGGTGGTCGTATCAAAATCGATCAGCCCAGAACCAAACCGGATGATGCCGTTTCGCCGCCGATTTTTGGTGATAGCCACGGCCGGGCCGCGGCTTGGGTGGACGACGGCGCCCAGGCCAATCTAGTGACTACCGACAAGGGTCAGCAGCTGTTATGGTGCCAGGGCAACAACCAGCCGCTCAATCCCGATCAATCCTGCAACGATGTAGCCGATATTGGCGGCAAGTCGGTGAGGGGAGTAGGCTACTTATTCGTTGAAGATAATTGCCCAAAGGCGGGCGGCGTTAACTGTGACCAAGCCACTGCCTGGTATAGACGCCAAAACCTCGATTACAGCCAGCTTATTGGCAGCAACCAGCGGGGCGAGCTTAATCCTTTTTACTTGCAGCTAGATGCGGTTTCAACCTACGCTAACCGGGTTGGAGCCTGGATGGTACTGACATTTAAATACCCCAAGCTATCCAACATCAGCAATCAAGTCAGCCTAGATAAACAGACCTATCAGGTGGGCGAAACTATCACAGCCACCGCCGGTTTTTCCAAAATTGGTCCTACTGTTACCAACCTTAGTATCAATCCAGATCTCAGTAACCAGCCATTGCAAATTATTGCCAATTTTGAAACTTCCACCGGCAACTTGGAGGACATTAATAAAGGAAAAGAAGCTGAAGCAGCCGCCAAGTTTAAGATCACTGATGCTGCCCAGCCCGGCCAGTGTTACAACCTAACCTTTAACTTTCAAGCGGAGAGCATTTTGGAGGTTGATGGCAGCAGAGAGGTTAAACTGGCGCCGCTGGCTAGCCGTTACTGCATTGCCGCCCCTGCCAGCGCTACTTATACCTACAGTGTAACCACCCGCGGCAATGTGCAAAGTGATGTCAATGAATTTGCCGATTTGGCAGCCGAAACACTAGCTTCGGTGTCGGGTTGGTCACAAGCTGGGGCTGGTTTTAGCCGAGTAAATAGCGGCGGGGATTTTACTTTGGTGCTGGCGGCGCCGGATCAAATGACATCATTTTCTAGCGGCTGCGATGCTACCTATAGTTGTCAGGCTGGTGGCTTTGTAATTATCAACGATGAACGCTGGCGAACAGCTACGCCGTCATGGAATAATAACGCCGGTAGCCTGCGTGATTATCGCCACATGGTGATTAATCATGAGACTGGTCATTGGCTGGGCTTTGGCCACCTCAACTGCTCGGCCCCCGGCGCGGCGGCGCCAGTAATGCAGCAACAATCGATCAGCCTGCAGGGCTGCGCTCACAATCCTTGGCCGACGCCGGCCGAAATCCAGACTTTAAAAAGCCGTCTCTAGCTAGATTCGACCTCTGGTTGACAGAGGTAACTAAGATTGGTAGCATTAGACGGTATCGCTTTTACTGCTTAACAGTGGTGAAATGATTGGCTGCGGAGCGCCATATAGTTATTTCGCGGTCTAAATTTATTTAAAGGCGGAGACATGAAAGCTTTAATTGGTCGTAAATTGGGCATGACCCAGATTTTTGGTGAGCGTGGTAAAACCCAGGCGGTTACACTGCTCCAAGCCGGTCCTTGCGTGGTTACGCAAGTCAAAACTGCTGAGAAGGACGGTTATAACGCTATTCAGCTGGGTTTTGGCGAAGCCAAGCAACTTTCCAAACCGGCAACGGGACATCTGAAGGGGAGTAAATCTAAAGCCCGCTATTTGCGCGAATTCCGGCTTGAGCCCGCAGACGATAAAACAGCTGCCGAAACTGCACTCAAGGTTGGAGATAAGCTGGAAGTTTCGCAGTTTAAAGCTGGCGACGAAGTCACAATAGTAGCCATCAGCAAGGGCAAGGGCTTCGCTGGTACCATCAAGCGTTATAATTTTTCCCGCGGTCCCAAAACCCATGGCTCAATGAGTTATCGGCGGCCCGGCTCAATCGGCTCAATGTACCCCCAGAAAGTTTTCAAGGGTAAGAAAATGGCTGGTCGGATGGGTTATGACCGGGTGACACTAAAGAAAATGAAGATCGCCGAAGTTAAGTCTGAGGAGCGACTTTTGGCCGTAGCCGGACCTATTCCTGGTCCGCGCAAGGGTTTGGTATTGATAGCGGGCAGCAATGGTTAAAGCGGCTGCCTACACCAGCAGCGGAGCTAAAGCTTCCCAGGCTGTTAATCTGCCCGAAGCGGTCTTTGGTGAGGAAGTCAGCAATCACCAGTTACTGCATGAAGCGATTCGGGCTTATCAGGCCGAATTGCGCCGAGTAAGCGCTAAGACCAAAACCCGAGGACAGGTCCGAGGTGGGGGTAGAAAACCCTGGAAGCAGAAGGGTCTGGGCAAAGCTCGGGCCGGCTCAATCCGATCACCAATTTGGAAGGGCGGCGGTGTGACATTTGGGCCGACGGGTGAACAAAATTATCGAATCAACCTGCCCAAAGCAGCTCGTAGGCTGGCTTTGCGCCAAGCTCTCAGCCTCAAAGCCCAGGCTGGTGCCATCCTGGTAATTGATAGCTTAGAATCTAATGCCGGCAAAACCAAAGACATAATGCAACTGCTGGAAAAGCTAGGGGTCGCCAGAAAAACCCTGCTAGTGGTTGATAAACCCACTCCACAATTAACCAGATCGACCAATAATCTGACAGGTGTTAGCCTGACCAGTGCCCGCTACCTCAACCCCTATCGGGTATTAGACGCCGATCAGCTAGTTATCACAAAACCGGTGCTGAGTGTTATCAAAGATTGGCTGGGTCAAGAGTCGGCTGCCAAAGATACTGAGGCCAGCCGTGGATAGTTTATTGGCGTTGCCGGTGATTAGCGAAAAAGCCATGGCCATTGTGGCAGCTAATAATTGCTATGCCTTTTTGGTGCCCAAGTCAGCGGGTAAAACTGCCATTGCGCGGGCCGTAGCTACCAAGTTTGGGGTCAAGGTCACCAGAGTTAATACCACAATTATTAAGGGTAAGCCCAAGCAAATGTCGGTGCAGCGTGGCCGCCGTCGATTGAGCGGCAGCCGCTCGGACTTTAAGAAGGCCTATGTAGTCCTAGCCAAGGGAGAAACCATCAAATTATTCGAAGACAAGGGCGAGAAAAAATAATGGCTACACGAGTCTATCGCCCCACCACACCAGCCCGTCGTGGCATGAGCAGCCGCGATACCGCGGTGCTGACAGTCAAAAAGCCAGTAAAATCACTGGTCAGAGCTGGCGGGGTTTCTAAGGGACGTAATGATGTAGGGAAGATCACCGTCCGTCACCGCGGCGGCGGGGTCAAACGTCGCTATCGTCTAGTCGATTTTAAAAGTAAGGTTGATTCTGAGGGCACGGTAAAAACCATAGAATATGATCCCAATCGCTCTGCTCACATTGCCCTAGTAGAAGACAGCGATGGTGAATTGTCTTATATTTTGGCCGAAGCCAAGATGAAAGTCGGCCAAAAACTTAGAGTCAGCGCTGAAGCCCCCATAAAAAGTGCCAATCGTTTACCGCTGTCTGCCATTCCAACGGGTAGTTCAATATATAATATCGAGCTTGAACCGGGTAGGGGCGGGCAGTTGGCTAGAAGTGCTGGAGCCTCGGCGACGCTTGCCGCCAAAGACGAACAATATGCTCAGGTCAGGTTACCCAGCGGCGAAATCAGGCTAATTAATCTGGGGTGTTACGCCACCCTGGGGGCGGTCGGCAATGAAGCCCACCAACACATTAAATGGGGCAGCGCAGGCCGCCGACGTCGGCTGGGTTGGCGTCCATCGGTCCGGGGGAAGGCTATGAACCCGTCAGATCATCACATGGGTGGGGGCGAGGGTAAGTCTGGTCCGGGCAGACACCCCACCACGCCGTGGGGTAAACCAGCAATCGGTGCCAAAACCCGCCGCCGCAAGCGAACCCAGAAAATGATAGTTCGCTCTCGTAGCAAGGGTAGGAGATAATCATGAGTCGATCACTCAAAAAAGGACCCTACTTGGATGTCAAATTGATGGCTAAGATTAAGCGGCTAGGTGCTGGCGACCGGACGGTTATTAAGACCTGGGCTCGGTCCAGTACCATAGCTCCGGAGATGGTCGGCCGCACCATTGCTGTCCACAACGGCAAGACCCACTTGCCAGTGCTGATTACCGAAAATATGGTTGGTCATAAACTGGGTGAATTTTCTCCAACCCGCCGGTTTAAGAGCCACGGCGGTAAGCTAGCCAGAGAAGTAAGTAAAGGTAGCTCGCCACAAACTGGCGGCCAAACCGTGCCTAAGGCCGCACCGGCCGCCGAGAAGAAAGTCTAATGCAAGTCCAAGCTAAAGCTAAATCGTTGCGCATTCCGCCTCGTAAAATGAGTCTGGTGGCCTCGTTGGTGCGCGGCCGTAGCGTAATCGAGGCTATGACCATTTTGGAACATACGCCGCGGCGAGCCGCCAAATCATTGCGCGAAGTCATCCGTAGTGCCCAGGCCAATGCCGAACACAATTTTAGCCTCGAAACAGATCAGCTGAGGTTATCTACCGTGATTGTTAGCCCTGGTTTTGTGCTTAAGCGTGCCCGAGCTGCTTCCAGGGGTACAATGCACCGGATTCGCCACCGCACCTCGAATGTGATGGTAGTTGTCGAATCACCTAATAAAGTAAGTAGCCTGCCTGCCGGACAGGCAGGTAAGAAGTCGGTGCAGCCAAAACCCACCACCAAGGAAGGTCGCCATGGGCCAAAAAGTTAATCCCACTAGTTTTCGGCTCCAGGTGCTTAAGAATTGGCAATCGAAATGGTTTGCACAACGCTCCGATTACCGTCGCTATCTAACCGAGGATCTCAGCATTCGCCGTTTGATTGAAGAACGCTTGGGGCGCCGTGCTGGCATTGATCATGTCGACATTGAACGTTCACCAAATTTGGTGACGATCGTTATCCATTCGGCTCGGCCCGGAGTGATTATCGGCAGAGGCGGAGTCGGTATCGAAGATCTAAGAAACCAATTGATCAAACTAATTAGCTCACCGCTAAAACTGACAATTGAGGAAATCAAGAAGCCAGAGATTCGAGCCCAGTTAGTGGCCGATAGCGTGGCCAGTCAAATTGAGCGGCGGATTGCTTATCGCCGGGCAGTCGGCAACGCCGTTGAGTCTGCGCGCCAAGCTGGAGCCAAGGGAATCAAGGTGGTAGTAGCCGGGCGTTTGGGCGGTATCGAAATGGCGCGTACCCATAAAGAGATTGATGGCAGTATTCCGTTGCACTCCCTCAAAGCCGATATTGAATATGGTCGCGCCACGGCCAAGACGTCGGCTGGGTTGATTGGCGTAAAAGTCTGGATTTTTAGAGGAGATTTGGCTTAGGAGCCGGTTATGTTGTTACCCAGAAAGACTAAATACCGTAAAGTTCAAAAAGGTCGCATTCGCGGCCGAGCTCAGCGCGGTAACCAAGTTGCTTTCGGCCGTTTTGGCCTCCAAGCCCTTGAGCCCGACCGAATTACCAGCCGTCAGATTGAATCGGCCCGCCGGGCGATTACGCGGCATATCCGCCGCGGGGGCAAGATTTGGATCCGCATTTTTCCCCATTTACCAGTGACTGCCAAACCCAACGAGGTTGGGATGGGTAAGGGTAAGGGTAATCCGGAATACTTTGCTGCCAGGGTAAAACCGGGCACAATAATTTTCGAAATGGACGGTGTTAGCGAAGAATTGGCCAAAGAAGCCATGCGGCGGGCTGGTCATAAACTGCCAGTAAGAACCCGTTTTGTGATGCGTAGTGCTCCGGGGGAGCAATAGCATGCCAGCTAATGAACTACACCAGGTGGCGGCGTCTGAACTGCAGTCCCGATTGGACAAGCACCGTCAAGAATTGGCGGATCTAAAGTTGAAAGCTCGTACCGAGGAATTCAAACAGTGGCATCGATTGGGTCTGCTGCGTAAGCAAATTGCCCGAATTCAAACTGTTTTACGGGCTCAAGAGCTTGCTGCGGAGAAAAATCATGGCTAGGACCCTAATTGGCCAAGTAGTTGGCAATCAGATGGATAAAACTGCGGTAGTGGCGGTGTCTAGACTCAAAACCCACCGCCTATATCGTAAAAAGTATCGCGTAACGCGTAAATTTCTAGTGGATGATCCTACAAATAGCGCCCAAGTGGGGGATAGAGTGGAGATCGTCGAAGTTCCACCAATTAGTCGTCACAAACGTTGGCGGTTGAATAAACGGCTAAGCACAGCCGAACGAGGTGAAGCATGATTCAGGCTGAAACCCGAGTAAGAGTGGCAGATAATAGCGGTGCCAGAGAGCTTTTATGTATCCGCGTTTTGGGCGATAGCCGACGTCGCTATGCTAGGGTCGGCGATGTCTTTGTGGCCAGTGTCAAAAGCGCTACACCAGGCGCCGGGGTCAAGAAAAAAGAAGTGGTACGGGCAGTGCTGGTGCGTTCCGCTCAGCCGATCAAGCGAGCTGATGGCACGGTTATTCGATTTGACGATAATGCCGCAGTTGTCATCGATAGCGCCAAAAATCCCCGGGGTACACGTATTTTTGGTCCGATTGCCCGTGAACTTCGGCTTAAACACTTTAACAAAATAATTTCGCTGGCACCGGAGATTGTCTAGATGAAACTACGGCGCGGCGACGAAATAATAGTACTTTCGGGTCGGGATAAAGGTCGGAAGGGAAAAATCATCAAAGCCTATCCCAGGTTGAATCGGGTTGTAGTTGATGGTATTAATATGGTCAAACGTGCCTATAAGCCTACCACTGCCCGTCCCAAGGGCGGTATCAAGGAAGAACCGCGACCCCTGTCTGCTGCCAAAGTAGCAATTGTCCATCCGACTAAGCCAAAGCGCGGCAGCCGGATTGGCTATGAGAAGGCCAAAGGTGGCGCTAAGCGTCGGGTTTATCGCCAGGCCGGCGGAAAAGAAATTAAGGTAAACCGATGAGTCGATTACGCATTCACTACCAGCAACAAGTTATAGCCAAACTCAAAACCGAGTTGGACCTTGCCAATCTTCACCAGGTACCGAAACTGGAGAAAGTGGTAATTAATATTGGCGCTGGCCGGGCTGTCTCCGATAATCGCTTCATGGAAGTGGCCATCAACACTCTGCGCAAAATTAGCGGTCAGCATCCGCTATCTACCACGGCTAAGCATAGTATTGCCGGTTTTAAGCTGCGCCAAGGCCAGAAGATTGGCCTAAAGGTGACGCTGCGTGCTGACCGAATGTACGATTTTATGGACCGTCTGATTAGTATCGTTTTGCCCAGAATGCGAGATTTCCATGGTCTATCGCGCAGCGCATTTGATGCCGCCGGCAATTACAACTTGGGATTGAGTGATCAATCGGTTTTTCCGGAATTGCCATACGAAGACACTACTCTGGTGCACGGGCTGCAGATTAGTATCGTTACGTCATCTAATAATCTCGAGCACAATGCAAAATTACTAGAAATGCTGGGCTTGCCGCTAGAAAAGAGCAGTCGTCGTGGCTAAGAAATCTCTGGTAGTTAAAGCTGCTCGCCCGCCCAAATATCCTAGCCGTCGGATTAACCGTTGCAGCCGCTGCGGCCGCCCCCGGGCATATCTGCGCCAGTTCGCGCTTTGTCGTATCTGTTTTCGTACTCTGGCCAGCGAAGGTAAGATACCTGGCGTCAGAAAGGCCAGCTGGTAGCCGGTGATGGCAGCTTCAATTATGACTACCGATCCCATTGCCGACATGTTGACTCGTATGCGCAATGCCATTGGTGTTGACGCCAAATCGGTAGATATTCCCAACTCGAGGCAGAAACGGCAGATCCTCAAAGTGCTAAAAGAAACTGGCTTTATCGAGGATTATAAAGTTCCCAAACAGTTTCCGGCACAAATAAAAGTACAGTTGGCAATTGAAGATCGTCCAGCCAAAATTTCTCATTTGCGGCGGTTGTCCACACCCGGCCGCAGGTTCTACGTGGGCGCTGGTGAAATTCCAATTGTACGGAGTGGCCAGGGCTTGGTAATAGTTTCCACTTCGGTCGGGGTTATGGCTGGTCATGTGGCCAAGGCCAGACGCCTTGGTGGCGAATTAATCTGTGAGATTTACTAATGAGTCGAATTGGCAAGCTACCGATCACTATTCCCGAGGGCGTTAAATTGACTATCGATGGGGCTCGGGTGGCCGTGGAGGGACCCAAGGGTAACCTCAAGCTGCAGCTACCCGGCGGCGTCAAACTAGAAGAAAAGGCTGGACAGTTATCGGTGACACTTCTAGCCGGCGGTACCCCACCCAACTGGGGTTTGGCTCGCAGTTTGGTGTTCAATCTGGTCGAAGGGGTAAGCCAAGGTTTTTCTAAGCAATTGGAAATTCAGGGCGTCGGATACCGAGCTAATGTTGAGGGCTCAAAGGTTAGTCTGAATTTGGGCTTTTCGCACCAAATCGATTATCGGCTACCGCCCGAGATTACCGCCAAGGTGGAAGCCAACATTATTACCATTGAGGGCGCGGATAAACAGCAGGTGGGCCAGGTAGCAGCTGAAATCCGCGATTTGCGCCGTCCAGAGCCATATAAAGGCAAGGGCATTCGCTACGTCGGCGAGCAAGTTAGACGCAAGCCTGGTAAGGCGGCTGCCAAGGCCGGAGCAGCGTAATGAGTCGCCAAATAAGGACCAAAATGATTGAGCGCCGCCGCGCCAGAACTCGTGGCCAATTACAGCCAAGCCCTGATCGCCCGCGCTTGGTAATTGGCTTGAGTAACCGCAACGTAACTGCCCAAATTATCGGCTCCGGTGGCAAGAGTTTGGCCTATAGTTCCAGCTTGGGACAGAAACTTCCACCCACCCTGAGTGCTCGGGCGGCAGCCGTGGGTACAGATATAGCCGCCAGGGCCAAGGCAGCCGATATTAAAAAAGTAGTTTTAGACCGCAGCGGCCACCGCTACCACGGACGGGTCAAGGCCTTGGCCGAAGCCGCCAGGACTGCCGGATTGGAGTTTTAGATGGCCGAGTTTCATAATCGACGCCCAAGAGAAGAAGTTAAGGAATTTAAAGAGAAAGTAATTGCCATTGATCGAGTAGCCCGTGTCGTCAAGGGTGGCCGCCGTTTTCGCTTCCGGGCGTTGCTAGTTATTGGCGATGGTCGTGGCCGAGTGGGTTTGGGTATAGCCAAGGCTGGCGATGTTAGTTCGGCCATTGAGAAGGCAACCAAACAAGCCAATAAGACTCTGTTTAACGTTCCCCTCCATCGGCATGGCACCATTCCTCATGAAATTAGCGCTCGTTTTGCGGGGGCCCACGTAATGCTAAAACCGGCTGGTCCGGGGACGGGTCTAATTGCCGGGGGTTCAGTCCGCCAAATTTTGGAAGCAGCTGGTATTAGCGATGTGTTATCAAAATCGCTGGGTTCCACTAACAAGCTGAATAATTGCTATGCCACCATTGCCGCGCTCAAGGGGTTACGGGCCCAGCCTGATCGGCCAAAGCCCGGTTCCAAACCAACCACCAAGTCAGCTCCTAAAGCCAGGCAGAAAACATGAAGCCGCATCAACTAAAGACCCAGCCAAAAATTAACCGTCGTCGAGTAGGCCGCGGTATTGCTGCCGGGGGCGGGAAGACCGCCGGCCGGGGTACCAAGGGCCAAGGATCTCGCTCGGGAGTCAGTTTGAGACCGACTTTTGAGGGCGGCCAGAACCCATTGACTATGCGCTTACCCAAACAACTGGGTTTCACGTCCCGGCGTGGGCCCACGCAACTGATCAAGACCGGACAACTCAATCGCTTCAAGACTAGTCAAACTGTCACTATGGTTGAGCTTAGGGCCACCGGCTTAATCGAACGGCTTGACCGTCCGGTGCGCCTAGTTAAAAAAGGCAAGCTAACCAAGGCTGTAAAGCTAGAGATCCATGCCGCTAGCCAATCTGCAATCAAAGAAGTTTCATCCCAGAAAGGTAATCTTAAACTGGTAGTTTTTAAGGCTGGTCCGCGGAGCCGAGGGGTGAAACCGAAATCTTAATGATGAACTGGGGCACCATCAAACTGATCTGGCGCTCAGCCGACATCCGCAAACGCATGCTGGTAGTGCTAGCGATTATCGTTATTTTTCGCATATTGGCTCATGTTCCAGTACCGGTTAGTGATCCCGCCACCCTATCTGATTTTTTGCGCAACCTATTTGAATCCAACCGTTTGCTGGCCTTTGTTGATCTGTTTTCGGGCGGCGCGCTAGCCAATTTCTCGATTGTCTTGATGGGTCTTGGCCCCTACATTAATGCATCGATTATTATGCAGCTGGCTACTCAAGTTGTACCGTCGCTGAAGGAGCTTCAGAAAGAAGGCGAACAAGGCCGTCAAAAAATTAATCAATATACGCGGCTACTAACGGTACCGCTGGCGATCGCCCAATCAATTGGCACTATCTTTTTTATTCGCCGTCTGTCCACCCAGGTGGGCCAAGTCGATGTTATCGGTCAACCCAGGCTGGCCCAGTGGGTGATGATGATCGCTATTATCACCGCTGGCTCGTTGCTGTTAATGTGGCTGGGGGAGCTGATCAGTGCGGGCGGCATTGGCAACGGAATCTCTTTACTGATTTTTGCCGGTATTGTAGTGCAATTGCCGACAATGGCCGGGCAATTTTGGGAGCTGGTATCGACCGATCCCTCCAAAGTTATCACCTTGATCGGCTTCGTGGTGGCCGCCCTAGCGGTGGTGTATGCCATAGTTAAGCTCAACGAGGGCCAGCGCACCATTCGGGTGTCGTACGCCAAGCGTATTCAGGGTGCCAGGGCCTACGGTGGCGTGGAATCGATTCTACCGATTCGAGTTTTAACCGCGGGCGTAGTGCCAATTATCTTTGCGGTGGCCTTCCTGTCGGTACCGACGTTCTTGGGGCAGCTTTTTAGCGGTGCCAACAGCCAATGGCTAGCCGATCTGGCGCGCAATTTGACGCTTTGGTTTCAGCCCAGTCACCTTATTTATAGCTTGGCCTATTTCCTGCTGGTAGTAGCCTTTACCTTTTTCTATACCGGGGTGGTCTTCAATGCCAAAGACATAGCTGAGAACTTACAGAAACAGGGAGGGTTCATTCCGGGAATCCGTCCCGGTAACCAAACAGCCATCTATCTGAAGCGGATCGTTAATCGTATCAATCTATTTGGAGCCGTTAGCTTGGGAACTATCGCTATTTTGCCCTTCATCGGTGAGCGGCTGACCGGCAGCACTTTTCTGACCTTTGGTGGCACTGGTATTTTAATCGTGGTTAGTGTGGCTATTGAGACCTTGCGACAGCTAGAATCTCAAGCCGTAACTACCGCCTACAGGTAGGGGTTTACAAGAATCATGCTTCCCCATATAATAACTGTTTGTAATTGCCTCGAGGGCGCCGACAATGGCCGCCAATAAAGAAGTCATTGAGGTCACCGGTATTGTGAGCGAGACTTTACCGAACGCGATGTTTCGAGTAAAGCTTGATAATGGCCACGAAATTATGGCCCATATTGCCGGTAAAATGCGCAAGCATTACATCAAGATTGTGCCTGGCGATCAGGTAACTATCGAAATGACCCCCTATGACTTAACCAAAGGGCGAATTACCTACCGTCAAGGCTAAAGACGGCTAGGTAGAAGTCCAAGGAGATAGCCGATGAAAGTGCGAGCCAGCGTCAAGCCAATGTGTGCCAAGTGTAAAGTTATCCGCCGCTCAGGAGTGGTGCGGGTTATTTGTGTCAACCCCAAACATAAACAGAGGCAGGGTTAAGCCCGTGGCAAGACACAAGATACAAGACACAAGATACAAACGGAGTCCGATACTTGGAATTTGTTTCTTGGAATTTGTTTCTTGCCGAACCGGAGGCTTGGTCTGATGGCTCGAATTGCCTCGGTAACCATCCCCGATAACAAACGAGTCGAGGTGGCTTTGACCTATATTTTTGGTATTGGTAACTCAGCCTCGCGCAAAATATTAGCTGCTACCAAAATTGACCCGAACGCTAGAGTCAAGGATCTATCGGAGGCCGAGCTCAATCAGTTACGTACCGAGATTACCGCCAATCATCAGGTGGAAGGTGATCTAGCCCAAGCTATTCGGCTAAATATTAATCGGCTAAAGGATATTAATAGCTACCGCGGGCTGCGCCACAAGGCCGGCCTGCCTGTGCGCGGACAGCGGACCCGTACCAACGCCCGCACCAAGCGTGGCCGCCGCTTAACAGTCGGTAGCGGTCGCAAGAAGGCACCGGGGCCTAAATAAGGAATTATAATGGCTAAAACTACCCCCACTCCAACTCCAGCCCCCCGTAAGAAGAAGCAAAAGCGAGCACCCGTGAGCGCTGGGCAGGTGCACATTCAAGCTACATTCAATAACACTATCGTGACTATTACCGATACCAAGGGCCAGGTTTTGGCATGGGCCAGCGCCGGTTCTGCTGGTTTTAAAGGCTCGCGCAAAAGCACCGCCTATGCAGCCCAACTGGCCAGCCAAAAAGCCGCCGATAGTGTTAAATCCTTGGGCCTAAAAAAGGTAGACGTTTTTGTCCGTGGCATTGGTCAGGGCAGGGAAGCCGCCATTAGGGCACTACAAAACACCGATCTATTCGTCAGCAGCATTAAGGATGTCACCACGGTACCCCACAACGGTGCTCGTGCTCGTCGCCCGAGGAGAGCCTGATGGCGCGCGATTTAACGCCGGTAGTCAAGCGTAGCCGTAGAGAGGGCATGGCGATTCACCCCAAGGCTCACAAAGTAATGATTCGCCGCAAGGGTGCTCCAGGTGTTGGACCTAGTCGGCGGAGACCCAAGGTTACCCAATACGGTCTGCAGCTGCGGGAAAAGCAGAAGGTTAAGCGATTGTACGGCGTGCTAGAGAAACCCTTTCGCCGACTGATGGGGGAGGCCGAGCGCCAGAGCGGCATAACGGGAGAGAACCTGTTGGGCTTATTGGAGCGCCGGTTAGATAACGTGGTCTATCGCTTGCATTTGGCTCCAAGCCGCCAAGCCGCGAGACAATTGGTAAGCCATGGCCATTTTTTGCTAAATGATCGGCGAGTGGACGTGCCTTCAATTCGAGTTAAACCCGGTGATGAGATCAAGCCCCGTCCCAAAAGTGCCACCAACGCTTATTTTAAGCAGTTGAAAGAAGATCTGCCGGCCGATGCCCAGGCATTTAGCTGGTTGAGCCTTAACCGCAAAAATCTATCGGCCAAAGTCACCGGTATGCCAGCGCGGGAGGAAGTTGACCCGGGGATTAGTGAACAGTTAATTGTAGAATATTATTCACGCTAATAAGGAGGCAAATATGCTGAGCAGTATGCACGTACCAGAAATTAATACACTTGAGGACGACGGAGTAAACGGTTCATTTGTGATTGAACCCCTGCACCGGGGGTTTGGAGTGACATTGGGTAACGCTATGCGGCGGGTACTGATGTCTAGTTTGGATGGAGCCGCTATAACCGCCTTTAAGGTTGAGGGTGCTAGCCATGAATTCTCCACCTTACCGGGTGTGACCGAAGATGTAGTCCAAATTAGTCTCAATCTTAAACGTCTGCGTTTTAAGGTCTTCTCCGATCAGCCCCAGACGGTCGAAATTAGCAAAAAGGGTAAGGGCCGTGTCACCGGAGCTGATGTCAAAACTACCGCCGATGTCGACATTATCAACCGCGACCAAGTAATTGCCACGTTGGATAATGCCAAGGCTGGCTTAAATATGACCCTGCGGGTGGAGCGCGGCCGCGGCTATTCTCCAGTCGAGGAGCGCAACCAAGACGAGCTGGAGATAGGCATGATCGGACTGGACGCATTGTTTTCGCCCATTCAACGGGTGCGCTATAAAGTCGGCCACACCCGAGTTGGCCAGGTAACCGGACTGGATAAATTGACGTTGGATATTGCCACCGATGGTAGTCTAACTCCAACCGACGCTATGCGCCGAGCGGCCACTATCCTGGTAGAGCATCTGGCTGCTATCAGTGGAGAACCAGCCCCGGCCATGGCTGGGGTCGAGGGAGCTGAGGCAACTGGCGAGGAACCCGATGAACTAAACTTTAGTGTTGAGGATCTTAACCTATCGCCTCGTACTACTAACGCTTTGATGAACAATCAAATTTCCACGGTACGCGATCTGATTGGCTTAAGTGATACCGAACTCAAAACGCTAAAAGGTTTTGGAACCAAGGCTTACCAGGAAGTCATCGACAAACTCAAGGAGTTGGAGCTAAGGTAAGGATGGCCAAGCTATCACGCCAGCGAGATCAACGACGGGCCCTTGTTAAGGGGCTGGCCACCGCTTTGATAATAGAAGAATCGATAACTACCACCAAGCCCAAAGCCAAGACGGTGTTGCCGTATCTGGAAGAGCTAATCCATATAGCCAAAGCCGGCAGCTTGGCGGCTCGGCGTCGGGTCGGGGCAGCTCTAACTACTCAAGAAGCCGCCAAAAAACTGATAGAAGATATTGCGCCCCGTTTCAAACAGCGCCAGGGCGGCTATATTAGGCTTGAAGAGGCTGGCTGGCGGGCTGGCGATGATGCCCGGATGGCCAAGCTGACTCTAACTGAGAAGCCATCGCCTAAGCCCAAAACTGCCGATAAAGTTGCTAAAGATAAAGCTGTCAAAACGATTTCTAAATCAACCGCGGGAGCCAAGTAATGGCTACCGTTAAAACCTTCTCAGCCCGTCCATCCCAGGTAAAGCGAACGTGGCATTTGCTGGATGCCGCCGAGGCTCCGGTAGGCAGAGTAGCTACTGCGGCTGCCACGCTATTGATGGGCAAGCATAAACCCACCTATACCAATCATATTGATGTTGGTGATGGGGTAGTTATTATTAATGCTGCCAATCTTAAACTAACTGGGCGCAAGCTACTGCTAAAACTTTATCATCGCCACTCGGGCTACCCCGGTAATCTGAAAACTCTGACGGCCCAACAACAGAAGGACCGGGACCCAACCAAAATCATCTCCGCTGCAGTTAAGGGCATGTTGCCCAAGAACAAACTGGCGGCCGAGCGGCTAAAGCGGCTGCGTATTTATAGAGATGATCAGCACCAGTTGACCGCCCAGCAACCACAACCCTACAAGGTGAGCAATGGTTAAAACAGAGTATTATTACGGTCGCGGCCGCCGCAAACAAGCTACCGCCACCGCCCGCCTGTACCACGGTAAGGGCGATTTCAAAGTTAACGACAAACCGGCCAAAGATTATTTTGGGCACGATCATTTGATCGAACGCCTGCGCCAGCCTTTGGCGATTATCAACAAAACCGAAGCTTTTGACATCACTCTATCCGTGCACGGTGGCGGTAAAAGTGGTCAGGCCGATGCCGGCCGGCTAGCCATCGCCAAAGCCATAGTGGCTATGGACGCCGAACTGCGCCCAACGCTTAAGAAAGCCAAATTCTTAGTCCGCGATGCCCGCGTTAAGGAACGCAAAAAGTACGGTCTCAAACGCGCCCGCAAAGCCCCGCAATTCACCAAACGCTAGCCCCGAGATGAATCAGCTAAGTTTTGATCTAGACAGAATAGGGGAACTATACAGTCCAGAGCTCTTCGAGAAACTCAAAGCCGGAAAAGATGTGGTTAAGGTGGCAGTTGTCATGCGTAGGCTTGGGTACGCACCTATGTGGTTTGACGAAACTTATGGTATAGAAAATTTTCAGTTCGAGGAGGAAAAAAGATACTTTGCCTATGGTCTAGTTATTGGGCTTGGTACCGAAAGAGGTAGCGGTAGACGCTATTATGATCTTATAACATTTAATTTGGAGCATGAAGATCGCAAAACATACGATCCGGGTACAGAATTTGAGGAAATGGAATATGATGTCCGTGTCTATCTTGACTCAATTGACGGGTTGGATTCGATTGAGAAAGAAAAGGAATTCATAGATTGGTCAAATACTGAGAGTTTTGATCTACAGACTGCAGCTGTAACCGATTGGCAGTCCCAATCTCTGAAGCCGCTTTAGATGCCATCGTTGGATATAATCTATCAGGATAAACTAGTAATTGTTATTGATAAACCTGCAGGGATAAGTGTTCACGTTGGGCAGGGTAGAGCAGGCGAGCAGACAATTGTTGATTTGATTCGGGATAAAGTAAAAGATTCAGATCCGGAGCGGCCGGGGATTGTGCATCGGCTAGATCGTGATACTTCTGGGGTGTTGATAATCGCCAAAGATGTCAAGACTAAGGTATTTTTACAGCAACAATTTAAAGGTCGCCAGGTTAAAAAAGTCTATCTGGCACTGGTTAGGGGTGTGCCAAAACTAGAGCGCGCCATTTTGGATTGGCCGATTGGCCGGCACCCCAGAAATCCGCTAAAGCGAGCGATACGGCCAAGCGGTAAACCCGCCCAGACCGAGTACAAGGTTAAGCAACGTTTTGGCAATAAATATGCGCTGCTTGAGGTTTATCCCAAAACTGGGCGGACCCACCAAATCCGCGTCCATTTAGCCCATCTTGGACATCCGGTTATTGGGGACCGCATCTATGGCAAGACTGAACCGAATTTGCCACGTCACTGGCTTCACGCCTATAAGCTGACCATCAAATTACCAAATGGTGTTTCGAAGACATTCACTAGTCCGTTACCCGATGATTTGAAAGAATTTCTAGAGACGTTGGTATAACGGCCGGCGCGATCCGTCTTATGACGGAGAGCCTGAAAAGTTTCAGGCTATAACTGGTTTTACCAGTTTGCAACCAACCGTTGAAAGCTGCAAAGACTTTTAGTGTTTTCGACGACAGCTTATAATAAACGCTTATGAAGTTGGAGTTGGGGGTTCGAGCAAAACAGCAATTGGGGCAAATCCGGAGTCGCCTCGGCGGGGCCTATCTATTCATCGGTCCAGCTGGCGTCGGTAAGTTTAGCTCCGCGCGTCAGTTGGCCGACCAAGTAATTAGCGACCCCCGCAACCTATTAATTATGGAAACCGACAAACCTAGCTTGGGGATCGACTTGATCCATGATTTTAATTATCAATTGCAGCTTAAAGCTACTCGTGGCCACCGCTTGGCTATCATCCGCGATGCCGAAAAACTAACCACCGAAGCCCAAAACGCTTTCCTGAAAACTTTAGAAGAGCCGCCACTCGATACTACGATAATTTTGCTAACCAGCGACCGTACCAAACTACTACCGACAATTATCTCACGCTGCCAGTCGGTCCGATTTGACCGTTTAAGTATTGAGGATATCACCAGACATTTAATCCAGAACCAAGGCCTGAGCCAGCTGCCAGCCACCCAACTGGCAGAGTTGGCGGATGGTGCCCTGGGCAAAGCCGTAACATTGGCCGAGAACGATGAGGCCAAACAGAAACTGCTAGCTACCGAGCGGGTAGCTGCAGTATTAACCGATCATAGGCTAGATATCTATCAAAAACTCGAGGTTACAGGATCGAGTGATATCGAACCCAAAGTATTAATTGAGCGGCTAATTGTCCGTTTGAGACAACAAATCCTAGATGCTTCGGGCGATGTTAAGATCCTGGCACGTCTGCAAGCTAAGCTAGCGTATGCCGAAGCCAGCTGGCGTTATCTAGATGCCAATGTTGGCCCCAAAGTAGTTATGACACAGTTAAGTTTGGAGATGGCAAAGTGATTGCCTTGATTTTTGTTTTTCTGGCAGGGCTGGCCGCTTGGTGGTCAATCAATTACTTCCACCGCTATGGACGGGAAGATATTTCATCACCGAAAACCTCCGACCGTCTAAATAAACTCTGGGGGTATGTCGATAAAGCATTTAGGGCCGGCCGTTTTCGGGCTATGGAGAAAGCCCTGTTAGCGATTCTGCGGGTTGATCATAAAAATACTTCCGCCTATAACCGGCTCGGTATGCTGTATGCCAGGGGCGGCAATTATCCCGATGCTATCGATTGCTTTACTATCGCCTCTAGCCTGACACCCACCGTGGCCACTCTCTATAACTTAGGACTGGTTCAGTATGAAGTTGGTAACTACCGAGAAGCGGCCCACGCCTTTGAGCGCGTGGTAGACCTAGAACCAGACGTTAAACGCTATATTGCCTACGCCAAAGCCTCTAGCAAAATTGGAAACAATAGAAGAGTAGTAGAAGTCTTAGAGAAGGTGGTGGAGCTAGAGCCAACCGCGCAACACTGGGAAATGCTGGCTGCGGCCTATACCCAGAATAAGAACTATCGTAAGTCCGAGGAAGCTCGCAAACAGGCAGCCATTTTAAGCTCGAAGAAAATTAAAGCTGGCAAACGAAGTGCTCGATCAAAACTGGCTGCCCGCCGTTCGCTTTAATTGTGGCGATCTGTTCAATTTGCTAGAATTGCAGAGGTCGCCACCTTAGCTCAGTTGGCCAGAGCAGCTGTTTTGTAAACAGCAGGTCGTCGGTTCGAATCCGACAGGTGGCTCCAATTAAGTATGCTGGGGTAGCGAAGTGGTCAAACGCACGTGACTGTAAATCACGCGGCCTTGCGCCTTCGGGGGTTCGAATCCCTCCCCCAGCACCAGCCAAGCACCAGCCGAGATAGCTCAGTTGGTAGAGCACGTCAATGGTAATGACGAGGTCACGGGTTCGACTCCCGTTCTCGGCTCCAGAAAATAGAAAGTGGTGTGAGTCAGAATGAAGTTGCTCGATCCACCGCTGATTGATATAGTTTAGCGAGTCTAAAAATTTGGGAAAATTATCATGGCAAAGAAAAGTAAACGCGTAACAATTGGTTTGGTCTCAGCAGAGTCCAAGCACCGGGTTTATTACACCACCAAAAATCCCGATAATTCCCCCGACAAGCTGTCTGTTCGTAAATATGATCCGAATCTGCGCAAACATGTTACCTTTACCGAAACCAAAAAAGATCTGGGCCGTAACATCGTTAAGCCCCGCAAGTAATAGCAATAATAGACGAATATCAGTTAAAATTAGCAACCGGAGGGGTGTAGCTCAGTCGGTAGAGCGTCGGTCTCCAAAACCGAAGGCCGCGGGTTCGATCCCTGCCACCCCTGCCAGTTATGAAAAAAGACATAGTATGGCTAGATGAAGTAAATAAAAATGACCATCTGTTGGTAGGCTCTAAAGCGTTAGCATTAGGGCTGCTATCGCAAGTTACAGATCTTCAGATTCCCCCGGCTTTTGTTATCACCACCCGCGTTCATAAACTCGGTAAGCCTCAACAAGCGCAGGTAATGGCTGCGTTCTCGAGGCTTGGCAGTCAATTTGTAGCTGTCAGATCTAGCAGTCCAGATGAGGACAATCAAAACGAATCGCTAGCGGGGCAATTTAAAACGTATTTATATGTTGGACACGAAAAACTAATCACCGCTATAAAAAAGTGTTGGAAAGCCAGTTCTGGATTGAGCAACCAAAGTGGGATGGCAGTTATGGTCCAGGCCATGGTACCAAGCAAAATTTCTGGGGTTATATTTACGGCCAATCCGCTTTCCGGAGAAAATGAAGTCGTAGTAGAAGCCATTTATGGCTTGGGTGAACTCTTAACGCAGGGTCGTGCAACACCCGAAAATCTGCGTATAGACAGGAGGACTAACCTAATTTTGGATCGCCGGCTCCATCGACAGCGATCTCAATTGGTGCATAAGCAAGGTAAGCTAGCCGAAGTTACACAAACTCGACAAAAACAACCCATCCTTAGCAATCACCAAGTTAGCGACCTAGTAAAAATTGCCAAGCGTGTGGAAGATTATTACGCACGGCCGCAAGATATCGAGTGGGCGATCGCTAAAAATCAGATTTATATTTTGCAATCACGGCCGATTACTATCTTATCAAAAGCCGCAAAAACTGCGATTGAATGGCAACAGGGTTGGTTGCGCGGAGGCTCATTATTAGAAGAAAGCATTAATTTAGTAGCTCAATCAGGAGGATTGCAACGAGAAATTGGTGCTGGCTATGACACCGTGGTGATCGTTAAAGATAAAGGTGGCTTTATACCTATCAATGAAAACCGAAAAGTTCAGGCAGCCAGGCGGAAGCTCAAACCGGCTCTAGACTATATCCCAAAGAGCTTAAAAATTGAGGAGCAATTAAAGCGAGTCGTTAATAAGCCAAAAACCGTCTTCGAGGAGGCTTTTGAGTTGATTATCAAGCATCTCACATATTACGGCTTAGCTAAGCATGAAGCCGAGATTTTATACGGCAATCCCAAAGCTTCAGAAGCCGGCAAGCGTTTTATCGAGAAATGGCGTAAACAAAATCATTTTGATTCGTACGATAAACTCTGGAAAATTATTTCTGCCAAAACTAAGATGCGAGTAGCGGCGATTGAGTTCCTAACCATAGTGGAACTGAAGCAATTGCTTAGGGGCGCAGGTAGGAATTGGCGGTCCTTGGCTGAAGTACGTAAACGGTCACGGTGGAGCCTTGTATATCGACAAGGCAGAACCAGAGTTTATTTACGGGATATGAGCCCAACTTTAGAAACAGTAGAAACGCCGGGGATGATTAAAGGAGAAGTAGCATATGGCACGAACAAAAATATTCGTGGTGTAGTGGGTAAGGATATCTTGGTAACAGTCATGACTTCACCAGAGATGATTAAACACCTCAAGGGAATTAAGGTTGTAATTACCGATGTGGGTGGCCAATTATCACATGCCGCAATTTTGTGCCGCGAATTAAAAATCCCTTGCATCGTAGGTACCAGCAACGCCACCAAATTATTGCAAAAAGGCGGATCGGTAGAAGTTGATACCAACACTGGAGTTGTAAGGCAAATATAATAGTCTTGCCACCCCTGCCATAGGCCACCTTACGTTTTATTGCTAAGATATTTGATATGGCCGAAGCCGCAGATAATCAAATTTTCAGTTCGTCCTGGCAAACCTTCCTGGCCAATCTCAAACGCAATTGGGTAGTTTACCTGGCTGAATGGCTACTGGTTATCATTGTTACCACCGACTACGCGCTGGACACCAGTAATATCAAACACACCCTGGGTGGCTGGTTCTATGTGTTACCGATTGCCGGGATGGTATTGGCGACGCTGCCGTTTTTTAAAGAGTGGATATTTTCGCGGCATAAATATGCAGCACTGGCGGTAGCTCATCTACTGGTGGGTCTATTCATGATATTTCTAGCCAGCATTTTTGGCCCCTATTTCCAAGTTATAATTTTGCTTTTGTTTGCTTCGATCTTTTGGTTTGGCGCAGTTGGTCTAACGGTTAGCCTGACTTTGGACTTTTTGATTGTAGCCATAGCAACTTGGTACCAGTATGGAGAATTGAATACCAGCCTGGCCTACGTTATGGCCCTATACCTTACGACGCTGGTAATCTTGGGAATTTTATTCGAACGCATCAGTTTAAAACATCGGCGTTCAGAAGCTGATACTAATGAGCTACTGCAGACGGTCAGCTTTGAGCGCACCCGGTTGCTGTCACTGGTCAATAGTATGGCCGATGCCGTCTTGGCCACGGACAATAAGGGTAAAATAGTGCTTTATAACGGTGCGGCCCTGGACTTGCTCAACACCAACATCTCGCTAGAAGGGAGATACGTGGGGGATTTTCTGTCCCTGCACGACGAGACCGATAAAAGTTTGGACATCATCGGTATAGCTAAAAAAGCCGATACGGTTTTAAAGCGCGACGATGTCTACTTTGTCTCCAACGAAGGGCAAAAGGTACGACTATACATTGATATTTCGCCAATCCGCTCTGGTTTTTTAACCGATAACGATGAGGGTTTTATCATGCTGCTGCGTGACATTACCAAAGAAAAAAGCTTGGACGAAGAGCGCAGCGAATTTATTTCTGTAACCTCACACGAATTACGAACGCCGATTGCTATTGCCGAAGCCAATATCTCGACGGCTCTATTGCCGAGTATCTCCGAAGGTATACCTACTAAAGCCAAGGATTTGCTGGAGCTGGCCCACAGCCAAATTATCTTTCTGGGTGACTTGGTAAATGATTTAACTACGCTAGCTCGGGCCGAACGTGGCGATTTGCAGATTGAGATTGAATATATTGACCCAGCCGAAGTCGTTTCCCAGTTGGTTAAAAATTATCAAGATGAGGCCAAAAAAAGGCGTTTGACTCTAAAATCCCAAAGTCCGGCGGCCAAGCCCAAGCCAATCGCTTCCAGCTCCCTGTATGTGCGCGAAATTCTGCAAAACTTTGTAACCAACGCGCTCAAGTATACAGCCAGGGGGGGAGTAACAATTGGGGTAGAACCCTCGAAGGAGGGCGCGGTAATCTTTAGTGTCGCCGATACTGGTCTTGGGATATCGGGCACGGATAAACAAAAGATTTTTGACAAATTCTACCGAGCAGAACAATTTCAAACCCGACAGACACGGGGAACTGGTCTGGGTCTGTACATAACTCTAAAACTGGCCGAACGCATAGGTGGACGGGTTTGGTTCGATAGCAAACTAAACAAAGGCTCAACTTTTTACCTGGAAGTACCACCGTTTAACGAGCAGCGGCAAACCCGGGCCCGGGGAGTCAAGCGTCCACTACGGGCTCTTTTACCCAAGCGATTGGTTGACAAGTCTACGACCCCAACCCATAATTAACACCTAAGAGCCCCAGAGGCTTTTTTATTTTGGCATCACTAAAAGCGATCTGTTTCTAGTGAGGCGGAGAGATAGACTATAATATCCTTAAGGTTCAATATGAGATCAGTAATTGCTTACTTTCGCGAATCAATCGCCGAGTTTGCCAAAATTAATTGGCCAACGCGGGCACAATCTATTCGGCTGACAACTGCCGTGCTAATTTTTTCCACGGTATTATCACTGTTTATGTTTATTGTTGATCTGGGTTTGAACGAATTGGTAAAACGCTTCCTGGTAGGGTAATCGATGATGGCAGAATCGAAGTCAAAAAACGAAGCCATTCCGACCTCCGAGGGTCAGAGTCTTGATGTTGCTAAGCCAAGCGCCGGCAAGACTAAGGCCAGTAAAGCTAAACCAGCTCCACCCAAAATATCGGCGGCTGCGGCTTGGTACGCTATCCATACCTATTCAGGTTATGAAGAAAAAGTAGCCGAAAATATTAAGCAACGCGCGGCTGCGCTTGATTTGCAAGCCAAGATTTTCGACGCCATTGTGCCCAAAGAAAAGCAGATTGAAATTAAGAACGGCAAGCGCCGCGTGGTAGAAAAGCGCATCTTTCAGGGTTATGTATTGGTGCAAATGGTGCTAGACGATGAATCGTGGTATGTAGTTCGCAATACGCCCAACGTTACCGGCTTTGTGGGCACTACTTCAGAGCCAACACCGGTTTCCGAAGATGAAATTAGGGCTATCAAGAAACGCATGGGGGTGGAGGAGCCCAAGTATAAGATCAGCTTTAGCGTGGGCGAAGTGGTAAATATTGTTGATGGGCCATTCAAGGGCTTTGAGGGCAATATTAGCGAGATCGATGAGCAAAAAGGCAAAATTAAGGTGTTGGTTAATATTTTTGGGCGGGAAACTCCGGTGGAACTCGATAGCCTGCAGGTAAAAAAAGTTTAAGCTATGGCTACCAAAAAAGTGATTGCCCGCCTGAAGATGATGGTACCAGCCGGCAAGGCTACACCCGCACCACCAGTGGGCTCAACGCTTGGCCAATATGGTTTGAACATGATGGATTTTATTAATCCCTTTAATGAGCAGACCAAAGATTTGGGTGATGCCCTTATTCCTGTTAGCTTAACGATTTATGAGGATCGCACCTTTACATTTAAAGCCAAGACACCAGCCACCGAAGACTTGATAAAGAAGGCACTTAATCTAGAAAAAGCCTCTGGCGAGCCCAACAAAACCAAGGTTGGCAAGCTCAAACAAGCCCAACTGGAAGAGATTGCCCAAACCAAATTGCCAGATCTTAATACTGACGATATAAACCAAGCCAAGAAGATTGTGGCCGGTACCGCCCGTAGTATGGGTGTAGAAGTCGATAAGAAATAAGTAATTGAGTGGGAGGTTGCCTAGGCAACCGTTCGAACCACCAGGAGGAAATATGGCCGAAACCAAGAAGCCAAAAGCATCAACAAAGAAGATTAAACCAGTCGGAAAGACCGTTAAAGCTGCCGAATCAGCCATGCCTACCGGCCCGCCTTCCGGACGGACAGGCAGACAGGCCGATCAAACAGTAGAAGAGGTACTAAAAGCCAAAAAGACTGCCACCAAGACAGTTAAAAAGGCCGGACCCAAGCATACCCGCGCCAAGACCGAGACCGAAACTGCGCCCAAACTCAAAACTGACACTGCCGAGGCTAAAAAACCCGTGGCCCAACCTACGCGCAGCCCCCTGGAGCGGCGGGGCAAAAACTACCGCAAAGTGTACGGGGCGTTTGATCACACCAAGCATTATGGGCTTGATGAAGCCATCAGCCTGTTACCAAAAACATCTTTCGTTAAATTTGATCCCTCGGTCGAAGTTCATATCAACCTGGGCGTTGATGTTACTCAGGCCGATCAGGCAGTGCGGGCAACGGTAGTTTTGCCCCATGGCAGCGGTAAAAGCCAGCGCGTGGCGGCATTGGTTGACACCGATAAGCAAGCTGAAGCCAAGGCCGCCGGTGCCGATCTGGTTGGTCACGAGGATTTACTCGAGGACATCGGTAAGGGCAAGTTCGATTTTGATATCTTGGTAACCACGCCAGACATGATGGCCCAGCTCGGGAAACACGCCAAGGAACTTGGTCCCAAGGGTTTAATGCCCAACCCCAAAAGCGGCACTGTCACCAAGGAATTGGCCAAAGCTGTCAAAGAACTAAAGGCCGGCCGGATAGAGTTTAGGGCGGACGCCTCGGGTATTGTCCACCAGGTTGTCGGCAAGCTGAGCTTAAAGCCAGGGGATTTAACCGCCAACATCAAGGCTCTGCTAAAAGCCGTGCAGCAGGCTCGCCCCGACAGTATCAAGGGTACCTATATTCAGAAGATTGCGATTACAACTAGCATGGGGCCCAGTCTCAAGCTCGATACGCAGGAAGTATTGAAAAACCTTTAGCCTCAAACTTTTTGAGTCAAAACAATTTGACTCAGTTTTTACGATGAAGGCTTTATACTGAGCTTATGCACTACATTCAGCAGAAAGTACTGCACACTTTGACTCTGACCGATAAAGCCCGCTATTCGCAGATTCGACCACCCGATATTGAAAGCAATCATTTTATTTACCATCTGAAACAGCTGATGATCGAAAAGTTGGTAACCAAGCGCGAGGATGGTACCTATTCTTTATCAAACCAAGGTAAGGCCTACGCCGATAAGGTAAGCCTTAGTAATTTCCGTCTACGCAGCCAGCCCAAGATCGTAAACTTAATTGCCTGCAAAAATAGTAAAGGTGAGTATCTACTTTATAAGCGTAAACACCAGCCCTTCATTGGATTAAGTGGTTTTCCTTACGGCAAAATCCATTTGGGCGAACCGATTGGCCAATCCAGCGAACGCGAGCTTAGTGAAAAAACTAATCTCAAAACCAAGCTAAGCTATCGTGGCGACGTTTATGTGACTGTTTTTGAGGGCGAGACTCTAATTACTCAGACGCTATTTCACGTTCATACTGGGTCCAATCCGAGGGGCACGTTGAAAGAGGAAACGCCAATTGGTTACTGCTATTGGGCTAAAGTTGACGAACAAAAGCGGACCAAATATTTTCCGGGGTTTATGGAAATATACCGATTGCTTAAACGCAACCCCAAACAACGCTTTTTTGCCGAGTATATTTTCAATCTATGAACAATAGAACCGAAATTATCGGCATTGCAGGCGGCAACAAAACCGGTAAAAGTACTTTTTCGAGCGTATTAAGAGCGCAAGCTGAATCTTCATCCGATTTAGAATATAGCGATCCGATTATTAAGCTAACCAATCACTGGTTAGACCAAATGCCCCAGTTCGGGGCCGGAATGAAAAGTCTTCAACTAAGGCATACGGCCAATGCCTGGATTATCAATCTGCCAGCATCAGTTGAGGAGATTTTGGGCGAAAAAGTTGATCACTCCCCGCTATTAATACGAGAAAACCAAAACCTGGGCCTTCATATCAAGATAGTGGATTATTTAGAAAGTTATCACACGTTGGAGCGGCCGATTACACGTGAAAACAAATACGAACATGTATCGATTCTGCAATGGCTGGGTGCCAACTTGAGCCAAACTCTTTTCTCAAATTATCTCGGAGTCAAGTCAGATCAAGCCAAAGCTAACGGACACGACTTAATAACTATTGGCGGTGCGCGCTTTCAAGAAAATTTCGATTTTATCAGAAAGCTGGGCGGTTTTATGGTAAAAGTTCGTCGTCCAGAAGTGGAAACCCAACACGAGTATGTAACTGAAACTACTGTCCAATCACTTCAGACAGAGGTTGAAGTTTTTAACGATGGAACGTTAGAACAACTCGGTAAAGCCGCCGTGGCTCTGTGGCAAGTTGTGCGGGAAAACAGAGAAGATCTGTTAGAAAGTGACGTCGTTATCAATGCTAAGGAATATTAAGATGGTCATGCTTGCGTTTCGAGTACCCGCTAAGCATGATAAAGAATAATGGTTCAAGAGACTCCCGAGACAAATAGCGGCATAGAATTT
Organism: uncultured Candidatus Saccharibacteria bacterium; assembly: GCA_964600295.1. GTDB lineage: Bacteria > Patescibacteriota > Saccharimonadia > CAZHVB01 > CAZHVB01 > CAZRIY01. The sequence continues at coordinate 106,862 of CAZRIY010000002.1, forward strand.
GCTGAAGACGAATACACCCTTTTGCATCAGCGATTTGCCGAGTCAGAATATGGAAAACTTTTATCGGGAAGGTCTCGATTCGAGCGCTATCGCCCAGATCACATGAGCGAAGCGGAGTGGATAGAACTACTTGGCCCAGATGTGGATGATCTGGAACATCATATAGTTACCTATAACTTAGCAAAAGAATTTATTGAGTCTTGCGAACAGAAAGGGGAAGGCCGGGAGGACACTAAGTTTGATGAAAGAGAAGTAAAGACACTGCTGCTGGCCGCCACGGTTAATAATTGGGGCGAGGTAGAGCTGGGTAATATTAGCTACGAACACAAAACGGCAGAACATCTAGAAACTGAAATAAATACATTCCGCCGTGTATTTGCTGATATATATGGAAAGAATCCGAAGATACAAACCTTACTTGAGACAACTATATTTGATAAAACGGGAAAACTTGGTATGGCATTTAACGCCATAGAAAGAACCGGCTACCTGAAGACTGCTTTGTATGCATTTGAACAAAGCGAACGTAGCGATGATCTAATACTCGGTGGGCAGTTGAAATGGCTGGCAGCCGGGGTTCTGTCTAATCAAATCCCAAGAGAGATCGAATATTCCAGGATTTACCCTCCAGTCCAAGATTTCTTAGACCAAAATGCCGAGGTTATAAGTAGGGCCTTCTCCGAGATCCCGCCGCAGATATTTATCCAACATGGTCAAACAGAAAATCAGAAGCGAGAGATGTATACGAATGCCAGGTTAGCCTGGGTTGGAAGTAGGTCAGGTTCTGAAATATATGATCTTGGGGGCAGGGAGGCCTTCAGCCGTGGGCCATTTGGTGAAGGGTCAAATATAGAATCGAGATTTATTCAGGATTATGGACTTCTTAAGGAGACAATTGAAGCATTTAGGAATTATGTAGGCGTTAGTGTGGTACTAACTAGTGGTACTTTCGATATGATCCATCACGGGCATGGTGCATACCTAGAAAAAGCCTCAGAGTATGGCTCTTTCTTATTAGTGGGGGTTGATAGTGACGCTAAAGTTCATGTCAGGAAGGGTCCAACACGCCCCACGGTGCCAGAAAACGAAAGAATCAAAATGCTGACGCATATTAGGAGTGTAGATATGATTACTCTTAAGCCGGATGTCGAAGAGAGATGGCAACTAATAAAATTAATTAGACCAGACACGCTAGTTGTCACCCAAGAGCATTACCGTGATTATACCGAAGATGAAATTGAGGAATTGAAGCAATATGTGGGGCGTATAGTAGCGCTCGAGCCTCAGGCCGAAACTTCTACCTCGGCCAGAATCCGTCGGCTACATACCGACCTGGCGGAGAAACTAAAAGAAAAACTGCCGGGCTTTATAGATAGATTGATCGAAGATGCTTAAAGATAATAATGCAGAAGCGCTAATTGCCCACGTGCCAGTGATTCAGAAGGGCTATTTGGACTTATTCGAGAGACACCCAAAAGCTGACATGCATGTGTTGGATAATGATGTTCTGAAAGATTTTCCCTATCTTAGAAAAGATATTAGGGCGCTTGAACCGGAACAATCAGTACAAATTATTAAAGGCTTGGATATATTTCCCACAGTTAAGTTGTTGGGTAAAAGTGCTATAAGTTCAGTGGGGATAAAATACGACAAAATTATCATGCCCAGTGATGATATTTCACGTCAACTTGATGAGAGGTATTTTTTCAAAAAGGCAGAGTTTGAACCCATATTCTTACGCTGGGATAGAGAAAACACCACGGTAAATGTCGAGGTTTTGCCTGATCAGTTAGTTAAAGCCTCTGATTTCCAAGAAGATGTTATTCAACTTTTGTACGAAGAAGCCGAAAGAGCAACCAGCTGGTGGCGTCGCGTCGGGGCTGCAGTGGTTATAAATGGAAGGGTAGTACTAAGCGACCACAACCGGAATATGCCCACAGAATACAGTTCAAATATCGATGGCGATCCTCGTAGCGTGTTAAAAAGAGGAGTTGGAATTGAGATTACAAATGATGTTCACGCGGAGGCCCTAATGATTGCTACTGCGGCCAGGGAGGGGATTGCTCTTGAAGGATCGAGCATTTATATTGATACGTTTCCTTGCCCAAAATGTGCCAAGGATGTTGTTAACGCCGGAATTAAAGAATGCTACTACATCAATGGCTATGCCGTAACGGACGCGCTTAGTGTACTTAAAGCTGGTGGTGTAGAAATCATAAAAATAGAAACCGATATTAAACCGCAAAAGGGGCTTGAAGCTATCCCTTATCCCAAGTAGTCTGGCTAGGTTTACTGATCCATTGGTTGATAGCCTTTGTCATCGGCATCACTAAGCAACTCTCTTAATCGCTGAATTTCTTCATATGGATCCAGTTCATCCTCAAAGCTACGACTCATTCGAAAACGAACGGGCTTATCATCAGGTCCAATATCCTTTTTTGCGACAATGAAATGCATATGCAGATGCTGTACTGTAGAACCAGTCTCACTCATTTTGCCAAAGCGCATGGCGATTGACCCTCCTGTAATGTTGTATTCCTTTTCAAGCATTTTAAATTTATCAAATGCTTCCACAAGGAATTCATCCGATACTTCTTCTAATTTTGTGGCGTGTTGCTTGGGAATTACCATCAGGTGATATTCCGTATTTTCATAGGGGAAACCATTCAAAACGAGGTATGAATGTTCACCTTCTTCAACTAATCCTCCCCGTTGTTCATAGTACTCAGGAATATATTCAGGACACATAAAGCAAATATCTCTTACGGCAATTTCTTGCATATCCGCCAATTGCTCGGGTGTGCGCGCATTCTCAAGGTAGATTTTATCGTTACTAGTGGGATTATCTGATTCGCTCATATTCTACAAAAGCATAGTTATATGGATTCGCTTCGTCGGCATCGTGAGTTTCTCTATTTATCTCCCGCCAATTCGACCAGTTCGGGTCAGGAAAATACACATCGCCCTCAAACTCGGCATCAATTTCGGTTACAAACATTCTGTTCGTATAAGGTAGAGCAAGATGGTAGATTTTGGCGCCACCAATAATGAAAATCTCCCCATCACGAGCGGCATCAATAGCTTCATCAAGAGAATTGACTACATCAACACCCTCGAGCTGCAGACCCTGTTGATTACTAAGTACAACATTTTGCCGATCTGGTAGTGGTCGGAAACGCTCGGGAATAGAATCATAGGTCTTGCGACCCATGATCACTACATTGCCGGTAGTTAATTCTCTAAAATGTTTCAAATCAGCCGGCAGGTACCAGGGCAATTTCTCGCTGTCGCCGATTAGACGATTCCTGTCAATGGCTACGACAACATTCAGCCCTCTTTCCATCAGACCGGTGTCCCCTTCATATACATTGGCGGATGGGCATCATATTCTTCGATCGAGAAATGTTCTGCCCGAAAGTCGAATATATTATTAATTGATGGATCCACAAGTAATTTAGCGAATGGCTTTGGATCTCGAGTTAATAATTCGACAACCTTTTCATAGTGACGCTTGTAAATTTGTCCGCTATCTACAAAATAAACAATCTCTTTTGGTTTATAACCAGTAACCTGTGCCATCATTGTCAACATAGCTGCATAGTGAATCATGTTGAAAGGTAACCCAACAGGTGAATCTGCGCTCCGTTGGTAATGGACCAAGGACATTTCTCCAGTGAAGGTATTGATATCAAACCGCATCAAACCATGGCAGGGAACTATTACAACTCCTTGTTTTTGATCCGATAGACGCACAGTTTCATAAGGAATGAAGGGGGTAACATAATGGGTTCGTAACTCTGGACGCTCTTTTATTTGCTGGACAATGGCATTTATTTGATTGAAGGTCTCTCCGTTTGCCATGGGGAAATCGTGGAAGGCTACCCCATATGAGCCTGGTCCCAAATCACCAGGTTCTAGGCCTCGTTTGGTTGTTTTCTTTTCGGTAATAAAATTTCCCCAATACTTACAGCCATATTGCTCAAGTTCCTTCAGGGTTCTGGCACCGTTAATAAAACCGATTATTTCTCCGAGTCCTTGTTTGGCCGACATCCTGAGAGCGCGATGCGACAGATCCGGTCCAGGATAGGTCTCAATACTTTCCGGTTTCGAAGAAGCCATTAAATCTCGCTCTGTAATCATAGGAAAACCATTCGCCAAGTCGAACCGCATTGGATGGCCGATTATTTCTTTTGATTCTTCATCCATCCCCGATTCCGCTGTACGTCCTTCTCTCAAGATGCGATCTAGCAATTCGTGATACTGCCAGTCCGGGTCACGGTCCGGATTGTACTCTACCGGCTCAACATGGTTTTCAATATTGCTCTCCATTAATGGCAATATAGCATTAGTCATTAACTAAAAGTAACGCTAATGGTTTTGACTAGTCGAGAGTGCTGATGCGGCTTTTGCCGGAGCGTTTGGCTTGATACAGGGTCTGATCTGCTGCTTTAAAGAGATTGGCGCTATTCATGTCTGCTTCTAAACTTGAGGCGCCTACGCTGACGGTTAACTTATGGGGTTTGCCGTCGAACGCTAGCCGGCTATTCTCGATAGCAGTTTTCAGTTTCTCAGCAATTTTTAAAGCTTCATCAAGCGGTGCACCTATTAAGGCTACGCCGAACTCGTCTCCGCCCCAGCGGCTAACCAGATCAATCGAGCGGGTTTCTTGGGTCAAGATTCCGGCTACGACTTTGAGCGTTGAATCTCCGGCGGCGTGGCCATGGTTATCATTGATGGGTTTGAAGTTATCAAGGTCAAAAAATAAGAGTGATAGAGCACGGATGATCACCGATTGGCGCTTGGAACCAGCTGGATCTTTCAGATATCTAGCAACTTCTTTTACCAGGGGCTCTAGAGCGTCATCAAAACCGCGGCGGTTGAGCAGGCCGGTCAGGGGATCTCGGGTGGCTTGTTCTTTGAGCCGCTCAATCTCGGTTTCAAGACGTTTAATTTTTTGGTGGGGGTCGGCATCAGTCATTCACTAATTCTATATCGCCAGTCACCGTTGACAACTACCCGCATCTGTAATACTGTCTATTATCAGTTGCCAAAGACCGTAGCCATCTTACAAAAGTGAGTTTAAGCGCTACCGAGGCTTGTCCGCCAAAATTTTCGCCAGGAAAATCTAGGAGGATGAAAATCTTTAATATCTTTGGCAGCAGCCAAAGATATTTTAATTTAGGGACAAAGATGGCTATTTCTCGCGAAACCAAGGAAAACCAGGTAAAGCAGCTAACCCAGCGGTTGGCAGATAGTGCTTTGGTGGTAATCACCGATTACAAAGGTTTGAGTGTCCAGGCCGTTCAACAACTACGTAGCGAACTCGGTCAGCAAGGTTCAGCCTTTCAGGTGGCCAAGAATACCCTGATCCAGCGGGCGCTAGCCCAAGTGCCAGCTTTGAAAGATGCCGATGCGGGCCTATTTAGCGGTCCCACGGGGCTGGCGTTTGGCTTTGAAGACGAAGTTACGGTGGCTCAAGTGTTGGCCAAGTTTGCCAAAACCAATCCGGCGCTAGAAATGAGGGCAGCCATTAACGCCCGGGGAGAAGTTTTGGATGCAGTTGAAGTGGCTCGATTGGCTGCCCTGCCATCGCGGAACCAACTCGAAGCTCAACTGGTTGGTACCATTGCCGCTCCAGTTTCGGGCTTTGTAAATGTCCTGGCGGGCAATCTGCGGGGATTGATCCAAGTTCTTAAAGGTTTAAGTGAGCAACCAGCTAATTCATAAATAAGGAGGTAAATATGGCCGACGAAGAAAAACCAGCTAAAGCACAAACCGAACAGGCAAGCGAACCAAAAACTGAACTAAAGGCCGAAGCCACCAAGCCGGTGGAGGCTGCGGCTGAGTCAAAAGCAGCCGACCAAAAGCCGGTTGCTGACAAGACCGAAGCCAAGGCTGAGGTGCCAGCCAAGTTCAAAAAATTGGTAGAGCAAATCGAACAACTAAGTGTGCTGGAACTAAGCGAATTGGTTAAATCGTTAGAAGTTCGATTTGGTGTTTCGGCCGCCGCACCTATGATGGCCGCCGCCGCTCCCGCCGCTGGTGGAGAAGCTGGTGGAGACGACGCAGATGAGGGTAAAAAAGAGTTTAATATCGTGCTCAAGGAAGTCGGAGCCGCCAAGATTGAGGTGATTAAGGCAGTACGCGAAATTAGCGGACTGGGCCTAGCTGAAAGTAAGGCGATTGTGGATGGAGCACCCAAGACAGTTAAGGAAAAAGCCGCCAAGGAAGAAGCCGAAGAAGCCAAGAAAAAATTGGAAGCGGCTGGTGCATCCGTCGAACTAGAGTAGGCTTTCGAACACAATTTGTATTTGATTTAGTTAGGGCTTTCGCTACAATAAAGTTAGTGCCAAGGCCTCGGACAAATTATTTGACCAAACAGGCTGATTGGTACAATCTAGATAGAATAAAGTAGGGAGCTTTATTTTACGTTTTAAAGTAAAATCCCAAAAATAGGGGTTAAACCAAAATGGCCGAAATAGCAGACAAACAACTAAAACGGTTGCGTAAATTACTGAATGAGGCCGAAACTAGCGTAGCCGTGGCTAAAGAGTTATTGATTAGTTTAGTAGGCGAAGATACCGAAGAAACCGCCGCAGCTATTGAGCAGCCGGTCGGTAAGGTTATTGAGGGCGTTTTTGACGGCCAAAATATGATTGGCCCCGACGGCAAAACCTATCCGGTACCAGCCAATTACGCCTCCAAATCAAAACTAGTCCAAGGAGATATTCTAAAATTGACAATTGCCGACGACGGCACCTTCATTTATAAACAAATCGGGCCAGTACCGCGCAAGAAAGTAATCGGTAAGTTGGTTCAGAAAAATGGCCACTATTATGTTGAGGCCGAAGATAAGGAATACCGAGTGCTGCTGGCCAGTGTAACTTATTTTAAGGCCAAGCCATCTGATCAGGTGACGATTGTGGTGCCAGATGATGAAAACGCCGAGTGGGCAGCCATCGAAGCCGCTATTACTAGCTAGTATAAGAGATAGAATTTTGAAAGCCGAAGATTGGGATTACCTAGACCCCGTATTCTACATTCTATTTTCCGGTCCCCAAGCTATGCCATAATAGGGCTATGGAGGGACGAACCGCGCGGCTAGCGCTTTATCGCAAGTATCGCAGTCAAGATTTTGATCAGCTAATTGGGCAAACCCATATCACTTCCACGCTCCAGAATGCTCTCAAGAACGGTCGCATTAGTCATGCCTACTTATTCGCTGGACAGCGGGGAGTGGGCAAGACTAGTACTGCTCGGATTCTGGCCGCTCGGATTAATAAATTAACTCCCGAGCAAGCCCAAGGCCATCTGGATATTATCGAGATTGATGCCGCCAGCAACCGCCGTATCGATGAGATGCGCGATTTGCGCCAAAAGGTTCACGTTGCCCCCACCAGTGCCAGATACAAGGTATATATTATCGATGAAGCCCATATGTTAACCAACGAGGCTTTTAATGCCCTACTCAAAACCTTGGAAGAGCCGCCCGAACACGCTATTTTTATTTTGGCCACTACCGAACCCCATAAGCTGCCCGAGACTATCTCCTCGCGTACCCAACGTTTTAGTTTCCAGCCGGTTAATGCGCTAGTGCTGGGCGACCATCTGCAAACTGTGGCCAAAGCTGAAAAGATAAAAATTGATAATGAGGCGGTAGAGCTGATAGCTATGGCAGCCGACGGCAGCGTGCGAGACGGTTTGAGCTTGCTCGATCAAGCCGCTAATCTAGCCGATGGACAGACAGTCTTGGCTTCCAGGGTCAGCGAATTATTGGGCTTGGCTCCCAAGTCGGCCCTGATAGAGCTGACCTCCCGTCTGGGCAACGGCGATATTAAGGCTGTGGTGGAGCTGCTGGATGACTGGTACCGCTCGGGCATCGGCATTCAGCAACTAGTGGCCCAACTACTGGCTTTGTGGGGGCAACTACTGAGGATAAAACTGGGGGCAGAAACAACTAAATCGACCGAACTGCATAAATTGAGCCAGCAGCTAAGCCTTGTGCGGTTAACTAGCTATGTAAAATATCTAACCGAATTACCCCCGCAATCCCCCCATTTGGGGGCCGCCCTGGAGGCCAGTCTAATTAAGTTGGCCCTAAGCAATTTCGCCAAGAGCACCGAAACGCCAATGCAGGTGGAGGCTCCAATAAAGTCCGCGCCTGATACTGCGGTCAAAAAAGCCATCGTGCCGAGCAAAACCGCCTTTTCGGAAACTGGCTGGGTCAAGGCAATCACTGCCATCAAGACCTCCCACAATTCGTTGTATGCCTTGATTCGCAGCGCCGAGACCAGTTTTGAGGAGGGAACGCTTCTATTGCGTTTCCGTTTCCAGTTTCACCGGCGCCGGATTGAAGAAGGCAAGAATTTAGAAGTACTCAGCGCCGCGCTGGAAAAAGTTTTTGGACAGGCTATCCCGATTAAGACCGAGCTAATTAGTGTGCCCGTCAATAAACAACCGACGGCTGACGATAAGGCGGCTGTAGATAGTGTGTTAGAAATTTTTGGCGGAGAGGTCGTTAATGAATCCCGGACCGACTGAGCCAGAGCGGTTGGCGTTGTATAATGGGCTTGAGTTAGTTGTTTAAATGGCCCAAAAACCCCTGATTGATACCAAGCTACCGCCCCAAAATCTGCAGGCTGAATCCAGCTTGTTGGGTTCATTACTGCTTGATCCCGATGCCATGGTAAAGGTGGCGGAGAAAGTCCTGGCCGAGGATTTTTATGAACAGCGTCATAAAATTATTTATCGCCAAGTCTTGGAATTATTCGAAAAACGACGACCGATAGATGTCTTGACTGTTTCGGAAAAGTTAGAGGGGGCAGGCGCACTCGAAGAAATCGGCGGCTCGGCCTACCTAACAGAGCTGGTCAACCGGGTGCCCAGTGCTGCCCATATTGATGAATACGCCGAGATTGTCGGTCACAAAGCCGCCTTGCGTCGCTTAATTAATGCAGCCGAGGAAATAATTCGCATGGGTTATGACGAAGAAACGGCTCTGGATATGCTACTCGATAAGGCCGAGAAGAAGGTTTTCGGCGTTTCACAACGGCAATTACGGCAAACCTTTGTCTCGCTGGGAGATGTCTTGGCTGCTAGCTTTGATCGTCTAGACGAATTGCACAAGGACCGGGACAAAATGAGGGGTTTGCCTACTGGCTTTAAAGACTTGGATTATCTGCTGGCGGGCTTGCAAAATTCTGATCTAGTTGTGATTGCGGGCCGGCCATCGATGGGCAAGACCACCCTAGCCCTGAACATCGCCCACCATGTGGCAGTCAAGGAAGGGGTGCCAGTAGGGATATTTAGCCTAGAAATGAGCCAGGACCAACTAGTTGACCGGCTACTGGCTGCGGAGAGCGGGGTGGATGCCTGGAAACTGCGCACCGGCAATCTGGAGGATACCGATTTCAGCAAATTGGGAGATGCTATGGGTGCCCTGGCCGAAGCTCCGATTTATATGGATGATAGCGCTAGCCTCAATGCCTTGGAGATGCGCACCAAGGCCAGGCGCATGCAGAGTGAACATGGTTTGGGACTGTTGATTATTGATTACTTGCAACTGATGACCAGTACTACCAGCCACGAGGGCAGGGTGTGGGAAGTCTCGGAAATTTCCCGCGGGCTCAAGGCCCTTGCCCGAGAACTAAACATCCCGGTTCTGGCCTTATCACAACTATCGCGATCGGTAGAAAGCCGCAACCCTCAGATTCCTCAGCTGGCCGATCTGCGCGAATCCGGATCGATCGAACAGGATGCTGATGTGGTGCTCTTTATATACCGTGAAGAGATGTATAATTCCGAAACGGAACGGGCGGGCGTGGCCGATATTTTTGTTAAGAAACACCGCAATGGTCCCACCGGTCAACTGGAACTCTATTTTCACCCCGAGAAATTGCTTTTCCGCAGCCTGGAGAAATCGCGCACAACTACTGCTCAAGTGGGGGAGTAGCCTACTTGAGCGGCACCGTTTACGAAACCAGTTCAATCGGTTATGCTTAAATTGAACCGAAGATAAAAAAAATGGCTCAAACCAATCAATCAGCTGTTGTCTCTGAAACCAAACAAATGGGGCGCTTTGGTCTGATCGGTATTATCAATACTACTATCGACTTTGGTCTCTTCAATATCTTTATATCAATAGTCGGGTTGCCGATCATTGCCGCCAATGTTGGCTCTACTAGCGTAGCCATGACCTTTAGTTTTCTGGCCAATCGCAGTTTTGTCTTTCGCTCACGTACCCGCAGCAGCTTTAAGCAAGCCCTGGTATTTATCTCGGTCACAGCTTTTTCGGTTTATGTGCTCCAGAACACGGTTCTCTACTTCTTTTCTCAAATCTACCCCGATCCTTTGCAAGCCCTTCACCAGCTGTTTAAGCCCTTGATTGGCAGTTTTATATCATTAGACTTTGCGGTCAATAATGGTGCCAAAGCCCTAGCTGTGGGTTTTGGGATGGTCTGGAATTATCTTTGGTACAAAAAAGTCGTCTTTAAGTAATGAAATCTTTGCTCGGGCGATGGTTGGGGTGGGGTGTCCGGCACCGCGCCGGTCTGGCCATAGTCGCGGTTATGGCCGTGGCGGTGTTTTTCCGCCTCTGGCAATTGCATAGTTTACCGCCCGGCCTGCATCCGGATGAAGCCGCCAACGGACTGGATATCTTTCGAATCCAAGAGGGCGACTGGCGGGTACTCTATAATACCAACGGTCCGCGCGAAGCCCTCTTCTTCTACTTGCAGACAATCTTTGTTTGGCTATTTGGTAATACAGTTCTTGCCCTGCGGTTAGCACCAGCTTTGATCGGGGTAGCCGCCGTCGGCGTAACCTACCTGTGGACACGTGAATGGTGGAACCGCCGCACGGCGCTAGTGGCGGCGCTGTTTATGGCTACTGGCAGCTGGGCCGTCACTATGAGCCGCAACGGTTTCCGGGCTTCAATGATGCCCTTGATGATTGCCCTGACAGCTTGGCTGGCCACGCTGGCCTACCGCCGCCGCCGTTGGTATTGGTACGTATTGACCGGAATCAGTTTGGGGGCGGGTTTCTATACCTATATTTCATTCAAATTCGCACCCTTGGTAATCTTGATTTTGATGATTTTTAGCCTCTGGCGCCATCGTCGAGCTCTGACTGGTTTTCTCAAGCCACTACTAGCGATCTTCGCTACGACCGCCATCATCTTGGTACCCATGGGAATCTACGGTGTCAGCCATCCCGAAGAAGTCTTGGTGGGGCGCTCCTCAGTCGGTTTTAACAACCCAGAGCTAAACCACGGCCATCCGCTACAAACTTTGGCCAAAACCGTCGGTCAAACTGCATTGATGTTTAATATCAAAGGTGACCCCAATTATCGCCACAACTTGGGCGGGGCGCCGATGCTAAATTTCTTCGTCGGCACCATGTTTGTACTCGGTCTACTAATATCGCTCAGACGCTGGAAAGACCTGCGCTATTTCACGCTGATAACAATCTTTGGCACCATGCTTTTGCCCGAAATGCTGACTGCCGAGGGTATACCCCACGGCTTGCGAGCAATTGGCGTATTGCCGGTAGTCTATATGATGGCGGCTATTGGGGTGTATGAGTTGCTGTCGCGCTGGCGGGCGGTTTTTCCCACCAACCCTGTGCCCCAGACCCTAGCCATGGCTACGATACTGGCGCTATTGGCCTTCGGTTCGCTATACGACTTTAGGCACTATTTTGTAGCTTGGGCCAATGCGCCCCAAACTTACGAAGCTTATAGTGAAGACGCCGTGGCTATCGCCGACTATTTAATCTCTAGTCCCGGCGATTTGACCAATTATGTAGTGATTGATGGCTATAGCGTTATAACCATTGAATACTTAACCCGGGGTAAAACCAATTGGCGGCGGGTCGAAGCGGTGGATATAGACAAGCTGGCCCTCGATGGGGCGGTACGATTGATTGTGGCCGAAGCTCGAGCTACCGAGGCCGAGGAAGATTTACAAAGCTTGACCCAGGGGACTACAGTAGAAGTTGTTAAATCGGCAAAACGCCCAGCCAAAATAATGTTTAGGGTATACGAGGTTAAGCATGGAGACTAAAGATCTATCAATTATCATCCCCGCCTATAAAGAAGCTGCTCGTCTAGGGAAAACGCTCGATCAACTGAGGAGCTATCTTAAACAGCACAATCTGGGGCAAGTGGAAGTAATTGTGGTGGTAACCAAGAGCTCGGATCAAACTGCCGAAGTAGCCCGCCAGCAGGTAGCAAGTTTTGCTAACCTGAAGGTGTTGGAAAGCAATGTCCACCGGGGCAAGGGACATGCCGTCGCCGAGGGCATGCAACAGGCCGTTGGTCGTTACAGATTGTTCATGGATGCCGATCTGGCTACACCGCTGCACCATTTGGAAAACGTCAAACGTCATATTGAGGCCAACGCTGATATCATAATTGGCGTGCGCGATTTGGCCAAGATTCACAAGGGTTTGCCACGAAAGTTGATATCAACTTTCGGCAATATCTTGGTACGGGTCGTCTTGGGTCTAAAAATTAAAGACACCCAATGCGGTTTCAAAGCCTTTCGAGATCGGGCGGCTGATGATCTGTTTACCGTTCAAAAAATCGAAGGCTGGGGGTTCGATATGGAGCTGCTGACAGTGGCTAAAGCCCGCGGCTACAGCTTGGCGACTATCGACATTGAGGATTGGCAGGATGTAGCCGGTGGAACATTGGGAGTTGGTATCAAGGCGTCTTTAACGACCTTTATCGAATTATTCAAAATAAAGTGGTATCTGATAACCGGTAAGTATGAGCAGAAACAAGGTGGAGAAGCCCAAACTTAGCCAAATTTGGCGTGATCGGCTGTGGCTGGGTAGTTGGCTATTGATTAGCAGCGCAGTCATGTTTTCCTTTATGGCCAAGTCCAGTATTTGGCATGACGAGGGTTACAGCATGCTACTGTCGTCCCAGCCGGTCGAACAAATTATTGAACGCACCGCTCGCGATGTTCACCCGCCCCTGTACTACATATTGCTGCATGGCTGGACGGGCATCTTCGGCAATAGCGAGATAGCTGCTCGCAGTTTGAGTGCCGTAGTTATCTTGGCGGCTATGGCCATAATGTTTCTGATTGTGCGGCGACTGTTTGGCTCGGGAACCGCTAGAGTAGCAATTTTGTTTATGGCTTTGTCGCCTTTTTTGATCCGCTACGGTCAAGAGGCCAGAATGTATGGCTTGGTGGCAATGCTCATAACCCTGGCTACCTACTTACTGATTACCGCACTGGAGGACAAAAGTTATAGTCGTCTCTATTTATACGCTTTAATTATGGCCGCTAGCTTCTATACCCATTACTACACAATTTTTATGGTGATAGTGCATTGGATTTACGTAACCTGGCGGACCAAATGGCGTCAACCCCGTCAATCCAGAACGCTCGATCTCAAAAATTGGCAGTGGTGGGCCGCCAACGCCCTGATAGTGCTCTTATTCTTACCCTGGGTGCCGATAGCTTATGGACAATTCAGTCGAGTGCAGGGTGGGTTTTGGATTGGTGATGTGGGTCTGTACACTCTGCCATCAACCCTGGCTCAGTGGCTGCATTTTACCAGTTTTGCTACCTTGCCAAACTGGCTGAGACTGGGGATACCGGCGGTTTTGGTGGTGGCTATCGGGTCGGCGTTTTACCGTGAACCTGCCAACCGTCTCAAACTGGGATTATTAGCACTCTGGGCATTACTGGCTCCATTGGCAGTTTTCTTGGTGTCGGTAATTAGCCGGCCGATCTATATCGATCGTTATTTTGGCTTCGCGGCGGTGGCTTTCTACGCGCTGGTGGCGGCATTGCTCTTTAGCCATCCCCTAAACAAATTGTCCAAGATTCGGCCCCTGCTAGTAGTGGCTCTGGTGCTGGTGTTGGTGTCTGGTATTAACAATGTCTACCGTCAGAGCAATCACCGGATGGGGGATATTGGTCGCATCGTTACTGAGCGAGCGACTACGGGCGATCGTATAATAGCCGGTGAATTGTATGTTTATCTCGATTTTAGTTATTACAACCACAGTGGCCGGCCACTATATCTATACGCCCCGGCTGGTATTAGCGGCTATGGCGAAACCAGTCTAATTTATGACCGGCCCGAACTTGTCATTAATGATTATGAGCAACTCGGCCGAACGGCTGATAGCGTGTGGGTGGTTGGCAAGGCCGGTGACAAGGATTATTTTAAAGCCATTCCTAGCAGCTGGAGCTTGATTGAAAGCTATCAATCTGGCGAGTCGGTGGTGCGTCGCTACCAAACTATCTCTGGTCTGCTAGCGCGACCCTGACTGTCTGTTACAATTAACTGCGAAGTAAGAGAGGTAGCAATTATGTTTGATAAGGCTAAAACCTTGATTGAGCTCAAAAAATTACAAAGCCAACTCGCCAAAGAAATAGTTGAAGTAGAAGCCGGCGATGGCGGAGTAAAGATTCAAATCAGCGGCGAGCAAAAAATTAAAAAAGTCACGATTGATCCGGAGAAAGCCGGAATCGAAGATACTGAGCGCTTAGAGCGCTGGCTAGAATCGGCTATAACGCAGGCCATCACCAAAAGTCAGCAGATCGCAGCCGAAAAGATGAAGTCTCTCGGCGGCGGACTAGGCATCCCCGGTCTTTAATCTCGATTGGAACCAGGATTAGTGTTACCCAAAGCCCTCCAAGACTTAATTGAGGAATTTAACCGCTTGCCCGGCGTGGGACCGCGCACGGCCGAACGCCTAGCTATTTTTGTACTCAGGGCTCCGGCAACTCAAGCTGCGGTGCTGGCGGCAGTCTTGGACAAACTGCATGATTCGATTCAAATCTGTCAACGCTGCCATAACTTGAGCGAAAATGAGCTTTGCAGTATTTGCCAAAACGGCCGCCGAGAAGATAGCGTAATCGCGGTCGTCGAGGATCCACTGGACGTAATCGCGCTCGAGCGCACCGGATTGTTCAAGGGTCTCTACCATGTACTGGGCGGAGTTATTTCACCGATTGAGGGCGTGGGTCCCGAGCAGCTCAATATTAAGAGCTTGATCAGCCGGGTTAAGCGAGGCAAAGTGGAAGAATTAATTATTGCTACCAATGCTACTACCGAGGGTGAGGCCACTGCCATGTATATCCAAAAACAGCTACCCCCAAAGGTTAAAATTACTCGGCTGGCCCGCGGACTACCCATGGGCAGCGACCTGGAATATGCCGACCCGATAACTCTAGGCCGGGCGCTGGAAGGCCGACAGAGTCTTTAAGATGATACTTTACAACACGCTGGGTCGTAAGCTCGATGAGTTGCAGCCCTTGAAACCGCCGCAAGTAACGCTCTATACCTGCGGTCCAACGGTTTATTTGGATCCCCATGTTGGCAATTGGCGGACTTTTATCTTCTACGACACGCTTGAGCGAACGCTGATGATGAGCGGGCATAAGCCAAAACGGGTAATGAATATCACCGACGTTGGCCACCTATCTAGCGACCAGGACGAGGGCGAAGATAAACTGCAGCTAACAGCCAAAGCACAGCGTAGGACTGCATGGGAAGTTGCTCAGCAATATACTCAAAAATTTCTGGAGGGTATGAAACAACTCAATTTGTTGGAGCCCCACTACATGCCAAAGGCCACCGATCATATCAAAGAACAGATCGAGCTAATAGCCAAATTGGAGAAGACTGGTTACACCTACAAAATCGATGACGGGATCTACTTTGATACCTCAAAACTCAAAGATTACGGCAAGCTTCTGAGAGGGAAACTAGAAGACCAGCAACCCGGCGCCCGCGTAGAAGTTAATCCACAGAAGCGTAATCCGCGTGATTTTGCACTGTGGAAATTTTCGCCGCCAGGCGAAAAACGCGATATGGAGTGGGATAGCCCCTGGGGCACAGGCTTCCCGGGCTGGCATTTGGAATGCTCGGCCATGGCCCTCAAATACTTGGGTGAAACCATCGATATCCATGCTGGCGGGGTTGACCATATTGGCACACACCACACCAATGAAATCGCCCAGTCCGAAGCCGCCACAGGCAAGCCGTTTGCCAAAATTTGGCTTCACGGTGAGTTCTTGTTGGTTGCGGGTAAGAAAATGGCAAAAAGCGACCGTAATTATTACACTCTGGATGACGTTGTTAAAAAAGGTTTTGATCCCCTGGCTTTCCGCCTGCTAGTTTTGCAAGCCCACTATCGATCGCAGCTGAATTTTACTTGGGCCTCGCTCGAAGCGGCAGCCAGTTTTCTGCAAAGTCTTAGGGCCATGGCCGATCGTCAATTCCAGGCAGCCAGGGAACCGGAAGATGATACTATGGAAACCATTTTGGATAAAGCCCAAGCCGATATTAGGCCAATAATGGCTAATAATCTGGATTCTCCAGCTGCGTTAGGTGCCTTATCAACCGTGCTAACCTACATAGAGTCAACCACTCTGCCTGCACCCAATTTACCAAAATTTCGGGAACTACTAGCTTACCTAGACAATTTTTTTGGACTCAAACTTGATCAACGTACCGACATCAACATCCAGATTAAGCAGCTTATTAACGAACGCGAGACGGCGCGTGGTGCCGAAGATTTTACTAAAGCTGATCAAATCCGTGAGCAGCTAGGCAAGCAAGGGATTGGACTAAACGACAATCCGTTCGGGGTTACCTGGTACCGTTTAAAAGATTAGGATTCTTTGTGGGCCAGACGATGACGCTCGATGTAATCGAGCATCAGGATTCGCAGACAGGCGGCGGTCGGTATGGCCAGTAGCGCACCCAACAACCCGGCTAAGTTGGCGCCGAATAGGGCCGCTACCAGAATCAGCAGTGGTGAGATTTCGAGGGCTTTGGATTGAACCATCGGGTAAATTACGTAATTCTCAAATTGCTGATAGATCACAAAGAAAATTAATAGAATAAGCCCGATAGCTACCGATTGGAAAAGGCCAACTATGACGGCAATCACTGCGCCGAGGGTGGCCCCCACTAGCGGGATCAACCCCAAAACAGACACAGCTGCAGCCAGTGGCAGGCTGTAGGGGACACTAAGTATAGTTAGGATGATAAAGGCCGCCGTCCCAGCCAAGAAGGCCACAAACAGTTGGCCGTTGACGTAGCCAGTCACTACTTTGTACATACGGTAAGCCAGTTGTTTGCGGTGTTTTTCACGATCGCGCGGATGCAGCGACCAAAAACGGCTGAGCCAGCGGGGCCCCTCCACTAGCATAAAAAAGGTTAAACCTAGCACTACCAGCACGCTTAGTAGGCTGGAAGTAAATCGTTTAAAGAAATCAAAGATTGGCCCACCGACTTTAGAAGATATACGCGCCTCGGAATCTTTTAATTCCTCAACCATACCAGTCCGTCGGGCTAGTCTGGCCAAGGTAGTGTCGCTAGTTTCCAGCTCGTTGACGTAGCTGGGCAGCCTGTCAGCTAACTGTTGGCTCTGTTCAACCAGTGGGGGGATAGTGGCGTATAACAAACCAGAGATGAGACTTAATACGATGAGATAAGCAATACCGGTAGCTAAACCTCGCTTCCCCTTAAACAAGCGTTTGGCCAGATAGCTGACCGGCGGGTTGAGGGCCAAGGTTAAAAAAAATGCCACCAGCAAAAGCACCCAGATTTGGCGGGTTGTCCAGACGAAGGCGATGATGCCGACATAGACGATGATGAAGGTTAGAATTCGGAAAAGCGTATGGTTATCAACGCTCAGGCGCAACCGTTTAATTTCAGACAAGTCTCTCACTAGCCTAATTATCTCTACGCTAGCGGCCGCGGTCAAGCAGGCATTACCTGGTTGACGGGTTGGGGCTTACGATGTTACGGTAAAGCGTAAGCGTTTAAAACTATGGCAATAGATTTCTCTAAAGACCAAAAACCAGACGAAAATAATCCCCAAAGTTCACCGTTAGAACCACGGGCTGGATTGAATTTGTCTGTAAAATCTAAGCGTAATTGGCCCAGGATTTTTGCTATTACATCGGTGATTGTCCTGGTGGTACTGGCGGCTGTCTTAGTATGGCAAAAGTATTACTCTGACACTCCCAAGACTGCTGCGATCGTCAAGAATGACATCCCGATAATTAAATATGGTGTAATCGAAGGACCGCTAAATTCGTTTCATCCCAATCATGGCAGCGACGGACTGAATGTGGCCGAAGTTGAGTTAAATAGCCAAATCTTCGAGGGGCTGGTGCGATATGAGGATCAGACCAAGATTGTACCGGCCCTGGCCGACAGTTGGACCAACCCCGATGCTTCAACTTGGGTTTTCAATCTCAAGCAAGGGGTTAAGTTCCACTCCGGCCGGACTATGACCGCGGCCGACGTTAAAGCCAGTTTAGAGAATTACCGGGATACCGACATTGGCCAGCTGTTCGGCAATACCGTTAAAGCCGTAGAGGTAGTCAACGATAACCAGGTACTTATAACTACTGTTGACCCCGATCCTATTCTGCTCAATAAGCTAGTGTTTCTCTACATCATTGATTCGGCAGCCGCTAAACCAGACGATCCCGCCAACGGCACCGGTCCCTACGTAGTCAAACCCGGCACCGAGACCACCGAAAACAGCATCGATCTTGTGGCCTTCGACGGTTACCACGGCGGCCATGTCTATACCCGAGAATTGCAGGTGCGGGTAGAGGACCCAGCCGTGCTGCCAGCCAAACTCAAAGATGGCACCTACAATATTATCTATGTTAACAGCGGTCAGGATGTCAGTGATCTGAGGGGAGCTGGTTTTGAACCGATACGCGCCAAGGGCCTTTATATCTATCATTTGGGCTTTAATTTCAGCCGAGCTGTATCGCCGCTCTTAGATAAGCGGCTGCGCGAAGCGGTTTACCTAGCCACCGACCCAGTGGGCCTGATGCAGGCACGCGGTGTCCAGGGTGATCCAGCCAGCCAGATAGTTTCCGATGAGATACCGGGTTTCAACCCCGGTATTAAACGACCGGCTCGCGATGTTGAACGAGCCAAGGAGTTACTGACCGAAGCTGGTCATCCTGACGGTATAACCTTGACCATCACCCACGGAGCTCAGTCTCAAGTGGCTATCGATGCCTTAATTAAGCAATTGGCAGAAGCTAATATCACTCTTGTCTCCGATGCCATTGTCGAGTCCCAAACCCTAGGAGAAAGAGTCTTCGGCGGGGACACCCAAATGTACTTTCTGTCCTACGCCACGGATCTATTGGACGCCAGCGATGTATTTGCCAACAACTTTCAGGGCCCCAATTACCAAAATGACGAGTTAGACCGGCTTCTGGCCGAAGCCAATATAATTTTTGACCCTGCCAAACGTCTTGATGTGCTCCAGCGGATATCAAAAATTATCATGGATGATATTGCCTGGGCGCCGCTTTACCGTTCTGCCGAGAACTACATGATGGACAAGCCTTATGTCTTGAAGAAAGACTTACCCAACACAGATCTTGGCACCTATTTCTGGCAAGCCTACGCCCAGTAGTCGGTTCGATGTTTCGATTCGGTATTAGGGCCAAGTTCATTCTGGTAACCACGGCACTATTGCTGCTAATATTCGGCGCTACAGCCTTCATATTGGTAGAGCGCAACACTTCTACACTGCGGCGTAACTTGGACGAGCAGAGCCAGGCCTTTGCGGCACTGGCCACTAAGCCAATTGGGGATAGTTTTGCGCTTTATAAAGATTCGGGTCGGATTAGAATACTTCAGCAGGTAAACCGCTTCACCGAACTAAACACCAATATTGCCAACGCGGCGGTGATTAATCTGCAGGGAGAAGTTTTATTTAGCCAAAAGCCATGGGAAATCTCCATCTCAACGGAGGCGGCCAGTAGCTTTGAACCCTATTTAATCTATAACTCGGCCGGTGAGTTAACTACCATTGTCTATCCCTTCAATGAAGATTTCGGCCTGCATCGATATGCGGTAGCCTACGAAATATCATATGCCCAATTAGCCCAGGCTGAACGCCAAGTCGTTAACTCCATATTATTGCTAAGCTTGTTTGCGCTGGTATTTACTAGTTTCGTAACCTATTTATTAGTTAACCGCCTCATCCTTAAACCGATGCGGCAAGTTAGCCAGAGTGCCCTGGCGATTAGTGCTGGCGACTTGGAGCGCCAAATCCAGTTGGAACGCAAAGATGAGATAGCCGACCTGGCCAATGCGGTAAATATGATGGCTACTACCCTGAAGGAGGATATCCGTAAACTGCGTCAAGTCGATGAAATGAAATCGGAATTTTTGGCTATCACTTCACATAATTTGCGCACTCCGCTGACCATTATCAGTGGCTATGTAGAAACTATGCAAAAGCTGGAGATAGCCGCCGATGCCAAGAAGATGCTACAAGCCATTTCGGCCAGCAATGCTCGGCTGCTAGGGTTAACCGAAGATATCTTGACCATTGCCCAGATTGAAGCCGGTCGCGAAGTTTTTGACAGGGTATCTATGTCATTCGATGAATTTTTATCTCCGATCCTGGATGAATTTAAAAGCGTGGCCACCCAAAAGAACATTAAACTGGCAGTAAATGGCGCCAAACAACCCTTGGTAGTTAGTATCAGCCCGGCACATTTTCGGACTGCCGTCTGGAACCTGTTAGATAACGCTTTGAAATTCACTGATGCCGGGGGAACCATTACGGTTAGCACGCGGCAAAACCGGCAATCAGCCGAGCTGGAGGTGGCTGATACTGGCATTGGTATTCCAACCGAGGAAGTTGAGCGTTTGTTTACCAAGTTCCACCGGGGTACCGGCATTCTAACTTACAATTATGAGGGAGAGGGGATCGGTCTTTACATCACCAAATTGATTATTGATCAACACAACGGGCAGGTTAACGTTAGAAGTAAATCTAGCGAGGGTACGACATTCACCATAATCTTGCCCCTATCAACAGCTGCAGATGATCAAAAGATTGAAAAATCTAGGTCAGGGACAGTATAATAGGCTATCGTTAAGTAATAGTAAAAGGAGACAATATGCCACCACAAGACGATCAAACAACAACTCCTGCTCCAGACGACGAGCAGACTCAACCTCAGCCAGCTGAAGGGCCAGCTACCGACGACGGTGATGCCCCGGCTGCTGATGGTGACGAGGAGAAGAAAGACGAAGGACAGGACGGCGACGCACCCGATTCAGGTGCCAGCGGCGACCAGGCCTAACTCGATAATTAGCAACTAAATCAAAAAAGCGGCTGAATCTTCGGCCGCTTTTTTGTATATGTGGCTATTTTGGCTGGGGCGGCAGGATTCGAACCTGCGATCACGGGACCAAAACCCGTTGCCTTACC
>CAZRIY010000003.1:0-59351 GCA_964600295.1 uncultured Candidatus Saccharibacteria bacterium
AATTTCGGTATAAAACTTGATAGTACTGGGCCTCAAGCCGCTGACTTTGGCCAGCTTAGCTCTTCCAATTAGAGCTCTCGTTGCGGTCGATTCAGCCGGTTTTTTGGTTTTTGGTTCCATGGCTTTGGTATCGATCTCTGGCAGAGGAGAAATCGCGGTTTTGGCCAGCCGGCGCATTACCACAGTAGTAATCTGCTTACCCGAGGGTAGTCGGATAAAATCCACCTCGCCCTCTTCGTAAATCGTAAAACCGAGCTTTTTGTAGAATTCAACACCGCTGGCGTAGATGGGTACTCTTAATAGTATTGGCTTCTCGCCCAGCCACTGCTTAGCTTGATCAAATAGTTTGCTGCCCATGCCTTGGCGCTGATTTTGGGGCAAGCTGTGCTGTTCATAAATTTCGCCAAAACCTTGGTCTTTACGCGCCGCTAGGAAGGCTAGGATATTGCGGCCCTCAGCGGCTACCCATACTCGATAGGAGGGACTGCGTAAAATATGCTGCCATTCGTTGGTCTTGGCATTAAAATCTAGCGAGCGCACATCGTTTTCGTCGATGCCCTGCGCCAGATCAACATAGTTTTTAATCCAGCTGGTAGCTTGGACATAAACAATGCCAATAACGTCACCCTCACCCGCCTGTCTGATAACTTGATCTGCAGCCATCACTATGGTTACTACTTATTAGTTACTATAACTTCTAAATTCAAGAAGACCAAGCAGGAATGGATAGGGGAAGCGAGCCGAGGCCCGGATCATCCAGTCCTGCTCGACCTTCTATACCCTCTTCTCGGTTACCTTGCTACCGACAACACCGCCTGTAACCAGGAGTGCAATCCCCAGCAAGAACCATAGTATGAATGGCTCTTGCTTAATTGTCGCATCCACCGCGCGAAACAACACCGGGATTGCCGAGAACACGCACCCTAGTGCTATTGCGGTCAAGAACACCAGCCAACCCTTACTTTCCTGTTTGGCTGTCTCATCCGGGCGTTGCGTGAACAACCAGGCAACTGCCCAAAACAAACCACCGGCAGCTACCAAGATCAACACTATGTCCAAGATCCACCCCCATTCCTGCTTGTAAACGAAAGAACGATCGATATTCGATCGTCCCACATACATTGATCGCTACATGCGAATCAACGTATTTTATTTAATCACTGTTAGATAGTTAGTCAATAGGAATCTTTAAATATACCTTTTCCCAATCTTCTAAACTAAGCTCCTGAGCTCGAGCCGCCGGATCAATTCCAATATTCTTAAGAATTTGAGAACATTGATTTGGATCTAGATGCAAGCCGGCGGCCAGCGAATTCTTGAGTTGTTTGCGTTTACCGCTAAAGCCGGCTTTGAATAAACGGAAAAGTTGCTCGGTTTTCGCTGCAAAAGCCGGCTTGGAACGGCGTTTTATCTGGATTAAAGCCGCATCAACCTTGGGCGACGGCTGAAACAGCGCTTTGGGTACTATCCTCAACAGTTTGGGTCCGGCATAATACTGCACGCTCAGGGCCAGTAATGACATTTGGCCAGGGCCGGCCGTAATCCGCTCGCCAACTTCTTTTTGGACTAGCAGCGCCATTAATATGGGCGGATTGGGACTCTCCAGCAAAGAGCGTAGCAGTTTTGACGTCAGGTAGTAGGGCAGATTGGCCACCACCTTATAATCTGGCGAGAGTTGATTAAGATCGAAATTTAGAATATCGCCCGGTACTACTCGCAAATTATCGGCTTTGATGCTGTTCGATAGATCTGCGGCCAGCTGTTCGTCTTTTTCAACCGCTGTCACCTGCTTGGCTCTTGGCACCAGCAACTTGGTTAGCGTGCCCAAGCCTGGTCCAATCTCCAAAACCGTGTCAGATTTGGTTATTTCGCCGGCATCAACCACTGCCTTCAAGCTATCCTGATCAAACAGCCAATGTTGGCCCAGCAATTTCTTGGTATCTGTCATAGATTCGGTAGCTCTTTAAGCCAGATCCGATGTAGTTGCGGCGGGAAAACTCGCAGGCCGGGAACTCGTGTGATATCAATCCACATTGGCCGGTAAAAATTGCTCGGGGAGTGGCGCTGATACTCGGCGCTATCTGGGTGCAACTTGGGCGTGCCAGATTGGTAGCGACCCAGATAAAGATACTGAATTCCGCGCAGGGAGTTGGCTCGCCCTAATAGATGTACTAGTTCGGCTTTGACCGAGGTTTCCTCGTATAGTTCCCTCAACGCCGCCTGCTCATGGGTTTCTCCTGGTTCAACGCCGCCGCCAGGAAAAGAATAATAGGTTAAATTCTTTTTGCGTCTATAGATAAGCAACAACTGGCCTTTTTTGATCACGGCCATAGCTGCCCGTCTTCTGGTTATCATCACTGGATAAGTTTTAAACCGGTGGCTGGGTCTTCGGCCCGCGTTAACAGCTGATCAAACACCTGAAGATAGATCTCGGCCGTGCCGCCTACTTTAGCCTCCTTTAGGTGTCCACCAATGGTCTGCAATCGACTATCGGCTAATTCTATATGCAGATGCAGAATGATTTGCTCGCTCCAGGTTGAGACATTGCCGCTGATACTCAAGATTTCGTATAGACCATCCAGTTTTTGCCACTGGTAAGTTTTGTGACCTAAGTCGTAATAACCGATTTCTGCCCCATCTACCGCGCCGATGCCGTTTAGCCAGCCGGCGGTAATCTGGTGCTGGCTGCAGAACTCTACCACCGTCCGCACCAATGGTTCACCTTTAGAGAGCACCAATAAGTGGCCACCGTTAACTTTTTGGCTTTTCATATCGCTTATTGTATCAGAGGCTAGTAGCTAGTAGAGGCCCATTTTGCGCGCACAGGCTGGCCACTGGCCCCAGCCGGATCGGGCTTGCAAGCGCTGGGCAGCGGCATCTTGGACCTCGGGCGGTGCTTGATACGCATACTGATAACCAGTGCCCATGCCTTGCCAGGTACCGGGGCTGAACTGATAGGCTCCGTGGTAGCCGTTGCCGCTATTCCTAGTGTAATCTCCACCGCTTTCGCAAAGACGGAGCTGCAACCAAACGTCGCCCGCAAAGGCTACTCCCCTGACCACAACTCTAGTAACCGGCTGGTTGACAACCACAGTTTGCAAAGCTTCGCGGCTGACTTCGACGCCATTATGAAAGTTGACTTGGTAAGTAACCAGTTGCTTGCCCGGAGCTCCGGGTTGACGAATTTCTTCATAACCGGGCGGTTTATTATTATCGAAGATGTTTTGGACGGGGGGCGTAATTGTTTCTTCAACCGCAACTACTTCTTTACCGACTCGAGTTACCGTTATCTGCATACCCGTGGTTAGCGGAGTGCTGCGATTGACGCTGACGATATCATCATCGCTTAATACCAGACCTTTTTCTCTCAACATGGCGCCAACGGTGGACGCGCGTGATCGTAATTCCAGAGTCTGACCATCAACCATTACACTCAGCGGTACCGCCCGTTCCACCTCAATCCGGTGACCCAAAACGCCCACCCCCACGAAATCGCGGATTAGATCGGTTTTATAGCCGTCCTCTGGGTACATAGTCAGCCCAGCCGAACGTTCGGCAATCAGTTTGGGGTTTTGATACGGGGTTTTAACAAAAATTTCATGGCCTTGATCGATAATAACCGCTGGCTTGGCCCGATAAACATTGATATAAAAAACCTTGGTATTAATTACCGTGTTCAGGGCTGGCTCCACCAAGTCATCTTCAACCAACCGAACTTTGGCCCGGGCCAGGACTTCGGCTACGGTTTTGGCATCGGTAGCAAAACCTTGACGGGCGCCGTCAACCGCCAAACTAATAACCGTGCCGTTTTGGGCTTGGGCGGCTGGCACTAGCCACCACCAAGCCGCCATTACTAGAAGCAATGAAGCAGTGGCCATAACTGATGGACCACGCAAGTATTTGGGAATAAATCTCCCAAATTTTGCGCTTCTAGAGTAAATTCGACGTAAGATAGCTTGCCTTCCTCTCAATAGATTAAGGTAATCCCCTCTGGTCAAGTCAAGTCCAGATACTATCAAGGATCCCCGGGGGTGTCAAACGACTTTTTCACAGCATTTAAGGTATCAAAACTGGCCCGTTCGACCATAAAAAACCTCTGTTAAACATAAGTTTTATGATATACGTGTGCTACTGAATAAATTCAGTAGTCTCTTCTAGAGTTTCTCGAGAGGCGCCACACTCAAGCTCAAGTGTCTGGTTTGACCGCTATCAAAACTAACCGTTGCCTCATCTCTGGCTATGGCGGTAACGGTGCCGACGCCGAATTTGGGGTGTTTAACGCTATCCCCCACTTTAAAGCTCGGCCAATCGGCGTCGATTTCAGGTGTGGAAATTGCTACCTCGTCAAAATTCGAAGACACTTGGGCCAGATCAGCCAGTTCGGCCAAAAAACGGGCCGGAGGATTGCGCATCACTCCGCCATACAATAAGCGGGCTGCCGCATGTATTAGATGGAGCTCTTCACGGGCTCTGGTCATCCCGACATAGCATAGCCGGCGTTCTTCTTCCATTTGGTCTTGATCGAACAGACTGCGACTGTGGGGAAATACTCCCTCTTCCATGCCCGTCATAAATACCACCGGAAATTCCAGCCCCTTTGCCGCGTGTAGCGTCATCAATGTCACGCTATCGGCGGCCTCATCGTACTCATCAACATCAGCAATCAGTGCCACTTCTTCCAAAAAGCCGGCCAACCCCAATTCATCATAGTTTTGAGCCACGCTAATTAACTCTTGGACATTCTCAATCCGGTCCGCCGCCAAGATGGTGCCGTCATTGAGATAGTCCAAGTAGCCGGAGCGCTTGATAACTAATTCAGTCAACTCGGCTACCGATTGTTTTTGAGCCGCCTGGCGTAAGCGCTTAACCAAGGCCAGGAATTGATTGAGAGCAACTGTGGCTCTGGGCATTAAACCGGGAATCTTATCGACTCGGGTGAGGGTATCCCATAAGCCACCGTTTTGATTCTGGGCATGAGCTAGAAAGGTTTGTAGACTTTTTTCACCTAAACCTCGCGGCGGTAAGTTAATAATTCGCCGCCAGGCAATCAAATTGTTCGGTTGATAAATAAAATTCAGATAAGCCAACACATCCTTGATCTCTTTGCGTTCATAAAAACGTACTCCGCCCACTACTCGGTAGGGCATACCGTGTCGTACAAAAGCCTCTTCTAGTGAACGTGACTGGGCGTTGGTGCGGTAAAGCACCGCAAAGTCTCGCAGGCTGCGCCTCCCCTCTGCCACCGCCCGGTTAATAGTTCGTACAATCCATTCGCTTTCGGCAATCTCACTCTGTACCGGATGAATCTGCACCGGCAGTCCACCAGTTTTCTCCGTCCAAAGATGCTTTTGGGAGCGCTGCTGATTTTTGTCAATCACGGCTTGGGCGGCGCTTAAAATCTGCTTTGTGGAGCGATAATTTTGCTCTAGCTTAATTACTTTGGCTTTTGGATAATCCCGCTCAAAATCTAAAATATTGCGGAAATTGGCACCCCGCCAGGAATAAATGCTTTGCCAATCGTCACCGACTACGCACAGATTCTGGTGGGCTTGGGCCAGTAGGCCGGCGAAGCGATATTGGGCCTGATTGGTGTCTTGGTATTCATCAATCAAGATGTAACGAAAATGATCTTGCCATTGCTTGAGAACTTTTGGACGTGTCTCGAACAGTTTAACGGTCATCATTAACAGATCGTCAAAATCCAGGGCTGAGGCTTCGTGCAATAGCCGCTGATAATTGGGATAAACCTGGGCCGCCGCTTCTTGAGCCGAACCACTGGCCAGGCGTTGGTATTCTTCTGGTCCCACCAACTCATTCTTGGCGGTCGAAATAAGACTTTTGATCAACTTAGGATGGTATTGTTTCTCATCAATCCTAACGTTGCGCATTGCTTGCTTGATGGCGGCCAAGCTGTCGGCTCCATCAAAGATGGTAAAGCTAGAGGAAAGCCCTATTTGGCCGGCCTCACTCCGTAAAATCCGCGCACAGATGGAGTGAAACGTTCCCAAGAAAGGCAAGAGAGCTCGCTCAAAACTAGACCTTCCCAGTAGCCGCAAAACCCGACCGCGCATTTCGCCCGCCGCCTTGTTGGTAAAAGTTACCGCCAGAACTTGTGCGGGTTTAATTTTTTTAACTGCGATCAAATAGGCAATGCGGTGGGTTAAGGTTTTGGTTTTACCACTACCGGCGCCGGCCAAAATCAACAAAGGTCCCTCGGTATACTTAACGGCTTCCTTTTGGGGCGGGTTAAGGCCCTCGAACAAACTTAGCATTATTACATTTTAACAAGCCAGCCGAAGCGACCCTTCAAACAAACGTCTCAATAATTTACTTGTGGAGTTTAAATCCTACGAAAGTAGATATAACCCAGCCCGGCCACTACTATCAGCAAAAGTATTACCACTGCCCACAACAGCTCTCTGCCCAATCTTTTGCCCAGACTGGATTTGGCCGCAATCGGTAGCTTGGAAGCACGTTTGGGTATATCTAAAATCTCCGGAGCTGGGTCGAGCGTATTGGCAACTGGTAGCGGTTCGATAACGGTTCTCTTAGTTCGGGTAGCAACGGTCTCGGGCTTGGCTGGCGATGTTGCGGCCTCGGGATGAAAAGTTTGGCCAGGAGTATGGATGACGGCTGGAGTTGGATCGACCGGTTTGAGGGCGGCAGGTTTACGGATCGCCTTTTTGCGCCTGTGCGTCTTTTTGGGCGGACCAAAATTAACTGGTAGTCTTTCTTCCATCAAACGACTCTCTATTCCTTACTAATCCACAGTTTAGCATAAGGACTATTTGCTGCGTTTGGCAACTGTTTGGTTTTTTTGGGGAATACGGTCACTCCCCTGGGCTGATTTCACAATCGACGAAAATTCATAAGAATTAAGGGAGGCGCCACCCACTAAAAAACCATCTAAAGTTTTGATCTTCAAATATTCTTTGGCAAATTCCGGCACTACCGATCCACCATAGATTACTCGCACGGCCGCCGATACCACCTCACCGTATAGTTCAGTCACTGTCTTTCGAATTGCCGTGATAGCATCCTTAACTTGCTCGGGCTTGGCAATTTCACCGGTGCCAATGGCCCAGACTGGTTCATAAGCCACCACTACTGAGGCTACTTCCCGGCCAGTTAGCATTATCAGACCCGCGGCCAGTTGATCATGAATTATGCGTTTGGTTTCATCGTCCTGGCGTTCAAATAAATTCTCGCCCACGCAGATAATTGGCGTCATCTGGTTGCGTACCACCGCGGCCGCTTTGCGGGCTATAACGTCATTGGTTTCGCCAAAATGCATCCGTCGTTCGGAATGCCCCACAATCACATATTTGGCCAGTCCGCGAACTTGGGCGGCTGAGACTTCGCCGGTATAGGCGCCGTGATCAAGATAATGAACATTCTGGGCGCCAACTTCGAATTTCATCGGTTTGAGTTGTCGTTTGAGCGGTTCCAGCCCCATCAATGATGGGCACAACACTATTTCGACTCGTGCGGAGGCGCTCAAAGTCGGTTCCAATTGTTCCACCAGCCGCTCGGCCTCTGCGAGAGTTAAATTCATCTTCCAGTTGGCAACCACCAGGCGTTTTCGCATACCCAAAATTGTAATGCTTAAGCTGAGGGGTGTCTAATATAGAAAAAGGGCCAGGGGTTGAATATCAAAAAAAATCGATATTGTGGCCCCGGGCCCTAAAGCAGAACTAGCCGGCATCGAAATAGCGAACAAATCCGCCGCAGGCAGTGCAATAAACATCACCATCATGCCACATCAAACTGTGGTTGCGCACTTCCTGCTGGCTTTTGTCTGCTCCGCAATGCGGGCAATCGGTCCAGGGACCAATTTCTTTAGCCGCTTTTTCAGCAGCTTCCCTTATTTGCTGGAGCATTTTTAGCTGACTCTTCTGCTCACTCACTAGACTCACCTCCTTGGCGATCGCAAGTGATAGGTTAATTATACTTCTTTGGCAAGCAGAGCTTCTACTCCTGGCAGTTTACCCCCAGCCATCAGTTCTAGGGCCGCGCCGCCGCCGGTTGATACCAGATCAAAATCCTGACCAGCGTCAAGATCAGCGCTAATCACAAAACCCGCCGTATCACCGCCACCAATAATGGTCGTGGCATCGGTTTCTTTAAGTGCCGTCATTAGCTCCATCGAGCTGTAGACAAAGCCTGGTAGTTCCGTCATCCCCAGCGGGCCATTCCAAATCACCGTACCGGCTTCTTTGACCGCCGCTAGCACACTGTCTGTGCTGGATCGGCCGAAGTCCAGGATATAGTCATCCTTGGCTACATCGTGGGTCATAACTTCAGCTCGCCGTTCGTCGGGATCAATCTTCTTGGCCACCGCTACGTCGCTTTCCGGCAGTTCCAAAAACGGCTTGCTATTCTTACCAAAGCGCTGCTCAATGTGGTTGTAAATCCGCTGAATCACCAATTCCTGCGCCTGTTCCCAAACGCTTTTGCCAATTTCAAAGCCTTGTTGCCTGAGAAAAGTGTTGGCCATGGCTCCGCCGACAATTAATCTATCGGCCATAGTCACAAATCGCTCAAGCAGCTGAATTTTGTCCGAAACTTTGGCCCCGCCAATAATCGCTACCAGCGGGCGCTTGGGATTGGCCATAACTTCAGTGATAGTATCAACTTCCTTTTCTAGCAGTAAGCCCGCCACTGCGGGCAAAAACTTGGTGATGGCATCTGTAGAGGCATGCGCACGGTGCGCTACGCCAAAGCCATCCTGGACAAATACTTCGGCTAGCTTGGCCAGTTCTTGGGCAAACTCGGGGTCATTTTTCTCTTCGCCCGGGTGAAAACGTAGATTTTCCAGCAATAAGATTTCCATCGGCTCGAGCTCGTTAACCGCGCTGTGAATCTGCTTGCCCACGCAATCGTCAACAAATTTGACCGATTGATCCAACAGCTCCCCCAGCCGTTCGGCCGCTCCCTTCAGGCTAAACTTTGGCGCCCTTTTGCCTTCGGGGCGTCCAAGATGGCTAATCAGCACAATTCGACAATTCTGGTGCAGTAGATATTGAATAGTTGGCAAGCTGGCTTTAATCCGATAATCATCGCGTACGCTGCCGTCATCGTTCATCGGCACATCAAACTCCACCCGAACCAAAACCGTTTTGCCGGTTAGATCTATATCGTTAACCGTTTGTTTATTAAACGCCATTACTTTTTGAGTTTACCAGATAAGCGGCGGGCACGAAGCCGCGTCAACAATTTGCCCAAGGCTGCTATTACTAATAAGCTGGCTCCCGCCAAACTGGCCAGTCCATAGCTTTGTTGCAGGGGCCTACCCAGCGGCGTAGCTATTTCTGCGGGTAAGAATCCCAGGGGTCCACCGTCAGAATTTGGCGGCGGGTACAGTATAAATAGACCAATCAAGGCTCCTGGCCAACTCACCCACAGTAGTACTAATCCCGGGCTAACTAGCCGACCCCAGCGCCGACTGAAGTAAACCAACCCCGCCAGCAGTACCAGACTAACCCCCAGTGCTACGCGAAAATAACGATTAAATAGCTGGTGCGTTTGGGCTGTGAACAACTGCAGCGCAAAAGCGTTTTTCTCAAACTGCCCCTGTTGGGCCGGATCGGTAGTGCGCTCCTTAACTGCTCCCTCAACGCCCTTGTCGTAAATCGGCGCCGAGATTTGGCTAAAGATTTTTAGGCGTAGGGCCCTAGGGCTGAGCGTTAAAACGTCTTGTTTACTAATAGTTATCCCGGGTAAATTCGGCACTTCGATTTGCTCATTTGGCTGGGTTGTCGCTTTGGCGCGATACTCCGCCACCCCCTCTTCGCCATCCAACCCGCCAGGACTAAAGGCCAATGCTATTAGGGTGGCACTGAGTTCAATAGCTCGCTCCCTCTCGGTTAGCCTGGACAGATTGTATAATCCGAGCGTAGCTACCAGACTTACCAACAGCAATAAACCGCAAATCCATTTCAGGTCCACGTGCCAATAGGGCCGCATTTTAAGCGGAGATTTCGGAATCATTGAATTGCACGCCTATTTAGCATTGATTTTTCTAAACCGCGCTTGAGACCTACCTTGATGCTCGATGTTTTCCAGAAAGTTCTTGGCAGTTCTTACCCAAACTATGTCTTTTTCCTGTGAACGATACACCACGCAGGGAGTCTCATTGTCTTCTATAAAGCCAGTGGCCACGATCGCATATAGCCCACCCTTATAGTGCTGGTAAGTATCCCCATCCGCCGGCCGTTCCAACCCATCCCACTGGCTCAGAATTTCCTCAATCGGCTTGACCTTGCTCATTTCGCTAGTGTAACAAAATTTTTACGCTCTTATCTGTATCTAAAATAGGCTCGCACTTTTTATATTAAAATCAGTGCATGAAGGAAGTAGTTTGGGTGTATGGGGCTAGCGCATCAGGAAAAGAAACCTTTATTCAAAATATGGTCAACTCACCGACTCCAGCTGTATTAGAACAATTGGGGTGGAGTCAAAAAAAGATTGCGGCTTGTGAAGAAAGCTTGAAATATATAGGCCAGTTTTATAAGGATCCAATAACAGAATCAAGAAGCCAGATTATGGATCGAGTACCAGAACTCCTGGAACGGGCAGATGTAATTTTGTTAAAGGGGCAATTTGTCGATTTTGCGGCGAATAGACTCGGAGCGCTTAAAAAATCGCTGCCCTTGGTAAAACATCGGGTTATATTACTCCAGGTTGACTTAGATGAACTCAATCAAAGATTGATTCAAAAGCCTTGGTGGAAAGAAGATTGGGACGCAGCAAAATTTTCAGCAGATGAGTTAGATGGGATTCGGGCCGCATTGGATGACAAGAATCTTCAAATTACCGTAATAGATGCCAACAAGTCGGGTGGATACAAGCTAATCAGAAGTGGCTGGTGACCCCAGCGGGAGTATAACTACTTTCCGATTTTTATCACTTCAAGTGGTGAGCTTAACGCTACCATTGTCGAACACCATCTTTCCATGTCTCGAGGAAATGGACAAGCGCCTAGAAGAGCTGGGGATCGTTGAGATCAATGGTGAAATGACTCTCATATCCGATCAGGAGATGAGAGATGTTTAAATTACTGCGCAGGAAAACTGTTTCAGGAGACGAATTACTTAAATCTCAATTGTTTAATGAACTTACCTTTTACAGAGCATTTTACAGAGACATGTGGACTGCCCAGAGGTCAATAATCATTGAAAGTCCTTACTTAACAGAACGTCGGGCGCAACAATTTGCGAAAACTTTCAGAAAACTCAAGAAACGAGGTGTGAAAGTTAGGGTTAATACACGTGAACCGCATCATCACCCACCTAGATTACGCATGCAATCACTTGCCTCAATCCAAATACTTAAGCAATCCGGTGTGAATATTTATGTCTGTAGCGATATGCGACACCGAAAATTGGCTATAATTGATAACAACATTCTTTGGGATGGCAGCCTTAATATCTTGTCTCAAGCTCGTAGCAAAGAAGTCATGCGCCGGACGAATTCGGCCATGCTGTGCAGGCAAATGGCAGTTTTTACAGGTATAAACAACCGGTATCGGTGATATACTAATCCACCATGGACGACTACGAGATCAACGAAACCGACATCAAGAAAGTAATCCGCTACTTAGAGATTCACGATTCAAAGAACGCTGATCGAGATTATGCGATTCAGTTTTTAGAATCTATGCAGGGCCTGGCTGGGGAAATTACCCGCTCGGGTGGTTTAACTCCTGAACTGCTTCAAAAAGCTTTCGAGAAGAAAAAGTCCACCTAAAACGGCAGAATGTCCGAGGACTTAACGCCGAGAGCTTTAGCCAGCTTTTTTAAGGTTGATACTACCGCTGTTCTCTCGCCGCGTTCTATTTTGGCGTAGGCGTTGGTATTGATGCCAGCTCTAGCCGCCAATTCCGCTTGGGTAAGACCATTGGCGAGCCTATATTGCTTTAGTTTGCTCGCTACATGCTTATTCATGTTATTGATTTTCATGCGCTTCCTTGGCGTAAATATTCCCTTTGTCCTGATGAACCACGTAATATTTCATTTTTCTATTCTAATCTATTTCGTTGGCAATTAGCCTGGTCAATCGTTTTGTACAGACCCGCTATTTAGTCCCATTTCTGTGAAGTGCAATCAGAGCCTAGGTATTTTTCCTTAGCTCAATAGTGCCAGACCTAGTGCGTGCGTTAAAGTAAGTGCCTTTGACTTTGCCGTTTTTGCGAAATACCAAGCTAGCTGTACCGTCGTGGGGTTGCATGTCGGGATCAGCTATGGCGCTGAAGGGCTTATTGGTATAGGTGTAAGTAAGCCGAGTGGATTTACCATCAATGTCTATCTGACTGGCCATGTATGAGTAAGATTCTGACGTTTCCGTTCCGACCGTGGAATAAATGACCATTTTAGTCCAGTCCTGAACTATCTCTACGGTTAGTGCCAAATTTGTACCGTCTTTGTACGAAGAAGAGAGTTCCCCGGTAAA
Organism: uncultured Candidatus Saccharibacteria bacterium; assembly: GCA_964600295.1. Classification (GTDB taxonomy): domain Bacteria; phylum Patescibacteriota; class Saccharimonadia; order CAZHVB01; family CAZHVB01; genus CAZRIY01. Next base: position 12,451 of record CAZRIY010000003.1, read on the forward strand.
TTTCCCATTGAGATTAGCAGTTATCGGCAGCCCAAAATACTTAAGCACTGTCCACTTCCACGCAACTTTGTTGTAGAAGCTAAAAACGGCGGCGTAAAGTGCGCCGAAAGACGGGCCAACCATTACCCAGGGCTGTAGGTTTGAGAATAAGTTAGTTTGATCAATGCCACTATTTACAAGTGGTGTGAGAAAAACACAGATCAGCCCAATGATAATATAGCATCGGAGTTTATCAGTATTTACGGCGTAAGAATGCATCCCGTTCATGCTAAACTACCAATTCTTCAGCTAGGGTTAGGACGACCGTTTTTGCCTCGGGTGCCGAAAAACTACCTGGATCAGTTCTGAATAATTCGTGGATATTGTCTACAGATTTGAATGGGGTCAAATCGGCTGTTAGTAACCAGTGTAAAACGCCGGTAAGACGACCGTGATGCTCATCAATAAATAAGTCATTCGGTGCGTTATAAACCAAGCACTCTAAAAGATAACCGGGGGCTATTTTTGGATCAAGCTTCCCGGAGCTGGCAGCCCTGCGTTTAAGGTGTTTTGCCTGCCGAACCGTTGACTTGAAGTTCTCGCGCGTAGCCTGATTCTTAGCAGTACCATTTATTTCATGTAGCTTTGGGTAGTTGATGATCACCAGGCCCTTTTGGGTAATCAACTTAGTTCCTTCTACAAACCGGCCCTTAGTTATGCTGTCGTAATTAACATACACACGATGTTGGATTGCTGGCACTACGTCAGCATCGACATAACCTTCAATTTTATTCACCCTAATACATTTATCACGCGGATCGACTCTATTCGCGCCAAAATAATAAGCTAGGGCCTTTATCGTGTCTCGCCTCAGTTGGGCTGCGCCGTAGGAAACGAAGTGGTGGTCTCGATCATAAGCTTGCTTCTGCGCGGGTGCCAGTAAACTGGTATCAGCTATCCATGAAGACTTTAGCATTACGACAATATCAACGTCGGCATCACCTCGGATATTGGTCGCATTTGCGTATGATCCCTGCAGAAAGACCTCAATATTTCTGGCTTTGAGATCATCGTTACCTGCAATGGCTAGCTTAGCGGCAGCATAAGTGCGCGCCATTGCATCCCTTGTCCCTGCTGCTGCCCAATTTCCAACTTCTGTTGCTGTTGCCGCCATTTTCTTAACCTCTTACTTACTTTGTGAAGGCATTTTGAACGCTAGCTTTGACTTGGCTCGGTGTCGCCTTCTAAGTTTGTCTGGGTGTTTCCTAACAATTTCGTTCGACATCTTTTACTCTCAGGTTACTTCGATACTGGCTCAATAAGTTTGATTTCATCAGCCTTAATAACTGTATCGAATAACCCGATGTCTTCGCCTTTATGCCGATCAATGCCCGTATATCGCAGACTAGAGTCCTCATACCGCTTAAATTTATAAACGGCATCATTCATTAGGGGACCGTTAAACACCCCTAGACTTACTAATAGTTCAAAATCTCTTATGGATAGCCCAGTTACCTTCTTAAATAGCTCCGGCTCAAGCTGGGTGATTACATCCTTCAATGTTCTTTCCCGATGGTCCGTGAGATACATGAAAACAGGAATTCGAGTAGCAAATTTTATCAGCTTCTCCTGGATCTGTTTGCGTATACTCTTGTACTCCTTTTCGGCTTCACTTAATTCCTTTTTCTCTTTTGGCTCCAACTCTCTTTCGTTTGCCTCTTGCTTTGTCTTGTTAACCTCGTCAGTTTTGTTAATGATAGTTTCAATATCTTGATTTAGACTTCTGAAACCCTCAATGCTCATTAAGGCTTTCATGGCTTCTGGGCTGTCTAAAAGCCTCTGTAGCGTTGCGTTGTCAGCATTTACAAGCAATGCGCTTTCCCAGCGTCTGGCGAGCATAGTGGCCGCTGTACCGGTCATAGCAATATCTAGTATCCCGGCTGCATCAATTTGTCTCATCGAACTGCCATCATATGCGAGTACTGGAAGGAAGTGTATGAACTCCTCGACCTTTTTCTCAGGATTAGTCTCGCCAATATTTAGCCTGTCGCTATAATCGGCAATCTGTCTAAGAGCACGATTTGGTGCAAAATCGAATACATAGCATTCCTGCTTAACGATCTCTTCCTTATTGGGTGATTTGTCGTCAGGATTTTTCACTGTCCACGGGCTTTGAACCCTGAAAGCTGCCTGAAAATATGTTTCCGGGCTGGAGGTGCTTCGAAGCATGAATATTCCTGTCCATGGCTTCACGGTGACACCTGTTGTTAGTTTTCCGCATGAGAGCGTAATAGTTTTGGTTTTAAGGGGGTCGGGATTTTCCATCGCATCCTGTACGGGATAAAGAGCGTCTACACCGATTCCGGCACTACTTCCAGCTGCGACAATAACTTCATAGTCGTGGTAGAACTTATTTTGCATTTGCATCAGTAAACTCTTCATTGCATGACACGCGGCAACTGAGGGGAGAAACCAGAAAGTATGTGACAAAACGCTTAGTAGAGGCGCGTGAGAAAAGGGCATCGGGGGCTTCTTTGCCCCCATCTTAAGATTATCTATGGTTGTTTCCTGCAAGGCCCCCCGTATCAGGTCCAGCCACTTCTGCACTTCGTCTTCGAAGGTAAAGGCAGCATCCTTGCCAAGTCCCTTGGCGGCAAAGAACACATTCAAGTCAAATTCACTAAACTCGCCTTTCATTGCAACTTCACTGATTGAGTCAGGTAGTTGATATGTCATCATGACCATGCGCGGCAATGGAGCATACGGATTATCTAAACCTTGCCAGTTTTCTTTTGCCTTTTGCTCATCGGAATATGTCCAGTTATAAATCTGCTCTTCAATGAACTCCCCAGAAGATATTGCTCTAAAGGGTGTGCCAGAGAGATAAAGATAAGCATCCGTGTGGATGGGCATTATCGCTTCATCAAAATATTCAATGCCTTCACCCTCGGCAAACTCTAGTTCTTTTTTCTCCTCAGCTTCAAATAAATCTTTTGCGTTTTCTCGCCAGGCTCCGTAGTGGTATTCGTCGAAGACAACAATGTCCCATTTGGTTTTATGGACCCATTTATTTTTGGCTTTTATCCCCCCGGCAGAATTTTTTCCCAGGAAGTCTTGAAAAGATCCAAAGCATACAAACGGTTTTGATTGATCCAAGTCCTGATAATTAAGTGTGCCTTCTTTGCTGGAAACAAATTGCCAGCCCTCAAAGTCAGTATGGGTACGCAGGTCCTCCTCCCAGGCGCTATGCACAGCAGGTTTAAAGGTTAGTACTAGCACCTTACTCATTTTCATTTTTTTAGCCAGCTGGTAAGTTGCAAATGTTTTTCCGAAACGCATCTTGGCATTCCAAAGAAAATGAGGAGTTTTATTATAGTTTTCTGTCTTAAAACTTTCGAAGTATTCAACTGCTTTTTCAACAGCTTCGGACTGCTCCGGTCTCATGGCAAAGCTATGGGTTCGGTTTTCAATATTCTTTTCACCCGATTTGACAGCTTGAATAGCAGCTCGGACATCATCGACGGTACATTTAAACCACTCCCCATCAATATTCTTGATGCCTTTTCGCTTTAAGTAATTATGAATATCGAAGTCTGAGAATGCGGAACCGTCTTTGCGCATAGCAGTTTCTTCTAACACTATCCGGAAACTTAGCCGACTGGTTTTTAGCTGCTCATCAACTCGGCTTCTCGCATTCCTGGCTGTATATCCAACTTTCAATAACCCAGTGTGACTTGATACGTCAATAAGTTCATACGCATATATCGTAGGATTTGCATCTGGGCGTTGTGGGAAGAATTTATTTGCCATCACCTAGGTCCATGGGGCGAATTAGCGATTCTATAAATTCTATTTCATTTTCGCTCAGACTATACTTGCGATAGAGTTTGTCATCGGTCCATTTTTCGCTGAAATCTTGTACTGGTACGAAGGAATAAACTCCTTTGGCAGCATTTTGAGTGTTCTTCTTAAGGAGCACTAGAAACCTAAACAATCTGGTGCTTACGTACTGGCAAATATTGTTACAAATTTCAAGATCTTGATTAGCACCCAAGATTAAATAGGTCTCTGAGCATGCAGTATTTGATCCCGCAACCATGGGTTTACCTAATATCTGGTGAGGGAATGAATCACTACCGCTCCCAGCTTTAGAAATAAGGACTTTGTTGCTATCCACCAATTTAATGTTTCTAGTCAGCATAGTTTTATCGGCATAAGAGATGCCTCCGTTTCTAAAGATTTTAACGTCGCCTTGCTTGGGAGTACTCCTCAGCGTAACGTTTGGCTCTATCCCAAATGGATTTCTTGAACTAACTTGCTTGATGAAGCTTTCTTCATTTTTCGACTTAACCTTATGGAGAATCGAAATTGCCTCGTTATATCGAATAAACGTATCGGCACCTTCTTCTAGAAGAGGTCTTGTCATTTCTGACACATTTTTACCTTTACGCGATGTAACCACATTGCATTCGCCTCTATGATCTCGATCCCACAAAAAGTAACAAACACCGCCTTTTATTTGAACCCCTGGGAAACAGTCTATAGCTTCGGGGAAATCAACGATTTGCCGTATTCTATCGTCTTTGAGCATGCTATCTCTAAACTCATCTAGTCCCTTACCACCAGAGTACCAACGTGCTGGAATAATCATAGTAAGGTATCTAGGACTTAGTTTTTTAGCTTGTTCAACAAAATTGTTATAAATAGGCTTGGCGCTCGTCCCCATACCGCCGCCATCATTTAGTTGATAAGGCGGATTGCCAACTATTACATCAAATCTCATGTTATTGAAAATCCTTTCTGGCTTAGGCGTGTGTATGAATTGATAGGCATGTGTTTCAAGCTCCGTGCTTCGCTTATAAACTTCTTTACTTGCTCCACAATAACTACAGTTACCCCTAACCCACGTATGATTAAATCTGTTATATAAGATATTGCCTTTTTCATCATCGAATTCTTCACAGACTGAATATTTACCATCCGCTCGCTTTGAGCAGTACAAGCTTCTTCTGGAAAGAAGTGAGGTAAGTTCTGTAATTGCAATTCCATAAAGTTGGTTTTTATATATGTGGTTAACTCTTTCTTGAACATTTGGTATTTCATTTTCTAAACCCTCCATTAATCTCTTTGCTATTTCTCTCATAAAAACACCGGTTTTAGATACAGGATCTAAAAACGTAACATTTTTGTCACTCCAAAACTCTTTAGGCAACAGGTCGAGCATTTCATTTACAAGCCTCGGTGGAGTAAAGACTTCATCGTTACTTAGATTGGCAAGACAAGTAAGAACATCGGGATTGTAGTCGGTTTTTATCATGCGGCTCCTAATTCTAGAAAGTGTTTAACTGGATATTCTTTAATCGGTGTGGGTATGAATGCTTTATCTCCTAGCGGTTCGAATAATGAACCTGCCTCAGGTGGAGAGTTTTCCAATAGATTTGCCAATGTAAAATCGCGTCTTTTAACAAGTAGACTATTGACCGAGCTCCATTCAGAAAAAATAATAGCCTTGGCATTTTGATCAGGTGTTTTTAGAGTGAGGGCATCTCCCCATGAAATGTTGCGACTGAGAACAAACTTTACTGTTTCTCTGCACGATTCCTTACATCTGCCCTTAAAAAGCTTTGTATAACGCTCATCAAATATTTCAAACATAGAGGCCCGACACTCATCTACGTTATCCTCGAGAATATCAATTCCATAAATGCTTGATACCGCCACTAATGCATACCGCTCGTACTCTAACTGGCTTTTTTTGTAACGCTTCTCAACTATGGCTTGTTTACGACGCAGAACTTCAGCCAAAAAATTACCGGTTCCACACGCAGGCTCTAGAAAACGTGAGTCAATACGCTCTGTTTCCTGCTTAACTAGGTCAAGCATGGCATTAACTTCACGAGCATTCGTGAAAACTTCACCGTGGTCTCTAACTCTTTGCTTGGATTTATGCATTGATTGACCCTCTTTTGACACTTAGGCTGACATCTATCAGCCTAAGTATTTCCTCTTTCTTGAACCTGCGGTCACCGCGCGTTCCGAAGCGAATAGCTTCAACCTTGCCCTGATTTACCCAGTTGCGAAGAGTATTAGGATGGCAGTTCAAGACTTCGCAGGCCTGTTTGAGCGTTAAGACTTCAGGTAGTTCTTCAATCTTCATCATCAAGTCACATAACTTACCATAAGTTTACATTAAGTCCATCAGATGCTCAATAAAGGAGCGGAAGGTAGTTGGAAAGTAGCCTTCACCCTCGGTTATCGTAGATTTCCGATAATGTATCAGTGGTAGCATGGAATGGCACGCGTTTGACGATTTCGTTGTCTAGGCCAAACATCTTGGCCGAGTAAACCACGTACTCTCCATAATGGTTATTAATGGCATCGGTGGCGTTCGCAATCTTAATCCGGCGCTCCTTCAAACCTTCGAATAGCGGTAGCGTCAATTTGGCTGCTTCGGCGAGATCGAAACAAGAAACCGACAACTGGGTAACTTTTTGGTCAGCCGGCCGATGGTTAAGCAATGCCATAGCTGCATCGTAGAGATCGAGCGTGGCATACATATAACCACCGAATTTATGCCCTTTATGCAAGTATCCGCGTTCGAAGGATGCATAAACTGCTATGCCCCGGGCTGCCATCCCAGCACGTCTGAGCCTGCGGCCCATTTTCTCGCATAACTTCATCATCAGCTTGCTCAATTCCTGATTCTCTGCAGTGAAATGATGCAGATGGTAGCCCTGGCCATAACTGCGGCGTGGGTGCTCGATAGTATCAATTTCATATCCCCGCAGCCGCATATACCAGTAGTAGCCGACAATACTGTGGAACACCTGGTGCCGCAGTTTCCAAACCGGAGCCTCCAGGAAGTCGAGCGGCGTCCTGATACCGGCCAAATTCAGACGCCGTTCATAACGCACATTGATACCACAGAGATCCACTAGCTCCAGCGATTTATATACCTCGCGCAGATTATCTGAAGTGATAACATCCAACCCATCGGGTTTATGCAAGGAAGCCCCAAGCTTTGCCAGAAAGCGGTTGGTACTGATGCCGACGTTGCAGGTCAGCCAATCGCCGATCTCGGCCTTGATCCGCTGCTTGATCTCATAACCGATCGAAACCAGCCGCTTGAGATTTATCTTGGGCATGCCCTCGAAGTTAATTGCCGCCTCATCAATCGAAAGCGCCACCACGTCGGGCGAGTAATCACGAAAAATCTCGGCAAACTTCTTGTGCACGTAGAAGTACTTATCGGGGTCTGACTTGATGATCTGGATTTTGGGCAGTATCTCCCGGGCCTGAAAGACGCGGAAGCCAGTCTTGATCCCGAATCGCTTGGCCTCGTAAGAGGGTGAGATGATGGTGCCAGTACGATGGTCATTAGCCACCACGCCAATGGCCTTACCCCGTAACAGTCGGTTGGCCTGCTGTTCCACACTGGCAAAACACGAGTTCATATCAATGTGCATCACTAGTGGCTTAGCTGGGTTAAGCGGCAAGTCCGTCACTGATTTCCTCTAGCAACCATTGCTGGTTACGGGTATTAAAGTTAAGCCGGAAGTAAGTAGTGCCATCACAGACCGAGTAGATATGGTGCAGTGTCTTACCCTCCCAGCTCGGATGACAGAGATCGACTTCGCTGATTTTGTATTGGCGGCTCCGCCATTTCAGCAAATGGGGTAAGGGAACCGACCGTTTGGGATCGTAGATCGTTACTACTCCAACCTGTTCGTCAATTTTCTCAACCATCACCATCAATATACCAAACAAAAGCCGAACAAGAGAAATCTTGAGTGACTACAGTCTCGCAACACATACACAGGGGTATAATAAAAACCATGGCAGACTTCAAGAATATGCAAAGGTTTGTTGCTCTGGTTGAGGAACATAATACTCAAGACTACAAAAAAGATGATGCGACACTAGGCAACTTATCGGACATCAACTATCTGATAGACAAAGCGATTAAGAAAGATAATGCTCTTCGTGCGTTTCAAAATGAACATTTCGGCGAAAATAACAGACAGTTTAAGAACCCAAAAGTTGTCGAGGTATTTAACCAGGCAAAGAACCAAGAATTTATAACATTGATGACCAGCAAGGACAACGAGCGTGTTGCTGGTGAGATTATCTTGGTTGAAGAAAAGGGACGAGAACTTATTAGAAAACCGTGGGTTTTACACAGATTTTTAGCATGGCTACAATTTCGCAATAACTTGGTTGTGCTAGCGGTGGCGTTGATAGCTGCGGGAATACTTTCAAATCTTGACCACATAGATGATATCTTGAAATGGTTACGTGACCTGGAGGGATAGTCACCGAAACCTTGGTCTATACTTAAACTATGTGTGGCCGTTACACGCTGACTGAAACCAAAGAGATTTATGAGCGTTTCGGCGTCAAAGACCGACTCGAGAAACTAGAACCCAGCTACAACGTGGCCCCAGGACAATTCATGCCGATTCTTGTTAATGAAGATGGCAAACACCGAATGAAGCTTGCGAAGTGGGGCATCATTCCCTTCTGGGCCAAGGACAAACCCGGGATGATGCTGATCAACGCCAAAACCGAGAGTATTACACGGCCGACTTGGAGTCGTCAGTTCAAATCCCGCCGCTGCCTGGTGCCGGCCAGCGGATTCTTTGAATGGCGCAAGCGCGAACAAGGCAAAGAACCGCACTATTTCTACCTTAAAGACCGCGATCTTTTCGCTTTTGCCGGCCTGTATGATGTAATCAAAACTTCCGATGAATACGAAACACTCACTTACGTAATTATTACTACCGAGCCGAATAAGACGCTAGCGGAGTACCATAACCGAATGCCTGTTATTTTGGACAAGGCCGAGGAAGAGAAGTGGCTAGATGAAACTACCCACCCCGATGATCTACTGGGCATACTCGATCCTATAGAGGATTCCAAGATGAAGGTCCACGCTGTAACCAAAGAAGCCAATAGTTCACGAAATAATTATCCGGAGCTGATATATCCCCTTTAACAGAGGTCTCTCTAATTACGATTGGCGTGATTTTATTGCAGCTGTATGTAGGGCGCACCGGAAGAGTTTGGTCTAATGACACCCAGTCATGGATATTGACAAAGCGTGGGAAATTTTTTAGACTAGAAATTGGTTGGTGGAAACCAATGCGCACATTTACAAAATACTTCTTGTAACCAAGCTTAGCTGCGACAGCCGCTAGCCGGCTTAAGCGCTCCGGCGCTACTTATGGGCGCGCATTTATGCGCGTGCCGCAGGTAACCAAACCTGCTTTTTGCCCGGCACAGTGTGTCCCGTGTATCTAATATCACAGGTATACTCTAGTGCTACACCAAAGGGTATCTAGATCCTCCCGCAGTATCCTTCCGTTAGGGGCAGCCATAGCTGGCTACACCGTGTGGCAAGTCTGCGCGGAGAAAGGAGTATTCGCTATGAGAAATAGCGGAACACACATAAAGTCCGTTGCCCGGCTCGTCCGGAAATGGCAAGCGCAAGGGATACTGCGAAAAGATGTGGCTGACCAGCTTGTAAAAACCGCAAAGCAACTCCGGCACAGTGTAGCCGTAAAGGATGTAAAGCAGGTCGAAAAGTTGGTTAACAAGCTCTGTAAACTGATTTTAGGTTTGGAGTAAAAGGAGTAGTCATATCGTCTAGCCCCTTCGTAAGCGACTGATTAATTTCGGTCATTTACGAGGGGAAACATTATGAGTTACGGCAAGGCAATCAAGAAAATACGTGCACTAAGAGGTCTTTCGCAAAGAGATCTAGCTGTTGCTGTTGGTGTAGATGCGAGCTATGTTTCCCATATTGAGAACGGCAACCGCATACCAGGGATTGATAAAATCGAAAAGATCGCCAAAGGATTAGGCGTACCCCCTTATTTGTTAGTTTTATTGGCATCAGATAATCGGAATTTAAAAGGCAAATTACCCCAGAAGGATAAGCGTGAATTGGCCGAAAGCTTGCTTAGTATTTTGATGGACACTCATGCAAGGTAGCCTACTTGTATCGGAAGAGTTGCCGGTTAAATCCGATAGGTTCGTTTTTCTAAAACTTAGGTCAAATCCCCAGGAACTTGCACAATTGGGATCTGAAGCTGCCACTAGTTACCGGCCGTTTGATCTATACCAAGGCGTAAAAAATGGCCTTGAAAAATGGCGACACATTGATAATCCATACGGTAGGTTAAAAGAAATACAATCTAGGTTGTACAGCCAATTCTTGCTACCTCTTGCGCCCCAACTACCACTCTTCCTCATTGGTGGCGTAAAAGGTAGATCAATCGTTGACAATGCCTCTCCTCATGTTCGTAGCGAGGCAGTGTTGAGTCTCGACTTGAAAAATTGTTTCCCGAGCATAAAACCAACAATTATATTTGGGGTGTGGCAAGGCAAGTTGGGTTTCAATCCCCATATCGCTGCAAAACTAACGCAGGTAACTACATACCATTTCAAATTGCCCCAGGGTGCTCCCACAAGTCCTATTTTATGCAATTTAGCACTCTACGATATGGCTAGCGAAATTGATGCTTACGCTCGTCACTCCGGATTGAATTTCACCTTATACATTGACGACATAACCATATCGGGTGGTAAGAAATCGGTGCTAAAAGCAATAAATCCAGTAATTGAGCTGGTGCAAAAGTACGGTTACACAATTAACGGCAACAAAAAGAGAACTACCTATAAATCTCGGCAACAGGTAAGTACTGGCTTGGTAATAAACGAAAAAGTTTCTGTAAGCCGGGAGCGTTTAGAAAGTATTGGACATGAAATTAGACAAATCGCTCTCAAGCGGCACACCGCCACCAAGCAAGAGATTAATTCTGTTAGAGGTAAAATTGCTCAAGTGCAGGCTGTAGATGCTAAACACGGGACAAAACTTGAATTGCTAGCCAACAAATTGATCGTAGATATAGTGGGCGCCGATACATTTCAAAGACAGGACAAAATAGTGTGGTGCATCAGAAAGGCTAATTGCCTTGCCCTAAAGTAAACGTACAACCCAAACCGCTTATGGTATTTCGCAACAATGCTTTACATTTGTCAACCGATATAGTATTTTCTAGACATACCAGGGGGTTTGGTAATGCAAAGGCGCAATTCTCTCAGGATTGTCACCTCGTTCCTAGCAGTAGGAGCTATCATGATGATTGCCCAACCCGTCTTCGCCCAAGCGGGCGTGGGACAAGTTGAAAACTTCATACGAAATATTATCCAGGTCCTCGCTGGAATAGCCGGTCTCGTCGCGACCGGTTTTTTTGTTGTTGGGGGCTTTGGCTACATCACCAGCTCGGGTAATCCCGAGCACCTAGATAAATCAAAGAAGACCCTGCTGTACTCGGCTATTGGACTGGCCATAACCATTTCCGCCTTCGTTTTGAGCAATATAGTAACTTCGCTGGCAATTAGGGCATTCGGAAGTTAAACAAGAAATGATGCACGCCACCGCCCACCTTTTCGGCGCGGCGGATGTGTCAGCCGCTGGCAACGCCATGCAGCAGTTTGTGGCGCCAATCATGTTAACCCTGGCCGGGTTGGCCGCTCTGGTCTGCGTCTTTTTCCTGGTCACGGCCGGCTACTCATACATCACCAGCACCGGCAAGCCAGAAAAACTCGAGCACGCGAAAAAGGTATTGCGCAACGCCATAGTCGGGCTAATCATCGTGATTGCCGCGGGTACGCTGACCAGCATTCTGAACCACGCCTACAAAGGTCCTAGTACCTCTGATGTTGCAAATTTACCGCCCCTGACCGCAGTCGAGCCCGAAGACAGCGGTGGTATCGTCGACATCTTGGTCAAGGGCATTGTCGGCCTGTTCAAACATATTATTGAATCTGCAGCCAAACCGTTTATTGCCGCGCTGGACTACTTCACAAAGGCCACGCCGCTGATGGGTGAAAACTCGGCCGTATTTAAGTTGTGGCTGACTTTGGTTGGCATCGCCGATGCCTTGTTTGTGCTGGTGGTGGGCCTGATCGGGTTTCATGTCATGAGCGCGGCCTCCCTAGGTTTAGATGAAATTGAATTCAAGCACCTGCTGCCGCGACTGGCCATGACGTTTCTATTGATGAATACTTCAATCTTCGCCATCGACGCGGTTATTTCCCTGTCCAACGGCATGATCAGCGCCCTGGTAGCGAGTTTCAACAATAAATCAGTTTGGGATGCCCTATCAACGATCACTTCTCAAGCAGGTGGTCTGGGGCTAGTAGCGCTGATGATTATGGTGGTGTTCCTGATACTATCCGTGATTCTGCTGGTCTATTACGTCATGCGCCTAGTGGTGCTTTATCTGGGCGCAATCCTGTCACCGCTGGTGGTATTGCTGGCCCTGGTGCCAGGCTTCAAAGACTTCGCCAATACCGCAATCAAATCCTATTTGACTACGGTATTTGTGCTGTTCGTGCATGTGGTCATCCTGATGCTGGCGGCTTCAATCTTTAGTGGATTAGTTAAGGGTGATGGGCAACAAGCCTTTGATCCAATTCTAGGGACATTGGTTGGTGTAGCCACCCTGGTCACTTTGCTGAAGACCCAGGGCATGATGATGCAAATGTCATATGTCAGCGTCGGCCCCAGAGCTCTGCGCAAACTGGGCAGTCAATTCATGACTGGGGTTAGCTACACCACCACCAAGATAAAGACCGTCCGGGCTACCGCCCAGGGCGCACGCAACGTCAGGCCTGCCAAATGAAGACCGCCATCGTTCCGGCCCAAGTTACTACAGTCGAGGACAAAGTCGCCGGCAATCTGAGCTTCACCCAACTTCTGCTCTTAACAGCTCCGGTCTTCTTGGATGGTGCAGTGATCGTCTTGATTCCGCCATTCTTGAAAATTACTCCATTCAAGCTGGTATTCGCCATTGTCTTTGCCTTTATTTGTGTAAGTTTAGCCATCCGCATTAAGGGCAGACTACTGCTGCAATGGTTGGTTATTCTAGCTAAATACAGACTGCGACCAGGGCTCTACGTATACAACAAGAACGATAAACATCTGCGAAAACCATCAAACGAGTCATTCCGGCAAACTACCATTCCAGTCGAAGCGCGTGCCGATAAGTTAAGCTCTCCGCCAAGCCAACTGATTCCCACGTCGGAAATGGTACGCCTGGAATCGGCCGTAGCCAACCCAGATGCTAGGTTTCACCTCAAAGCAACTAAGGGAGGACTGCGTGTCTATATTCGCGAAGTCAAAGAAAAAAGACTCTAGTCGCCGTCAAATAGACATCAAAGGTGTGAGCGACGGCGTCTTATTGCTACCCAACCACCACTACCGAGCGATCTTGCAGGTTTCCTCGATAAATTTTGAGCTAAAGAGCGAAGCCGAGCAGGATGCGCTGATCGACACCTACCAGAGTTTTCTAAACTCTCTGTCTACCCCGCTGCAGATTGTGGCCCGGATTCGAGAAATGGACATGGATAAATACTTGGAGGAGTTCCGATCTAGGCTCAAACAGGAGCCAGAAGCAATTTATCGGGCGCAAGTTGCCAACTACACCGAGTTCGTCAGTAGCCTGATATCCAGCAATAAGATACTGTCCAGAAACTTCTATGTAATTGTCCCCTTCAACGGCAAAGAACCGGACTTTGAAGTCGTTAAGGAGCAGTTGGCCCTAACCTTGGATATCGTCTCCAAAGGTCTAGCTCGCCTCGGCATGCATTCACGCCAGCTCAGCTCTTTGGAGATACTCGACCTGTTTTACAGCTTCTACAGCCCGGTTCAGGCCAAGCGCCAGCCATTGTCCCACCAGGCCATGCAACTACTAACGGAATCCTACCGATGAATATTTCCTTGCTGGAAAAGCCCGTCACGAAACTACGGGCCATCAAATCGCGTCGGGGCGAGCGCCCCAGGGAGCTTGCACTTAGCTTCGGCGAACAAGATCCGATGGATGTCATTTCTTACGCCGGCCTCGAAGAACAGTCAGCTCATCTAGTGATTGACGGCCGCTACGTGCGTTCGCTATTCATCTCCGGATACCCGTTTGTCGCCAGCTCAGGCTGGCTTAATAGCCTGATTAATTTCAACCACGATGCAGATATTTCATACCACTTGGGCAGTGTAGATGCCAACCAAGCATTACCTAAGCTGCACCGCAAAATTACTGAGCTGGAATCCACCAAGCGAGCGATGATGAGGGCCGGCAAGATCATCGGTCCCGAGCTCACCGATCCATTGGAATCAGCCATCGGCTTAAGGGACAAAATCCAGCGGGGCCAAGAGAAACTCTTTCAGGTATCAATTTACGTAACCCTGACGGCCGACAACTTGGCGGAGCTAGACAAGATGACCAAATTACTCGAAACCGCGCTGTCTGCCAGGTTGTTTTTCAGCAAAGTCGCCCGTTACCAGCAGCTGGAAGGCTTGCAGTCCGTATTGCCGCGGGGAGAGGACATCTTGAACCAACGACGAAACTTGGACAGCTCCTCGGTGGCGTTGACCTTCCCCTTCATGAGTTCCGAACTGGTACAGGAGACCGGCATACTCTACGGCGTTAATAAATCGAATAATTCGCTGGTAATTCTCGACCGCTTCAGCCTGCACAATGCCAACAGCATCGTCTTCGCCCAATCCGGCGCTGGCAAGAGCTATGCCACCAAAGTCGAGATTCTGCGCCAGTTGATGCAAGGTACTAAAGTCATAGTCATAGATCCGGAACGCGAATATAAGCTGCTTAGCAAATCGGTAAACGGAACATATATCAAACTGTCGGCTCGCTCAAGCGAAAAACTTAATCCTTTTGACCTTTCAGTAACTTCCCGCGCCAAGTCCGATCTGTCCGAACACACCCAGGACTTGATAGAAGTTATCTCACTGATGGCCGAGGGATTGAGCGCCCGCGAGAAGGCGGCCGTCGACAAAGCAATTCTGTATCTCTATAAACAGCCCGGGCAGACTCCGCTATTGGAAGACTTATATCGAGTATTACTTAAGCTCAAACATACCAAGCTATGCGAACGGCTGGAAAAATATATCACGGGATCATTGGCCGGAGTATTTAACGCCCACACCAACATCAAGTTGGATAACCGCTTGGTGATTTTTGATATTAAGGACCTGCCGGAGAGCCTGCGCCAGATCATGATGATGATCATCTCCAATTTCGTCCAGAACCGGGTCAAAGCCCGCCCGGAAAAACGGCTTTTAGTAATTGACGAGGGCTGGCTGCTGCTCGAGCACGAGGAAAGCGCCCGCTTTGTGGCCGGCCTGGTGCGGCGAGCCCGTAAGTATTACCTGGGAGTGTCGATCATCTCCCAGCAAGCCAACGATTTCCTTAAAAACGACTACGGCCGAGCCATAGCCTCGCAAAGCAGCTTGCGGATTTTAATGCGTCAGGACACGACTACGATCAAGAACGTGGTGGCCGAATTCCACCTCAGCGAATACGAGCAGAACTTCCTGCTGACCTGCGAAAAGGGGGATGCCCTGATTATCGCCGACCAAAATCACGTAGCGGTCAAAGTCGTGGCCTCGGACAAGGAACATCCGCTCATTACCACTAATCCTGCCGAGCTCTATCATCTATGAATCTGGTCTGGCCACTATTCAGATTATTTAAGACTGAGATCAAGATAGTCCTGGCCTCCCTGGCCGTACTGATAGCGCTGCCGGTGGTTTCGTTGGCGGTGTTTGCGAGCGCCGGCTCAGACATTGTCGGCAAGGCGCTAGCCAATCCCGTACCTGGCGGCCAGGCAGTCGAGTTGTTAGACCCGGACGGCAACGTGGTAGCCCAGCAGGAGAAATCCAGCGTCTGGCCGGTGCGAGGGATTGTGACCGACGAATTTGGGGTACCCCGCAAGCACGGCATCCACCACGGCATTGATATTGCCAATGAATACGGATTGAGCGGAGACCCAGTTACAGTCTTTAGAACAGGCCGAGTAACCAAGGTTGATGACCGAGGCTGGGGCGATTGCGGCCAATTCGTCAGAGTTAACCACGGCGACAACGTCACCTCGATGTACTGCCACCTTTCGGCGATTTTCGCTGCCGAGGGCGATGAAGTCGAGCCTGGCAAGATTATCGGCCTGGAAGGAAGCACCGGGGAATCCAGCGGCCCCCACCTCCACTTTCAGATCAGCGTTTACGACGTGCCGGTCAACCCGCGCAATTTTATGATCGGGGAGCCGGAAAGGAATCTGCCAAATGGCGGAGTTTATTAGCTGGCTCGACTGGCTTGCTTCGATAGTACCGACAATAGCGGTGATTATTACGATGGTCGCACTGACACTAATAACTATTTGGATTCTGGCGCGGATACTGCGCTTTTACGGCTGGATCCGCCAAGAGGCAGTTTACCTGGAGCTAACGCCTCCTTCACGGACTGATCGAGCGTCTCAAGCCACCCAGCAACTCTTCGCGGCCTTGCACGGAATGGGGATGTCACGTCGCTGGCGCGACCGGCTGCTAATGCGGCAGAGTCTGTTTGCTTTCGAAATTGTTTCCACCAAGTCCGAGGGGATTCGATTCTTGGTGCGCATCAGCCGCGAAGATGCCGGCACGCTTGAACGCACCATCGCCGCCTACCTGCCGGAAGTTAAGGTGGCCAGTGTAAATGAGCAAATCAAACTAAACCCGAGCAAAAAGTCCCGCATAGTAGAGTTTAGGCAGAAACAACATTTCGCTTTCCCGCTACAAAATCACGAAACCCTGGAGATTGAGGATCCGATAGCCTACATTACTAGCGCAATGACCAAGCTGGCGCCGAGTGAGCGAATGGTCTATCAGATGGTCGTGACACCTGTGCACGTCCCTCAAGCCGATACTTTAAGCCATAAAATCCTCAGCAACGAGGACCTGCTGCCAAGGCTCAAAGGCAACCGCTCATACGCATCGCCGATCACGACCGCTATCAACTCGCTGTTGTTTGGTCTAATCGGCGCTGTCGGAAATCTGGTTCACGGTCCCTCCAAAAGCGATTATCGTTCGGCTCAAAAAGACTTGGAGTATCAGAAACAAGTTGCCAAGCGGCTGAAGCCGGCCAGAACGCTAAGTTATTTTGAGCACGAATTGGTTGAATCAATCCATCAGAAGCTCGCAGAACCCTTGTTCAGGGTTGAACTGCGGGTACTGCTCGACTGCGCGGACAAGCAGGAAATCCTACAACGCCAGAAAAGCCTGGAATCGGCGCTAAGTTTGTTCAACGTGCCCCGATACCAGGGCCTGACGCGCAAAGGAAGATGTTACGGCTGGTTCAGGACCTACCAGAATTTCAGGTTCGCCCATCGTCTACCTGCGGTCCTCCGATCAGCAAACCTGCTGGCAGCCACCGAATTGTCGGGTCTGTTCCACTTTCCGCATTCGGTCACTGCTAAGACTGAAAACGTAATCAAATCCTTGAGCAAAACCCTGCCGGCTCCGGTGTCGCTGAAAAACGACGGTAAGCTGGACGTGCTGCTGGGCGAAAATCAACACCAAGGTACAACTACCACCATCGGGTTGGCCGCTTCCGAGCGTGAACGTCATATCTATATCCTGGGAGGGACGGGTAATGGTAAAACCACTATGTTGCGGTACGGGATTGTCCAGGATATCAAAAACGGCAAAGGCCTAGCGGTGATAGACCCGCATGGTGACCTCGCCGCTTCGATTTTGCGCCACATTCCACAAGATCGTATAAACGACGTCATTTATTTGAATCCGGATGATGTCACCCACCCCATAGGGCTAAACTTGCTGGAACTGCCTCAAGGCCTGAGCGCGGATGACTTATTGCGCGAGAAAGACTTAGTAACTGAAGCTACTATCTCCGTCATGCGTAAGCTTTTCTCCGACGATGACTCCGGTGGCCACCGCATCGAATACGTCTTGCGAAACGCTATTCAAACAGCTTTGACTATTGAAGACGCTACTCTGTTTACAATTTTCGAATTACTCAATGACACCAAGTATCGGCAGGCAATTACGCGAAATCTGGAAGACAAATATCTCAAGAATTTCTGGCGCAACGAACTGGGCAAAGCCGGCACATTCCAAAAAGTTAAGATGGCTGCCGGTATTACCGCTAAGATCGGGCGGTTTCTATTTTCCGCGTCGGCAAAACGAATACTCGAGCAACCAAAGTCCACTATCGATTTTGACGATATTCTCAATTCTGGAAAAATTCTAATTTGTAATTTTTCCAAAGGACTGCTCGGCGAGGATACTTCAACTTTATTTGGTACCACAGTGCTCGCCAAGCTACAGCTGGCTTCACTCAGGCGCGCCCGCCTGGACGAGCATAATCGTCAACCTTTTTACCTCTACGTTGATGAGTTTCAAAACTTCGCCACGATGGCGTTCGTGCAAATGCTATCGGAAGCTCGTAAATACAGACTATTCCTGACATTGGCCGAGCAGTCAGCCGCCCAACAGGAAGAGCAGAAATTGGTGGAAATTATCCTAGCCAACGTTGGCACGATAATTTGCTTCCGGTCGGGTAGCCCGGCAGATGAGCGGTTGGTCTTACCTTTGTTCAAACCCTTCCTTGAGAGCGGAGAGATCGCCAACTTGCCCGCATATAACTTCTACATGCGCATAGCGGCACTCCAAGCCCAAGAACCAATGTCGGGTGTAACAGTCCTGTTAAAGGACGATGGGAGTGAAAATATTGCAAAAGAGGTTATATCAGCATCGCGCAGAAACCATGCTATAAGATTTAGACCAAAAACCGAGAATAAGCGGCCGGTAGCGCGCGTTACTACAGGCGAAACCGAGGTTAAACGGGCTGGCGCTAGCGGCGGCCTGCAACCAGCCTTGCGTCATCCCAAGCCCGCTCCAAAGCCCTAATTTAGCGCACTATATGGAAAGCAGCCTCAGTCAGTAATCTCTGAATGCGAGTTTTATACGGTGTCCAATGTAAGCCAGTTGTCTGTTGGCGACTTTTGTTTACTCGCTAATTCCGCCTTATCACTGCGCCGTTCTTGTTCCCAGTTAATCCGTTCCGATACCCATTGTGGATTAGAATAATTATTTACACTCTCTTGAGTAGACTGCATTCTTGAGTCAATATCCTCCAAAGCCTTTTGGCGCTCTGCGCCTTCAAGCTTATTATTAACGATTACTCTATAGCGTTGAAGTACCCCTAGGTTCGCTTTTATAATTTCGAGGTTGTTCGCATAATCGTCAGCGGTTTTATCGGGGTTATATTTGCCATACCTGCCAGCTAAATCAATCGGCACCGAGGCCCAGCCGACCACTTGACCAAGCTCCTGATCAGCAGTGGTTTTCCCAGCCACCTTTGAAGAATGAAAGTCTACTATGCCAAAACCAGCTTCTGGATCGTAAAAGAAGTTTGAGGGTTTGGGATCAATTTCGATACCTTTTTGATGTGCGGTAACTAGGGTGTCTACCAATTCGCTAAGTTGATGGTCAGTTATTTGCTTAATTTCATCAACCGTGAGGTTGCCCATCTCTTTACCTGGCATCATTTCGGCAACCGTAACTCCATCTTCGTAAGACGCAGCTACAATCTGCTCCAAGTGAGGGATGCCCTTACCTAAAACTGCGCCTGCAAGATGGGAATCAATTGCTTTTGGGTTTGCAGCTTTGCCCCCCGGAACTCTAACCGCATATTCTTTTCCCTCATGACTGATAGAGAAAGCCATTGCGTTAGAGCCGCCGCCGATAAGTGCGGGGTGTTTGCTCCGAGTAGCGGGGTCTTCCAGCTCAGTCCTCAACCTATTAATCACAGGTGCGAATTCTCCATACGATTTAAGCATTTCGGCACGCCTCTGTATGCTTTCATAACGAGCACCCCCGACAGAGCGTAGAAACTTAAGGTAGTCGCCCGCTGTGGCTACCGACCTTTCTGTACCTTCTTCTAATTTAAGCGGTTTACCGCTTTCATCCCTATGGTATTCTCTACGATCTGTAACTCTTGTTACGTCCTCCACGCCCTTGATCGCCAAATTGCCGAGATTATTGAAAAGGTGGCGTCGGTCTTCAAAATCTTCGACTCGCTCTGCCGCAAAAGCAGCTATCTGAGCTTGCGTAACTTCGGGGTGCTTGGATTCTTGTATATCTGGTACGTTTTGGGCTCGCATGAGATGCTCTGCAACAGCTTGATCGATTTGTTCGATTTCTTCGGCCATGTTATTCGTTTAGGCTGCTTTGAGCTGCTGCATGTCTGAACGTATTGCAGCTAACTTTTCACGAAGTTTTTCTAAGTCTGGCTCGCGGAATACCTCAACTGCATTTTTCTTTTTTTCAAGTATACTCAGCTCTATTCGGTCTTTGCCGTAGTGACCAATAAATTTTCCGACGCTTGTGAAGAACCCTGACCCCTTTAAGTATTTGTCTTGTCTAAGCTTTCCTGCCTCGTCGATTATGACTGTGAGGTTTATGGGTTCATCGGTTTTTTGAGCGCCAACTTGATCAGCGGTTTCTTCTGCCGGCTTAGGTAGTGTGAGGTAATCGACAGTTATACTTTGAGAGTACTTCAGATTCAATGATACTGTGATTCTCTCATCGTAAACCCCAAATCTACCGGTACCGGGGTTATGAACAAAAGTATATTCATATGGCATGTTGTCATAATAATGGTCGTTTTTGGTCAACATGCCCTCGTATTGCCAACCCTTTGAACCGACGCCTTCACCTGGAGTCAGACTTTCAAGTGCCTTGGCCTCCACTATTTCCAAAAATCCGTCGTGAACTTCCTTGGCTCCGGGCAGCTCCTTGCCCTTTTTAATAGCTTGCCACTCCGCAAATTTTTCTTGTTCAGCAATATGAGCGCGTTCCCGATTGGCAGCCAGCTTTATGGCGTCCTCATCGCCAGCCTTTACTTTTTCATCAAGGTACAACAAGCCATGAAGTTTGTCTTGAATCTGCTCTAATTCGTCGAGCTCGTCAACCTCTTCTTGGTCAGAGTCATAGTTGCGGTATTCATAATCTGCTATTTTCCAATCTTCATGGTCCATACCTCCAGCTTCAGGATGAGGCCGAGGACCGGGGTGCGAAGGCTTAAACCCGGATGATCCTAGCTTTCTGATAGACTCTATACGAGTTTGAGAAGCACCTAACGAAGATTGTGCTTCGGCTATGTTTCGTGCAAGGTAGTTCGCCGCAAGTGTGTTTTGCTCATTCTCGGCGTGAATCTCATTAAGGCTTTTCATGCTCTCGTTGGCCTTGGGCAGACCTTCCTTCCATTCGGCATCTTCTTCCTCGTCTATTTCACCTTCGAAAGCAAGTGGATGTTCATCTGGATCTAATGGAAGGTCATCTCCCTCATTGTAGAGCACGCCGGGTTTGCGGCCGGTGGCTTCTTCCCAAAAGCCAGGGTCTTCTGAACCATCCGCTTCGGGATCTTCACCTTCGCCAATAGGAAGACCACCCCGCAATTTCTGTTCTTTAAGATCTTCGCGCTTCTCCCAGGCCTCATACTCATCGTCAGCGCTTTCAGCTACCGGTTTGGCATTAGCTATACCACCGGTGCTAAGAGTGCTTGGCTTTGATTTCGCTGAGCCTGCAACAGCCTGATCAATGTCTTCGATTTCTTCGCCCATTTTTATACTTTATTTAATGATTTTTGTTTTATTTGGAGAATATGTACAAATTATAGAACCAGGGGTGCGATTTTGCAAGGGTACTTCGATGCAAACCGACCAGATCAGGACTGCTCAACTCTTTTGCGCTACGAATCTCAACCACATATCGTCAGAATCTGCATAAACCACATCAAATCCTTTAGAAACAAGGAGGTCTTTAAAGGGCGCCTGCTCCCAATAGGAGAAGTAGCGTGGCATTCCTAGCCGTCTCTCTGTCCAACTTTCACCTTTGCCCTTACTAACGCTAACCGAGAAAATACCCTTTTCCTTAAGTGCCGCGTGGATTTTCGTCACTGCCTCTGACACTTGATCGCGGGTGAGGTGCTGCAGCACAGCCGAACAAAAGATAAGGTCATACTCTTTTTTTATAGCGTCAGTGACAATGTTCAGTACTCGAGCCTTTCTCCCGGCGTCTAATAAACGGCGCACAAGGGATTCGGCCGCGTCTGTCAGCTCAATGTTATAGCCATGAGATTCTATATACTCTGCGTCAGATCCTGACCCGCTACCTATCTCCAAAATCTTACCTTTGATTGGAACTTGTCTTAGCGAAGCGTCAATCCAGCGTTTTACCTGGGGGCTTCCTCGGTTCGTTGGAGCGTCTAGATACTCCTCTGGCCGCTCATTGTATGCACGAACAGTTATAGCGTTGGGATCTTCGTTTGAACTATGCTTTGCCATGCTTAAAGCGTAACAAATAATATCACTAGTTGGCTGGTTGGCTCCCGGTAGTGGAGAAAGTTAGGATCATTAAAATTAGCACATGGATAAACAAGCGCTTACTAAATCACCCTTGCCCACATTCAGGCGGCTCGTTAATAGGCCTGCAAACGATTTTTGTTGCCCGTCCTCAATCGGGCTGCTTGAGCGCACGGCCACGTATTTATTACCCAGTTTTTTACAGGCGGCGAATAAGTGATCAGCAAAGCTGGGGGCGGCTCTTAGACCGTGCTTCAGGGCTTGTCTGTGGGCGGAAGTGGTAATTATAAATCCAGACGGAAGTTGAATACCCTTAAGTCTAGATAATAGGGCAAGTTTTAGGGCCTTCGCGCCTACCAGCGACCGCTGATTGTCTTTGATCTCGCTCAGCCAAATTATCTCATTTTTCATAACTGGGCAAGTAGAGTCTAACTATATATGCTTCTTGTAATGGAGCCAGGTGGGCGGAGCTTCTTTGAACCCTACCATATCATAGAATTGTTGGGCCGAACTGTTATTCTTGGCTACGTCGAGCATTACGGTTCTAACTCCTTGGCTTCTTAACCAATCTATACATTGTTTTATTAACTTCCCAGCCCATCCTTGTCGACGGTATTTTGGCGACACATAGAGATCATATATCCAGCCTTCACCCACCACATTGCCGGTTTGAGCCATTGCGAACCCTACAATTCGGCTCTCATGCTCAAGCACGTATCCTTGGTGTTGAGGCTTAAACCACATTGGCAAATAGTTGCGGGCTTGAGTTTCTAGACCTTTTTCATCAACTTCTTTCTTATTAAGTTCAACGTTATGGTAACGATCTGAATCGATCAATAAGGGCAAAAGTCGTTCGGCGTCTTGCGGCTTAACTTTTCTAATCTGCATTATTCAAATCTCTATTTCTTTCCGTCTTGTACTATTACTATTTTACGGTCTGGCAGGGGTTAAGGTCCAACTATAGAACTTTAATAAACCCTGAGCCGAGTATAGCACCGGCCAACGTTCGTGAAGCATTCGTCAATTGAAACGAAAAACGGCCTGATGCATTATGGTTGCGCTTAACTCCAGTGCGAGTGTATAATATGCACATAAGTTCCAATCAAAAATAGAAAAAATTTAAAAAGGACCCATAAATGAGCGAAGCAGAGCAAATTGATCAGGCTATGAAGGCCGCCTCTAATCCTGGAGATAGCTCTGAACACAATGCCCCTACCATCACCCCCAGCCCAGAAGAAGTAGTAGATCAGGCTGCCAAATTACGCGGAGACATCGAACATCGCGAACGATCGCTCGAAGAAATAGACCGCGAGCAGGAAAATCCACAGCGGTATACCGCAGCAAAAAAACAATTTACTGAAGAGCTGCCCGGCTTAATTCAAAAGCAGCAGCAGCACGATGAAGAGGCCCGTACTTATGCCGAAGAAAATCTTCCGGAGCTTAAGGAACAGGCCAAAGCTGTAATGGATAAGGATTTTGAGTTGCGGCAACGCGCATCGGAAGTATTTGATAAGATCATACCCTCGGCGCTAGTTGAGGCTGGCGTTCGTAAGGATGCGTTAGAACGGGTGACCAGCGCAAAATTGAACACTTCTAGCGGAATTAATGGAAACACAGGTTTTCCGGAATCTGTAACTTTTATTAGATCTTTTAGAAACGGCAAACTCGCAGAGACCCGGCTGGCGATTGAGTCAAGCCGGACTGAATTACGAATTGGAGCCGATGGGCGGGTGCAGCTAGACGGATACGGCCTGCACCCTGTAGAGGCAAGGCAACAAAAAATCGCTGAGGCTCTAAGTGATGCCGAGAATATCGCGAAAGCTTCAGTCGCAGAGGGAGTAGTACAAGTTAAATTTAGAGAATCGCAGCCCAGCGGTTAGAACTGCTATAAATTTGTATCTAGGAACTGCTTAAGAGCTATGAGGTCTTGTGTTGTGTGATCATAAAAATATGATTTGATTCCAACCGCCTCAGCGCTTTATACTGCATCCGCATTATGCTCAAAATAAACTACATCTTCGGTTTTTAATCCATACTTATCAAGCAAAGTCTTATAATACGTAGGATCTGTTTTTTCTGGGTTGTGCTTAAGCGTGAATACTTCCCAGGGTGACTTATCCAAATTGAATTCCTTAAATTGCTCGTCGTTAGCGCCGGTTAGAACAAGCTTATTGTTTGGATATTGCTCGAGCAATTCATACATATCCTGAAAAACTGTTCCGTCTTTTAGAATTATCCCATCAATGGCATCTACGAGAATTGTTTTCATAGCTAGATTGTACTAGATAACTTCATGCCTGGGCGATAAAAAAGTTTATTTCTTGAATTACGCTGGAGGATTTATCGGATAAGCGGTTTGAGCGATTCTGGCTCGTATACATCGCTCAAGATTGCGTCATCTTTACCGCTGATATCCTTTAAGGCCTTGGTGGTTGTCGTATATACCTCCAATTCTTCTGCATCGCTTTGGTCGAGGGCATACTCGGCATGCTTTTGAAGTCGCCGTTCCAGGGCCGGGGTTTCACAGACTAGCAGAATAGCCGGATAATCGGTGCCCGTTTCATCCCAATCGCCAGATTCATAATGTTCAATATATTGCGAAATCCTGAGTTTAACTACAAAAAAGGGGGTGGCCGCTTTTATAAACTCCAGCATATAGCTTTTGCTGTTGGAGGGCTCACCCTTGAACGTCAAA
This sequence comes from uncultured Candidatus Saccharibacteria bacterium, assembly GCA_964600295.1. Lineage (GTDB taxonomy): Bacteria > Patescibacteriota > Saccharimonadia > CAZHVB01 > CAZHVB01 > CAZRIY01. The sequence continues at coordinate 37,349 of CAZRIY010000003.1, forward strand.
TGGGCATCGGGCAACCGTTCGGGGAAGAAGTCGTACTGCGCCAGTTCACTTTTGGTGTAGAAACTCAATGTATCTCCGAAGACTCGAACCAAATTCACATACAACCGGAGTAGAAGCAAGGATTCCTCAATGAATACCGGGCCAGCTCGTTTGTCGTTACGGATGGCGTGGAGCACCGTGGGATTGAGACCGGGCATTGTTTTGAGTACGCTTAAGCCCTCCGACATTAAGTGGTAAGCAGCCGGCTTGCGGTTAATGCTGTCTAAGCCGCTATACCTGCGGCCTATATATTTTTGCTCAATCATATTCCTCAGTCTCGTATACATATAAATCGGAGACTTAAGGTCTTGATATTTAGCCAATAACTCGACAGTTCCAAACCTAAACTTGTACAAACTCAGCAACACCTGTTCTTGTGATGCATTCAATGGTCTTCTAAACTTCGGCATAATTCTAGCTCTTCCGCTATCCCCCAGCTATAACCTACTACTGTTCTCTACTATATACGTAGTATATATAAAAGGTAGACTATTATGGATAGATTACAGAGGCGTTTGTGTAACTTAATAGATAAATCGATTTCTCTATCAAAATACTTGGAAAAGACTTGCATATATCCCAGCTGGGATAGTATAATGTAACCAGGAAACTTCCCAGGGAGGGTATCGCAGTGGGTAGGCCAAAGGGTTCCACCAACAAACCGAAACAACCACCAGAGGTACGGCTATCTGACAAACAAAAGCTAGCTATCATTGCTGACCTCTTACTGGAGCTGGTTTACGAAACCCAGGTAAAAAAGCCACCAGGGGTGTATCATGCAACCTAGCGCTGCCAGCCTGAACGGGGTAGCAGCCATCAGGGTCTCGACAACCAAACAAGGCACTGACGGCGACTCACCGGAGGCTCAAAAGGAGCAAATAGAAGGCTTTGCCAAAAACAAAAACATTACGATTAAGAAGTTCTTTGTCTTTCTGGAGTCGGCCTCGAAGGATCAGCAGCCGATGCAAGAGGCAATAGATTATTGCAAAGAGCCTAAAAACGGTATTCAACTCTTTATCATTAAATCCATTGACCGTTTCACTCGTGGTGGTTCAGACTTCTATGGCCCGCTAAAGCGGCAACTAGAGCAACACCAGGTGGGCTTAATTGATATCTATGGCATTATCAGCCCCAACAAGGTGAACACCCTAGAGCACCTGGGCTTTGAATATGGCTGGAGTGTTTATTCACCCTCACAAAAATCGGAAATCTTAGAAGCTGAGCGCTCTAAAGACGAATTAAGAGACATCATGAGCCGCATGATAGGCGCGGAGATCCGTTATACGCAAATGGGTTATTGGATGCGCCGTCCGCCTTATGGATTTGTGAGTCAGAAAATTGATACTCAAAACGGGAAAAGGACTATCTTAAAGCCCCACCCGATTGAATCGAAGTTAATAATTAAGGCCTTCGAACTCCGAGCTACTGGCCGCTATAGCGACCGCGAGATCGCCGCTAAACTCAATGCCCTGGGCTTCAAGACCCGAATGAAGTATATTCGCAGCAAATCCAAACCCAGCCATGTGGTCAAGCAGACGGGCGGCAACCCCCTAACCGACAAACATCTTTGGCGGCTGATGCGTAATCCGATTTATGCCGGAGTCAATATCGAAAAATGGACGAACGGTCAGCCGGTACGCTGTATGTTTAAGGGTCTGGTGTCAATTGAACTCTTTAACCAGGCCAATAAAGGTAAGCGAATCATTAGTCAGCTGATTAACAATAAAATCGCCGTTTATGACCAGCCGGCTCCGGAGCATCTTAGCGACAAAGGTAAACGCAATTCTGATTTTCCTTACAAGAAATATGTCATGTGTCCGCAATGCAATAAGCCACTGTCGGGCAGCGCTTCAAGGGGCAAGTCCGGTAAATACTATCCTGCCTATCACTGCAATAAGCGTGGCCACTATTTCCGCGTCACTAAACGAGATCTAGAAGACCGCGTGGCTGAATTTATTTCTGGCATAAAGATAGCTCCAGATAAGTTGGAGGAGCTATTTAAGGCTGTTGAGAAGGCCTGGGAACGCTCGAATGCCGAGTATCGCAATCAAGTGCTGAGCTTCAATAATCGTATTAGTGAGCTAGAGAATGTAGCGACGGAAACGAGTAAGAAGTTTAGATTACTTACTAGCGAGACGGCGATAAAATACATGGAACAGGACCTTATCCAAACCGAGAAGGAGATAAAAGACCTAACAGTCCAAAGGGATAAACTTAGTCTTAAGCAGCCCATGGATTTCAGTAAGGTTAAGGCACGAGTGAAATACTTTGTCGAACACCTTGATGAATTACTACTAAAACAGATTGATCCGATCAAAAAAGCCCAGTTTTTCGGACTTTTATTCAACAAGGCGCCCACATACGACGATTTAAAAGGTCGAACACCAAAAACGCCCCTTTTTACAGGGGTGAATCCGGTCATTCAACTTGCAGCGTTTCCAAACTCTCGTTTGGTGACCCCAGCGGGAGTCGAACCCGCGTTGTCAGATTGAAAATCTGATGTCCTAACCACTAGACGATGGGGCCGCGGAACAGAGATATTCTAGCAGTTAACCGCTGTTAGCCCAACTGTTGGCGGTATGTTGTTGTTTCTTTTTAGGAACTTCGGTGCCCTTTTGCAGATTTTGGAATGGTCATCTTATTTGTGTTTGGGTTTTGTTCGGATTATACTCTGTTACAGGTAATCAAAATGATCGAACAGATTAATGAGCCAGTTGAGGTAATGGTGACATATAAAAATAGCAAAACTATGCCGATTGTGATGGGTTGGCAAAACCGTATCTACCGCTTTACCCGGCTGGGCTTTGTCCACCCCACCCGCGAAGGCCGCAAGTTAATCCACGTTTTTAGCGTCTCAGACGATAACCTAACCTATCGTTTAGAATTCGACACCGAAAGTTTGAGCTGGAAGCTGGCCGAGATTTCCGATGGCCTGCCAGTCTGAAGCCGAGGCGAAAGATGGACTACCCGCTTAACCGCACTCTGCCCCAAATTATGCACATCGATCTTAACTCGGCTTTTGCCATGATAGAGCAGCAAGCCAATCCCTTTTTACGCGGTAAACCGGTGGCGGTTACCAACCGTTTAACTCGCGGCGCTACCATTATCGCCGCCTCTTACGAAGCCAAGCAGTACGGAATTGGCGTTGGTACTAAAATGAGCGAGGCCAAGCAACTGGCACCCGACGTCATCGTAATGGAAACCGATCCGCCCAAATATATCTACGCCTTCCGCCAAGTCCGAGACATTTTGGAATCTTATTCTCCCAACGCCCATATGAAATCAATTGATGAGGGTGTAATTGATTTCTCCGAGCTGCGGTTGATGCATCCCCATCCATTGGTTGAGATCGGGCAAGATATTAAAAAACGGCTTCACCAAGCCTTGGGTGAATGGGTAACTTGTAATATCGGCATCGGGCCCAATCGCTTTTTGGCCAAGCTGGCGGCCGGTTTACATAAGCCCGACGGCCTGGATGTAATTTCTGCCGACAATCTACTGCAAACTTACGATCGATTGGACTTGCTGGACTTGCACGGCATTAATTATCGTTACCGTTACCGTTTGAACCTAGCTGGTATCCAGACACCGCTAGAATTTCTCTCGGCCGATGCGGTTTATTTGGCCAAACGGGTTTTTCATAGCATCAATGGCTACTATTGGTACTGGCGGCTGCGGGGTTGGGAAACCGATGCCACCAAATTTGCTACCCGCACCATCGGCAAGCAGTACGTGCTGCACGAGTGGACCAATGACCAAGCCAAGCTGGAACCAATTCTGATGAAGATGTGCGAGATGATGGCCCGGCGGCTGCGAACAAAGGATCTATGCGCTCGCGGGTTGTATATTAGCTGCTGGTTTTTAGATGCACCCGGCTGGCATGCCACCCACAAGTTCAAATCCCGTCTATTTACTACCGTAGACATTTACCAAAAGGCCTTGCAGCTCTTTAACACCCGGCCTCTTCAAGCCACGGTAAAACTCTTAACCATTAATCTGTACGATTTAGAATCGGCCGAGGAGCACCAATTGCCCCTGTTTGAAACCCCAGATCGGCAGCAATGGCGTCTAACCCGAGCGATTGACGAGCTTAACGATCGTTTTGGCGAATTTAGCGTAATGCCAGGTACCATGGCCAACACCAACCACTTGGTTCCCGACAAAATTCCCTTTGGCTCGGTCCGCCACTTCCGAGATTAAAACTCCACAAGCCTTTCGCAGCTTTAGCGAAGTAGGCTCCGCCATCTCCACGATTAAACTATAATCAAAATGTGTCGAAACCGAGACTGATTGATTTCACGAAGCCCAACACCTTTATTGCTGGGTTAACCAAGTACATTACGAGGGGCGACCTTCTGGATATTGGTGCTGGGCGGGGTCGACACTCTTTATTCTTTGCTAGTAAAGGTTTCAACGTAACCGCAGTGGAGCCTGATCCACAGCAGTGCCAAGAGATGTCTACTCTAGCTAGGGCTATGGGATTGCCCATTAAAGTTGTTGAAAACACCGTTGCAGACTTTAGTACCAACAAGCAATTTGATGCAGTAGTTTGTTCGATGGTACTTCACTTTTTGCCGTTCAAAGAAATTAACCAAGCGATTGGCGTAATGCTAAATTTAACAAAGGCGGGAGGTTTCCACGCAGTATCAGCCTATACGAACTTGAATAAACCCGATTTTCTAAGGGCTGGCAGCTATGGAGAAGAGAAATATCTTTTTAAGCCAGGTGAACTGCGCCAATTTTATGATGGATGGAAAATATTAGAGTATCTAGAAGATTGGACAAAGCCAGCCATAGTTAAGGTGGGCGACGTGCCACAAAGCTGGCATAAAGTAAGTTTGTTCGCCAGAAAATAGCTTTTGGCACGGTCCGCCACTTCCGCGAATAAGAACTCCATAGCTGATACAATAATCGCAACGTGGACAGATCCACCAATAAAGATTCCTTTGACGCGGTCCCGCCTACCGAAACCACCAAGCCAAAGTGGTGGCGCAAAAAACGGGTGTGGATACCCGGTGGCCTACTACTGATTTTAGTGGCTGTAGCGGCAGCGTATTTATTACTTAAGGGGGATGATGGTCTTTCCCAAATTAGCGACATTCTTAGTACCGACAGCAAAGCCGTAAAAATTGGTAAAAAGTTTTCCAACGGAGCTTGCGAAGGTAGCGGTAAAAAATTGATGACCACTCCTCCGATGAACCCGGAAGACGTTCAAATGATCCTGCCCTATGGAACAATGGTTGGCGGGCACGTCATGCCGACATCGCATCAGTACCTGGAGCCTTGGGATAGGAGCCTCGGTCGGGATAAATATGAGGTGAGGGCCGCCATGGATGCCATCCTCTATTCCATCAGCAGGCGGGGCCAAAATGTAGAATCGGGCGAAGCGCGCCCCGAAGAATTCCAACTTTGGTTCGCGATCAGCTGTACCCATTTCTATTATTACGATCTGATAACCAGTCTTTCGCCAGACCTCCAACAGATCTTCGATCAGGGAAAAAACCAAGGAGATACTGCCTACGTTAAGGTCCAAGTTACTGCTGGCCAGGTTGTGGGTAAAATCGGCGCACAGACCCTTGATTATGGTGTCTGGGATACCGAGTTGCCGGCGGCGGCCGGAATCTTGGAGCCCAAGCATTACGAATGGGACGGGTTTCGCCTTTATTTGGCCGACCCACTCAATTACTACACCGAAGAACTCAAGCAAACCATGCTATCTAAATATATACGAGTGGGCGAGCCGATATCGGGCAAGGTCGATAATGACATTGACGGCAAACTAGTCGGAGGTTGGTTTGTTGAGGGTACAGGGGAATTGCATGGAGGCAATACGCCCAAATATTGGGCTGGGCACTTAGCCATCGCCCCCGAATATCTTGATCCTAGCGTTTACCTAATATCTGTGGGTGATTTTGCCGGTGAAGAAAAGCAGTTTTCGCTATCGCGGTCTTCTCCAGATCCCAAAAATGTTGGTGTAGAAGCTGGCCTAGTCAAATACGATCTGCTGCCTTGGAATTATCTGAAATCAGACGGTACTCCTTGGAACCGCATGACTTTCACTAAAGGTGTGAGGATCATTAACGATGGCTATCAGGGTATAGGGTGTGTTCTGGTCCAGATACTTGAGAGCCGTAAGCTCAAATTCGAGGGCTTCAAGAGCATGGACTGTGCTAATGTCTCTAGCTTCACTTCGTCTGCCAAGATCTATACCCGCTGATAAATCCCCTCGGCTGCTCCGTAAGACATTTCAGAGATTAAGTTAGTTGCCACCCGTTGTAGCGATCTCTCTATCCTCATATTCAATTATTATCATCTTGTATGCTATAGCATCAAATCTGATAATAGTTAATCTTCTGAAAACGCGCGCTTTATTAGATCGTAGGGATAGCCTTGGCGGGCTAAGTAGGCCATCAATTTTTGGCGATCTTGATATTGGCTGAGGCGCGATTTGCGTTCAATTAGATCTTTAAGTTGCTGTAATTCGGTTTCGGGTTCAACCTCGGCTAACACATCCTCAATAACCTGGCGGTCTACCCGTTTCTTAAAGAGCTCGGTCTGGAGCTGGCGACGGCTGCGGGGGCGACCCATCTGCCGCCACTCCACCCACTGACGGGCAAAAGCTTCATCATCGATTAAATTTAGCTCGTTTAATTTACTCACGATCGTGAGAACAATTTCACGGTCGTAGCCTTTGCGTTTTAGATAGTCGGTAATTTCAAATTGGCTGCGAGCGCGGATCGCAATATAGCGCAATGATCTGTCTAGGGCTTTGTCTTGGACGGCATCAGTTTTGAGCTTTTCAAGCTCTTGCTCGGTTAGTTCTTGGTCCTGGAAGATGCCCAAGCGGGCAACTTCGGCTTCGGATAGCGAAAAGCGATATTTGCTATCAACATAGATCGAGTACCTATCGGTTCTCTTAACTTGTTCCTTGATTGCCGTTATCTTCGGCATAGCCCAATGTTTACCCCGTCAAATCGCAGAGCGATTATTTGGGACTGCTTAATATTGGTAATTCTCATTTGGGCAGATTTTTGACCAATAGATCCTTGCCGCGACGGACAACCCGCACTTTTTGTTTGGGGTTCCAGCCCAGCTCCCGAATGAATGCAATCGGTAGCGTTAAGCCTACACTACGACCGCCCCCCATGGTGGTTAGGCTGCGAATATGCTCACGGCCAAGCTTTTGTCTTGCCATAATATGATTGTAACATTGCTACTGAATTCTTTCAGTAGCAATTGTATTTCGTTTCTTTCCATACTTTATAGCTAAGTGCAATCCTTATTATTAAAACTGTGCACTATCGCAAATAACTTTAATAATAGCCTTGTTTTTATATGATATTTGAGTATTTATAGTGCGGTAGCTAGATTTTTTGTCATTATTGGACAAATCGTCCAATGTTTGCTATAATGATTACTTAATGTTCGACTAGAAATCCGGCTGTAGCCGGTTTTTTTGTTTATATGAAACTATCTAGCTCAGCTTTCCAACCCAACCAATCGATTCCGTCCAAATACACCTGTGATGGGAATAATGTTAATCCGCCGTTGCAAATTACTGACGTTCCTGACACAACGAAGTCATTAGTTTTGATCGTGGATGATCCCGATGCCCCCAGTGGTAACTGGGACCACTGGCTGGTATATAATAGTGATCCGGGAACCACCGAAATAGCTGAAGATTCCGTACCAGCCGGCGCCACACATGGCAAAACCGATTTTGGCGAAATTAAATACGGTGGACCGTGTCCTAGCCAGGGCCAACATCGTTACTTCTTTAAGCTTTACGCGTTAGACGCCAATCTAGATCTAGAAGAAGGTGCTACCAAGTCCGAGATTGAGCTAGCCATGGTCGGTCATATTCTTGATCAAACCCAACTGGTTGGTCTATATCAACGTCAGTAAAACTAGTGCTTCACGAGTGCCACATCTTTAGCGCGCTCTTTTAAATCAATTGGATATTCTCCAGTAAAACAAGAGGTGCATAGCCGCTGGCGAGGAACTTCAATTGCCTTCAACATACCCTCAAAGGAGAGATAGGTTAAGCTATCCGCACCGATTTTTTGTCTAATTTTCTCTACTGGCAGCTTGGCAGCTATTAGATTGCTTTGATCGGGTGTATCAATCCCGTAAAAATCGGGATATTTAATCGGTGGCGAACTGATACCTAGGTGAATTTTACGCGCCCCGGCCTTCTTTAACATTCTGACAATTCGCGTTAAGGTAGTGCCGCGGACAATCGAATCGTCAATTACCAGAATATCCTTGCCTTGAAAAGTTTCGGTTAGGGGATTGAGTTTCATCTGCACGTCTCGTTCTCGCAACTCCTGGATGGGCGCAATAAAGGTCCGGTGGATATAACGGTTTTTTATCAATCCGTGATCAAAGGGAGTGCCCGAAACCTGGGAGTAGCCCAGGGCGGCCGGAATAGCTGAATCGGGAATTGGTATCACCACATCTGCCTGGGCCTTGCTCTCTTGGGCTAATTGCTTGCCCAGGCGCCTTCTAACCTCGTTGACTCGTTGACCCTCCAGCATACTATCGGGACGAGCAAAATAAACAAACTCGAAAATATCGAGTTTGGGCGTAGGTTCTGCTAGTTGGTGAAAATGGATACCTGTATTATCAACAACCACTAACTCGCCGGGTTTTACTTCACGTAGATACTCGGCGCCTATGGTGTCGAGGGCGGCCGTCTCGGATGCAAGAATATAACCCCCGCCAAGCTTGCCAATGGCTAGGGGACGAATGCCGTATGGATCACGGAAACCCAGCAGAGCCGTTTTGGTCATGGCCACGCAAGAGAAGGCCCCGGTAAGCAAGGGGAAGATCTCGGCTAAGGCTGCTTCGGGTTTGGCTCCCCTTTCTAGATGATAACTAAGGGCCGTGGCCATTAATTCGGTATCGTTGGCCCCAGCGGTGGAAATCCCACTGACGGCCAAAAAGCGTTGCAAAGGACGAACTGAAGGCAAATTACCATTATGGGCTAGAGCTAATAAATTTTGGCTACGGACAATTGGCTGAAGATGACCATCGCTACCCCCAGAGGTTGAGTACCGATTGTGGCCTACTGCAATATGGCCTTTAAGCCGATCGAGAACTTCGTCGTTATAAACCTGGGCCACTAGACCCGGTGCCAGATGGCTATAGAATTGTCGAGAATCGGTAGTAACAATCCCAGTACCTTCTTGGCCACGATGCTGGAGTGCCCACAATCCATAGTAGCTAACGCGCGCTACATCGGTTTGGGGCGCGTAGATACCAAAAACTGCGCACTTCTCTCGCAAACTATACCCTCTTACCAATCTAGTTTAACATTAGCGTTCTAATTCTAGCCAAACTTAGAATGAGTAAAAATCAAATTGGTCGGGGAGACAGGATAGCGCTCGGGCATGCGCTCGAGCTAACCTACGATCGAGATTCGTTCGCGTCGCCTCTCAAACCAACTCTCATTCAAACAAAAATATCAGCCTGTGGCTGGGATTTTTATTTGGTCGGGGAGACAGGATTTGAACCTGCGACCCCCGCGTCCCAAACGCGGTGCGCTACCAAGCTGCGCCACTCCCCGATGCCCTGAAATTATATCAGCTTAACTAACCAGCTTGAGATTGAAGTTCTTGGTGGAGCTGGGTTAGCCAAGCCATTGCGCTTTCCTCGGATACCCCTTCTATCTGATCAAATGGTCTCGCCTGTGTCCCATCCATTTTCATAATTATTAAGACTTCTTCTAAGAAATCGTTAAAGGGTTTGATCCTATCTAATACAGGCTGCTCCCAATAATCCGCCAAAGACCTCGAAACCAATCTTGAGCCCATGGGAGGTGTTTCGTAGATTACCTTATATTTAAAGTCTACTAATAAATAGCCGACTGTATTGGGATTGGTCTGACGCTCTATCAACAAAAATTTAGACGGAAAGTAGGCTTCCAAAAATTCGGGCTTTAATACGGCTTTGACAATTCTGACACCATTAACTGTGTCCAATCCGCCTAGACGCGATCCGGGTATTACCTCTTCGGTGCTAATAGCCTCCCATAAACCCTCAGCCACCCCCAAATAATCTTCCGTTGCGACGGGTGGTGATTGGGCTTCTGGCGGCATCTAGTGCCTGACGGCGTCCTTGAGGCGTTTGCCAGCTCTAAAACGCGGCATTTTCATTGACGGAATCTTAATTTCGGCCTGGGTTCTGGGATCGACGCCCCGGCGGGCTGCGCGCTTCCCTAAATCAAACACACCAAAACCGGTAATCGAAACTTTTTCGTTCTTGGCCACTTGATCTATCACGATCTCGGTAAACTCATCCAGAAATTTCTCGGCTTGGCGCTTAGATAGGCTCAATCGCTTGGATAAGGTCTCGATCAACTGTCGCTTGGTCATCCCCGCCTCCTTTGACTACCTCTTAGTTTAGGCTCAGCATCGGCAAATTTCAATTGGACTAATCTGCTTATTTATCAGTTAGCCTACCAGCTATTCGAAAGGCTTCGAAAGCGGCCAGCGCTGAAACCCAGGCATCCCAGTAGGGGTTGTGCTTTAGGTTTGGGGTACCCTTAACCTTATCGGTAACTACGTGGTGCTTTTGGTCTTCACCTATCTGGAGCAACAGTGAATGGAGTTCAAGCAAGGGGAAGGGGTGTTCCCAATAACGCTTAGTTAGATCATCATCCTGGCAGGCTGCTAAAAAACGCATCTCGACTGGATAACCATTGCTAACCAGTACGTAATCGGCGCGGGCTATCGCAGACTGAAACCATTGCCAAAAAGCCTGCCGTAACTGCCGGCGGCTCGAAAAGTTAATTGGAAAATCTTTTAGTACCGGCAGTACATTTTCGGCAACCCAGGAGTCAACCCGACCTCGAATGTGGCAACGAGCCTTAAATTCATCCAATACTTGGCCGGTGGCCGACATAACTACCGCTCCCACAGCGAACTCTGGTCCATGTAAGCCATTGCTCTCGACATCGAACGACAGCAAAGTGGTCTGATTGGTAATCGGCGGGAATTTGGGCTTGTTGCGCTCGTCGGCTGGCTTACTTGGCATATTCGATAGCGCGAGTTTCGCGAATGACATTGACCTTGATGGTACCAGGGTATTGGAGTGTGCTCTCGATTTTATTGGAGATATCACGAGCTAGTCTAATGGCAGTTAGGTCATCGGTTTCCTCTGGCCGCACAAATACCCGAATTTCCCGACCGGCCGAGACGGCATAGGTTTTTTCAATTCCGGGAAAGGTTTTAACCACATTTTCGAGCTCGGTCATGCGTTTGACGTAGTTTTCCATGGTATCACCGCGGGCCCCTGGCCTACCGCCAGAAAGAGCATCGGCCGCCCGCACAATTAGAGCTTCGGACGTTTTGGCCTCGACATCGTCATGGTGAGCCTCGGCGGCGTGGGCCACGGCTTCTGGCAAACCATACTTGCGTGCGACTTCACCAGTAATATGATGATGCTTCCCCTCCTGCTTATGGGTCATAGCCTTGCCCATGTCGTGGATTAGCGAAGCGTATTTTACAACCTGCACATCCCCGCCAACTTCGGCCGCAATTGACCCAGACAGCTGGGCCAATTCCATCGAATGCTTGAGGACGTTTTGACCAAAAGAAGTCCGGTATTTAAGCTCGCCCACTAATCTGGCTACTTCGGGAGGGATACCAACAATTCCTAGATCGCGAGCAGCTTCTTCACCCGTTGCCTGGGTTTCTTTATCCAGCTCTTGCTGGACTTTGGCCACGGTTTCCTCGATGCGGGCCGGGTGGATGCGGGCGTCCTTGATCAATATCTCTAGAGTGCGGCGGGCTACTTCGCGCCGAATCGGATCAAAGCTGGAAAGTACAACTACACCCGGTGTTTCATCTACCAACACATCTACCCCAGTTAGCCGTTCGATAGTTTGAATATTGCGGCCTTCTTTGCCAATTACTCGGCCTTTCATCTCGTCATTGGGCAGTTCTACTGAGGTAACGGTCCGCTCGGCCGTAACATCTGAGGCCACTCGTTCCATAGCTGTAGTCAGAATCTTGCGGGCTCGATCGTCGGATTCCTCTTGGGCAGCTTTCTGTTCCTTACCAATCACACCTATTAGATCGGCTTTAATATCACGTTCGGTCATTTGCATTAACCGTTCGGCTGCCTCTTTTTTGGTTAATTTGGCAATTTTTTCCAGTCTGGTCTGCGAATCTTCACGGATTTTTTTCAGCTCGTCCTTAAATTTGGATAGTTCATCTTCAGATTTGCGTTGTTCTTGGCTGCGACGATCTAACTCATCCAGCTTTTTATCCAGCGTCTCCTCGCGTTCACGCAGGCGTTTTTCGGTCTCACCCACCTCACGACGGCGTTTGTCTTCTTCTGCTTTGGCATCATCAATAATTTTAGCCGCATCTTCTCTAGCTTTGATCAACAATTCCTTGTTTTTGGATTCAGCTTCTTCCAGCTTCTTTTTGGCCTTACCTTCGGCTGCACCAATGGTCTTTTTGGCCATATTATCTTTGGCAAAATAGCCCGCAGCCGCCCCAACTAGGGCTGCTATGGCGGCAACTCCAAATTCCATAGTTAAACTCCTTATATTGATACAGGCAGCGATTACCGAGCTATCGGCTGACAGAGCGTATTTTGGCTTGTATCAGGGATAATCTTAGGTAATCGCCGAGGTATCAGACATTAATGTAATAGCTTTTTCCGAAACTACTTTTATCATAGGTTGCGAGTTAGAAAACGTCAAATTGACAGCCAGTAGATTGGAGGCGGGCGGGTACACAGGAAAGTAGAGGGAGGGGGGACCTAAAAGGTCGTCTCGTCTACTAACCTGGCACCCGCCCGCCGATCTCGCCCCCTAGGACGCCCGCTGGTCCGGGGACGAGAGTTGGGTGAGAGTGTCCGAAGCCATTAGCTCGGGGTGTTGGTTTGCCCGGCCACACCGGAGAGCCTGTCTTCGGAAGTGTATTCCCGAGGCCGAGAGGGAGTATCCATTAGCCATGGGCCACACTGCAGTTTCTAGCCACCCTCACGTTTCAAAGCAGATAACCAATATTGTCATCCACCGCTAGGTTTCTTGAAGATTTATATTGCGTTAAAGAAACCTGACGTCGAATCACAAAACAACAGCTAGTCTACGCCACTGATTAACCGAGTTCAAGCCTGGAACAGCTGGTTTAAGCCGGTTTGGAGCGCAGTGACCGGACGTGGGCCAACCGGCTCTGGTTACGAGATAATCTTTTATTTACCAACCACAGCACAGCTAGCGAAACCGAAACTATGGCCATAATGGGATCGTAGGCCACGCTTTGGGGCAAGGCGGCAGGAATACTAAACTGATCCTCTGGAGCAATTCCTCTGACCAGTTTGGCCCTTGAAGGAATCGAAGTCTGGGTCCCAGATGAAGGCCGGGTAATCGACTGATTGACAGTTTTCAGGCCGTATATTACATGGATTGAATCTGCCGTCTGGGGAGAACTGCTGTCTCCGTTATTATTGCTGGAACTACCGGCGTCTTTTGGGCTGTTGCCCTCGGTGGTGCTGGGTGTACTCGGATCGGCGGCTGGTGGAGGTGTATCAGTTTTCCCCTTACTTTTCCCATTGTTGGAGTGGCTCTGCGGCGGGTGCGAATTGCTGGGATGGTCTTCTGATTTGGGTGCTTTATTAGATTGTGGTGGCTGAGCTTGGCTCTGCTTTTTCTGCTGCCCCTTGGCGTGGTCAGGTGACTTGGCGTGAACCGCCGGCGCCACCAGTAGAACTGACAATACAAAACTAAACAGGACTAGTAGATGTAGCGTTCGCATGACAGTTTTGCGGTTGTAAAATTTCATACCCAACATTACTGTACCACCGATGCAAAAACCACGGTGTTATGGCTATAACTACCAGTCACCCGATTAAATTGGCCGCTGCAAGTAATTAAACGCAAACCAGCGTAATCAATACCACCATAGACCTGAGCCGTCGGAAAGTTGGCATTATCTTGAGCAAACTGCTGGAGGCTATCGACTTTAAATCTAACAGTAGTGCCGTCCACCCGGTCGATCTCGATGACATCCCCCGGTTTTAGATCCTTAAGGCGATAGAATACTGCTGGTCCCCTAACGTTATCCACATGGCCAATCATGATGGCCGGGCCAATTTCTCCAGGAGTGGGCGCTCGACGATACCAGCCGACGATGTCGAACCGCTCGGGTACTTGGATAGTACCGTCGACTTTTTTATCTAACTCAACAAATGAAGTGTTAACTCCAATCCCCGGAATCCGGATTTGGGCGGGTGCCGCCCGAGGCAAGCCTAAAGCCTGGGCTGGCTGAGCCTCTACTACCGGTGCGGGCAGGGGTGGTGCGCTGGCCACAGGTACTGAAATATCGGACCGACTGGCTTGCAAGCCAAAATTATAAGCGGTTAATAGACCGGCCACTATCATGGCCACTCCCAGGGCAGCCTGGGGACGCAGCATTGGTATCACCAAGCGGCCACGTCGCGGCAAAACTGCAGGGTCGGAGGGCTCAGGTTCGCCGAACAAAGTAATTACCAAATCATTAGAAATCAGGGGAATGTAAATACGCCACGGCCGCTTTGGCTTGGTTGCTGTGCCCTGTTCTTCCTTGGGTGCAAACAGAGAGATCAGCAGTTCATTGGACGAAAAGGGAATTTTTAGACTGAATGGCTGACGCTTGACCTCGGGTTCAGTTGGAGTTTCATCGAAGAGTGAAATTTCCAGCTGATGAGAAAACCAGCGGTTAGAGCGGATAGGTTTATCCGCTCCCGCCTCAGGTTCAGCCGGTGGCTGTATCCAGTTCTCTGTCACCAGGATTTAATTTAGTTACTTACTTAGATTTGGCAATCGCCTTAGAATCCCTGGCGCACTTGCAGTAAGCGGCGTATACCGTAGCCAATACTGGCAAATGAACCGCTCATAGCTAGCAATCCGGAAGTGGCAGAGCCACCACCAGCTTTGGCGCCACCTACTGGAGCTTCTGCTCCCACACTAACTTTGGAATCGGCCTGTGCTACAGTTACTCGCTCATGCCGCGTAACTACTTCCCTGACTGGGTTTACTATGGTGGTAGTGGTACCGCCGCAGTTAGGCAGGAAAGTGACACTTGGAGATTTTGCTCCTGCACTTGCCACTTTGGCTTTCTGCCCAAAGGTGACGCTGCAGGGCGCCGAGGTGGTTACTCTATCCCGATTGAGGTTGGGATTGTGGCTATTACTGTGGTTTTGAGCACTGGCAGTTCCAGCCAAAGCTAGAACAAACAGCGCCGCGCCACCCACGTAGCCCACCAAACTTTTAATTGTACTCATGCATTCTCCCTTGCTTAATTAATACTATTATATCCTAATTGTACTCCCATAATCAAAAAAGTCTGTGAGAATTTCCACTTTCCTAAGCCATAATCGTAAGCGCTTTGAATCAGCCGCAAAAAGTGATTCCTATGCCTTCTTACTTATTACTTACTAGATTTATATCTATTTCTGAGACTTCTGACGTCTTTCGAGTCCCATAGATCTAGTCCGAACAATGCCCATATCAGCACGAAAGGAAAAAACAGTGTCCTGAAAAATATATTTTTGGGTTCAATGCTGGTGCTACGAGAAACTCTGATGAAGTCTTATGGGGTGTCCAAAGGGAATCGAACCCTCGTCACCGCAGCCACAGTGCGGCGCTTTACCATTAAGCTATGGACACCAAAAATTTTTCTGCCTCATTTTTATAATGATGCACCAGGAAATGGCAATTATGGCATAGCCATACTAGATTTGAAACGACGTTATTTTGTCGGTTTTTGTCTTTGTGGTGAGCTGATAGGATCCTTTGATCCTTACTGCTGCATTTTGCGCATATGGGCGCAATCTTGGCTCTTTTTAGTATGTTTCTATAGGTGTATTCACCTCCTTTCCAGTTAGGATGACTTTCGCCCGTTTGGATCTGAGAGTTCCTCCATACAGTCTGACACGATTTACTGCAAAAATATTTGCCACTTTTTGACTTTAATTGGTGCTTGCGACTTCTATAGATGTTCTGTCCACAGATAAAACATGTAAACATCTTGCCATTCTTTTGACTTTCGTAGAAGCAAGTTCTCGAACAGTATTTTCCCCATCCTCTTTTTAGCCAACTAGGTTTGGCGTAAAATTCCTTCTTGCAAATCGAACAACCGACTAACTGCATGGATAAATTTTATCAAAGTTACATGCCAAGGTAAATAACAGGGTTGTGAAGAGTGCAGAAACCGTTGTTTAAACTTTCTCGAACAAGATTGCGATCTGGCGCGCCCGGTAGGATTTGAACCTACGGCCTAGGGGTTAGAACTCCCTCGCTCTATCCAGACTGAGCTACGGGCGCCCGTGGTGCGGGATACCGGAGTCGAACCGGTCTCCTCAGTTTGGAAAACTGATATATTAGCCGATATACGAATCCCGCTCGATCTAAATTATGCGGTAGTGCCGGTTTAAGCTCAACTTTGAGAAGCCTCTTCCACTTCCAGACTGTATCGGCTATAACCGTCAATGTCGGTGATAGTAAAAAGTCTAAAGGTTCGAGTTTGCCCCGGTCCTAGATCCTGAATAGTGCCCCCAGCTCTGCCAATAACTCCCCCGTCCTGGCTATAAAACAGCATTTTCAACGCAAGCTTACGCGGCCATCTATCATTATTGGTAATCCTGCCCCTGATTTGCGAGAAACCTCTCTGATGATCGGATTCAACCTTAATATCTTCTATCGCTATCCGGACACCATCTAGTTTTGGATGGATCTGCGGGGCAGAAGCCGCCAAAACTACTAGAATAAGCCCTAGTGCAGTCGCCACGAGCAGGGGTTTAGCCACCCTATTATCCCTACTTGGCACCCTAGATATTGACAGAAATATACTTGTCGAAAACGTTCTTATAGTGAGACGGGTCCTTGATATCGTGGATTTCTATTTTTTTGGGCTTATCGGTCATCATCTGTAGCGTTATATCGCCATAATCGAATATCCGGCCCAACATACCCTGGTGCATTCTTACTCCCTCGATATTGCGTAGTTCGTAGGTGATTTCATCAGTGGTTATATTTTTGTTGAGCCGCTTTCTCTCTAAATGAGTCTCGGTCAAGTAATACCCGGTATTGGCCCAGGGTAGCAGCACCGAAAATACCAAAAAGGCCAAGGCGAAAATTTTAATAACTAAAAAGATAAAGAAAATCAGAAAAATCAGCCTAGGACCCAAGCCCACAAAGGCAAGCGCGCCAACCACTACCAAAAAAGCCAAGTCGAGCAAGACAAGCAAGCTCATTAGCCGGATGATAATGGCTACCGGATTTCTGGATATCAGCACTGACTCTTTCAATGCCTCTTCCTGGGCTTTGGGCGGTACTTCTTGAAGTTGCCCGGCAAGTTGTTGAATCGGTTGAATCGGTTGGATCGGCTGGTTAGACTCGGCTGAGCCAGCAGCTAAAGTGGGTTGAGGCTGATCATGCGTATGCGGAGTAGTCTGAGATACCCCATTATCTTGATTATGGGGTATCTGAAAATTACCGGGAGTAGATGGTTGCTGGTCGGAATCCATTCCCCCTATGATACCAATCAAACAGACTAGCTTGCACTACTTGCGCAAATAATCCTCGTCTACTTCACCGTTTTCCTGTAGTACATAGGGATCACTTTCATCCACTAAATCGCACATGGATTCATGAGCTTTATACATATCTACCTGTGTGTGTGGATCGAGATCAGAAAAGCGACGTCCGTCAGCACGCGCTCTTAAATCATCTACAAAGCCGGACGGTGCTAAGCGACCAAAGCGCTCAAAAACCGGTTGAGCTCTATAATTTGGCCCAGTAACGCTATCATCTGGCGCCCTAAAGTATAAAGAGAAATTGCACTTCCCATTAATAGAATCCCGGACAAATTTAGCAAAGCTTTTGTACTTAGTCATTGGGACTGTATTGATTCCTAAGGCTTTAATATCCGCCTCGGGTATTAGGGAATCATAACTAATTGGATTATCGGATACGGACGTTTCAATACCGGATTTCATAAAAATATATAACCATATATTTTTTACTTGGTCAAATACTCTTAGGCTTTTCTTTTGGAGCTTTTGGTAATATCGGCCAGGCGGAAAAGAATAATCTTACTAAGAATTGGCTCGGGGATGGGACTATCCTCTGTAAACTGCAAAGTGCCTTTAGAGGTTCTAAACTTGGCTAGCTCAGGACCAATTGCTTTTATCATCGCGTCGGAGGCCGGGTATATGCTCATATGGTTTTTAAAAAACGCGAAGTATATCAAATATGTCTCGTTGTATTTGAACATGGGTATGCCGTAGCTAATAACTTCCTCGGCTTCGGGAACTATTTGCTTGATAATTTTACGAAACCGCTCGAGCATGGCTTTCTGCGACGGGGTGGCATTTTTAAGATATTCATCGATAGCTGACATAACAATATCTTACCAACTAAAATGACTTCCCAAGAAGCACTTTAATAAATTCCTGGAGGGCCATGTTGCCCAAAACTGGAACTCCCTCCACCCCAGTTTACTAAAAACCTATAGAGAACTAATAACTTTAGGCGTGGTCATCTAGATTCCTTGTAGGAGTTACTTGCAGGAAAAAATGTTATATATTTAATTTAAACAATCTTGTGAAAGAAGATTCTAATGGCTGATAAGAGCGATAAAAATTGGTTTGCTAGACACAAAGTTCTAGGTGCAGTGCTAGGATTTATAGGTTTAATCATTATCATTAGTGCAGCAAGCGGTGGAAGTAAAACGGATAATAACCAACGAAATAGCAGCGCAACAAATGATACAGCGCAAAGTACTACACAAACTACACAAACGGAAACACCAGAACCCAGTGTTCCAGCCGAGTACAAATCTGCATTAGCTAAAGCTGACTCGTATACCAACACTATGCATATGTCAAAGCTAGGTGTATATGACCAGTTAGTCTCAGAATATGGCGAAAAGTTTAAGCCAGAAGCTGCACAATACGCTACAGACAATGTAAAAGCCGATTGGAATGCAAATGCTCTTGCAAAAGCAAAGAGCTACCAAGAGCAGCAGAATATGTCACCAGCAGCAATTCGCGACCAGTTGGTTTCACAATACGGCGAGAAGTTCACAGCAGCAGAAGCAGATTACGCTATCCAGCATCTGAATGACTAAACCTCTTTGATTTTTGCCGAAGACGCTGATTTATCGTTAGTGGAGGGCCATGTGGGATTACTTTGTATATTCTGCGGCCGTGCTCTCCGCCGCGGCGGATGCGCTGCGACTTTGATTATCGAACCCATCCTCCGGATTACTGGGCTCTCGGCATATCTATCCAAAAATCTGCCCACCTCGGAGCGGCCAAAGTTTTGGAGGAGCATGTTGCGAACTATTGCAACTAACTTACGGTTAAATCCTCAATTATTTATAGCTACTTTTGAATAGAAACAGCCTTAATCTGTAATAGTATTGCCATATAGATTTGAAGTACTACCATAGATTTCCTATCTAAGTTCGGTGTAGTAGGCTTCAAACCACCATGCCCAGTAATGTTGCGTAAGTTTTCCTTAGCAGGGTCAATAAGCTGATATTCCATAAACCGTGCAAGGTCTTTAGTATAGAGTCTTTCAAGGTCATTAAGTAAAGAACCCAGCATTTTAGGTTCAACTATGCTCACATCTTTCTGCCTATATCGTTTCATACCGTGCATACGCACAATATCACCCAATAAGTCTTCAATTTGCGGAGTTAAGATTGTTAAAGCTTCATAATGCTTACCGTCAAAGAAATACTTGAAACCAAGCACCACCGCTTCGTAAGTGTCTTTATTTATCAGCTTAATTTTTTCTAATTGAGGCATTATATCGTCAAGAGTTAAGCCCCGATTTTTTAATGCTTCGCTTACAGTTATAGATAAAAATATGCTTGCCGTAGCAATGGAAGCGTCATAGTATCGCATGGTTTTTCTGTATTCAATGTCATCAGGTGCTACTGCAATAGGCACATTGTCTTCATTCAATGTCAGGCTTGTAACGTGGTCACTGATTGACGCAAACTCTTCTGATTTGCCCTCTTTTTTTGCTTGCTTCCATGACGGAAAGAAGTTTGGTGAATAAGCAATGAGAGCTGCCTTTTCTTTATGATTACTCAATTCTTTTACCAGATTATCAATTACTTCTTTGGGTATTGTTTGTTCAAAAGTAAACTCTTGAAATCCTGCCGTGAACTCTGGCAAACTTCCTAACTTTTCAGCTTTGTCGTTTAGTTTGTTTGCCTCTGCGTTTAAGCCAGCCTCTCTAAGTATTTGTGCAGCTTTTAGCAGATTAGTTTGCTGAATAAATAGACTGTCTTCTCTGTCGTTTGCTTCATCATGGTATAACTGCGCTTCTTCACGGGCTGCCTCTTGTGGGTCATAGGTTTCTGGATTAAGTAGCTGGTCAATTTTATGCTCAATCTTGATGTAGCTCTCTAGTATCAGAAATGAGCCCTCTTGTTTCTTATAGTGACTTACGCCTTCTTTAGCTATTTTGTGAGCTAGTTTCAACTCATCTTTGTTGAATGATTGATTGAAATGCTCAATTAGTTCTAGCAACTCCAAGCACCAGCGTGGATTTTCTTTTTGAAGCTTTTTTACAAACTCAAGAACTGCTTGCTTTGCTATCCCAAATACTTCTTTATGACTATCTTTATATCCGTTTGCAACGATAAATGCTCTTTGGATTAGGTCAATGCTATCCATTTCATTGCCACGTCCTTCAACCTTTGCTGCTTCAATATGTGCGCTAACGAGTTTTTCTAAGATGTCTTCTTTATTAAGGTCTTTATTAAACTCATAATTAACATCTAAATAACGAGCTCTCATAACGGGATTGGTAGTAGCTTCCGAACGTTCAAGATAGTACTTCAATCGTTCTGGTGTAAGCTCCGAATAATCTGGGAATACAGTTCCGTCTGTATATTCCATAACGGGTTTAAATCTCGGCTCAAGATTATCTTGATAGTCATTTTTTGTCATAAACCTAAACAACATAAACTCGGCTTTGATTTGCTCTAGTTCTTCTTTGCCGTAATCTTCCGTTTCGGCGAGAGCTTTAAACTCATCGGCTATCTGAAAGTCGTACTTGTACTGTTTTGCTTCAATTTCTTTAATCGCAGCCTCAAGTGTTTGTGTCTTACTATCTGGTTCTTCTTGGCTACTACTCGTTGTCATCTTCAATACGCTGAATTGTTTCTACGGCTTCTGGGATAATACGTACGTGTTCATTTTGGTATACGATTCCTGCTGCACCCGTTCTTAGCCACCGCAACACTGCTTCATCATTATCAAACTTGTCCGTAACGAGCTGCTTGCCCGACTTAAGTGTAATCACGAAACGTCTAGGCGTTTCCATCACGGCTTTCAGCTTATTAAGAATATCTTGGGTGAATGGTTCTTCAAGTTCGCCTTCGTCAACCCATTCGTGATATTCAAGCTCACATTTATCGTCATCTAAAGGTTTGAGTGTATATCTAACATGGTAGCTGCCACCCTTCTGGCTCATAACAAACATACTGCCGAGATTTAGCTCGGTTATTTCATATTCAGTCCAGCTACCTTCACGGTTTTGATTCTTGTAAATAGTGCCTAACTTAGTAGGTGCTTCGTTGGTTTCTTCTGACACTATGCCGTCTATCCACTTGGGCGTATTTTCTGGGTTAAGTACAAAATCCCAGACTTCGTGCATCGGACAGTCTATGACTACGGTTAATTTAAGTTCTTTCATAATTCAACCAACTCATATATATCAATCGCAGGTTCTTCGTACGGGTGTGCTTCACGTATAGCTGCAATGACAGCTTTTACGCTATCACTATCGCAGGAAATTTCAATTCTTTCTTCTGCAACCTGTTCTAATTTACCTACTTGTCCTATTGCTGGGCTTGCGCCTTCAACTGGCAAAAATCTGCCCACCTCGGAGTGGCCAAAGTTTTGGAGGGCCTGGAGGGACTCGAACCCTCGACACGCGGCTTAA
>CAZRIY010000004.1:0-59305 GCA_964600295.1 uncultured Candidatus Saccharibacteria bacterium
GCACTTGCCACTTGGGCAACTTCTTTGACTGGAGGGCCTGGAGGGATTCGAACCCTCGACACGCGGCTTAAGAGGCCGCTGCTCTAACCAACTGAGCTACAGGCCCATATCGGAGAAGATATCGACATCCGCAATTTTACCAATAGTTAAACAAAATTGCTTGCTGCACTAATTATCGATTGTGAGATTTCTTACAAAAAACGCTTGACATTCAACGCTTATGGTTAAATAATGAAAGTGTTTCACGTTGGCACGAGTCAACGACACAAGAAACAAAGAGCAGTAACCAGAAACCGAAATACAAATCCAGAACCAAAGTTACAGCTCGGCACATTAAAAGCAGAGGGTTGCCTAGCCACGGATATCCTAAATTGCATATTTCGAAAGGCGATTCCGCCCCTTAGATTGCGCCTTGCTGCGCAATGAGTCCCGGCGGTCCGCCAGAAAATGTTCCATTGAAGGTTCCACCAGGGGGCAACGAGGCGACCGGTAAGGTCAACGGATCAAACACATTTGACCAACCGTTCAGACCAACCGGTCGCCTCGTCCGCTCATCCACACCACCCAACTCTCTGCTTTTCTCTCTCGAAAACAAATAATTAAGCGACCCGAAGATCCGGGTCGCTTCTTAATGCTGACTGAAATTAAAAAAACGGCCATTTGGCCGATTAAATAGGGTGTGATGAGGCGGGGGCGGGAGGTGTCGTGGTGATAGGTTTCTGACCGTGAGGTCAGTCCTTGTCTCCTCGACACTCTCCCGATTCCCGCCATCTGCAGGGATGATCTTTCCGGGTTGCCCCTTCGGGATATCCCCACAATTGGTGGAGACGCTCTCCGATTTCCCGACCTACATCGAGCCGAAGCTCTTTGTAAGATCTCCTACTTAAAGATTTTGGCCGTTGGCCTCTGTCTTTAAGAGTGACTAAGGTTGTCGGAAAAGATAGGTTTCGTGCGCACCATGATCTGGAACCGAGGTTCCTCGTCTAGATGTGCCTTATCGGCTATCAGCATTTTCATGTTCGCTCCACCAGGAGTGAAATCAGTATACGCTTTGGTTAATTGTTGTTGCAAGCATAAGCATTCAGGAATTTCTACAGGTTATCCACAGAATTACAGATGACTGTAATTGTAGGCATATAAAATCTAGATTTTATTGACGCTTGGCGTTTATAATTTGTGGAAGTGAATGAACTTAATTTAAAAATTGATTTGCGCATGGCCGTAGCCGGATTGCTGATTGTGATTGCGGTGATGCTGGGTATTTGGCGGCCGTGGGATTCTTCTCAGCCAACCAGAACGATCACAGTCACCGGTGAGGGCTCTATCAGCGCAGCACCGGATGAATTTAGTTTTGCCCCCTATTATCAAGCCAGCGGCACCGATTCTAACGAGGCCCTAAACAAGGTTACCAAAACCGGCAACGAGGTGGTTGCCAAGGTCAAAGAATTTGGTGTCAAGGATGAACAAATAACCACCCAGATTACATCTGGTGGATATGATTATTTGGAGGGTGCGCCCAGAGACGCCGACTCTGTATCGATACGGAACCAATCCTATAACACGGCCACTTTCAGCCTTACCATTACTGTTGATAACAAAGACCTGGCCCAGAGGATATTGGACCATCTATTGACCACATCTTCAGTTAGCGGAGTTTTTCCCACCAGTACTTTCAGGGATGATACTCGCACTGATCTGGAGCTTGATGCTCGAAAAAAGGGATCGGAGAACGCTCGGCGCAAAGCCAAGGAAACGGTTAAGGAGTTGGGCGCCAGACTGGGCAGGGTTGTTAAAATATCCGAGCTAAATCAATTCAGGGGGCCAATAATTCTAGACTCTGCGTCTGAAGGCGCATCCGCCAAGAGAGGCGTCACGTCGCCGCGATTGGAAACCGGCAGCCAAGACTTAAGTTTTACAATTACAGTCGAATACGAAATCAAATAGATCTGGCACGGCCTATGGTCCGATTTTCGAACTAATGCGATGCTGTCTTAGCTGATCGGTAAGCATCCACGGCAAAAGCAAATTGATAAAGGAGCAATGCAGCAAATAACGGAAGCCACTCAGCAATTTGAAGATTACGAACAGATTCGTCTACAGCTCTATCGATAATTTGCGGAAGTGGCAAGAACCAGAAAAGCAGTTCTGCAATTAGGACCATCCAACCAAATACTATTCGTTGCTTCAAGTATAGATAGGCAGAACCGGGAAGCAAGAAATTCATTATGGCCGCAAGAGTTGGGCTCTTCATAGTAAAATTATACTATTAAACTGATTTAGTAGAGGGATGGCACGCCCGGCAGGACTTGAACCCGCGACCTTCTGGTCCGAAGCCAGACGCTCTAATCCACTGAGCTACGGGCGCACGTTTATAACTTTAGCAGAAGTGTTTACCAATTAATCGCTTTGCGAGGCTGGTCGGCTATTCTTTTCTTTAGTTTACTGCGTAAAGCTTTTCGTCTGTTGTTTGCAGTTCGCTTTTTTCGTACATACTCTGAGTTTTCTCGAGGATCACCATTTTGTGGTTTTGGGGGTTGATAAAAAATCTTTTCTAATTCTGCAACTGTAAACGTATCGCTTTCTAGATCGCGCCAGTCAATGCCAGTTAATTTTATGACCCCGCTCTTACCCTCGCGGCTGAGCAGATTGATAAACCAATATTCAGCTACACCCCGCCTATCTCGACTCATATCAGCCAGTTCTTTTTTGCGTTCATCAACGGCCACTTTTTCCTCATATGGGGCAGTTGGGATACGGCCAAAATTCCGCTCGGCATATCGACCCATCGCCTTTTTGAAGAATTTTTGATAGTTGTGTGACTTTTCGTCTTCAATGTTAGCGTTATGAAGTTCGCCTTCATTTTTTCTAGCATCGCTAATCAGTTCGAAGACAGCGTCTAGCATCTCTTCGGGCGTTGTATCTGTAATTATTTCGGGTTCAGTATAGCTTCCCCGGGATGTAGGCTCGGGAAAATGAGGTACCGGCTCAACATCTACTATCGGCTTTGGTGAATCTGGAATGTGATGTTCCGTAAAGAAAGTACCTTGGTCTGGTTGTTGATTTGGGTTCATAGACTCATTTTATAGCATAAACATTATGAAAAATCAATACTTTGATCGTGTGTCGCCAGTGTATAGGACTGCAGATACGATTCGTGCTAAGCACACCATAGGGTGTAGGAAGCTAAGCGTGCCTAATGTTTTTGGCGTTTGCGTGGCCCACCAGTCGGTAAAGTAACTCTAGCAGGATGGTTTTGCCGAGTTCGTTCTCGATGTAGAGGATGTCTCTCTTGCTCATTTAGCCCTCCCCAAATACCTTCGCGCTGGTTTGTACGAAGAGCCCATTCTAAGCACTGCTCACTAACCGCACACTCATTGCAATAGGATTTGGCTTCTGTCTCGCGTGTTTCTCTCTGCACTGAGTTCTCATTACCCGAGGGAATAAAGAAAATATCCGGATCAACGTCCTCTTTTTGGCATTCGCCGTCGAATATAAAGTTGGGATATATCTCTGCGGAGTTCTCCACAGATTAATTATAGTGCTATTCGGTGGGTAGGGGAAAGCCTAGGGCAAGGGCTCTAATTTCATCTCCTAACTTGCGCAAGACTTTAGTATCATTATGTTTTTTGAGAGCTTTGTAAAGCCATTCAGCTAGTTGGATCATTTCAACTTCTTTCATACCGCGGGTGGTGATTGCTGGTGTACCTAGCCGAATACCGCTGGGGTCAAAGGGCGGGCGTGGATCATCAGGAATAACATTTTTGTTAACCGTTAAGCCAATTTTATCTAGCGCTGCTTCTGCCACTCCGCCACTGATGCCAAAGGATTTTTGGATATCAATCAGTATCAGGTGATTATCGGTACCGTTGGTAATTAGACGAAAGCCCCGATTCATTAGTTCCGTGGCCAGGGTTTTGGCGTTATTCAGAACTTGCTGGGCATAGATATTAAAAGCGGGGCGGGCAGCTTCGCCAAAGGCTACTGCCTTGGCCAAAATAACGTTCATGTGCGGTCCACCCTGCAATCCGGGAAAAACCGCTCGATCGATTAGGGTTGGTAGGTTTCGTACTTTCTTGTCTGCAGCCTTGAGGGGATTAGTGGCTTGGCCTTGGGATAAAATTAAGCCACCGCGTGGTCCGCGCAAAGTTTTATGGGTGGTAGCAGTGGCGACTTGGAAGCCCGCCTGCAGGGGATTGGCCAAAACCCCTCCAGCAATTAGACCAGCCAAGTGGGCAATGTCGGCCATGGCCACCGCCCCTACTTCCTCGGCGATTGCAGCGAATTTGGCATAATCTAGCTCGCGCGGGTAGCTAGAGAAACCGGCCAAAATAATCTTGGGCTTATGCTGCTTGGCCAGGGCTCGAATTTGATCGTAGTCTAGCTCCCCGGTTTCTATATTCTTCATCCCGTAGCGGACAAAATTGTAGAGTTTGGCCGGTAGCGTTAAGGGGTGGCCGTGCGTCAGGTGCCCACCGTGCGATAGATCCATGGCCAAGATGGTATCGCCAAGCTCAGCCCATGCAGAGTAAACCGCCAGGTTAGCTGGAGCCCCGGATAATACCTGAACATTGGCGTGATCGGCGGCAAATAGCTTTTTTGCGCGGTCAATTGCCAATTGCTCGATTTGATCGGTATTAATCTGGCCTCCGTAGTAGCGTTTACCGGGATAGCCTTCGGCATATTTATTGGTAAATACCGTACCCAAGGCCTCGAGGACTGCGGGGCTAACGTAGTTTTCGCTGGGGATTAATTCTAAGCCTTGGTTTTGCCGCTTGGTTTCGGCTTCTGCCAGCTTGGCCAGCTCAGGATCTTGACGAGCCAGATGTGAATAATCGGTCATTTGCCATAGTGTAGCAGTTTCAAAATCGCTACAATGGCGCGTATGATATCCAAGCTAATCGTGGAGGGTGGCCGCCCCCTCTCCGGAGAAGTAGCCGCCAGCGGAGCCAAAAATTCGGCCACCAAACTGATGGTGGCTTCACTACTGACCGATGAGCCGGTAGTGCTATATAACCTACCTCTGATAGGCGATGTCGATATTACCAGTCAGATTTGCCAAGCCATCGGCAGCCGACTGGAAATCACAGACCATACT
The DNA here is from genome assembly GCA_964600295.1 of uncultured Candidatus Saccharibacteria bacterium. GTDB lineage: Bacteria > Patescibacteriota > Saccharimonadia > CAZHVB01 > CAZHVB01 > CAZRIY01. The sequence continues at coordinate 5,096 of CAZRIY010000004.1, forward strand.
CTTACCATCCATACCCCCAAGATCATTAGCACCAAAGTTAAAGAGCAAACTCGCAGTAATCGCCTATCGGTATTGGCGCTAGGACCGCTGCTGCAGCGCGCTGGCGAAGCTGAGCTGCCAGTTGTCGGCGGCGACAAATTGGGGGCCCGCCCGGTCGATTACCATATCGGCGCTCTTAGACAAATGGGTGCTGAGATTGAGGAAACTTCGGCTGGCTACAAAGCTAGAACTAAGGGGCTTAAAGGAGCCAAAATTGAGTTGCCCTACCCGAGCGTGGGTGCTACTGAAAATATTATCCTGGCTGCTGTACTAGCCAAGGGTCGAACGGTGATAAACAACGCGGCTACCGAACCAGAGGTAATAGAAATGGTGATGATGCTCCAACGTATGGGGGCCATTATCGAATTTCGGACCAATCGGTCGGTAGTAATTGACGGCGTTGAACGTTTGCATGGCACTGCCTATTACATTATGCCCGACCGTCTAGAGGTAGCATCTTGGGGTCTGTTGGCGCTGGCTACCAATGGAAAAATTGCCGTCCACAATTGTCGTCAAACCCACCTAGTGACCTTCTTAAATACCATCCGGCGGCTGGGAGCTGACTACCACATAGCTGGTGACACTATTACATTTAAAAGGGCGGGGGTACTACGTCCAGTTGAAATTGTGACTGACGTCTGGCCAGGGTTTTCCAGCGATTGGCAGCAACCTCTGGGAGTAGTTCTGACGCAGGCCGATGGTCAATCGGTGATTCACGAAACGGTTTATATAAACCGTTTTGAATATACCAAAACTTTACAAAAGATGGGTGCCAAGATTGAATTGTTTAATGCTACTAAAAGTGGCTTAGGAAAGGAATTAAATAAAACTCACTATAGCCAAAGCGCTCGTTTTGCTGGCCCAACCAATCTACATGGCACAAGCATAGACATCCCAGATATTAGAGCCGGTATGGCCCAGCTAATTGCAGCTTTAACCGCCAGCGGCAGTTCAACCATTGATGGTATGGAGCACATACTGCGCGGCTATGAAGACCCACTAAATAAACTAAAAGCGGTTGGCGCTAAATTTCGAACCGTTGAGAGTTAGTCTCGGCTGCGAATTACAAAGCCGATTGTCTTTTTGGGAACGGCATTGTTAGCCCGACGGGCATATGTGCCAACCGCAGCTAGTATCACGAAGCCGATGAACATATAGGCTACCGCCGCAAACAAGGTAGATAGCTCGACATTAAAGCCATCGCCAAGTCTAACCGTTGGAAACCATTCCAAAAAGGGATCAAGCACAGGGTGTGACTGGTCGTAGACCCAATCCACAAATCGATTTGTTGCATCTGCATTCAGCAAACGCAATAAAAATCTTCCACCTAAAAGCATGCCAACAATCCACATGGTTGTTTGGGTAACCCAACCGACCACCATATCTGGTTTTGCCATAACCTCTCCTTTACTTTATATTAATGATCTTATTATATACCCAAAATTAGAATTTGGGCTTGGGAAAGGTAAACATTAGGGGTATGTATATTTCTTGATAACTTTTTAAGCAATAGTAATGGGTGTTAGAGCATCAATCAAAGATGGCATTAGAAAGCCACTTCATGCGTATACAAGCAGACCGCCTGATGCATCACCTAGCGTCAAACTGGCGGTAATCTTCTGCTCCGCCGACATCTTGATGGGGATAACTAAAATCGCTTGGCAGAGGGATATCTGATCCTCTTCCGTTCGCGGGAACAAATGGGAGCGGTTTAGAGACCGGCCGATAGCGAGCAACGATGTAGACTGCTGTAAGCAGCAAGAGTAGCAATGGCAAAGCAACTAGCCATGGCTTGCCGGCTATTTTCATTTTCCCGAGACTTAATTTAGTAAGCGCTGCCGTCAGACAAGAAGAAGTAATAAATCAAAAAGTAGACTACCGCGCCAACAACCAAGTAAAGTACGATCCAAAACCAGGTGGGCTTTTTGCCGTAGCCGCCTTTGGCGGGCGGCTTTGCGCCAGATTCGGTCACTGGCTGTGACGGCTGCTGATTTTCTTGATCTTGTGGTGTTAAGCTATCATCCATAATATTTCCCCTTTATATAAAATCACTATATCATAAGCGTTTATTTACGCGGCTGGGTAATGCGGGGAGGGGCGCCATATTGCGGCTGTATAAAGTTACTCGGCTTAGTCTTGGGTAGCTGGTTTACCCCTTCCACTAGCCATTTAGCGCCCGAGGCACCTACTATTGGAACATGTTGGGCATAAGCCAGAGCATTGGCCACACTTATCCCAATCCGCAACCCGGTAAATGAACCCGGTCCCTCAAAAACAACCAATCCAGAAAGCTGGCTGAGATTGCCTCCGGCTTGCTTCAGTAGGCCGACAATACGAGACAATATGTCTTGGGATAATTGCCGGTCTGCTTGCCAAATATCATTCCGGACGGTATTGCCGGATTTATCAAGCAAGTAAATCTCGGCGATTGGCTGGTCAGTCTTGATGGCTAGGATCATTTCAGCGTCTCGATTAGGCTTTGGGCTTTTTCGCCAATAGCCCTAAACCGAAGTTCCCGGCTTTCTTCGCTTTCGGTAATGAGATTGATTTGCAGCCGCTCGGTTGGAAGAGTGTTTTTAACAATTTGCGCCCACTCAATAACCGCTATGAATTTGTGGTTGGCCAAAACCTCGGCCAGCTCTTGGCCAACCACACCAGCATCATCTAGCCGGTGAAAATCGAAGTGATGAATCTCCAGCGCCTGGCGGCCGTGGTAAATCCGGCTAAGAGTAAAGCTGGGGCTTTGGACCTTGTCTTGGCTATTTATGCCCTCTGCTAAGCCGCGAACTAGAACGGTTTTGCCACTACCCAAATCTCCAACTAGCTCGATAACTTCCCCGCCAGCCAGTTTACGGCCCAGCGTGCGTCCGATTGCCAAAGTATCGGCGTAAGATTTGGAAACGATTTCTGATGTCTTAGCGAAACTCATATGCTCCGTATAGTAGCGCCAGAGTGGCTACCACGGCAATAATTCTGTTTGATAGCGGCGTTGTGGGAATAGTAGCAGCCACACTTTGGGGATTGGTACCTCCGCGCTGCTCGGCTGCAATTTTGCGACAACGATTAGTTTCGGGATTGCGTTCCTGCCCTTCTGCGCAGGGTTTAAGTTCCGACTCGGCAGACGCAACCGCACGACAACGATTGGTCTCTGGATTACGCTCCTGCCCTGGTTTACATGGGGTCAGCGTGGAAGTGGTATTAACAATAGATCGGCAACGGTTGGTCTCGGGATTTCGGGTATACCTACCCTGTTTTTCGTCAATGAAATTGGCCACAAGGTATAATTTAAATATGCTTGTCCAGTCAAAACAATTAAATGGGGCGCGAATTGTCAGTTTGCATACTGGTCATGCCATTGGCAGCCTGGGTGCGCCGATTATCAACCCCCATAAGCTGCTAGTGGATGGTTTTTATGTCAACCTGCCAAGGGGTAAAAATCAGCCGATGGTGATGTTAACCCAAGATATCCGCCAATTCGACCAAGGAAGTCGGGTTTTCATTAACTCGGGCGATGAGATTGTACCAGCCACTGAGTTATTGCGCTTAAAAGAGATTATGTCTCTCAATTTTTCATTGGCCGACAAACCAGTGCGCAGCGCCAGTAAAAACAAATTAGGCAAGGTTACAGAATATGTGGTAGAAACTACTGGCTGGACAGTGCAAAAACTCCATGTTAAACAACCCTTATTCAAAAGTCTTTCAACCGGCACATTAATAATCGATCGGTCACAAATCATCGAGGTCAACGACCGCCAAATTACTGTTAGTGATGCGGCAGTAACCACGCCGGCGGTGGCTCCTAGCCGGGTGCCCAATGGCTAAGCAGAAGAAAAAGCGTAATAAAAAATACCAGGTCGCGGCGGCGACGCCGACGGTTCATCGTTTTGTAGCCGAAGTCGAAGCCAAGGCCGACCGCAAAAAAGTTTGGAAAAGACGGCTGCTTTTAGGCTTTATCGGACTGGTTCCGCTGCTGCTTTTGGCTTGGTGGCTGTTCTAGCGTTCGGAGCAGTAGTTAGCAGCGGGAATTCAAAGCCAAAGGTACTTCCCTTGCCTTCAGCACTCTCAAAGATAATTGAACCGCCCTGCATTTCCACCACCATCTTGGCCATAAACAGACCCAGCCCGGTACCGTCGGGGCGGGCTTTTTGGGCATTGACTGCGCGGTAGAACTTGGCAAATAGACGTTTTTTCTCGTTTTCTGGAACGCCAATGCCGTGATCGATCACTCTAAAACGGGCTTTATTATTAATTTCGTCTATTTTGACCTCGACAGTAGAATCCGGCGCGTAGTAAATGGCATTATCAATCAGATTCATAATGACTTGGCGAAGTTTGCCTTCATCCAGAAGCAGCTGGGGTAGTTTTGTTTCCGAAGCTTGATACTTAATTACCACGTTTCTGGCAGCAGCCACCCGCTTTAACTGTAAAATTTCATCCTTGACGACGGCATCCAGATCCAGGGAAACCTTTTCAATTACCAGTTTACCGGTATTGATTCGGGAAACGTTGAGCATGTCGGCGATCAAAAAGACCATACGTTCGGCACTAGTATAAGCTAGCTCGGTAAACTCTGACTGCTTGGGCGCCAGCTTACCAGCATCCCCTTCGCGCAACATTGAAAGGTAGCCTTTGATGGAAGTTAGCGGCGTACGGAGTTGGTGCGATGCCATGGAGATAAACTCATCCTTGGCTTCGTCCAGCTCTTTAAGCCGGAAGTTTTGAATGCGCAGCCGCTTGGTGGCTTCTTGAATTTCTTCGTATAAAATCTTGTTATCAATCGCAATACCCACTACACCAATTAGCCTATCTATTAAATTGCGCTGGTAAAGAGTGAGTTCTTTGGTTGTTTTCCTTGTTCCAACGGTTAATATTCCAATCAACTCGCCCCTCGCCACTAAGGGACATACAAATACTGTTTTGACATCCAGCATGGGGTCCAGCTCTTGGGCGATGTGCCGATTGGGGGCTAGAGAAAACAGATTAGAGAATTGTCTTTCGATTCGAATTTTACGATGCTCGGCAGCTTGGGTTAGGACTCCCTTGCGTCGAAGCGGTGATTTTAGACCCTTTAGCTTTTTAATAATCTCGTTGGCGTCAAAATCGTTATCGCCCCGGGTCGATGTAAACACGAACGCATCCATCACCAAGTTCTTCCTTTGTTTGTCGGATAAAAAGATGGCTGCCAGGGTTATAAAAGTAGTCTCATCGAGCAGAGTTTGCAGTATCCGTTGTGAGGCTTGCGATGTAGTACTGGTTTCGCTAAGAACAATTTCATCGATTTTTCTGAGCAGTTGTAGGGTTTTATTCCGCTCAGCCAGCTCTAGATTTTGCTTATAGAGTTCCGAGGTAACGTGCTCAATTTCACTTGCAACGGGTTTGCTAGCAGTCTTCGCTGGCTTAGCTGCTTTCATTAGCTAAAGTATAGGTTCTTAGCCTATCTCAGTAAACTTGGTACTTCTTGGGGTGATAATTGACTAATCAAACTGCCAACCGCTTCTTTGGAAACCTCAACCGATGTTTGACCAAAAAGATTGCGGTATTGTTCCACTAAACCATCCACAACTGAAGCTTTATTGCCTTCGATCGTTACATGATGGTCATCCAACTTTAATCCTGGAACCTTTCGGGCTTGTTCTAGAGCTACAGGACCTATAATAGTTTCCTGTTCGGTTATGATCTTTTCGGCTACTTGTTCAAATACGTCCACGATTGATTATTCCTTTATCTGATTATAGGTGGTCTTTAGCTTCAAAAGAGCCACCGCCATAATAAAATAGGAAACCAAGTAAATATAATCATTCCAGCCGCCAGCATACCAAGTTTCTTGTTGAACCTGATAAAGAAATGTAAAATCGGCAATATATTGGACTAGTAGAGCAAACATTATAAATAGGATCTTGTTTTTCATAACCCCACCCAATAACCTTCGTGATAAGAGGTAGGCCAATAGAGCAATAGATATGTAAATTGCCTGGCCAAGTGGGTACCCGAAATCTAGCAAAACCGTGATCGGTGCAGACCAATCGAATTCATAGCCTCGTAGAAAAACAGCGTATGAAGTTATCAGTAGAATCAGGGGGATTACAAGCACCTTGAGTTTACTGCCGATTGAGCCCAGTGAAAATTTAGCTCCGGCGGCTTTCGCCAATAAGATTATCCCGTAAATATATAGCAAAACGCTTCCAAAATAACCAACGTCACCTAATGATGGGTATGGTACGGCTGTATCTTGAAAGTATATATAATAAGTGTAGGCTAGTTGCCCGAATTCTTGAGCCAGCAAGCCCAGAGAAAACATCAGAATTGCACGGCCCAAAACACTTTTTGATCCACCCCATTTTCTTGAGATAAATAATCCATTGACACCTCCGACCAGAGCCATTAGACCGTAGGTTACTGTGAATCGGGTATTATTCAGATCTGCGCTACCCTCCGCCTCGAGAACGAAGCGGATGAAAATCCACCATATAGAAAATCCTAAGAATAATAACAAAGTGATCAAGAAACTTCTGTCTCTGAGTAAACTTTTCTTCACTATATTAAGCTTATGTTGATACAGATAGCTTAGTCAAGGTAAGTTACAATTGCTAATCATGGCAGATTCTTTCCCAGATTTTAAGAAAATCGAGATTAGTGACAAGGACAAGATCGAGATAATTTGTTCCCCCCACGATCCTTATTCGGATTTTAATTTTACGAGCCTCTGGACATGGAATACTGATGATAGCCTTGGGATATCGTTTTTCAATAAGAACCTGGTCATTAAAATACCGGATTACATAACCAATAGACCGGTTCTATCCTTTTTGGGCACACATCTTGTAGATGAGACAATAAAAACTTTAATAAAATACGCAGATAGGCACGGGCTGGATAATACCCTGAAGTTAATACCAGAATTAGTTATAGAACATATAAGCCATCAGAAACAGTTTGCTATAGCTGAGGATGCAGATAATCACGACTATGTGCTGGGTGTCGATGAGATAGCAACTTTTGCCGGCGGGAAGTATTACGACAAACGTAACTTGGTTAATCGCTTTGCCAGAGCACATCCGGATCACCTTTGTTCAGACTTGGACTTGTCAGATAAAAAAGTTTGGACAGAGATTAACCAGTTATTTGACATCTGGGCGGATACCGCCAAACAGACTCAAGCTGAATCTGCCAATGAGAAGATCGCAATTAACAGATTGTTGACATCTGCGGAAACCTTGGGTGTTAGATGTCTGGGGTGCTACGTGAATAATAAGCTAGTGGGATTTGCTGCTTATGAAGTTTCTTATAATAAATTCGGGTTTATTAGTTTTGAAAAGGCAGAAAAAAAATACTCGGAAGCGGGGCTTTATGCCGTGCTGAACCACGAAGTAGCTAAAAAACTTAAAAAAATGGGCTGTAAATATATTAACTTCGAACAAGACTTGGGAATTCCGGGCCTAAAGACGGCCAAGCAACTTTGGCGCCCAATAAAATTTCTCAAAAAGTATGCCGTTAAATTAGGGTAGGATTTTTAGTTTGTTGGGTTTAATAAGATAATTCCCGATAGCATAATGGCCATGAAAATTAACTTCTTAAGAACGTGTCCCTCGGTTGCTTCTCTGAGGTAGTTAGGAAAAAATCGATATAAAATTATGGCTAAAATTAATATATAGATCGGTAGTACATTGCCCAAAACCGTTACTAATGATACCGGCCCATTACTTATAGCCAATTTCTGAGTTAACTCGGCTACAATATTGAGCCCTTCGGTAATGGCAAAAAACAGCAACCATTTTCGATAGTTCTTTCTAAATTTTGAGACGAACGACCGACCGCCTTTGAATGCAGTGGCAAAGAACAGACTCGCTAGGCCCATACCTATTGCCAGGTATACGTACCCACTCCAAAAATCAACAATCTCAAATACATGCTTGATGGCTATTAAAGATACGGCAAAAAGAACTGAAGCCATCGCGATAAGACCCAGTGCTCGCGAAAATTTCCATTTGCGAATATCGTTGGCCGATATACCAAAGGCAGCCAAAATAATGATGCTTATTCCTAAATACTGCATGCCAGATAACTTTTCGCCCAAAATAAGGTATGCCAAGACCGACACCACTGCTGGAGCTAAGCTAAATAGAGCTATTACTACAGAGGGAGCTTCGACTTTCAGGGCTTTGAAATAAAAGAAATAATAGGAGACAGTCAAAAATCCCGCCAAAATACCTATTGCAATAGTTAGTGCTGACGGCACAGCCAAATCTATAAAAAATAAACTTATCAGTGGTAATAGACCGAATATTCCCGAAATTATGGTGCCGTAAAATGGGCTTTTATAAACATGTCGCACCAAATTATCATCAATAATTACCACCAACGCCAGAATTAGCGGCGCTAGTAACGCTAACGTGAACCAGCCCATGGCTTGTATTATAGCTCGAAGCTATTGCGATGCTGGTTTAGCTCTAAGCTTTTTGATGGACCAGTACTATCTGGTTAAAGCGTGGGTCACCATTCTGAGCTGGAATTATCTGTTGTCCTATCCATCCTTGAGAAAGCAGCTCCCGCAGATGGGCTTCATCGCTTGTAAGTACCTCTTTGCGCAATTCGCCCAATTGCCATTCGCCGTCGAGCCGTTTAACCATCTGGAGCCAGTGGTCTAAGCCATTCGGTTCATTCAGTACGTAGCTTACAGCTTTATAGCCATGCCTCATGTACAAACTCAAGCCTCGAGCATTCAGCGGATCTACCTTAAGCGTGCACTTAGCCAAGCCGCGCTGGCGGGCAACAGCTTCAGCGTAATCTAAGAAACCTGTGCCAATACCTCGATCGCGATATTCCTTCCGCACTACCAGATTGGCAATTTCTAATGAATCTGAATCTGGATCGGGCGCAAACCAATATGTGGCAACCCATTTGTCTCCATCAAGTAAAACGCCAAAAATAGAGCCATGCTCCATGGCCCCCCTAATTTCCTCCGGTTTGAAATAGGGTGGGTTATGGTTGGATGGCGTCTCAGAATCGAAATAAACCTCCCGATCAAACTCTAGATAGTCGTCAATATCCTTGGCTCCAAGTACAAAATGTTGAAGATTTGGCTCAAGGCCGTGAGCTTCTGTAGATGTGGAGAGTGTATTTATTTGCTCGGTCGGTTGCATGATAAATATAATAACATAAGCTTGTTATGTTGTACAGTTTATTGTAATCGACAATGAATGAATGTGTTTTATCAGCGGCGAGGGTTCTTTAGGGTACGGGTTATTTTATCGATTAATGAGGGGGTGAACTCCCAAGGATGGGCATAGAAAACGGCTATGGCTAAGGCGCAAATCGGCGTGCCGTCGCAAACTTCTCCGACGATTTTCATTTTTTTCGTACCCCACTCAATATTTCGTCTCGCTTTCGAAATTGAATCTAAACTATCTGTAAGATCCTGTTTAACGGAACCTTCACTAAAATTCTCGTGTTCAACCAGTAGACCTCGGCCAGTTTTTTTATCCTGTACCCAGCCAATTCCAGCCCAAGCCTCAACATTCGGAGTACTAATACGGTGATCTGCCATGACCACATACAGCCGATCTCCCCAATCCCCCGGTGTATCTTTGATTGGCCCATCGACGGCAATTACCTCACTAGCGGGCGGAATAATGGAGCTAAGTCGGATCAGATTATAATTGGCTACACCGGCTTTGATTAGAGCATTATCGAAAGCCGCCAATCGAGTTGGCCCCTTGCCTACTGCAGCCGTTAGGTAGATTTTCATATTTTTTTATTTTACAGCTTTTCCTCTTATTTTACTGTGACGATTTACCTATTTAGAGTCAAGTGATTACTCCAGTACCATGCGTTTTGTGGTATAATATGTAATTACCACTAATGAGGATGGTTCGCTGGTAATAAGTAATAAAGAGAGGGGAACGAAATGGATGAAGCAATGAGTCAAATCATCCAGCCTGAAGAGGTTGCGAAAACAGAAATCGATAATTCAACGCAGCAACCATTGGACAGAGAGCGAACTGCTCAATCTGTTGGCAAAACCTTATTCGAAAGACTAGCAACACCCCACGATCTTGAAAATCTAGATCCAGCCCGAACCCACATTGTTACGACCCAGCCGGGTGGATCACAGGGCATAGACCCCTAAAGATTGCTTCGGCCTTTCTGTCAAACTTGAGGTCCCAGTGGATTGCGAAGCGATTGCTGTAGTTAACGGGAGACTAATTAATTGTCATACGCTTATTTTGACTTAGGAAAAAAATTTCCCGGTCATACTCAAGTTATATATGAAGAAATTCGTGATCAACTGGTTAAGCTCGCTATAGACGATCAATCGGCGCGTAAAAACCTACCGAAACAAGCTACCAGTAAGCAGCTAAAAGAGCTCGAGAAAGAAGATCAAAAACGGACCGCGGAGATGATGGATCTTCTCAAAGTCTGTGGCACACCAAGTGCCGAGAACATAGGCCTGGATGGTTCAAGAGCAGTCTGGGTACTTTCAATCCATACTGATGTCTCAACCATGAAAAAAATTCACAAAATCTTCCAGAGCCTTTATAAGAAAGGCAAGGGGGGCGTATTTTACTGGGGCATACCATTTCTGGTTGATAGGATTAGGGTAGAAGAGGGCAAAAAACAGTTATACGGTACTCAATATCATTTTGACAAGAAAAATACATTGCGTAATTTTCCGATCCTAAAACCCCAGCTTGTAAATCAAAGGCGGGCAGAGTACGATTTGCCGCCAATCGAAGGTGAGTTAGATGAGCTCAATAAGCAGCACTGAGAAAAACATTTTTATAGCAAGTAGTAGTGTTGATAAGGCACATTACCAACCTGTGGCCAATATACTGGCTGACCGAGGATTTAACCCCACAGTCTATGAGGCTGATCGAGTTGCAAGCGGACTCGCTTCGCTGTCTATACACCTAGATGAAGTTAATGGTCTAAGTATTGTATATGACAGTGAAGTTATTCAGCCTGGCAATATAGATGCCGCTTGGTACCGACGTCCAGAAGCTTTCGACTATCACGAACAGGATAAAGCCAAGTTACTGACTTTAGAATACGAGGCAGATCAATCACAGGCCATAATATGGAATTCGATACCGGAATCAGTTTGGTTAAACTCTCCGTATAAGAACAGGCAAATTGAGGAAAAAATTGGTCAGCTAGTAATGGCGCAAAATTTTGGCTTCAAGGTACCCGAAACTTTTATTAGTAACCAATGGGAAGAGATAAAGGAACAGTTACCGGGAGAAGTTATCTTTAAAATGAGACGAGGCTTGCTATATGAAGATGACTCAGCAAAAGCGCTGTTCACTACTATACTTGAACCAGAGAAGATCGATGAATTGATGAGTTCCAATGTGCCGTTTCCAGGAATGTTTCAGTCATATATCTCAAAAGCCAGGGAGTGGAGAGTTACCGTTGTAGGAGATCGTTCATTTGAAGCAGCTATTTACACTACAGAAGAGGCCAAGGACGATTGGAGAAAACACCAGTTTGGATCGGACGTAAGGTTTGCAAAAGAAAAATTTCCAGATGACATTAAAGAAAGGTGTATAAGATTTTTGGGCCACGTGGGATTACGGTTCGGGGCCTTTGATTTTGTAGAAAGCCATGATGGAGAGATAACCTATCTCGAGCTTAATCCTAATGGACAGTATATGTGGTTAGAAAAAGATTTGGGCTTCCCTATCTCTGAAGCAATTGCTGACGAATTAACAACTATAGCCACCGGTTCGTAGAGTTTGTATCGATCGGTTTGTTTGATATAGTCCCTGAAATAACATAAATTTAAGATTATGGCCAAAACAAAACTTGCCATTATTGAAGATGATGTGGCAATTGTCCAGATGTACCGTATGAAATTTGAATCTGAGGGATTTGAAGTCAAAACTGCTGGCGATGGTATGGCCGGGCTAGAGATAGCCAAGGATTTTCAGCCCGATGTTATCCTGCTAGATTTGATGATGCCCCAAATGGGTGGCGCTGAAATGTTGGAAAAATTGCGTAAAGAGAGCTGGGGCAAAGACGTTAAAGTTATTATCCTAACCAATATGGGCGCCAGCGAAGCCCCGGCCAGCCTTGAAGATCTAGAGGTAAAGGACTTCATTGTTAAGGCCGATATGACGCCGCGGCAGGTAGCCGACCGAGTAAAAGCCGTTCTAGCTAGTTAATGCAAGTAACATTTAGGGGCAAGCACCCCGAAGCCGCTGGTATTTATACCTTCGAGTGGGAACCTAGCGAGACTTTTAATTTTACCGCCGGGCAATTTATCAAATTACTCCTGCCCCACGATAATCCGGACGAACGCGGCGAGATGCATTTTTTTACGGTGTCGGCTTCGCCCACTGAGGCAAATCTAGCCAATACTACCAAGTTTAGCCAGCCCAGCAGTACCTTTAAGCAAACTTTGCGATCGCTGGAGCCAGGCACCAAAGTGGAAATGACTGGGCCATATGGTGAATTTGTTTTGCCCGAAGACACCGAGCAAAAACTAGTCTTTGTGGCCGGCGGTATTGGTGTAACACCCTATCGCAGTATGCTAAGATTTTTAACCGACAAAGGCCAGACACGGCCGATCCAGCTACTGTATGCAGCCAATCAACCCCAAGAATTGGCTTTTCGTCAGTTATTTGACTATCTGCCCCAGCCGATGGAAGTAACCTATTTGATAAGCCAGGCTGACTCAGAATGGTCTGGCCAAGTCGGTCAACTGAGTGGTCAAAAAATCCAGGAATTGGCGAATGGGCTCAAGGATAAGCTGACTTACCTTTCTGGTCCCAAGCCGATGGTGCAAACTTTTAAAGATCAGTTGCTGGCGCTTGGTATTAGCGAAGATAAGATAATGACCGACTTCTTTCCAGGCTATACCAAAATTTAACCATGAATTACACACATTTTTTAAACGGCCAATGGGTTAAAAATAGTGATCTCAAAATCCCGGCGGCCGATTTAGCGGTCCTGCGAGGCTACGCCGTATTTGACTATTTGCGTACCCATGGCCGCAAAACCCTAAGGCTTGAGGATAACCTTAATCGCTTTTTTGAATCAGCCAAACTTTTGGGATTAAAAGTCCCCTATCCACGGCAACGGGTGGCTAGCATTATTAATGAAGGCATTGTCCACAACCCTACTGGTGAGCTGGGCATTCGCTTTGTATTAACGGGCGGGGCTGGCGTAGACAGCAAAACTCTTGGCCAACCAAATTTTTTTATCATCTATTCCGACCCAGCCTGGCCCACTCAGCAACAATTTAGACAGGGCGTAAAGGTAGTAACACTGGCTTCCCCTCGGTATTTGGCCGCTGCCAAGCATACAGATTACGCCCTGGCTATCAAAGCTAATCAGGCCGCCGCAAAACATGGTGCGGTTGAGGCTGTTTATATAGACCCTCCCGGCTTTAAAAACCCCAAAATCTACGAAGCCACCAATTCAAACCTTTTCATAATTAAGCAAAACGGAGTAATTACCCCCAAAGAAGGTGTTTTACCTGGGGTTACTGCAAAGATCGTGCTAGATTTGGCCGCTGCCTTAAAAATCCCAATTAAACAGCAAGCTATTACACTTAAAGAAGCATTGAGCGCAGATGAGTCCTTTCTAACATCGGCTGTTAAGGGTATATTGCCGGTTGTCCAAATCGACGATAATACTATCGGCCATGGTCAACCCGGACCAGTTACCCAGCAGCTCCTCCAAGCCTTTAACGCCCTCATTAAATCCTTATAGAAGTTTTACACGATCGTGTAAAACTTTCGCAATCTAGATGGTTATTTGATTTCGGCGGCTTCGAAGACGGAGTGGAATGGAATCATCACCTTCTCTAGCTTGGCGGCAGCTTGCCCCTGACTGCGGTCAACCATCACTAGGGCCGCTACCATCTTCATACCTTCTTCCAGTAGTAGCTGTATCGACTCGTATAGCGAGTTGCCAGTAGTGGTTACGTCGTCTACTACCAAAATGGTGTCGTTGCGCGTGACTGGGCCGACTATGCGCCCCAGCTCGGCGCCGTGGTCCTTACTGGCTTGGCGAATACTAAAGCCTTTGGTTCTAGTAGCAGCTGCTATGATCAGCGCTAGTGGGTCGGCCCCCATAGTCAAACCACCCACCGCGGTGAACTTTAGTTTGTGCTGGCTCAAAAACTGTTTTAGGCATAGTTGTAAAATGTCGATATTCTTGCCATCAAGCAGCACCTGACTCATATCAAAATACTGGTTCGAGGTTTGCCCTGATGCCAGTTTGAATTTACCCTCTTTGTAGGCTTTGATTTTGATTAGTTTTAAGACTTCATTCCTGGGATTCATTGCCACCAGCCGCCTTTATAAGATTGGCAAACAGCGCACAGACCGTTAGCGGCCCTACTCCACCAGGCACCGGAGACACCCTGACTGTTTCTGATTGATAAAGTGCCGGGTCAACATCGCCAACAACTTTGCCACCTGCTTCGCTGGTGCCGGCATCGATAATTACAGCATCCTTCTTTATAACATTGGGTTTTATTAAGCCCGGTTGTCCGGTAGCGCTAATAATTACGTCGGCCGTCCGGATTTTTGTATCCAGGTCGTTAGTGTACTCATCTGCAGTTGTAAATTTTATGTGCGATCGCTCTAAAATTTTAGCAAGTGGCTTACCCACCAACCTACCTTGGCCAATCAGCAGTACGGATTTATTCTCCAGATCAATTTTATGTTCTGCCATTAACCAGATGATTGCGGTCGGCGTCGACGGATCAAACGGGCTATTCGGCTTAAGCCCATCTACATCTTTGCTATCAGCGACCATCTCAATAATTTTATCGGTATCCAACTGATCTGGCAGTGGCAGTTGGACAATAATACCTTGGACCGAAGCATCACTATTTAGATCATTAATGGTGACTGGCAGTTTGGTTGGATCGATATCATAGACATCGACTATCACTTCGACTTCGCCACCATAACGCTGTTTGGCACCGATGTAGGTACTACTAGCGGTATTTTGATTAGCTTTAATAATGGCCAGCCTGGGTCTAATCCCCTGTTCAAGCAACCGTTTAACCGCCTGTTTTTGGCGCTGCTTGATTGACTCGGCGATCGAATTGCCAGATAACAACATCCGCTTTATATTAACAAATTAACTATTTACTAAGGGTTTGTTTGCGAACTTGGGCTTCGAGTTCTTTGAAGATTTTGGCATTGTCTTTGAGAAATTGCTTGGCAGCTTCGCGGCCTTGGGCAATTTTTTGACCTTTATATTCGTACCAAGCACCACTCTTGTTGACCAGTTCAAATTTGACGGCGAGGTCGAGAAGGTCGCCAGATCGGGAAATGCCTTCGTTGTACATAATGTCGAATTCGGCGACTTTAAACGGCGGGGCTACCTTGTTTTTGACTACTTTGACCCGCACGTGGTTGCCCACCACTTCATCGCCATCCCGAATCTGCTCGGTACGGCGGATTTCTAGGCGGACCGAAGAATAATATTGCAACGCCTTGCCGCCAGTTGTGGTTTCAGGGTTACCGAACATTACGCCGATCTTCATCCGCAGCTGGTTGAGAAAAATTACCGCTGTTTTACTTTTACTAATAGAGCCGGTGAGTTTGCGCAAAGCTTGGCTCATCAAACGCGCCTGCAAGCCCATATGGGAATCTCCCATCTCGCCCTCTAACTCGGCCCGCGGAGTTAGCGCTGCCACAGAGTCGATAACAATCACATCAAGTGCGTTGGAACGTACTAGGGTTTCGGTAATATCAAGGGCTTGCTCGCCGCTATCGGGCTGGGACAATAATAAATCTTCTAGCTTGACTCCAATTATTTTGGCATATTCGGGGTCCAGAGCGTGCTCAGCATCTACAAAAGCCGCCTGGCCACTGACCTTCTGAACCTCGGCAATTACATGCAGCGCCAGGGTGGTTTTACCACTAGCTTCAGGTCCGTAGATTTCGATCACCCGGCCCTTGGGAACACCACCACCCAGTGCTAAATCTAGCGATAGACTGCCGGTGGGCATGGTTTCAACGTCAATGTTGTGGGCTTCACCCAGCCGCATTATCGAACCTGTGCCAAACTGTTTCTCGATTTGGCTAACCGCCAGTTTGAGCGCTTGGAGACGATTTTTATTGGGTTGAGTAGGCATAAACTAACGTACTGCCTCCTGCTTATACCAGAATTGTAACATCACTATTGGTTTAAAGCTTAAGGGGTTTATATAACGGCTTTATCAACGTCCAAGGACGTAACCCTTTTTACAAAGGGTAAATCGGAGATATTCCGATAAAGCCGTTGAAAGCTGTAAAGACTTAAGAATTATCAATTTGCAGCTTATAATGGGCAGCATGGATTTGCCCGACACCACGGTTCGTGAAGTTTTGACTGAGGCCAAAAAACTGGCACCCGAAAAACTCAACGAACTAACCAAACTGGCCGTCAAGGATCATAAGTCTCTCCAAGCACTGCTTTATGATCGCAAATTGATCAGCGAAAAAGAGCTGACCAAGCTATACGGGCTAAATATCAAAGTTAAGTATGTTGATTTGGGCAATCTCAAGATCGATACCAAACTGCTGGCTAAAATTCCCGAGCACATCGCTCGGCGGTATCAAACAGTGGTCTTTGCCGCCACCGCCGACCGAGTCAAACTGGCCATGACCGATCCCGAGGATGTCCAGGCAATCGACTACCTGAAGAAACTATTGGGTAAAAGCCAGGTCGAAATTTACATCGCCGCCAAAGCCGATATCCAGCACATTCTCGATCAATACAAGGGCGAGCTGGAGAGTGAAATTACCAAGGTCATCCCCGAGGATCAGGAAGTCAGCGAGGAAGTTAGCGCCGAGGAAGTTTCCGAAGATTCACCTGTAGCCAAGACAGCTAACCTATTGATTGAATATGCCATTAAGGCTGGGGCATCCGATATCCATATTGAGCCAAGAGAAGCCTTGGTCCAGGTACGTTACCGCATCGATGGTGTATTGCGGGAGGCCGAAACCCTACCACGCAAGCTGCTGGCCTCTCTGGTATCCCGGATTAAAATTATGGCCAATCTCAAAATTGATGAGCATCGCAAACCCCAAGACGGCCGCTTTAAGATTACCGGCAATGATCGGATGGTGGCTATTCGAGTTTCGGTAATTCCGGTAATGGATGGCGAGAAGATCGTGATGCGGCTGCTGGATGAATCGAGTCGCGCGCTAACGTTGGAAGAGCTGGGCTTTAATAGTTCGGCCCTCGACCGCATGCAGCGGGCGATGAGCCAGCCCCACGGGTTGATTCTGGTGACCGGCCCTACCGGCAGTGGTAAATCAACTACCCTCTACAGCATCCTGTCGATGCTCAACACCCCCCAAGTCAATATTTCAACGGTTGAAGACCCGGTAGAATACCGCATTGCCGGGGTTAATCAAACCCAAGTTAACCCAGTAGCCGGCATGACCTTTGCTTCTGGGCTCAGGGCTCTCTTGCGCCAGGATCCCAACATCATGATGGTGGGTGAGATTCGGGATAAAGAGACCGCCGATCTAGCCATTCAGGCGGCTTTAACCGGACACTTGGTGCTATCCACCCTGCATACCAATAACGCCGCGACTACCCTGCCCCGCTTGCTAGATATGGGCGCCGAACCATTTTTGATCGCCTCTACGGTGCGAGTGGCTGTTGGCCAGCGTTTGGTGCGCAAACTCTGTACCAATTGCCGGGTGGAATTTCGACCGACCGAACAGGAATTGTCCACGTTGCGCGGGCAATTTCAGCTGGATAAAGCCATCGAGCAGCTGCAGCAGGAAGCCAAATTATTGGCTGCTCACCAAGGAAGTGGAACCAAGGGCGCCAAGCCTGATGATCACCTGCTGGCTAGCCTGCAGCAATTGAAAAAAAGCGGCACCCCCACGCTGTGGCGGGCTGGACCTGGCTGCGAAGTTTGTAGTACCACTGGCTACAAGGGGCGCTTGGGCATCTACGAAGTCTTGGAAGTTACCGAAGAAATCTCCAAACTTATCGTCAGCAATGCCGTTAGCGACCAGATTCAGACCAAGGCCATTGAGGAAGGTATGATTACTATGCAAAACGATGGTTTGATGAAAACCCTGGCCGGACTAACCACCATTGAAGAAATCCTACGAGTAACCCGCGAATAATGGCTGATTTCCAATACACCGCTAGAACCGCCGAAGACAGCTTGCAGAAGGGGGTAATTGTAGCCGGCGACCGAGCGGCTGCCATTAAAGCCCTGGGCGAGCGCCGGCTGAGCCCAATTCTGGTCAAGGAAGCCAGCCGGGGCAAGGGGTTAGCACGAATCAAAATACCTTTTTTGAAACCGCGAGTTAAAGCCAGAGATTTGGTGATAATGACCAGACAGTTATCGACCATGATCAACGCCGGGGTACCAATTGCCAAATCCCTGCGGACGCTTAGTGAACAAACCGAATCGGCGGCCCTCAAGACTGCTATGGGTGCAATTATCGCCAGAGTCGAAGATGGTGACCCGCTATCCGATGCTCTGAACCAACACCCCAAGATTTTCTCTAGTGTCTACGTCAATATGGTCAGAGCCGGAGAAGCCGGAGGTATTTTGGACCAGATTCTGGACCGCTTGGCTTTCCAGGAGGAAAAGGATCACGACATCAAGGGTAAAGTTCGGGGAGCGATGATTTACCCGGCGGTCATCACCGCGGTAACTTTTGGTGCCTTCATCTTCCTGATGACGGGTATTGTGCCCAAACTACAAGACATCTTTGATGAGTTCGGCAGCAAATTACCCCTGCAAACCCGAGTCATGTTGGGTATTAGCCATTCCCTGCAAAAATACGGTTGGCTAATGGCTTTAATTGGGATTGGGCTAGTTATTGTCTTGATGCGGCTAACCAAAACTAAAGTTGGACGTTGGCGCTGGCACAAACTACTTTTAAAGTTACCGATTTTTGGCAATATTATTCTCAAGGTTAACACGGCCCGCTTTGCCCGCACCTTTAGCTCGCTAACCAGCGCCGGGGTATCGGTTCTCGACGGCTTAACCGTTACGGCCCATGCCTTGCGCAACGTGATTATCCGCGATGGAGTCGAAAAAGCCGTAGTTAAGGTCAAAAATGGCCAGCCAATTTCCACCGCACTGGCCGAAGCCCATATTTTCCCAGCTATGGTGCCGGAAATGACAGCTGTCGGTGAGGAGACCGGACAAGTCGATCAAGTGCTTGGCAAAGTAGCTGATTTTTATGAAAAAGAGGTTGACCGAGTGGTCGGTAGTATCACTTCAATCATCGAGCCGCTGCTGATTATTTTTCTGGGTGGTTTGGTGGGGCTAATCGTGGGTAGCGTATTCGGACCGATTTCCAACCTTAGTAACATTGTGGAATAGAGGCTGTTGCCAGGATTGACAGCTAATCATAAGCGGTATAATCTGATAACTAAACCAACCTAAATAATCCAATCAAGGAGGATACGAAGACATGAAAATACTAAGAAACAATCGTGGTTTTACGATTGTAGAGTTATTGGTGGTGATCGTGGTGATTGCCATTCTAGTAGCCCTAACTCTGCCCAACCTATTTGGCTTGCAGCGCCGGGCTCGGGACGACGATCGTAAAAACGACCTCAAAAACATCCAGAGCTCGCTGGAAACCTACTACAGCGATAACAACGTCTATCCAGACGCCATGGCAGACTTGGTGCCAGACTACATGCAAGCGGTGCCCAACGATCCGCAGGGAGCCGGGTACACCTTCGCACCCGCGCCAGCCGGCTGCACCGACAACTGCACCAGCTGGAGTCTGACAGCGAATCTCGAGAACGACAACGACCCTCAAGCTGACGGTAGTGGTAACTACGTAGTCAGTAGCGTCAATCAGTAAACTCGAATACGGGTCACAACAAAAAGGTCGGTTGATCGGAAAGCCGACCTTTTTAGATTAGGAAACTATGAAATCACAGCACCCACCAACCCGACAGCAGGGATTTAGTCTAGTCGAAATCGCCGTCGGACTGGTGGTTGTCGGTATAATTATCATCTCGCTATCCAATGTTTTTGTTAGCATCGGGGTTATCCAGCGCCAAAGCGATCATCTGAGCCTGGCCTCCCGGATTGCTGAACAAAAGATTGAAAGCCTGCGCAATAATCATTACAACAGCCTACCTTTAAGCCCGCCCGCCATCGATTTTACCAGCGAACTGCCCGATAGCTTGGCTAGCCCGCGCTTGGCCCAAGTTTACGTCAGCGAACCGGAAGCCGGCATGAAACGGCTAGAAGTGACCATTACCTACCGGGAGGGAGGACGTTCCAAAACCGTTCAGCTATCCGCTTTGATCGGCAATATCGGGATTTCCCAATGAGGCAGCGTTACCAAGCTGGGCTAACCATAGTGGAGCTGGTGGTATCGGTAACGATTATAGCTACGCTGACGCTGCTAATTATGAACTTCTTGGTGGATAAATACGTGGAGAATACGCGGGCCAACGCCAAGGCTGACCTGCAGCTGCAGATGCAACTAACCCTGGATTTGATCAATCGCGACGTCAAATACTCGGCCAATGTTGATGATATCAACCGCTGGGAAGACAACTATGCCCCGGGGTCTCCAGCCGATAACTTTAGTTGGGTCAGCGACGCCGATACTCTGGTATTGGCCCAACCGGTTCAGAATTCGGCCGGCGAGATTATTTATGACGACCCCCAAACCTACGTCAGTTATAAAGACAATTTAATTTATTACATCGGTGGTGACAACCGGCTGTACCGCCGGACCGTAGCGGCACCGGTTGGCGGTAACGCAGCCCAGACTACTTGCCCACCGCCAGGTTCTGGAGGCTGCCCGACCGATTCGCGGCTAACCGAGAATGTCACTATCTTTAACTTAACTTACTACGATGCCAATGATAATCAGGTAGCACCCGATGAGGCTCGCTCGGTGCGGCTTAATCTAAAAGTTAGCAAAACGGTCTTTGGCCGCGACTTGCAGATCGAACAATCGATTCGGACGGTTTTTCGCAATGAGTAAACTCAGCCCCAGACAATCTGGAGTGATCGTACCCACGATGATATTTATTATGATGCTGCTATCGATTTCGGTACTGGCGCTATCGACCTTTGCCATCAACCACTTCAGCCGCGTTAGCGACAATCTGACTGCCACCAGCGCTTTGCTGGTTGCCGAAGCCGGAGCCGAACAAACTCTTAATGAAATTAACCAAGATAATAATTTTGCGGGATATGCTTCCGAACAGACTTTTTTTGATAATTCGACGCAGGGGCGCGCTAGCTACCAGACAGTGGTGGCTGCCGGCAGTGTTAGCAACGAAAAGATCGTTACTTCTACCGGGCGGGTTTACTTGCCCCAAAGCGATAGCTCACCCAGATTTACCCGCAAAGTCAGGCTGACGGTGGTCGGAACCACCCCGACTAGCTATTCGGTTATAACCGGGCCGGGGGGATTGATCATGAGCAACAGTGCTACCATCGCCAATGGTGATGTTCACATCAATGGTTATCTAACCATGAGCAACTCTTCGCGCATTGGCAGCGCCACCAACCCAACTCGGGTCTGGGTGGCTCACATTAACTGTCCTGACGGTGGTGGAGCCACTTTCCCCAGCCAATGTACTAGTGGCCAACCGATTACGCTCAACCATACCGCCCACATTTACGGCGAAGTGCGGGCCACCAACCAAACCAACGGTGCTGGTATGAGCCATCCGGGTCTGATCGCCGGTGGCACTGCCCCAGCCGTGGGGCTACCCGCTCATGATCGAGCAGCCCAGATTGTGTCGGCTACCAATATCATGACCGGCTCGGCTGCCAGTTGCAGCGGATCCCAGACCCGCAACTATCCCGCCAACGTCCATATCACCGGCGCTGTCACTATCAGCAATAGCTGCCAAGTCACAGTCAACGGCGACGTCTGGATTGATGGCGCCTTTACTATCCGTAATTCATCCTCGATTCGCGTAGCCGCTGGCGTAACGGCTCAACCAACCGTGATGGTCGACGGAACTGCCGCTACCTTTAGCAATTCTTCTTCAATCCTGGCCAATTCGGCCAACATCGGCCTTCAATTTATTACCTATCGCAGCGCCGCGGCCTGTTCGCCCAACTGTTTGGATGTTACGGGCAACGATTTGTTCAACTCGCGTAATTTGAACACCGTTGATCTCAACAATTCCAGCCTGGGGGCCGGTTCGATCTTTTACGCCCGTTGGAGCAAAGTGACACTGGGTAACAGTGGTAGCATTGGTGCCATCATCGGCCAAACCGTCCAGCTCAGCAATTCCGGCAACATTTCCTTTGGGTCTAATCTATCATCCGGTCAAAGCGTTTGGACGATTAAAAATTACCGCCAAGTCTTCGATTAGTAGTGAGTCCGGCACCTCTCGGGTATACTACAAAAAGGTAACGCTTAGTTTAAAAAGTGCAAACACCGCTTATTTATCGTCCCAAATCAGTTTTTGGTCTCGATGTGGGACGCACCACCATCAAGATCGCCCAGGTTAAAGCGACCCACAGCGGAGTTGAGGTGACGGGTTACGCCTATGCTAAATTTGATCAATCGGCCACTCAAAACGGCGAGATCGTTAAGCCGGATCTGGTAATCAACACCATTCATGATCTGTTCAAACGCAACTTGGTGGGTAAGATTTCCACCAGTCGGATTGTGGCTTCGGTACCGATTGCCCACATTTTTACCCGCGTGCTGCAGCTGCCAAAGCTGGCCGATAAGGATTTAGCCGAAGCAGTTAGGTTGGAGGCCGAACAATACGTACCCGTCTCTAGCAAAGATTTGTATATTGACTATCATCAGCTACCCCAGTCAGCCGCCGCGGCGGCTGGCAGCAAGGAGCCGACGCATCCGGTGTTGATGGTGGCCGTGCCCAAGAAAATTGTAACTTCCTATTTGACCATCTTTGACCGGCTGGGGCTGGAGATCGAAGTCATTGAGCCCAATATGTTTGCTAATCTGCGGGTGATTGATTTTAGTACTCCCCTGCTGGGATCGAAATTGGTGATTGATTTCGGTGCCCGCTCCAGCGATCTGGCCATTTACGATACGGCCGTCAGGCTGACCAGTACTATTGATACTGGTGGCGACAACATTACCCAGACTATTGCCGCTACCCTCAAACTCTCTAATCAAGAAGCCAATCAGCTCAAGATTCGCTATGGTATTGCCAAAAGCCGCTGGCAGGAACGGCTGGCTACCGCGCTTCAGCCAATTCTGAGCAACTTTGCCACCGAGGTACAAAAAATGATGCGCTACTACCAACAACACAATCAGGGTACTAAGAATGTTGATCATATAGTTTTGGTGGGTGGTGGCGCCAATATGCCAGGCTTGGCTGATTTTTTGTCTCATCTAACTGGAGTATCCGTTCAGATCTGCAACCCCTGGACTAAACTAAAAGTGAAACCGCTTCAACCGCCGCCCACCAGCGAAACCACTATTTACGCTACGGCTCTGGGGCTGGCATTAAAGGAAATTATCCGTGATTAATATCCTGCCTCCTGAGCTCAAGGCGCAAATTAACTATTCTAAGCGCAATTCGCTACTACTCAAACGGCTGGGCTGGGTTTGGCTAGTTGGTATTCTGCTGGCAGCACTGGTCATCGGCAGCTTGTGGTACGCCAACCGCCAAATAATGAATTACGAACAAACTTTGGCTGCCAGACGCGGCCAGCGGGCTGATTATCAAGCTATCGAAGTCAAGGTTCAATCCCTCCAAGCTAACCTGGGGCTAATTGAAAAACTCTTGAATGAAAAAACCCACTACTCCAATTTGCTCGGGGATTTGGCAGCGGCCCTGCCGACCGGTTCCTACATTACCCATATGAGTCTAACGGGTGATGATAAAAAGCCTCTGGAACTAGCGGTTAATGTCGATTCTTTCAATCGAGCTGCTGAGGTTAGAAATGGTTTGATTGGATCTGCTCGTATTAAAAGTGCCGATATTCAAAGTATTGCCAAGAACGATGAAGGCAGTGGTTTTGTGGTGGCCATAGTGGCTGCCTTCGAAACGGGGCAAGCCCGATGAAAGCCAAGCAGCTGTTCTGGGTAGTTGTGGCTTTGTTGGTGCTGAGCGTAGTGGGCGGGCTTGGCGGCTTTTGGCTTAGCCATCAAATGCTAGGTACCCGGATCACCAAATTGCAAAGATTAACGGGCGACATTTTGCTAGAGAATGACCAAATTAACCGGCTCAAGAAACTGGATGCTGACTATCGACAAATTGAGCCCTTAGCCCAAAAGGTGGCTTCGGTCTTACCGGCCCAAAAAGCTCAGGCCGATGTAGTTGCCCAAATTGCTACCATCGTCCGCAACAATGGTTTGGAGCTCGGGGGCTTAACTTTTGAATCTACTAAGGGTTTGCCGGATGAGCGCTCTCAAACCCAAGCCGGGTCACTGTCTGGTATTTTAATCATGCCAGTTCGCTTTCAGACTACCAGTAGTTATGCCCAGTTACAGTCAATGCTGCTTAACTTTGAGCAACAACAGCGCTTCATGCGCGTCAGTACTTTGGAAATCAGTCGCTCGGACAAGGGCCAACTTTTGGCGAATATAACTTTGGAGGTATTTTTGAAGCCATGAAGCAGAAACTGCTAGCCGGGTTTATTAAGTATCGTTTGAGTCTAATCTGGCTGCTGCTACTGGGTCTTTTTGGTTACAGTCTATTTCGGCTAGGCGCCATTAGTAATCCCGCGGCTGATCCCGCCTATCTCAAGGATCAGCAAAAGACTCAGGCTACTAAGTTTGAGATCAAAGATAGTTTGCGCAGCCAACTCGAGCAGCTGGTGGATACGCCGGTTGACACCCGGCCCCAGGGTTTGGGCCGTCCCGACCCCTTCAATCCTTAGTTTTGTGGCGCGTGGGTTTTTTCGTATTCCTCTTGAGCATCGTTGACTATTTTGGCTGCCAGATGAGGGCCTTTGGCCAGCTTAAAAGTAAAGTTATTTTGTTCACCAGCCGTCTCAATAACTAGTGTCCCAAAATTGAATAGACTTTCCAAGATATTCCGCTGTTTGACGGTCACCTCTTGGATCTGGTTCAAATTAATCTGCGAGATATCTTGATTGAAAAGGCTGCGCTTAGTAACATCAATAATCCGCTCGTTCGTAATCTGCAGCCGGTTGCCTAGGTAAACGCTTATCATCACTACCAGTAGTAGGGCCACCAAAATCACCAAACCAATTACGCCAAGGATAGCTAAACCTACCGGCACCGACTCAGCCAGCGAATCACGGAAGCGCGCCATCAAATAAACAGCCGTCAATACCCCGAAGAAAACGATAACGCCGCTGGCTATCAGCGGCACCAAACCAATTTTGGTTCGCCTGATTTCATGCAGGATTTGCTCCCCTGGTTCTAGTTCAAGAATTTGATGGTGGGGCATATCTAAATTATAACGGCTTGGGCGAGCACCAGCGAGCTCAAACGGCTTCAAGCTGCTCTCTCCGGCAGACTGGTTATTTTGGTTATAGCCGTTGAAAACTATAAAGGCTTTCGGATTTTTATTGCAGCTTATATAGTCAATCTAGTAGCCTGAACATATTGGCTTGGGCTAGCAATCTGGGCAGACTGGGTATACAGTCCAAATCCAATTCGATCAATATCGATCTTGGCCAGTTCGGCAGTTTTAATCTCCAAACCAGCGGCGTGCTGGTTAATCAATTTCCAAACTCTTAGTAGGGTGATTTTGGCTTGGGGTAGCGCGGGACAGCCAAGGAACCGTGGGTCCAGACTAATAAAGTTGTTGAACCATTCAAGCCGTAATCCCATAGTCAGTGGCTGTTTTTGGAGTAACTGGTTGATTAATACCTTGGCGGCCGGACGATAAAGCTTGATGTCGGCGGACCGGGCATAGTTCAGACCGAACAAGACTGCTAAGGTTAACTGGCAATGGGCCAGCCACCAGGCACTTCTGGCAGCGGCTAAACTTTGCTCCTTCACCACAGTTGATAATAACGAAGCTGCAGGCGTTTCGAGTTTGGGTTGCCAGTCCGCACTAAATCGTGCCGCTAACGCCAGGTGGGCTCGATCTAAAAAATTTGTCGATAAATGGGCCTGGACAAGCTCTACCAGTCTGATCAATTTTACTACTCCATCGTTATCAAGTTGGTCCGTTAACAGGCTGTTGGCGTACCAAGCAAGCCAGTCGGCCTGCCAGACGGATAGTGACGGCCGTGGTGTTTGCCAAATTGTTGGTTGGGCCGAAAAAACGCCGGAGCGAATATTAATCAAACTCAGTTTCAAATCCAGATGGGCAGATAGACGTTTTGAGTTACTACCATAGGTCCAGTCCAATTGCTGTTGGTCGCCATAAACTGAAGTGGGACGTACCCACCCTGAGTGAGTACGCAATAGCTGGCGCCAGGAGGTAGCTGGTAATCTTCGCAAATTTCCGCCCAATAAACGATTTGGTCTTACATCTTGGAGATTTGGGAGTTTTATTAAGATTTGATTAGTCTTAACTTTAGCCTGGTTTGCCGGGAACCAATTGGCCGGAATCGCCTGTTTTGACCCGATAAAATCGGCATGGGCATTGGCCAGCCACCAATGTCCGAAATTGGCTTCCAGCCAGACTCCAAGCTGGGGGTAATAGCTATAGCTAATCGGCTTAGAGAAGCTGGTCTTGTGCTTTTGAGCTACTTTTGGCATATCCCAGATGCTGATAGGTCTTGGCTGTTACCTTGCGGCCTCGTGGAGTTCGTTCTAGCAAGCCGATCTTCATTAGATATGGTTCATAGACGTCTTCGACTGTAGCCCTATCTTCCGACACCAAGGCCGCCACAGTTTCTACACCCACTGGTCCGCCACCATGTTTTTCAATTACAGCCCTTAACAGTTGGCGATCGGCAGGCTCGAGCCCAAGTTCGTCAATTTCTAACATAGCCAAGGCTTTCTTGGCCAGTTCTGGAGTAATTATATTGTCTCCCTCAACCTGAGCCAGATCGCGTACCCGGCGCAGCAAGCGATTGGCAACCCGGGGAGTTAGCCTGGCCCTTTGAGCAATGATAGCGGCAGCAGCTTTGGGCAGTTTGACCTTAAAAATCCGGGCCGAGCGGCTTAAGATTTGCTCGATTTCGGGCTGGCTATAGAATTCCAATCGATGCACCATTCCAAATCGATCACGCAGAGCATTGGATAGGGAACCTACGCGAGTCGTGGCACCGATGATCGTAAATTTCGGCAAATCAAGTTTGAGCGAACGGGCGGAGGGACCTTTGCCCACAATAATGTTTAAATGAAAATCTTCCATGGCTGGATAGAGAATTTCCTCTACCGTGCGGGGCAGGCGGTGGATTTCATCAATGAACAGAATTTCGTGTTCCCCCATATTGGTTAGCAACGATGCTAAATCGCCAGCGCGTTCGATGGCTGGTCCGGAAGTTACCCTAAGATTGGTATTGATTTCTTTGGCAATAACCCCGGCTAGAGTGGTTTTACCTAGCCCAGGAGCACTGTAGAGCAAAACATGGTCAATTGGCTCCTGGCGTTGTTTGGCGGCAGAAATAGCTAAACGTAAATTTCGTTTAACCGTAGCCTGACCAACGTAGGAATCGAAATCTACCGGGCGTAAATTCGCGTCTTCGACTTCAGGTTCCTCACCGGCACGGTTATCCAAGATGCGCTCGATCACTTTGCCGCCTCTTTAAGTGCTAACTTAATGCGTTCTTCGTCGGTTTTGATATCTGGGGGGACAGCGGCGGTGGCGGCTTGGGCGGTTTGAGCCGAATAGCCCAGCTGCCGCAAAGCTTCGTAAACTACATTACCCCTGAATTGGGAGGACAGCAGCCTAGCCCCACCCATCACTTTATTGCGCAGTTCCACTATGATACGGGCGGCGGTGCGGTCACCAACACCCGACACTCCGCGCAGAATTTCACCATTTTCTGTGGCAATGGCGGATCTAACATCATCAGCAGATACCGCCGATAGGATCGTCAGTCCCATTTTGGGACCTACTCCAGAAACGCTAATTAACTGTTCGAACAGTAATTTGGTTTCGGGTTGGACAAACCCATAGAGATCACTAGCATCTTCACGCAGGTGCTGATAGATGAACAGCTTGAGGTTTTGGCCAACCGTGGCTTTAACAAAGTCGGGGGCGGTTAACCTAACTTCGTAGCCGATACCATTCACTTCCAAAATAATACTATCGGCCAGTACGTGGCTGGTCTTTCCGCTGAGAGTAGCAATCATGCCCTAATTATGATTTGAGCGTGGCTGAATGACAAATGGCGATAGCCAAAGCATCGGCTGCATCATCGGGTCGGGGAATATCGGATAGTTTCAATAATTTCTTAACCATTTCCTGAATCTGTTTTTTGTCGGCACGCCCATAGCTAGTTATGGCCTGCTTGACTTGCAATGGTGTGTATTCCGTTACCGGTAAATGGTGTTGAGCGGCAAGCAGCAAGATCACCCCCCGAGCATGGCTAACCGACATAGCGGTGGACACATTAGCGGCAAAGTAAAGCAGCTCAACCGCCATTTGCGCAGGCCGGTATTGACTGATTATTTGACCAATCTCCTCATAGATTGTGGCCAGTCGACCTGCCAAGGGTTCTCCCGCGGGCGTTTTGACTACACCCGCTGCCACAAACTCAATACTCCCCTTGCTGGCCTCGATCAGCCCAAAACCGGTAGTTGCTGTACCAGGATCGATTCCTAGAATATGCATCGTCTAGGCCATTTCCAGAAGTTCGGCCGGCATATCAAAGTTGCTATAAGTGGCAGTAACATCATCTAGATCTTCCAGGCCCGACATTAGCTTGAGAATTTTGCTGGCTTGGGCCGGGTTGGTCACCAGCACCGGCTGTTTGGGGACAAAACTTAATTCGGCAGAAATCAGCTGCAGGCCGGCGGTCTGTAATTTGGATTGAACAGTGTCTAGGCGCTTGGGATCGGTGTAAATACTCAGTACCCCACCATCAACCTCAACATCCTCGGCTCCGGCATCAATAGCGGATAAACTAGCTGTCTCAGTATCAACTGGTTCCAATTGGATCACACCCTTTTGGTCAAATTGATAGGTTACCGCTCCAGGCTCGGCAATTGATCCACCATGCTTATTAAAAATTGTCCGGACATCAGCGTACGTTCGATTCTTATTATCGGTAGCACAGTTAACTATGATCGCCACACCTCCCGGTCCATAACCTTCATAAGTTGTCTCTTCTAGCTGAACTTCACCGGCGGTGCCGGCTCCCCTGGCAATGGCCTTATCGATGCTAGCATTGGGCATATTAACCGTCCTCGCCTTATCGACTGTCAGCCGCAATTTAAAATTGCTACCAGGGTCACTACCTCCCCGAGCGGCTATGGCAATTGCCTTGGCTAGTTTGGTGAAAGTTTGTCCACGTTTGGCATCGACGGCACCTTTTTTGCGCCTAATAGTGGACCACTTGGAATGGCCTGACATACAAATAGCGTACAAGAGTTCGGGGTGGGGGGTCTAGCGTCAGGGAATCAACGAGGCGAAAACTACGGTGTTATGGCTATAAGCACCACTGGTGCGGCTAAATTGGCCACTGCAAGTTATTAGACGCAAACTAGCGTAGTCGGTATTGCCGTAGACCTCGTTGGTGGGAAAGGCTGACTGATCAAACTGCTTAAGTGAATCAACTCTAAATTTGACCGTTACTCCGTCGGAGCGGTCGACTTCAATTTCGTCACCGGGTTTTAGCTGTCCCAGGCGGTAAAATACAGCAGCTCCCAAATAATTATCAACGTGGCCAACAATAACGGCGGGCCCAATTTGGCCAGGCGTGGGCGCGTATCGGTACCAACCGGCTACATCGTACTCCTTGGGGACTTCCATGGAGCCATCGGCCTGTTTACCCAATTCGACAAAACCGGTATTTACAGCGATGACTGGAATCCGCAGCTGTTTGGGTGCAGAGCGGGGCATGCCCCGGGGTTCAACCTGCACATCTAGTGGAATGGGTGGAGTGGCAATTGAGGAGGTGGTAGCAGGTGGTGGTACTTCAGCCCTAATCACTTGTAAGCCAAAAAGAACCGAACCGATTAGACCGCCAACAATTAAGATTAATACTAATGCCGCTTGCAGTCGCAACGGAATTATTAGCTCACGCGGACCAGATCTGGTTTTGGTTTTGGGGCGGGAGCGTCTGATAACTGTTTTTGGTTTGGGCGCAAACAGTAAAACCTCCAAGACTTTTCGCCTGGTCAGTGAAATAGCCAGGGGCTTCCGGGGCTTGGTCACCTTTCGGGTGGGATTCCGGGGTGGAAAGAACTGGATAGCCAATACTCTATGGCGCCTGGGGTTTGACCCAGGGCGGCTTGATTTAGTCTTGGTCTTGACAGATGAGGACAGTCCGCCTAGAGCGGACTGTCCTTTCCGTCGTTTGGTTGGGCGTTTAGCCACGAGTTTCTTGCTCCCTGGCTAAAGTACGTGCTTGCGTAAGCGGTACAAACCGTAGGCAGCACTGGCTAGCGAACCGCTGAAGCCAAACAATGGAGCAGCTGCGGCACCGGCACCGGCCTTTACAGCTCCTTCAGGAGCTTGGACCTGCTGTACTACCGTTGTTCGCTCAATCACACAGGTTGGCGAAAAGTTGGCCGTCTGGCTGCTACTGTTGCCCTGAGTAACAGTATTGCTATTGTTAGCAGTACCCAGAATAGCAGTCGCATCGTTGCCGTTCTGGTCATTGTCGTTGTCCAGTACAGCTACCTGCGTGGGTACAAAAATACCACTGCAGTTACCACTAACTGTGGTAGTAGTGTTACCAACATTATTTAAGTTGTTGTTGGTGG
The DNA here is from genome assembly GCA_964600295.1 of uncultured Candidatus Saccharibacteria bacterium. Classification (GTDB taxonomy): domain Bacteria; phylum Patescibacteriota; class Saccharimonadia; order CAZHVB01; family CAZHVB01; genus CAZRIY01. The sequence goes on from CAZRIY010000004.1 coordinate 35,848, forward strand.
TTTGCGCATGAGCAGCTGAAGGCATCCCCAAGCCTACGGCTGCAGCCATGAACAAGCCCACGGCACTTAGTAAATATTTAGTTCTGGACATAATCGTCCTCCTCCTCATTAAAGTAACTCTATATCCTTCAATATATTTCCATTCTCTGACCTTTGTCAATACAATTTACTCTATACCAAGCCATAATCGTAAGCGTTTAACACACTATCTGGCTACTCGATGATGGTATAAGTGTTCAGTCTGGTCTTATCTAAACGTCGATGTATGGCAATGATTATTAGCAACAGTAAGCCATAAATCAGTACCAATTGAGTTGTAGTAAGACTAAGTCTGGTAGCCGCCCAAGGTAAGTCTGCTAGTCGCTCAATAGCAATAACTACAAAAGTTAAAACGGCCAGAGCCGGCCAGGCTATCCAGGCCGCAATGCCCATTATGGCCATGCCCGCTATCCCAGCCACAAAGGTTAAAAGCATAGCCAGAGGAATGAGGGGTAAAACTATGGAATTGGCCAGCGGGGCAACTAGGGAGGCTTGGCCAAATATAAAAACAATTAGGGGTAGAGTCATTAGTTGTGCCGCCAATGTTTCCATCACTAGCTGTAGCCATGCCCGTGGCTGGCGACCACCAAACCAGCGCGCTACTACTAAAGGCGATAGCACCATTACCCCAAAGAATGTCAGAAAAGATAAGTACCGGCCCAAACTGACCAGTACCGTAAAGGCGGTGATAGCTATTAGCTGCCAGGCGATTACCAATCCCCTACCACCCATCCATAATCCAACCAAAGCAGTAGCCGCGGTTAGCTGAACCAAGGTGGTTCTTGACCATCCCTTGCCTGACTGCTAGACCATGGTTTACAAACTACTTATTACTTATTCTTTCGAATAACCCGCGACGGTGTTTTTCCTTAGTCACTTGATGATTTAGTGCATCGGTAGTTTTGGTGGCATTAGCTAGGTGAAGCTGGCGGAAATGTTCATCCATTAGTTTGATCTGCTCATCAGTCATCTCCTCAAGATCAATCAAATCATCCCGCGCGCTGCGGCTGGCCCTTAGTAACTCATCTAGTTTTAGCTGCATGGCTTTGGCATCGCGGTTCTGGGTATTTTGGATCAAAAAGACCATTAGAAAGGTCACGATGGTAGTTCCGGTATTGATAACCAACTGCCAGGTATCAGAGAAATTAAAAATAGGACCGGTAGTAGCCCAAACCACCACAATCAGCAAAGCCAACAGAAAGGTGACTGGAGAACCCACGCGGGCCGAAATCCTGACCGCTAGACGATGAAAAAATTCATTCATTGGATTTGCTCAAGAACTAGCCTAATCATAGCACCCATCAGAGGATAATTACCGAAGCAATGGCAAAATAGATTACTAGACTGACTAAATCTTGAATAGCGGTGGTAAAAGGGCCAGCACCAACTGCCGGATCAACCTTTTTAAAACGTTGCAGCAGGGTGGGGATAAGCAGGGCCAGCAGTGCCGCCGTAGTAATGCTGCCCAACATCGCTAAGCCAACGGTCAGGGCGATAGTTGGCGAATCTAACCAAATCATGGCAAATAGCCCCAACAGCAATCCGCTGGCCGAACCGATGATTAGTCCCAACAAAAGCTCCTTGATAAGATACACCGACAATTTAATTTTTTCCCGATGGCGGCTGAGGTTGCGAATATATATAGTTTCGGTCTGGGTGCCCACCGCATCGCTCATATAAACAATAATCGGGATGAAGAAAGCCAAACTGACTTGGTTGGCCAAGACCTTCTCAAATTGGGAAACCACCAAAGTAATGATTGCTCCCACCCCTAAGCCAACCAGCAGCCAGGGCAAACGCAAACGAACCAGCAGCCCAACCTCTTCGGTGGCATCGTCTGCATAAATATAATGCTCTAGGTAGCGCCGTCTCATCAATTAATTGTATAGCCAAACCCCCGAGAAGTGCTAACGGCTCTACCTTAATGTCAGATTTAGACTACAGCTGGTTCCAGGCGATGGGCTAAAGCCTCGAAAACAGTAACTGCTTCCTCGGTTAGGTCAGCGTCTGGCATTTCTTCATCGTTAAAAAACAGTTTCCCTTTAAAGTCGGCAATTTGAGCCTCAATCGTGCCTGCCTGACTTTGGTACATTAATTTAGAAAACTCATAGCGATCAGATTCAGAAATCGCCGTATCATTAAACGGCTCATCATCTTCTCTAACTTGGCGCTTGATTTCTACTTCAGAGCCATCGGTGTATTTGAGGTGTAAGCGTGCCTCACCAAAGCGGCTTAGGTATGGAAAAGTCTTTGATTGATCGAGCTGCATAGGCTGGAATTCGATCTTTACGGGAGTGTCCGGCTTACCAGCTTCGAGACGCTCGATTGCCTGATGGAGTTTATCGATATCGTCGTTAAGTAACCTGCTTACGATCTTACCAGCCTGCTGGGCGCGATCGATTAATTCTTCTGGTGAAGTTGTGGTAAGACCAGTTTGTTGCTCAGTCATTTAACGATAGTATAAACTTTCTTCTCTGGGGTGCAAGCATGAGAATTTACTTCAGTTTCTGGAGGGCCCCGCCTTACGGCAGGCAGGCTGGAGGGATTACTTTGTATATCCGTCACCGTCCTCGAAGCAAGTCTTCTGTGGGCGCTAGCCTGTTATCCGAACCCGCCCTCCGGGCAATCGGGTTCTCATCGAGATCTTTCAGAAATCTCGGCTGAAGCCGATCGAAATTTCTGGAGGGCCTGGAGGGACTCGAACCCTCGACACGCGGCTTAAAAGGCCGCTGCTCTAACCAACTGAGCTACAGGCCCGCGTCGGGCTATATTAGCTAGACTATCTAATTTTAGCAACAAGCTGAGTTAAATTTTGGATTTGGATTTTTTGCCCTTATCCTTGCGTCGATAAAAACTATCGATAATTACCATCAGAGCACCCAAAATTAACAAACCAACTTGGAATTGTAACAGCTGAAAAGCAATTATTGAGCGGCCGGTAACGGCCAGACGCCACCCCTCCGGAAGGTATTTAAGAATGCTGGCCAGTAATAATAAGGTAGTGGTAGTCGTAAATAGTAGAGCTTTGGGTAACCCCATTTTTTTGCGATCGTTAAGATGGTTTACGCCCAAAATTAGTGTTGGTAGCAGCAAAAATAACAGCTGCAAACTATTAAGCGCGGCTGGTCGAGATAGCCAACTGGCGCGTGGAGCCAAATATTCATAAACCGGTACAGCCACAATCTCAGCTAGCACAATGCCAATAAACAAACCGAAAGTAATAAATTTTAAGTGGCTCTTGAGATGTAAGATCAGTGCGCTAACGCCGATGATAACCAGACTAATAATTAGATCAGTACTCATAGTTAAAGCATAACCGACGGAGTTACCACTAGTCTAGCGAAGATGAAGGGTCGCGGTTTGACCAGTCGACCAGCCATATTCTACGGCCACCCTCGCGTTAACCTCTAGCACATATTTTGCGGGTTTGTCGGGTTGGACAACCTGGGGGTAACTTTCAGGCTTTAAACCGCTAACAATCGTAATAATCCGATAATTTTCGTCCAGCCAGATAATATCCAAATCAAAACGCATCCCTTTCATCCAGATACCGTAATAGTCCGGAGTATCAAAAATAAATAGCATGCCGCGATCTTTTGGCAAACTATCGCGCTCTGATAGGCCTATTACTCTTTCTGACTCTTCATCGGCTATCTCCACGCCGATTTGGTGTTGATTAATACTAACGTTTGGTTTATCCGGAAGCTTGGTAGCGGTTGGCTTATCGTGCCCGCCCAAACTGGTAAATGCCGCTATGCCAATAGCTACCACCGCCAGAAGACCGGCTATCCATGGAGATAGCTTTTTTAGATTCACTCCTAAGCTCCTACGATATCTTTTTTAGGCTTGCGGACGGCATTTTTTTCGGCATATTTTATTATCGATTCGGCGACGTTAATTTCGGTAGTTTTCTCAATCCCCTCTAATCCGGGCGAAGAATTTACCTCTATGATCAATGGACCCCGCTTAGAGCGAATCAAGTCCACTCCAGCAATATCTAATCCCAGACGCCTAGCGGCCCGCATAGCCAACAAACTTTCATCTTTGGTTAACTCTACTTTTTCTCCGCGTCCGCCCAAGTGAAGATTGGAGCGAAAATCTTCATCTAGCCCTTGCCGTTTCATGGCTGCGACTACCTTTCCGCCAACCACAATAGTTCTAATATCCGCACCGCCCGATTCTTCGATAAATTCTTGGATCAAAATTGGCGCGTTTATACTATAGAAAGCTTGAATTACAGATTTAGCAGCCTTGCGGGTCTCGGCAATTACCACACCGGCACCATGAGTTCCTTTGGCCAATTTGATTATCACCGGCACTCCGCCGACTTGTTCCAAAAGGTCATCAATATCGTCTGGCCGGTTAGCCACAGCTGTTTTGGGGGTTGGTACTCCGTCGCGCGCCAGCAACTGCATACTACGAACTTTATCCCGTGAGCGTACGATGGCGATCGACCTGGATGTAGTGAAAGTCCCCCGCATTTCAAATTGCCTGACGACCGAGGATCCATAATTTGTATACTGGGCGGCAATTCTAGGAATAACTACATCAAGTCTGGGTACCCGCTCGCCTTTGTAATGAACGTCAGGTTTGCGTTCCTCTATCTCCATGTAACAGCGAGTGTAATCCAATAACAACGGCTCATGACCCCGTTCTTTAGCCGCTTGGATTAAACGCAGGGTGGAGTAGAGACGCCGACGAGAAATTTCATCTGGCCCACGCGATAGCACTGCAATCTTCATGACTCTTCCTTATTACCCAACATATTTGTCCACGTCAACTATGTATTTACCGCGCAAAAACCTACGTCCCAGCAATACCGGCGCACGCATGTCGGTACGATCCGACAGTGAGATTTCGATAACGTGGGTTTGACCATCCACTACCACCTCGGTTTCGATTACATAGCGATCTTCGTGAAAGCCATTGGTACTTCTAAAAGTATTCTTGGTGTAGTGATTAAATACTACTGGTTTGTGCGAAAAATCAGGATGCCTGAGATCTAAGGGCACAAAAGACAAATATTGTTTTCCGCCCTGCTCGACCAATTTGACGTCGGTGCAATGCAGCGTACCGCGGTAAGCACCAGTATCTATCTTGGCCAGCACGTTCTTTAGGCCAAGCTGGGGAAAGTCTACCACCACTTTGCGACTGATGATTTGTTTGGGATTAGTCATGATTACTCTCTAGCTTATTTTGCATAAACTCATGGAAAGCTTTGATTTTATCTTCTACACAAGCTCCCGTAATAATTTGTGGTACTTTGTTGACTTCCAAAATATAGTGCTTACCGGTGTTCTTGTCTATTATTACATCAACTCCAGATAGATCCCGTTTTCGCACTTGAGAGGATTTTATAGCATCCGCCAGAGCCACTTCGGACAAATCATCATTGTTAACCAACCTAGCAGCAGCACCGGCCGAAGTGTTATTTAGATGTGAGTTGGCCGCAGCTTCACGCTTTATTACTAACCCCACTTTGTTGCCGGCTACCAATACCCGGTAATCGCCGTCATTGGGGATATAGTTTTGCAATACAAAATCTAATTCTGGATTATCATTGAGGTACCCGGTTAGTTCAGGAATATTTTTTACTAAAAAATTACTGTTGCCCTTTTTGGCGTCAACTGCTTTCAAAATTAGGGGAAATTTAAATTCCTGGCCAGCCTTGGCAGTTTTAATAATTGCTGAATGTGGGCCCAAGAAAGTATCGGGAATTGGTATCCCAGCTGACCACATTAAGAGGTAGCCCACCAATTTGGTGAAGGCTCGGCTTGAATATACCTCGGCATCAATGAACGCCACGCCCATTTTTTTTAGATAAATTGCTGCGGCCGTAGCCCGTTCAAATTCCTTTTTCCACATTCTAAAAAATACTAGATCGTACCCTGCCAGATCCTTTTTGGTGCGCGGTTCAAACACCCTGGCTTGACCATTTACAATCTTAAATTCCAAATTATCTAGAGCGGCATAGTCGGCTTGATATCCATACTTGGGCGATTGTTTGTTAAGCGTATTAACAAATCCATCATAGTTGGGTGAATCATGCTTGGGTTGCCGGTAGCTAAATAGAACCAGAACTTTTTTCATAAGCTATCCTCCCTGAGTTTCCTTTCGATTAATGGGCGCAAGGCTTCCCAGGGCGCCGGTGCCCAAATTGCTTTAATCAACTCTGCGCGGTTAAGCAAGCCAACCCTCCCCAGCTTATTAAGTGTACCTATGTTTATTCCACCCACTAACAGAAGCTTTTTATCTTCTCCTGTTAGAGATTGGGCCACCAGGGATTGCTCTAAATAGTGCAGGGGCTGACTATCGGCAACCATACCTGGTCCAGTAAACATTCCACCCTTGCGGAAAATTCGTCGGGTGCTGCTAAAAGCTATCTCAGCCCTTTTGGTGAGATCCTCGGTGGGTTCGGCATGGCTCGCGCTATCAAAATAGGCTTTCCAGGCCTCGAGAAAAGAACCGCCGTCTAGTCTAGTTCTAACCGCTGCGAGATAGTGGCGCTTGGCCGGGCGTTTATCACCAAATAATACCTGCTTGGCTTGCTCTTCATACCATAACCCTCCCGCCTCAAACATAACTGAAGCCCGATCAGTGCCAATTTGTTGAGCGAGTTCTAGCTCCATAAGCTGTCCTTTATTCTCGTGCTGAACCACATGTGCAAATTCATGGCAAGCCAGCACAGCCGCTCGAATCACGTTTCTCTTAAAGCTGGCGGGTACTTTAACAAAACCTTGTCGGCCGTTGACACTCATGGTGGTAACCTTCTCTGTCAATATAACCTGCCACTTACCATCCGCTGGTCTGCCCCCTCTTCGTAAGTCGACATCTGGATCTTGACTTAATAGACCATGCTCCTCGAGCAGTCCCTCCAGCCAAGATTTTATTTCATCGGCCTGTATCTTTATCCCCTCAAGTCGCCCAACATCCTCTTTACTGAAATGTCCTGCTTCTACCTCGCCTTCGGTTTGCTTCGATATTAATTCGAGAAGGTCAGGATTGACTATGGTATAGACTCCGGTAATGGGATCGGTAACAACTCCATTGCGGAAACGATCATAGCGCTCAGCCGCTCCGCCAAAGTTAGGTTCTTGCTTAACCGGCAGAAGGGCGTTGATTTTATTAGATAATTTCTGCAAATCCGTTTGGTCACTGATTGCGGCTTGGCGAGTGAATTCCAGAGCATCCGGCAATGCGCCTGCCAATAACCAATTAATTTTTTTCAGGTAGAGCTCGGCAATGACTACCTTCGCTTCTACCTCAAGTGTCATTGGCTGCCCTCGTAGATCTCGCCAAACAGCGCGGTAATAGGCTTTAACCTGTCTGAGACTTTGAACTTTGGCCTGCAGTTCGCCTGGATCAAAAATAATCGCCAGGGAGTCAGGTAAATCAATGCCGTCAACTGTGGCAAAATTACGCTCGGCAAATTGCTTGGCTACATAAGTGCGGGCATATCTCAGCGAGCTACCAGCTAATTTTTCAAATTCCTCCACCTTTACTTTTGACCAGTCAACTCCGGCCAGATGCTGCGCGAGTTTCGCCTCTGAAGCAAAAATAGCTTCTGGTATCTCCCTAAACACACCCCTTAGTTTTTCCTGCCCCTCGGCGCTAAGAAAATAGCGAGGGTAAAAACCAGCCTTATCGTCTGGCATTTGCCAAACCTCCTCTAATGGAGGTATCTCGGTTTGCTCTAATATTTCAGAAGCTGCCAGGTACTCGCGCCCCATAGCTTCAGAACGATAGAGCTGGTGTTCAAATGCTAAAACTTCCCGCTTTTGTTCGGGGGATAATTGGTTTTGAGACTGGTATTCAAGCTCTATGGCTCCTGGGCGCGAACCATAGAGACCAATTTGTTCTGCCATAATAAATCCCGGCTTAAGTTCTATACCATACAACAAAACGGGTTTTATATCAAGAGATTTAGCGATTCCAGAAGGCCTTTTTATCCCCACCCTTGGCGAACTGCTGCAATAGTTCCTTTTGCTTGGTCGTCAGTTTCTTGGGAATCATAACCTGAAGGGTAACTAGATGATTACCGCGGCGTGAGCCGTGCGGTACACCCCTGTTACTTAGCTTAAAGGATTGGCCGGCTTGGGTCCCTGGTGGCACTTTCATCTTAACTGGTCCGTCAATAGTATCAACTTCCATCTCGGCCCCCAGTACAGCATCTACCATATCAATAGTTTGTTCGCTGGCAATATCGTAACCCCGACGGTTGAATTTGGGGTGGGATTTAACGTTTACCACTACATAGAGATCGCCTTTGTGTCCACCGGTGACTGCTTCGCCCTGACCAGTTAGGCGAACGGTGGCTCCATCAGCGATACCGGCTGGAATCTTCAAATTTATAGTCCGGGTGGTATCAATAGTGCCAGCACCCTGGCAGCGGGCGCAGATTTTTTCTGGTACTTCACCCCTGCCGTCACAGCGAGCACAAACAGCGGTTTGCTGAATACTGCCAAGGATGGTGTTTTGGGTGCGCACCACCCGGCCGCTGCCCCCGCAAGTTTGGCAAGCTTCAAGTTTGGCCCCGGGTTCGGCGCGGGAGCCCTTGCATCGATCGCAAACATCTTTCAATTTCAGTGTTAGCTTCTGAGTAGTACCAAAAACTGCATCTTTAAAATCAATCGAAATGGCTACTTCAATATCTCGAGCTCTGGTTTCGCGCCGAGTACGAGTGGGCGCACCGCCACCAAAGAAAGTACTAAAAATATCCCCCAAATCGAGGTCCAAATCTATCCCGGCACCGCCAAAGCCTTGGGCCCCTCCAAACTGAGCCCCGCTAAAACCGTGACCAAATTGGTCGTATTGTTGACGCTTATCCGGATTTTTTAGAACCTCGTAAGCTTCGCTGACTTCCTTAAACTTCTCGGCATCACCGCCCTTATCTGGGTGCAATTCAACGGCTTTTTTACGGTATGCACGCTTAATCTCATCAACCGAAGCAGATTTGCCCAACCCCAGAACTTCGTAATAATCCCGCTTGGCCATTAGTTAATCTTACTCTTTCTTGTCACTATCCCCGACGGTTTTATCTTCGTCGACGACCTCACCCTCCACGGGCTCGCCTCCACCTTCGCCAGAGGCTTCGGAGGGCTTCGATTCGCTTGTTTTCCCGTCGGTTTTTTGAGCTTCTTGATGGATTTTGGTGCCAATTGGCTGAACCTTATCCATTAGCTCTTTGGTGGCCTTCTCTAATTCCTCTTTGCTATCAACTTCGATTTTGTCTTTGGCGGCTTTGGTGGCTTCCTCTACCGTTTTCTTATCCTCATCCGAAAGCTTATCTGCGTTATCCTTGATCATTTTTTCGCCGGTATAGATAGCGCTGTCAAGTTGATTGCGAGCTTCGGCCAATTCGCGCTTGCTTTTGTCCTCATCGGCGTGGGCCTCGGCCTCTTTTTGCATTTTTTCTACGTCTTCTTTGTTAAGATTGCCCGAACCTTCGATGGTAATCGATTGCTCCTTACCACTAGCCTTGTCCTTGGCGGTAACATTTAATATTCCGTTGGCGTCGATGTTAAAAGTCACTTCCACTTGAGGTACGCCGCGTGGAGCTGGTGGAATGCCATCCAAGATGAAACGGCCCAGGCTTTTGTTATCACCCGCCATCTCGCGCTCGCCCTGCAGCACGTTAATCTCTACCGACGGCTGATTATCGGCCGCAGTTGAAAAACTTTGGCTCTTGCTGGTAGGCACCGTGGTATTGCGCTCAATTAATTTGGTAGAAATACCACCCTCAGTTTCTAACCCCAAAGATAGGGGAGTAACATCCAGCAGCAATACGTCTTTAACCTCTCCGCCCAGTACACCAGCTTGGATGGCCGCTCCCACCGCCACCACTTCGTCGGGGTTAACCCCTTTTAGCGGTTCTTTGCCAAAGATTTGTTTCACCTTGGCTTGAACGGCTGGCATCCGGGTCATCCCGCCGACTAAGATCACTTCGTCAATGTCTTTTGGCTCGAGTCCCGCGTCCTTCAGGGCTTGCCTGGAAGGACCTTCGGTTTTGTCAATTAAATCACCCACCAGCTGTTCCAACTTGGCCCGAGTTAGCTTGTACTCAAAGTGCTTGGGACCAGAAGCATCGGCGGTAACAAAGGGTAGGTTGATTTCAGTGGTGCTAGTACCCGAAAGCTCAATTTTGGCTTTCTCGGCGGCTTCTTTTAACCTTTGCACAGCGGCCTTGTCGCCAGACAGGTCCAGACCTTGGTCTTTCTTAAATTCCTCTAGCAGATGGTTAACAATGGCGTTGTCAAAATCCTCTCCACCCAGGTGGGTATCACCATGCGTACTCTTAACTTCGAATACTCCCTCGCCGAGTTCTAAAATTGAAACGTCAAACGTACCGCCACCCAGATCGTAAACCGCAATTTTTTCTTCCTTCTTCTTATCCAAACCATAGGCCAAAGCGGCAGCGGTGGGTTCATTAATGATACGTTTGACCTCTAATCCAGCAATCTTGCCGGCATCTTTGGTGGCTTGGCGTTGGGAATCGTCAAAATAGGCCGGCACGGTAATTACCGCCTCCGTTACCTTATCGTTGAGGTATTTCTCGGCATCGGCTTTAAGCTTGCCCAAAATCATGGCCGAAACCTCTTCTGGGCTATGCTCTTTATCGCCCATTTTGACCTTAACTCCACCGTCGGATTTGACGATTTCATACGGCATCAATTTGACGTCTTTTTGAATTTCTTCATCCTCAAAATGGCGCCCAATCAAGCGCTTGACCCCAAAAATTGTATTGGTTGCGTTTACCACTGACTGACGCTTGGCCGTTTGCCCCACCAGCCGTTCACCGTTTTTATTGACGGCTACTACCGATGGAGTTGTTCGGCCGCCCTCGCTGTTGGGAATAATCGTTGGCTGGCCGCCTTCCATGGCAGCCATTGCCGAGTTGGTAGTTCCCAAATCAATTCCTAAAATTTTAGCCATTCTTCCCCTCCTTTTTGACTTTAACTAAGCTTGGTCTTAAAACCTGGTTCCCCATCTTATAGCCAGTTTGAATTTCTTCGCCAACAACTTCTGTATTTCCCCGCCCATCTTCAAACCCTACGGCTTCATGCAGTTGGGGGTCAAATTTCTGTCCCCGAGCAGCAATTTTTTCCACGCCCAGCTCTGCAAGTACTTTCTCCGTCTGTTTTAATGTCTGGACTACGCCAGTCGCCCAGGAGTTAGCCCCTAACTCTTTGGGTAAGTGGTTAGCGGCGCGCTCCAGATTGTCGATTAGGGGCAGCAATTTAGCAATTACAGCCTGCTTGGCAATACTCATGATTTGGCTTTGTTCCTCTTCACTGCGCCGGCGGTAATTGACAAAATCGGCATGCACCCGCTGCAAATCAGCGGTGAGTTCCTCAATCTTCGAGTCTAAATTGGATTGTTTCACTGATTGGTTACTAGTTACTTTTTTAGGCATTTAGTACCTCCTCTAGAGTGTTCCCCACGCTCTCTACCAGATTCATTACCTGTGGATAACTTTGCCGGGTGGGGCCAATCACGCCAACGTAGCTTTCATCGCTGAGGGGAGAAACAAAGCGCGAAATGATTAAAGATAGGCCACTGGTTTTACCAATTGGATTCTCCTGACCGATGTAAACATTTACCCGCTCGTGGGGTTCCAATTCTCGCAACCACGGCTCCAAATTATCCAACAGCCGGGCTACCTCATAAACTTTTTGGCTCTGACTAAACTCAGGCTGGGCAAATAGCTGCGATAAACCGCTCATATAGAGCAGCGGACCCATCATGCCAATTCCCAGGTTATGGGTTACCTCTACCAACGAGTCAACGGCCGACTTGATGGTCTGATCTGGTCCCCCAGCCGTACTTATACGTTGTTCCAGGGCTCTTTCAATCCGATCTTCGTCACGTTTACGGCGAGCCGCTTCGGCTTTGGCCTGCAGGCGATCAACATAGTAGCGATATCCCTTATCGGTGGGGATACGCCCAGCGCTAGTGTGGGGGTGCGTGATATAGCCCAACCGCTCTAATTGAGCCATTTCCGCCCTAATCGTGGCCGAAGAATAGCCAAATTTTCGGCTCAATACCAGCGAACCCACCGGATTGGCGGTTTGAATGTAATACTCAACAATAGCGTATAAAAGTTTATCTTGTCGGGGTGTCATAGCACTCGCTTAACTCAGTTACAAAGTTCTAGTTTATGATAAGATCTTAGCACTCACCAGTCAAGAGTGCCAACCGGCAAAAATAATCTTTTCGACATCAGTAATGGCTTTCTCGAGTACATCGTTGACTATTACGTGATCAAATTCGGCTTGACCTATGGCAATTTCTTCATGGGCATCCGCCAGCCTTAACTGAATTGACTCTTCATTGTCCCCATGGCGTTTACGAATTCGGCGTTCCAGCTCTGCCGTACTTGGTGCATTAACAAATATCAGAACAGCTGCTGGTAATTTTTGTTTTACGGTGAGTGCACCCCTAACATCAATTACCAAAACAATATTTTTACCGGTAGCCAACTCATTTTTTATTTCTGAACGCAGGGTAGCGTAATAATGATCATGTATCTGAAAATATTCTAGAAACTCCCCAGCCGCCAGTTTTTGTGCGAACACTTCTGCTGTAAAGAAAAAATAGTCCTGGCCTTCCACTTCACCTGGCCGCGGTTGGCGAGTAGTAGCCGAAACGGTTTTGATTATTTGGTTTGGATATCTTTCTAATAATGCATCCACCAGAGTATCTTTGCCGGCACCACTCGGACCAGAAATTACAAATATCCGCCCCCGTTTCATAAACCTAACTATAGCAAACGCTTTAGCTCCTGGACCTGCCTGCCGGCAGGCAGGTTAATTCGGTAGCTGTGATTCTATAGTTCTTCTTCAGCCCGTAATATGCCGCGTCTGACTAAATCTGCTTCGGGATCAGCTACCCCATTGTTGACCAACTTACCGTAAATGTAGCTCAGTGCTTCGTCAAATTCACAATCCTTAATAAAGACGCGGTCACCTTCATCCAGCACATCGGCACATGCCATAATCACTTCTTCAACAGTTACTTCATGTTCGTGGGGTGGAAGCAATTCAGACATCTCAATCCTTCCTTAGCAGAGCGCTGAAAGCCTCGGATGGCAGCTCAATTTTGCCGATCTTCTTTAGTCGAGCCTTGCCGGCTTTTTGTTTGGCCCAAAGCTTGCGTTTACGGGTAACATCCCCCCCATATAAATTCGCGGTCACGTTTTTCCCCAAGGCTTTTACATCCTCCCGAGCTATTATTTTACCGCCAATCGCAGCTTGCAGACTAACCTCGAACTGCTGGCGAGGTATTACTTCTTTGAGTTTGCCCAATACCAAGCGGCCCATACTTACTGCTTCGCCCTTATGGATAATCTGGCTCAAAGATTCTAAAACTTCTCCGGCTATCAAAATATCCAAACGTACCAAGTCTTCAACCCGGTAACCGGCTATGTCATAGCTAAATGAGCCGTAACCACTGGTAAGGCTTTTTAGCCGATCATAAAAATTGGTGATTATTTTTGCCAGAGGTGCTTCAAAGCTAATCATGGCTACCCGCTCATCTGGATAAGCAATGTTGGACTGATACCCACGGATCTCGTTAATTAACTGAACCACTTGACCAACGTACTGTTGGGGGGCTATAGCCTCACCGGTAATCCAGGGCTCGCGGATTTCTGCTAGCTTTGAACGGTCTGGCAGTTGATTAACTGATTGAATCACTTCCACCATTCCGTCAGTTTTCAGAATTTCATAATCGGTTGAAGGGTTGGTAACAATTAATTCCAGCCCAAATTCCCGCTCTAATCTTTCCTTAATTATTTCTAGATGCAGCAGCCCCAAAAATCCAATACGGAAACCGAAGCCTAAGACCGGCGAACTCTCCGGACTAAATTGCAAAGCCGCATCATTAAGTTTGAGCTTGGCTAAAGATTCCTTCAGTAGGGTGTGATCCTCATTAGATATGGGGAAGAAACTGGCAAAAACATAGGGTTTAACTGCTTGGTAACCCGGTAGGGGACGAGTGGCCGGTTGGCGCTGGCTGGTTAGAGTATCCCCCACTTGGGCCTGATCGAGCGTTTTAAGGTTAGTGACCACATAGCCAATTTCACCGGACGATAATTCTTTGGCTCGGGTTCGTGTGGGTGTTAACCAACCAACTTCCAAAGCTTCGCCGGCGGCCCCGCTGCCCAACAGGCTAATTTTATCAGCGGCGGTTAGTTTACCGTCTACTACCCTGACGTAGAGAATCACCCCACGGTACTCATCATAGGCCGAATCAAATACTAATCCTCGCAACGCACCGTCCGATGAGCCAGTTGGTGGCGGTACCTGGTCAATAACTGCTTGGAGAATCTTATCTACCCCTGCACCGGTTTTGGCCGAGACCTTAATTACCTTTTCTGCTTTAGTACCTATTAATTTGGCCAGCTCCCTGGCTACACCCTCGGCATCGGCTGCTACCAGATCGATTTTGTTGACGATAGGTATTATTTTTAGACTCGCAGCTCTAGCCAAATAAGTATTGGCTAATGTTTGGGCTTGGATGCCTTGGGATCCATCCACTACCAGCAGTGCACCCTCGACGGCGGCCAACGAACGCGAAACTTCGTAAGTAAAATCAACGTGCCCTGGCGTATCGATTAGATTAATGTTGTACCCGCGCCAATTCATTCTCACCGGCTGTAGCTTGATGGTAATCCCGCGTTCTCGCTCGAGATCCATGCTATCCAGCACTTGAGCGCGCATTTGCCGGGGGGCGATAGTACCAGTTAGTTCTAGCAAGCGGTCTGCCAGGGTCGATTTGCCGTGATCAATGTGGGCAATAATACAGATGTTACGGATCAGAGCGAGGTCTTGGCTCATGGTTCGATTTGATGGCGTCGAAAAATGAAAGCAGCGATGTGTTCAATTACCTGTTCGGCCTCGCGCAAACCGATAAACCATCCCACACCCAAATAAGTCAGGACGCTAACCGAACCAATAATGCCAAACTTGGGAGCCAGCGCCCAAAAACCGGTTTCGCCCGAGATCAGCGGAAAGGCATGTCGCACCATCAGATAAGCCACCAGCGAAGCTACCAAGGTAGCAAATATAATTTTAACTAGATTGACTACCGACTTGGCATTAATGAAGGCACCCAGTCGAGAGCGCATTACCCCAAATAACACCAGCGCTTCAATACCTGCCACCAAAGACTGGGCCATAGCCAGACCGCGGATGCCGTAAATTTTGACAAATAGCAGGGCCGCTACCACGTTGATGCCTAACGAAATAATGCTGGTGTAGAGCGGAGTTCGGGTATCCTGATAAGCATAAAAAACTCGTGAGATCAGCCGGATTAAGCATTGAAAAATTATTGCGCCGACGAACCAGCCCAGGATGCTAGCGGTTGTCGGATCACCAAATCCAAACAGTAAACGCACAATGTAACCCCGCAAAATCAGGAACAGCGCAGCGGTTGGAATGACCAGCCAAAGCATGATTCGGACGGTTTCGCCGATCTGTTTTTTAAGGGCCTCGGTACTACCGCTAGCAGCTTTTTCAGAAATTCGGGGAAAGGTAGCGGTAGCAATGGTAGCTCCTATTAAAGTAATTGGCAGGTTCTTTAAATTAAAGGCGTATTGGTAAGCTGCAATTGACCCAACCGCTAGACCAGATGCAATTGCTCGTTCAATTACAGCACTTAGGTGCTCTACACCCTCATCGATAGATCGTGGCATCATAAGTCTGAGAACTTGCCGAAAGCCGCGATTCTTCCAGAAAATTCGCAGCTGATAAGTGTAGCCCAGCCCGATTAGTCCCAAGTACTGGATGCCCATTTGCAGGGCAGCACCAACCACCGCTCCCACAGCCACGCCCTCGATACCGTAGCTGGGTGATAGGCCCAAAATACCGACAATAATTCCCAAATTGTAAACTACCGGAGCCATGGCAAAAAAGAAGAAGCGGCCGAAGGCTTGCTGCATACTGGCAAACACACTGGAAATCGAAAACAAAAAGGGGTTGATAGCTAAGATTCGGGCTAAAGAAACCGCGATATCGTGGCGAGCTTGATCAAATTTGGGTGCTACTGCCCACATCAGGGGGTCGGCGAAGACGAAAATTAAGATCGATGCCAAGAAAGTCGAGATAGCCAAAAAATTGAGCATACTCGAGGACAACTCCCAAGCCGAACGGTGGTTGCCCGCTACTAGACGTTCGGTGAGAACCGGAATAAAGGTAACTGCTAATGCGCCCGATACCAGCAGATAAAAAACCAGGTCTGGTATTGAAAAAGCCGCAAAGTAGGCATCAAGAGTATCGGTTAAACCAAAGCGGGCAGCCAGCAAACGGTCACGGATTAAACCCAGTATGGCGCTGACAAAATACGAGCCGGCCAGCAGTGCCGCGGCCGTACTAATTTTTATATGACGGTTGGCTCGAGCTACAACCTTATCTATCACTCGGGCACCCTTTTGCGGTTATAAAAGTCATTATTATTACCTACGCCCGAGTTTACTACACCTGGTGGTAAAAGGTGCTGGGCTAAGCCGCAGCTGGTCTGGGTATCTCCGCCCCTTTGAGGAGAGATAGGATATTTTCTTCCTCTAGCGTCTCATGGCTCAGCAGCTCCTTGGCTAGTTTCTCTAGGAGCTGGCGGTTGTGGGCAATCACCGCTCGGGCTCTGGCAGTTGCCTCTTTGAGTAGCTTGAAAATCTCGCCATCAATAGTGTTAGCAGTGGCTTCAGAATAGGTTTTGGAGTGCATAAATTCGCGGTCCAATAAGAAAGTGTGCTCATCATTATCGAGCGATTGATTCGGCAGAGATGAACTCATGCCGTACTTGACTACAATATCCCGAGCGATTTGGGTGGCCCGGCGCAGATCATTGCCGGCACCGGTGGTAACTTTATCTGGGCCGTACATCATTTCTTCGGCCACCCGGCCGCCCATAGCCATGGCCATTTCATCCTTAAACTCGGACAAACTTTTATAACTGCGGTCCTCTACGGGCAGACTCCAAGTTATACCGCCAGCCTGTCCACGAGCCACAATTGTCACTTTGTGAATGGGATCAGCATCGGGTAGTACATGCCCTACCAGGGCGTGTCCGCTTTCGTGATAGGCGGTTAGCTCTTTTTCGCGTTCGCTCATAACTTTGCTCTTGCGTTCTGGCCCAATCGCCACTTTTTCAAAAGCATCATCTAGATCTTTGGTAGTAATTTCTTTACGGCCACGGCGGGCAGCCAAAATAGCGGCTTCGTTGGCAACATTGGAGATGTCGGCTCCGCTCATACCGGCGGTTTTGCCAGCTAGTCCTTCCAGCTTGGCTTCAGCGGATAAAGGTTTGTTTTTAAGGTGGACTTTCAAAATTTCCAGCCGGGCTTTGCGATCGGGCAAATCTAAAATCACTTGCCGATCAAAGCGGCCGGGGCGCAATAGCGCGGGATCAAGTACGTCTGGCCGGTTGGTTGCCGCCAGCACGATTACATTAGTTCCTTGCTCAAAACCATCCATTTCTACCAAGATTTGATTGAGGGTTTGCTCCCGTTCGTCGTGTCCCCCGCCCAGTCCGGAACCACGGCGGCGACCGACCGCGTCGATTTCATCAATGAAAATAATGCAAGGGGCATTCTTTTTACCCTTCATAAACAGGTCGCGGACTCGGCTGGCGCCTACGCCAACAAACATCTCCACAAATTCGGAGGCCGAAATATTAAAAAATGGTACGCGGGCTTCGCCGGCTACGGCGCGCGCCAACAGCGTTTTACCGGTACCGGGTGCGCCCACCATTAGCACTCCCTTGGGAATACGTGCCCCAAGATCCAGAAACTTCTTGGGAAACTTTAAAAATTCCACAATTTCTTGTAACTCCTCTTTGGCCTCTTCTGAACCCGCAACATCAACAAAGGTGATTCTTTTTTCCTCCGTACCACTGCCGAAAACCCTGGCCTTACTTTTGCCGAAGCCCAACGCCTGCTGATTAGACCCTTGGGCTTGGCGCATCATGAAATAGAAGAAGCCCATAATCAGAAAAATCGGTAAGAGAGAAACCAAAAAAATATCCACCCAGCGTCCGGCGCCACCACTGGGGTTCTTGGTTTCGATGGTTACTTCGGAGGGGTTAATGCCGTATTCGGTTAAACTAACGGTTGGATCTTCCTTAAAGGTAACCAGTTTAGGGGCATCTTTATTCTTAAGCGTTGCCGTAAGTGTATTACCCTCAACCTCAATTTTTTCGATTTCTTGATTTTTTACCTTGGCAATAACTTCAGATAGTGTCACCTCTTCAGTATTGCCGGTCGGCACTGCTGAGGCCAAAATTACCAGCCCCACCAGCAAACTGACTACAATTATACCGAGGTTGCGCGATGGCTTTTTATTGACAATTTTTCGGGGATCCATAGATTTCTACTCTAATATATAATTTAGCCGGCTGCTAGTGAGCCAACTGATTTTTGACCAGACGGAGGATATCATTATCGCTTTCGGCTCGCAATTGGTTGGTTAGGTTTAGGCTGCTCTTGCCCGCAGTTTTGGCAAAAAGTGCCAGTCGCCGCAAATGTTTGCCATCGAGTTGACTACCAAGGCCGGCGGCCGCCAGGCGTAATATATCGGCCAGCTGACGGTTTTCTAGCATAATCAAATCGTAACGACGAAACTTAATTGAGCTGGGTTTAACTTCGGCAAGTCTATTTAGTATGGCTTGTGATTTCTCTAACTCCCGCTGGTTTAACCGAGCCAGCCGCTGTAAATCTTTGGTTAGCCATCCGCGATGGAGTAAGGGAAGTGTGCGGTGACGGATAAAATTGCGGACAATTTGTAAATCTTGATTAGTGGGATCTTCCCGCCAGTCTAACTTTTGGACCCAGGCGTACTTAATTAGTTCAGCTTTGGTTAAATCAAGCAAGGGCCGAATGATCTTCTGGTGCAGCTGCATCGGTGTCATACCCCAGCGTTCAGCCCCCCTCCCGACATTAAATACCGCTGTTTCCAGCGCATCATCTAGATGATGCGCCGTGATAATGGCTGCGGCCTTAGTTTGGGTTTGAACTTGCTCCAGCCAGCGATAGCGAGCCTGTCGCGCGACATCCTCGCTGGATTTACCCAGCTTGGCCTGCTTAGTTATAAAACGTAGGCCATACTTGTGGCTTAACGTTTTGACAAACAGACGATCTTCGGCTGAATCCCGACGCATTCCATGATCAAAGTGAGCCACGATCAGTAGATATCTTCGCTTCTTGGCAGTTTTGGCCATGATATCAAGCAAGCTCATTGAATCCACCCCGCCCGAAATAGCTAATACGTATTTGGCTGCGGAGGGATAATTTACTTTATCGGCAATAGTCTTGGGCATAAAAATGGTGGTGTTAATTGAACATCTTTCGAACCCACAATTCAGACAAACGATCCAGAGGCTTCACGATCTCATTGATAACTAGGTGACACAATGTATCCAGGATACGATATACCAGCAAACAAACAGAATTAGTGTTATGAACGAAGCGTGCAAACCGATTGACCATGAATGCGACCTTATGGTGGCATGGTGTTGCGCCATGGAGAACATCAAGCCGGCACCGGCCAGTGTCAACGTCACTGGCCAAAAATGTACATCACAATCAACAAGCATATAGAACGAGGTGGCTGTGAGTAAGACCCCGATAGCTGTGAATGATCTAATGCTTGGGTGCGCAAATTCGCGCGAGATTTGTTCTTTCATCTGCCGCTTTCATCTAGTACATCAATATTCGAGCAATTCGTAAAGAACTGGGCACGAGGATCAGGGGTGTGGTTCGAATGAGAGTATTTATTGGGTTCGAACAATCCCTCGAAAATGGCTTCTGAGCAGCAAGAACGAGGTTCTTGTTCACTTGGTGGCAGTGGGTGGATTTGAACCACCGACCAACGGCTTATGAGTCCGCTGCTCTACCCCTGAGCTACACTGCCCCCAGTTATCTGATTATAACGATATCAATGAACATTTTTAAGCGGCAGCGCGGATTTGGTTGATTTGATCGTGTAAGAATAAGGCAGCTTGCCTCACTGCCTGTTTGTAACTTTGGCCGGCGTGCGGCTTGGGGTAAACAATCCCTCGCGACGAATTGATAATTATCCCCCGGCCGCGCCCATCTAAGCCGTTCGCTACCGCCTCTTGTAAATTACCGTGTTGCGCACCAATTCCCGGAACCAACATCGGCAGCTCACCAACGGTTTGGCGCACTACGCTTAGAGCATCGGGGTCAGTAGCAGCCACCACTACAGCGCAATTATTGTTGTAATTCCAATCAGCAACTACTTCCGCGGCTATAAAGCGATAAAGATCGTCGGTTTGTAACATGTTCGTCTGTGGATCGTAATCCTGTACTCGCTGTTTTTGGAGCCGGCCATTCATTTCGCCCGACGTTCGGACCAATACTATTACTCCCTTATCGGCCTGTTCGGTAAAGGGTCGCATGGCGTCCGGGCCACCAAACGGCACTACCGTAACTGCATCCGCTCCTATTCTCTCGAAACTAAATACGGCATTAGCCTCGTTGGCCTCGGCTATTCCGCCGGCCCATTTTGCGTCTAAAATTACCGGCATATTACGATCTCGATGTTTGATGTACTTAACAGTATGCGCAAGTGCTTCCACACCAACCGATCCTAGGGGAAGATAAAAACTTAGATCTGGCTTATAGGCGGCCGCCACGTCAATCGTGGCATCAACTATCAAATTATTAAAATTTATGACGTTCCAGTAAGCAAAGCTTTGACGAAATTCATCTGGCAATTTGTCCGGGTAGAGATCCAATCCAACAGATACAAATTTATTTTCGTCCCATTTGGCTTCCAGCATTTCGTTGAAGGTTAAATCTGGTTGGGGCTCAGTCTCTGGACTAACTATCATCTCTAGCGTTCAGTTTGGGGGCAGTGCAAATTTTTGGCAAGCTTAAGCGATTTACCAGGAGCCACCGCCTCCGCCCGAGGATCCTCCACCCGATCCACTGCCGGACTGGGTGGGTGTGAAACTTGATGAAACCGAGCGGCTAAAATCGCTGCCCAGTGAGCTGGCAAAAGCCACCGAATGGAAACTACCGGATGGCGATGAGTACCAGCCGCCTTGTTTGGTTATATCCATACCCTCGAATTGCTTGGCCCATTGCCGCTCTACCCCCAGCGCCACCGCATAGGGCAAGAATTGATGAAACTGCTTGGGATTCTTGGTTGGCGCGTTATGGAACTGCAGTCGGTCTTTCTCGGTAAAGGTTAAAAATGTCTTAAAACCTTCGACTTCGGCCCATTGCTCATAGCCAGCTTGGCTAAGCTGGGTACGTAAGCTAATTATCCAGCCAAAGATTACGCCGATAAAAGCTGTTACCCAAGAAAAAATAACCAAAGGTTGGCTAACCCCATTTCTCCAAGCAATGAAATTTAGAACCGATACCGCCACTACCAGAATCAAACGTGGTCGGATGTACCAGGGAAGCCGCCGTTTTGACGACTTGGTGTAATAACCGTTTGCTTCTAAACGCTGCTCTATTTGCTTCTTGGCGGTTTCAATTGCGCTGCTGGCTTTGCTAGCAATAATTTCATCCAGCGCTACCTTCTTACTTGACCCATCATTAAAGATCATATCCAGCAACTGTTTTTCATAATCGCGCGCTTGTTTGTAGTTCTTTAGTAAATGAAAGCGGTACTTGGCTTTGCGAAACAGCCCCTTGGACTGAGTCTGCTCAATTTTGATAAAACCGCGGATCGCCAAATCAATTAGGGTGGCGCTAATTTCGGCCATAGTGGCCCGGTTATCATTCAACATGCCAATTTCGGCCGGGGACAGTTTATCTGGTGATTCGTATTGCGGTACCACAATTTGTTGGGATAGTTGATAGCGGTGCTTGGCCCAAGACCACA
This sequence comes from uncultured Candidatus Saccharibacteria bacterium, assembly GCA_964600295.1. Lineage (GTDB taxonomy): Bacteria > Patescibacteriota > Saccharimonadia > CAZHVB01 > CAZHVB01 > CAZRIY01. Next base: position 57,738 of record CAZRIY010000004.1, read on the forward strand.
AGCGCTTGAATATTCCATACAGTAGCGCACCCACACCTACTATAAAGCCAAGTATAGGCCGCCAATCGGGTGGTGGTGGGTCTTGCGACGCCAAATAGGTGGAGAATGAATTTGGAGTAAGTAGTAAGTCCGCGGTTAAACCTTCGCCGGAATCAAGCGCTAAATCTTCGAAAGTGCGGCTGTTGGCTTCGCCTCGGATGCGACAATTTTGGTCGGTTGAACCAACCGGCCCGCTGTAACAAACCTGTCTTAAGATCTGTACCTGAGGCTCAAAATTTACCGTAATTTGGGCCAGCTCAATCGGAACCTCCCAGTAATTGCCGGTTAGATTCCAGTTAAAGAAATCGCCCGCCGGATCGCGCTCGACTACCGGCCACATCTGATAATTAATCTCATAACGATGCAGCCCACTAATAGTTCTATTTGGGTTGCCCAGCCGTATAACCTGATACTCTCCCTCGCGGCTAAGTGCAACCTCGGCTTCGGTTCCGTCCTGTTTGGCGCCCAAGAATTTGAAGTTGTAATAGTAGAACTGGTTAGAATCCCCAGCTTTGGTGCGAAGAGGCACGAAACGTTTAATACCGTGGCGTTCAAAGTTTACGAAATCATAGTCGATGGTCTCGGTAATGGTGGCCACATTATCCCGGCTGACGTTGATCTGACTAACGAATTTGGGAATTTCTTCGCCGCCACTATGCGCCAGTAATACCAACGGCATTGCCAAGACCAGTAGTGCGAGGGCAAATTTTGACAGTAACCTCATTACCGCCATTATAACTCCATCACATTGCTACTGAATTAGTTCAGTATTTCAGAGAATATAAAAAATCCACCTAAAAGATGGCTGGGAACTTGCTTTTGGTAGCGGGGGCAGGATTCGAACCTGCGACCTTCGGGTTATGAGCCCGACGAGCTGCCACTGCTCCACCCCGCGCCGTTTGGATCATTTTGTTTTAGTCAAGCTCTAGTCTAGTGGCGGGGGTAGCAGATGTCAATTAGCCGTTTCGAGGTTCGCGTTTGAAAAGGAAAAACAGCCAATGTTCTAAATTATTTAGCGCTTTTTGGGTCGGGGATTGGATTACCTCCGTCTGTACCCCAGTTGGTATCTTGGAGGGGAAAATAACCACTTTCTCGCCCGGTGCCTGCAGACCCAATTTATCGCGGGCTTCCTTTTCGGCAAAAGCGTCGGTTCGATAATAAGCTATCTGATATTCCAGTTCCTGATTTTTTAGTTTCTGCAATTCAATTTCTGCGGCTAAAGAATCCACTTCCTTCTGCAATTTGTAGTTGCGGCTGATTACCTGCAAAGTGGCAAAACCCATATAGCCAATAATTAACAGGGCTATTAAGTTAACTAGGTTGCGTCGATTGAAGTATTGTCTGGTTTTGCGCCACATTTTTATTTTTGGTAAGCTTAAGCTCTTAATTATATCTGTAAACAATCTAAGCACAAAATTGTAAACCGAGCGTCAGCTGTTTACAATTTTGGGGTGGGGCTGTAGCTCAGTGGTCAGAGCAGTCGGCTCATAACCGATTGGTCCCTGGTTCGAACCCAGGCAGCCCCACCA
>CAZRIY010000005.1:0-54395 GCA_964600295.1 uncultured Candidatus Saccharibacteria bacterium
GGTACGCGAGCTGGGTTTAGAACGTCGTGAGACAGTTCGGATCATATCCGGTGTGGGCGTTTGAAACTTGAGGGAAGTTGCTCCTAGTACGAGAGGACCGGAGCGAACGAACCACTGGTATACCGGTTGTCCTGCCAAGGGCATTGCCGGGTAGCTATGTTCGGTCGGGATAAGTGCTGAAAGCATCTAAGCGCGAAGCCCAGCCCAAGATAAGGTTTCTCAGACCACAGATAGACCATCTGTTTGATAGGCACCAGGTGTACGCACGGTAACGTGTTTAGCCGAGGTGTACTAACGGTCATATGACTTTAAAGAGTCAAACGCTTTTGTCCCTAACTTTAACTAGCAGTTAACACAGCTTTGGTTGGACACTGTATGCTGGTGTCTTTAGCGAGGAGGCCACACCCGATCCCATTCCGAATTCGGAAGTTAAGCTCCTCAGCGTCGATGATACTCTTCAAGGGGAAAGTAGATCGACGCCAGCATCTAGCGCCCAACTCGCGGATTTTTTCTAGCGCTTATGTTAAGATACAGCTATTGACTTGAGGCGTAGGGCCAAGCATTAATTATCATAAGTTTTGGAAAAAAGAGAGATGCCAAAAACTATCCAGTTTCGAACGCGCGTATTCATAGCTTTTGCTATCGGGCTGTTGGCTATTATCCTGCCGATGCTGGTTGTAGCGGCGCAAATCACCAGCCGCAAATTCACTTTATCCAACTCTAACGGTGGCAGCGTCAGCGATTATGATTTTGACTCAGCGGCTTTGCCCACCACCGGCACGCCGGTTAGGTCGGTTAAGGCCGAGGCCTGTACCACGGCTTCGGGCTCATGCACTACTCCCACCGGCTTTAGTGCCGCTAGTGCCAACCTAACTGCTCAGCCCTCGGGCCTGGGTACTACCGATTGGACGGATGATTCCAATGCCGGCAACTTACGCATTACCCGTGCCAGCAGTGGTACCAACCCCTCGGGTGTGGTCCGTATCGATTGGGATACCGTTACCAACCCCACGGCCGACAACACCACTTACTTTCTGCGCGTAACTACCTATTCGGATGCTGCTTATGCCACACCGATTGATACCGGTACTGTGGCAGTTAGTACGGCCGAACAAATTACGGTCACCGCAAGTGTTGACGAGACGCTAACTTTTTGTGTGGGCACTTCGGGTATTACCACTACCAGCTGCGCCGGTGCAACTGGCTCCACTGTGGCCCTAGGTACTCTTTCTCCTAGCACTACTGGATCAGGCGTTTCACAGTTTGGCGTTACCACCAATGCCCAAAGCGGTTACTCGGTAACCATTAACGGCACCACTCTTACCTCGGGCGGTGACACTATCTCGGCCCTAGCGGTTCAAACCGTCTCCACTCAGGGCGTAGAGCAGTTCGGGGTTAACCTGCGCGATAACACCACCCCCGACGTCGGTGTCGAGCCCGATGGCGCCGGTGATGCCACGCCCACCGCCAACTACAACACAGTCGATCAATTCCGGTTTGTGACAGCTGATAGTATTGCCTCCGATGCCGAAGAAGATGCTTTCCGCCGTTTCCACGTGGCCTATATTGCCAACATCGCCGGCGATACCGAGTCTGGCTCTTATCAGACGATCTTAACCTATATTTGCACGGCTACCTTCTAAAGGTATAATGGGTGGGAAAGATGCTTGTGGTTAAAAAAATCAAAACCCTTCTACCCATTGTCGTTGCTTTACTGTTGGTGATAGGCTTTATCTCGACTCAATCGATCGAGAGCCAATCGCCCCAAGCTGGTCAGGGACTGGAAATTTCTCCGCCGCTGATCGAGCAGCGGGTTGATCCCGGTCAGTCGCTATCTCTGACCATTCGTCTGCGCAACGTTACCCAGTCGACCCTAGTGGCCAGAGCCAGAGTTGATGATTTTGTGGCGGCCGGTGAGGATGGTTTGCCCCAGTTATTAGTAGACGAAAATGCCGAGCCTAGTCCCTATTCCTTTAAAGAGTGGGTGGGGCCACTTGACCAGCTGACTCTAGTGGGAGGAGAAGCCAAGACCCTCGATATTGCATTGAACGTACCCGCCACTGCTTCCCCCGGCGGTCATTACGGGGTCATTCGATTTACAGCTACTCCACCGGAACTAGAAGATACCGGAGTGTCTTTAAGTGCCAGCATAGGTACACTGGTGCTCTTGAATGTCTCCGGGCCGGTTACCGAACAGCTAACCTTTGCTGATTTCTTTGCCAGCCGAGGCGGCAAACGTGGTAGCTTCTTTGAATATCCGCCCATTACCTTTACCGAACGCTTTGAAAATAGCGGTAATGTCCACGTTAAACCCAGCGGCAGCCTGCGGATTACCAATATCTTTGGCCAAGAAATTGCCTCTCTTCCCATTAATAACGTCGAGCGCGGGGGAAATGTCTTACCGGCCAGCATCCGCAAATTCGAACAGTCGCTAGAAGGCAAGACCATGATCGGCCGCTACAGTGCAACTGCCTCGGTTACTTATGGAGACGATAATAAAACACTCACCCGCAGCCTTAGCTTCTGGGTATTGCCATATCGTCTCTTAGCAGCCATCGCCGCAGGTATAATCCTAATACTGTTCACCTTCCGAAGCAGTCTGCGGGGCTACAAACGCCGTATTCTAAAGAACGTCAACCGTTCTTAACAGAGATAATTATTTTCAGTTGTAAAATAGTCTACAAAAGTTAAGTTGATCTTATCTGTATGAAGTTGTTGTGCGAAAAACTGTGTATACGGACAGTCTGCAACGCCTATGTCAACTATAAGCTAATAAAATTGAACAAAAAACTTGCCAGCCAAGCTAATTGAGCCTATCATAAAAATGCATATAAAAATTGTTCAAAACGCAAACGCAAAGGTAAAATTTGCGGCTAAACAAACAGTCTCTATCTAAAATAAAAGGTGGCGGATTTACGTCACTACCCCCAGTAGCTGCTAGGTTACGCCTGGCAGCTATTATTTTACTGCAGGCATTACCCCTGATAAGCGGCTTGTCCATACTGGGCTCTCTCAATTACGTCGCCGGCCAAAGCAGCCATTCTTCCTCCAATTACCGGGTTGAAGAGAGCTTTATGGGCGATGGCGGTGCCACCGAGAGCACATCGCCCAGTTATATCGGTCAGGAATCAATTGGTGCCACAGTAGTGGGGGAAACTGGCTCCACCAACTATCGGACCCAAGCCGGTTATACCACTACCAACGATCCCAGCCTTTCTTTCATTGTTAATACCAGCTCGGTTAGTCTGGGGTCGCTATCCACTGCCTCGACAGCTACCGGTAACTCCAGCTTCAGCGTGCTCAATTACACCAGCCATGGCTACGTCATAATGACAATCGGGGCGCCTCCAACCAACAACAACTACACCATCGCCGGCATGGGCTCCACTGGCCCCTCAGTGGTTGGTACCGAGCAATACGGCATTAATTTAAAAGCCAATACCTCTCCATCCACTTTTGGGTCGGATCCAGTTCAAGTCCCCGATAGCAGCTTTTCTTTTGGAGAAGCCGCTCCCAACTACAATACTGCCAACAACTACCGCTACGTGGCTGGCGAAAGTATTGCCCGCTCTGTCCAGTCTTCTGGACGGACCGATTTTACCATCTCTTACATCGTCAATGTCGCTACCACCACCGCCGGTGGCCAGTACCGCACAAATCAGGATTTGATATGTATCGGCACCTATTAATATTTGACATAAGCATTATAATGTACTATTTTTAGGCTAACTTTCATCCAAAAATAAAATGTACCTACCTCAGCTTAATCTAAAACCCCTCAGGCGACTGGGCATCGGCCTAGCGTTGCTACTGGCGGTGCTGTTGCCCTTTACTGTTCAGGCGGCCCAGCTGACATCGCGCAAACTAACCCTGGGCAGTTCGGCGCCTGGCGCGGTTACCACTTATACTTTTGATTTCACCACCGCCACCACCGCCACCTTCCAGTCGTATCAAGCCCAAATTTGTACTACTGCCTCGGGTTCTTGTACTACCCCCACCGGGCTGGTAACCACTTCCTCAACGCTCAACTCCACCAACCTGTCCGGTACTTGGAGCGTTAACAACGGCACCGCCGGCAGTCTGCGGGCCTCGGCTACCGGTGCCAGCAGTACTACCGCTCCGGCCGCCCGCCAAATTGTCTTTGGCAGCGTTACCAACCCCACCACCACCAACCAAACCTTCTTTGCCCGCATGACACTATATTCGGATACCGCCTGGACCACCCCAGTTGATACCGGCACAGTGGCTGCTAGCACGGCCACCCAAATCACCCTGACCGGTTCTATGGATGAATCGCTAGTCTTTTGTACTGGTACCTCGATTACTGGCACCGATTGCGGTACGGTGGCCGGCAGTTCGATAGATTTCGGCGCCTTTTCATCCACTGCCACCCGCTTTAATACTTCAGTGATGGCGGCTTCCACCAATGGCCAATCTGGTTACGCTATCACTATCAACGGGGCCACCCTCACCTCTGGCGGTAACACCATCACGGCTCTGTCTACACCCACGGCTTCTACGACCGGGACCGAACAATTTGGCGTCAACCTCAAAGACAACTCCACGCCGGATGTTGGAGCAGAAGTCAGCCCCTCACCCAACGGCACAACCCTAAAGGGTCAGGCCTCGACCGATTACAACACCGCCAACTTGTACAAATTCGTCACCGGCAACCAAGTAGCAGCTTCGGATAACGGGGGAGCAGGAGCTACCAATGCCCAGACCTTCACTGTGTCCTACATCGTCAACGTGGCCGGTAATACCGAAGCCGGTACTTATACCGCCACCATGACCTATATCTGTACCGCTACTTTCTAGGCCAATGAAAACTGGACGTCGGCGCTTCCATCTCAGCCGTCATCACCACAGCGGTCGGCTGCAGTCACACGCCGAAACCAGCTGGTGGGCAGCCGCCTTATTACTGGTAATTGCTCTGGCTGTTCTGGCTATTACCACCACCCAGGTCTTTGCCGCCCAAATCATCAAGTCGGGAGATATCAATGTGGCCGGGACGGTGCCTGGACCGCCACCTAGTCGAGGGGCAATCATCCTGCGGCCACGGAATGGCGAACGTTTCTTGTCCAACCCGATAATCGTCAGCGGGATCTGCCCAGCCGGGGTGATAGTGGCTATTTACAAGAACAATACTTTTGCCGGATCAACGCCTTGCCGGGTCGACGATACCTTTAGCCTAGAAATTGATTTATTCCGCGGCCAAAACGTGTTGATCGCCAAAGTCTTTGATGATTTGGATCAAGCTGGCCCGGATTCTCCACCCGTAACTGTATATTTGGACACCCCTGTAACCGTTGTGGATGGTACAGCGATACCCCAATTGATATTGGTGATCGATCCGGTTTACCGCGGCACTTTTCCTGATACTGAACGTCAAGTTCGACCAGAGGTTTATGGGGGACGATCGCCCTACGCCCTGAGCTTTGATTGGGGAGATACCAAGAGCGAGCTGGTTTCTCGCCCCGAGGCCGGCAAATTTGGCATCGATCACAGCTGGGAGAGACCGGGGGAGTACCTAGTCAAAATAAGTGCTAGCGATACGCTATTTGCCCAAGCTTTCGTCCAAACCACGGTTATTATCAATGGACCCACCCAGCCACCCCATATCGGGCGGCTGATTGGACTGGATTTATGGACGCTACTGATTGCTGTGTGGCCACTATTGGCTGTAACTAGCTTGATGGTGGGAGCTTTTTGGCTGGGCGAGCATCATGAGCTAGACAAGTTGCCCGCCCGCTGGCGATTGAAGCTGCAATCCAACCGCTAAAATCGCTGTCGGCCATCTAAAAATCAATTTAGATTCAAAATAACTGGGGTAGGGCAGACAAGCTGGACAATTTTGGTAGTCAAAAAAATTATCAAGAAAAATATGGGGTAAAAAAGCTTGCGCTTTTAGGGGTAGGGTGCTAAATTTATAGGGTAGGTCCAAAAACAAAAATTGTTCAGAAATAAAAACCTACTGTTTGCAACCCGTTTGAGAGACGCCAAAGCAAAACGCTTGGCGTTATTTGTTGTTTTTAGTTTCTGGATCATTCGCTTAATCTTGCTTTCACAGCCGGTTTCCGGCGCTACCGGTATTAACGAACAGCTAAACTTCCAGGCCCGCCTCTTAAACTCTGTCGGCGCCGTAGTGCCCGACGGTAACTACAACGTTGAGTTTAAGATCTATCAGGACGGCGATGGCGCCCTGGGTGGGGGAGACGAAACCTTAAAGTGGACCGAAACCCGCACCCTAACCAACCGCGTAACCGTCAAAAACGGTTATTTCTCGGTGATGATGGGCTCTGTCACGGCCTTTGGCGCCAGCGTTGATTGGAACCAATCGGTGTTGTGGTTAAGTTGGAATATTGGCGGCACGGCCGATACACCAACCTGGGACGGTGAAATGAACCCCTTCAAGCGGTTGGGTGCCAGCACCTATGCCCTCAACGCCGGCAAACTCGGTGGTCTAACCGCCCAAAACTTTGTGCAGCTGGCTCAGGGTATGCAGACTGATGCATCAACAACTCAGTCCTCGATAGCTATCAACAAAACTGGCGGCACCGCCAACATCCTGCAGCTGCAGCGCGGCGGAACTGATGTGCTGCTGGTTAATAACGGCGGCCAAACCACCATCAAGACCACTACCGATTCGGTAACCGGCTTCCAAATTGTCGATGCGGACGGCGGCACGCCGGTCTTTAATGTTGATACCGACAACGAACGCGTCGGCATCGGCACCGCAGCCCCCGGAGCCAAACTCGAAGTTAAGGGCATTGAAAACAACGCTTCTACTACATTCGAATCAATAATTAAGCTCTCCGGTGCAGATGGCACCTTCGGCCAAATCTATCGTGATAACAATGGCACGAATAACTATCTAGGAATTGAAAGCTTTCAGCAGGGCGTAGGCGGTACAAAAACGCCGATTGTCCTGCAAGAGTTCGGTGGCAACGTCGGCATAGGTAACACCAGTCCAACCAATAAGCTATCCGTTGCCGGTAACGCAGATTTTAGTGGACATTTGGCAATGGGGGCTAACGCCACCGTTGATCAGGATTATGTTAATTACATAGGGTCCACTTTTCCAGCTAAGGCGGTACTTAATATTAGGGAAACTTTAGACCCGTCCACTCTTTTCACTCTTGGAAGCGATATCGATATTACCGCTAACCCGAGTGCACCCTCCTCCAATATACTTGTTAGCTCTGCTTCCTTGGGTCGTACGGCCTCGGGAAACGCTCAGAATTTCGGTTTTATTTACGCTAATCTTGCGCAGGCCATACATCATGGTTCCGGCACCCTAACAGGTGCTATTGCGGCGGCTGGCGGAGTATACAACACCTCTACGGGCACGATCTCTCTATCTATTGGTACCCAAGGCACCGTTCAAAATTTGTCTAGCGGTATATTGACCAACGCACAAGGAGGTAGTTTCAGTATCGCCAACTCCACCGGCACTATTACGACTGCCGCGGGGATACAAGTCAAGAATTTCAACTCCTCCACCGGCACTATTACTACGGGATATGGCATTCTGCTTCAGACCCCCACTAACAATGGGACCTTTACCAATAACTACGGGCTTTACATCCAGGATCACTCGGCTGTCGGATCTACCAACAGCTTCAACTTCTACTCTGCTGGGGCTAATGCCAAGAACTACTTTGCCGGCAACGTCGGCATTGGCACTACTGCTCCTACAAACCCATTGCACGTGAAAGTAGGAACTGACCAAAACCTCACTGTATCATCGTCTGCCTCACAAGTTCGACTGAGCGCACTCAACGACGATGGTACTGCCAATACTGCACTCCGCTTCCAGGCCAATGACTATCATTTTATGAACAATCTGGCTGCGGGAGAAATTCTGACAATTCTTAACGGCGGCAACGTCGGTATCGGCAATACTTCGCCAACTACTGCTAGGTTAGTTGTTAAGGGCAGCACTACAGATAATACAGCTGCGGCCCTGAATGTAACTGACTCTGCCGATAGCTCAAAACTCTATGTCCGCAATGACGGTAACGTCGGAATTGGCACCACAAACCCACTCCTTAATTTGCACATCCTTCGTACTTCCGGGCCTGCTACTGCTCGTATTGAGACCGATGACACGGCGAGTACATCATCATTCACGGTAAGGGCGGAAACCAACGCCCAAGTGAGCTTAACGCAGACAGGTACTACTTTTACAGATGGGGGCACCTTAACTACTATTCCTGATACCGCCTATCTTCTAACTGGTTCATCTAGTAATACGGGCGGGTTAATTATAGGCGCCCTAAATACAAATGCCTCTATTCGATTCGCGACCGGAGGCTCTGCTTTGGCTAATGAACGCTTACGCATCGACTCTACTGGCAACGTGGGCATCGGCGAGACTAATCCCGGGGCCAAACTTGATCTAGTTCAAAGCTCGGCCACGGCAGATGCCTTAGAAATCAACCTGACTCAGGCCGATGATGCCGACGCCACCGATACTACATCAGGCTTGGACATCAATGTAACTTCTTCGTCCGGGGATGCCGATACACTTTATGGGGTAAATATTGCAAATATTACAGCAGGTACCGCTAATGAATATGCCCTGCGCATTGGCAGCGGTTGGGACCAAGCCCTAGATATCAACGGCACCCTGATCTCCCTGGCCGAGCTCCAAACGCTCGACGGAGGGATCAGCCTTGGATCTGAGACCAACAATGATTATGTGGCCAGCATCACCGCCGGCAACGGTCTAACCGGTAACGCCACCGGAGAGGGTTCTACCCCCACCATAGCCGTAGTCTCTGGCAACGGCGGTATTGTGGCCAACGCCGATGACATTACCCTGACTCTGCAAGCTGTTTTGGATGGGGCTTCTACTACTACCTCCTCTGGATCTGGTCTAGAGATTTTAGCTGGTGGCCTAACTCTCTTGCAGGGGTGTGCCGATACCCAGGTGCTGGCTTGGAATGAAACTTCTGATGTTTGGGCCTGTACCGCTGCTGGTAGTGCCAGTACAACTCTAGACAATGCCTACGACAACGACAGTGACAAGCAACTGGATGTCGACAACGCTGCTGGTCTGACCTTTGATCTCACCACCACCGGCGATTTCATCATCGAGGATGCGGGAACAGCCTTCCTAACCATCAGCGATACGGGAGCGTACGATTACACCCTCGATGCCACCGACAACCCCGCCTACACCATTACCAACAGCGGTTCCGGCAACGTTATTACCAATTTAACCGGTACCGGCGACTTCCTGCTCCAGGACGCTGGCACCGCTTTCGCTTCATTCCTAGATACCGGGGCCATCACCTTTGCTCCGACTTCGGGTCAATCCCTCACCAACACCATTGCCGGGGCTGGTACGCTCACCAACACCATCTCCGGTTCCGGCAACATGATAGTTAATCTTTCATCTACCGGTGACTTTGTAATCCAGGATGCTGGTACAACCTTCGCCACCTTTAGCGATATTGGCGGTATCACTTTTACCCCCCAAAGTACCAACGACTTCGCACTCACCCTGGATGATGATTCGACCGTAATCGCCACCGGCACGGTTACAAATACCGGTTTTCTCTACGATACCAACCTTACTCTCGGTGCTGACGCCGATGTGGACACCGTCAGTGCTCTCAACATCGATGTCACCAGTGCTGCCACTGGCGATGCCGACGTACTCTACGGTCTTAACATTGGCAACTTAACCGGTGCCGATGCCACGGTGCTAGAACGGGCCCTAAGAATTGGCTCGGGCTGGGATGAGGCTATTGACGTAAACGGCACGCTAATCTCGCTGGCCGAACTGCAGGCTCTAGATGGGGGAATTAGCTTAGGCTCAGAGACTAACAACGACTACGTAGCAACAATTACGGCCGGCAATGGTCTAACCGGTGATGCCACTGGCGAGGGGAGCACGCCGACGTTAGCGGTGGTCTCCGGCAACGGCGGTATTGTGGCCAACCCCGATGACATTACCCTAACCCTAACAACCTCTGGTACAGCCGGTGCCACAAGTTCTAACTCCGGCCTGGAGATCTTAGCCGGCGGCTTAACCCTGCTTAAGGGTTGCGGTGATACCGAGATTCTCAAATGGAACAATACCACTGACGTCTGGGCCTGCGCGGCAGATGGCGGGGGTAACTCCTTCTCCACCATCGACACCCCAGCCGGTACCGACCCAGTAGCCGATTCGTCTACCGATACTCTACAGCTACTAGCTAGTGGCTCTAATCTAACAATTACGGGTGCCGATGACCCCGAAACGGTCACCTTTAACATCGACGAAACCGTCCTAGCTGGCACTGGCTTGGGATCGTCAGGAGACGCTCTGCTGGTCAATACTGCTTCAGGGGTGACAACTTCGGGAGACAATGTAGTCATAGATCAAAACTTTAACCCCACCTGGACTGCTGATCACACTTGGACGCTGGCTGGAGCCGAGGACTTGGCGGTAACCCACGACCTAGCCGGCACCATTAATGTAGTTAACATCACCGGGACCCCCAACGCCTCTGCTAACACTGCCTACGGTCTATATATAGATCAGGCGGATAGCGCCAATGCCAACGGTTTTGATGCCGGCTTGGTCATTGATAACTCAGACATTACGGGAGCAGCCATTGCCGACGGTATACTGTTTGCCTCAGCCGGCTCAGGATTCACCGACTTCATAGACACTCCCAGCTCGGTTTTCAAAGTGGATGGTACTGGAGTGGTCACCGCCGCCAACATTACCTGCAGCTCGGCTTCTTGTATCTCCACTGGAGAGATAACTGACCTCACCGTAACTGGTTCCGACATTGCTAATGACACCTTGGATTTCAGCAAATTTGCCGACGGAATGACCCTGGATGTCGCGACGGACATCAATCTGGGCGCCAATGCCTTTACGATTGATCTTGATTCAACCGGAGACTTCTCCATCAGAGATGTTACAACGGCTTTTGCCACCTTTGATGATACTGGTGGTATTACCCTAGCCCCCCAGACCACCAGCGACGTTACTCTAACTCTCGATGACGATTCCAACTTGATCGCCAATGCCACAGTCACCAACACCGGACAGTTGGGGGACATTAATCTAACTCTAGGTGCTGATGCTGATGTCGATACCGTTTCGGCTCTAAACATCGATGTTACCAGTGCTGCCACCGGCGATGCCGACGTCCTCTACGGCCTCAACGTTGGTAACCTAACTTCTGCCGATGCCACGGTGCTAGAACGAGCCCTCAGAATTGGTTCTGGGTGGGATGAGGCCATCGACGTCAACGGAACCCTGATCTCCCTGGCTGAACTGCAAGCATTGGACGGGGGAATTAGCCTAGGATCCGAGACCAACAATGATTATGTGGCGACGATTACTGCCGGCAATGGTCTAACCGGAGATGCCACGGGTGAGGGTAGTACTCCTACGTTAGCTGTGGGTGCAGGCGACGGCATTAGTGTTGCTGCCGATAGCGTAGCTGTGCGTCTGGACACCACAGCCGCCGATGGCTCAACTACTTCATCGGTTTCCGGCCTGGAATTTGTGGGTGGGGAACTCTCTCTAATCCGAGGCTGCGGCGCCGGACAAGTTCTGAAGTGGGATAACACCAACTTCGATTGGGATTGTGCCGACGATACTGGTGGAACCACCCCAGATCTCGATGCAGTTTATGATGCCGACAGCGATAAACAGCTGGATGTAGATAGCGCCAGCGGTTTAACCTTTGACCTGACTACCACCGGTGATTTCATCCTTGAAGATGCCGGTACTGCTTTCTTAACCATTTCTGACACCGGTGCCTACACCTACACCCTCGATGCCACCGACAACCCAGCCTACACCATCACCAACAGTGGCTCGGGTAACGTTATTACCAACCTAGCTGGAACTGGCGACTTCCTGCTCCAGGACGCTGGCACCGCCTTCGCTTCGTTCTTAGATACCGGTGCCATCACTTTTGCTCCAACCTCGGGCCAATCCCTCACCAACACCATTGCGGGGGCCGGCACTTTGACCAACACCATCTCCGGTTCTGGCAACATGATCACCAACTTATCTTCAACCGGAGATTTTGTAATCCAGAATGCTGGTACGGCTTTTGCCACCTTTGATGACACTGGCGGTATTACGCTGGCTCCCCACACCACCAGCGACATCACTTTTACTCTTGATGGTGATTCTCATTTCATAACTAATGGCCAAATTGTCGACACCGGACAGTTACTTGATATTAACCTGACTCTCGTTGACGATCTTGATGTGGATACCGTCAGCGCAATCAATATCGACGTGACTTCCGGCGTCGGCGTTGCAGCCGACATACTCTACGGTCTAAATATTGGCGACCTTACCGGTGCTGATGGAACCATCCTTGAGCGGGCCCTCAGGATTGGCTCAGGCTGGGATGAAGCCCTCGATGTTAACGGAACCTTGATCTCTCTGGCGGAACTGCAAGCACTGGATGGGGGGCTTTCTTTCGATGAAGTCTACGATGCCGATAGCGATAAACAGCTGGATGTAGATAGCGCCAGCGGTTTAACCTTTGACCTGACTACCACCGGTGATTTCATCCTTGAAGATGCCGGTACTGCTTTCTTAACCATTTCTGACACCGGTGCCTACACCTACACCCTCGATGCCACCGACAACCCAGCCTACACCATCACCAACAGTGGCTCGGGTAACGTTATTACCAACCTAGCTGGAACTGGCGACTTCCTGATTCAGGATAACGGTACAACATTTGCAAGCTTTTCTGACGGTGGTCTAACTAGTCTTAGTTACACCTCCATAGGGACGCTCAACGGTCCTGCCCTGGCGATAAGTACTAGCTTAGAGGGCCTAAGCCCTGCTTCCTATAATGTGATTGATATAAATATTACCAATTCCGGTCCCGCTACCATCAGTGCCACTGGCATAGACATGTCCTTTGATGCTGATGCCGGGACAGATATTGGTATAAAGATTAATAATGTCGGTGGTACATTTGAGGACGTATTCCTTATCACATCCGCAGGGGGGGCTATAACCGATGCTCTTGACGTGAGCAACGCCGACATCGTGAATGCCATTAACACTGGGGATAACACGATTCTAGGTACTACAGCCGCCATCGATTTTACCAATTTCGACTTGGTTGGAGACGGCTCATTTACATGGAATGTTGCTTCTGCAAGCAACGGTACGCTTAACCTTTCATCTACTGGGCGCTTAAAAGTCCAAGATAACGGCGTAGACTTCCTGACTCTCTACGAAAACGGCGCATACGAATACAATCTGGATAGCACCGACAACCCTGCTTACGTGATTACGAACAACGGCGCTGGCGCCGTAAGATTTAACTTAGCGGGTACCGGCGATTTTGCGATTGAAGATAACGCCGCGAGCATATTAACCATCTCTGATACCGGCGCCGTTACTTTTGTGCTTGATGCTGCCGACGATCCTGGTTATACCATTGCTAATAATGGAGCGGGCAATGTTATTACCAACCTGGCTGATACTGGCGATTTCGTTATGCAAGATAACGGCAGCACCTTCTTAACCATCGATGATACGGGCGGCTATGATTATGTACTTGACGGCACGGATGATCCAAATTACAGCATCACTAACAATGGACTTGGGGGTATAAACACAACTGCTGCGGGAGCAGGGAGTATCTTTACAAACCTTGCGAGTACTGGGGACTTTTTTATTCAGGATAATGGTACGGCCTTTGCAACCTTTAGTGATACCGGCGGTATTACCTTTGCCCCCACCGGTACCTCTGATTTTACCTTCACTGGCGATAGCGATTCCAGCATGATTTTAAGTGCCGGTTCGTTACTGACATCTAATTTGGGGATTGAGTTTACAGAATCGGATACCAACCCTGGCTGTGCCGCAGGCGAGTACAAAGTCTATGCCGATACTTCAGAAACCGATCTCAAAAAATGTGTAAACGGTACCGTTACCGATCTTGATACTATTGGTGGTGCCCCGACAATCATGAACACCAGCGATACATCTTCACAAGCTATTGGCACTACAGAGGTCTCGGTGGCCTCGGTTAGTTATGCACCCTCCGATTCCAACAACGAAATCCAAATCTGGGCTATTATGACTTTTGACTCTACTTCGGCCTCAGACAATAATGTCAGTCTAAAAATACGTAGAACCGCTTGCACGACAGGCACTCAAGCGGGAATAACAGCTACGGGTTTTGCTACTGCTGCCACCGAATTCATCAACCTCTCAGCAGCTGGTGTCGATGAGCCTGCCACTACTTCATCGACCACCTGGCACGCCTGCGCTCAGGGCACGGTTTCTGGCGGCAACAAGATAGCCGCCAATATTATCGTTATGGAAGTAAACCGCGGTGCTGACCTTGCAGAAATTTATAACACTAACGCCTCTGATATGGCGGCTGGGGACGTAGTTGCTCTAGATTCCAGCTTGATATCAGGCGTCAAAAAGACTACTGGCGCTTATGACAAAAACATTCTAGGTATTGTTTCTACCCAGCCCGCAGTCTTGATAGGGGGCGGTGACCGCGCTGGGCTTACTAGCGCGCCGATTGCTCTTTCTGGTCGTGTTCCGGTAAAAGTTAACACCGAAAACGGCGCTATCAAACCCGGTGATGTCCTTACTTCATCCTCAACGCCAGGGGTTGCTATGAAGGCTACCACTGCCGGCACTATGATCGGTATGGCTATGGAAGGTTACGATAACACCGGCACAGGCAGAGTCATGACCTTCGTTAAAACCGGCTATTACACCGGCGCTAACCTCAGCGAAATATTGCAAACCTCAAACGAACAAACTGACGGTAAGGTTGCACTCAAGTACTTAATGGGGCGCAAAGAACAGCTGGGGCAAGTCGTAGATATGTCTGAAGTGTTTACTGACCGAGTAGTGGCCGGATTGGAGATAATATCGCCTAAGGTTACGGCTGATGAGCTGGCAGTCAATTCCATTTCGGCGGTTAATGGCGAAAACGTCACTTTTAATAATGACGTGGTGATCGATGGCACGTTAACAGTGGATAAAATCCGCGCCAACCAAATTGAAGGTCTAGAGATTCTAACAGATAAAATTTCCTCGCTATCTAGCAGCCAAGCTTCAAATAGTAGCGGCGAACAGTCTGAAGGGCCGGGCCCTTCAGCAACTGGCGAGTCCTCTGGTTCGGTTGAGATGGGTGATTTAGCAATCAACTCTGCCACGGTAACCCTGGATCTGAACGTCACCGGTTCGCTATTTGCCAATGGGGGATTGGTTGTCCAAGGCCCGGCCGAATTCAAAGGTGATACTATCTTCCACAAACTGGCCAGCTTCGTTAATAAGGTCATCTTTAAGAATGACGTGGCTTTTGAGGGTACACCCACCTTCAATAACGATACCGGTGGCTTTGCACTGATTCCAGCTGGGCAAACTGAGGTCAAGGTTAAGTTTGGCCAGCCATATGCCCAAATGCCAGTAGTTACACTCTCGATCAAGAACGGCCAGTTTATACAGTACGCTTACAAAGATCTGACGGCCGATGGCTTTACAATTATTTTACAGGCGGCCACCGGCGAACCAGTAGAATTTGCCTGGACCGCTCTGGCAATCGATAAAACCTTGCTCCACCAACCAGCCACCGCCCCTACCCCCGCCCAATAAAGACAACTTCTCTCCGTGCGAGGTCCGGTCCTTAAGTTTGCAAGAGTTTGCAAGGCGCCGCCTTGCAAACAGGTAACGTTTAGCGGTCAAGACGAGTAGCCAGGGCGAATTGCATAAAATAAGCCTCTATCCGATCTGGCTGAGAGCGATAGTAATTACTACCAAAAAAATAATCGCAAACAACTTCTCGGGCCCGCAACAGTTCCTTCAGGCGGCCCCGCCAGCGGGGGTCGGCCGCCGTCAGGTCAAACAATTCCAATACCCGCTCCAATGCCCGCTGTTTTTGTAATGATTGACCGTTACGCTCTGCCGCCAAAGCCCGCCCAACTTCGGCGCCGATATTACCGAGTTGCGCCGCCAAACTCATTTGCTGCCATCTGCCCGCGGCTAAGGCGCGGTGTTGCACATTCATCCGCGCTATTCAACTAGATGGTTAACAACAGCGGCGATAACGCTGCGGAGCTTGGCATCGTCAACCCCTCGAGACCGATTGCCTTGAGACGGCCTGATATTGATTAGAGAATCGAATTCGATAAACTCGTCCGAGCCGAACTTGTCAGGATAGAGGTTAACTCCCCAAAGATTGGCTTGTGAGGAGCCCTTTTCCAGTAGAACAGCTTCCTCGTCAGCGTGTAGCTCACCGCCAATCGCCATTATTTTCCCTTCAATATCTACCACTGCTTTTACCAAATCACCAAATTGCTTGGCAGCGATGTCTCCAAGGTGGGATATGGGGATTGTTATCTTGATTATCTCCACTTGCATATATTTGCATTGTAACAGTCTTGGATGACCGGCTTGCATCTATTAAACATAGCCATTACACTCGAAAGTAGTTAATTTGCCCTGAAATGGGCAGAATATATAAATAAGGAGTTTTATGGACAGCGTAGTAGATAATCTAAATCAAACTAAACCAGCCAAAACCGCTAAACCAGTCAAAAAAGGCCGCTTTGGCCTCTCGCCCCTACGAATCCTAACTATTCTAATAGTCCTGTCGGCCCTGGCAGCCGGCGGCTACCTCTGGGTGCGCTACACCGAAGCCCAGCAAGAGATTAAACGGCTGAGTAACCCCCAAGAAGCAGCCCAAGAGGAAACCCGACAACTGACAGCCAAAGTGGGCATGTTGGTAGACATACCAGCCAACGAGACCCCAACCATAGCCACGGTTAACGATGCCGCCAAGCTAAAAAGCCAGGCCTTCTTTGCCAAGGCGGAGAACGGGGATAAAGTACTGATCTTTACCCAGGCCAAACGGGCGGTGCTTTACCGGCCATCGACCAACAAAGTCCTCGAGATTGCCCCAGTTAACCTGGGCAACAACGAAACTACCCAACAGAACCAGCAGCAGACCCAGCAACCAAGCCAATAACCCACACGATAACCATCTCTCCACTACACCCTATAGATGCAATCTATTTAGGAAGCGGATTGTGAGTGCTTCTGTATAAAACTGGCGCTCGAGCGCGCGTTATCTACAAATCTCGACTAGAGCAGATCAAATTTGCTGACGAATGAATGGTCACCCTCAAAGCGCCCGGCTTCAACCATATAGATATACTCATCAACCCCATAAAGATCGCTAACTAGCCGGATATGGTCGCGGCAAGGGTAGGGGGTAATCCACACGCTCTCTTGCAGCTGGAGCAGCCCCAACTGTTGCAATTTGCGCCGCAGGGCATCGCGAGCCTTCTTTTGTTTGGAAGGGATATCGAACATTACCAGCCGCCAACGACCGTCCCAGCGGGTTTTGGGTAAGGGTTGGTCTAGCTGAATGGTTTGCCATTTAACCCGGCCCTTATCGCTCAAGGCTAGCTTAAAACCCTCGCTGGTTTCTTTATAAATTACCCATTGATTTTTTAGAGCGTGGTTTAGCCAGGAACGAGCCTGTTGCTCGGTTAATTTGGTCTGCTTGGCAATCTCTTTAATGACTACCGATAGACCCCTGGAAGATCCGGCCGCCGTAGCTAACAGGCCACCAGCCAAGAGTTTGAGGGCTTCTATACCTTTGGAAGTCGATCGCGCCATGATAGTCAATTATAATACATATACTTCCAAGATAATAATCGCTGTGGCGCATATTATATCAATATTGATGAAGAACCAGGTGAACATAGGGTAAAAAAAGCGGTGATTTAGGGGTCGAGCATACTAGGCAATAAAAAAAGTGTTTGACAAGTGGAAACCGTTATGCTAAAACTAAAGGTATGAAGAATAGGGGTGGAGAAAGGAAGTTCCCCATGGCTGGAACAGTCAAGGGTGGGGAAAGTGCCGCACGAACCAACAAACTTCGTTGGGGCAGTGACTTTTATGCCCGAATTGGGCGTATGGGCGGCAAGAAGAGCCGTAATGGTGGGTTTGCGGCCAACCGCGAACTAGCTAGTCGAGCCGGCCGCAAAGGCGGCCGTATTAGCCGTCGCGGTAAGTCCAAGACCGCCTAAACAGCGAGCTTGAGTAAAAAGAGAGGCCTTCGGGCCTCTCTTTTTTTATTATCTAAATAATTGAGCTTGTCAGTTGGGAATAAGTGACATTCGGCGGGGGTGGAGCGAGCGAGTAGGGGCTACGCGCCAGCTGGCACCGCAGCTAAAGCACTCATAAGTTTTTGGATCGGATTGCAGGCTGGTGGATTCGCAGCTGGGGCAACGCGACCGCTTATAAATCCATAGCCGGTAAGTTTCTAGACACTGGTCGATATGGTCTTCATCAATCGCTAGCCCCAAGCCAGCCGCCAGTTGACGAGCCTCGCTCCAGGCTTCGACTTCCATATTTATTAGGTCAATATCCAGCTGATAGGTGTGGTGCCCGGCTAATCCGTGACCGACCTCGTGCAACAGCGCCATACGACCATATTTGGTAGATAATTGTTTGGGCTGATAAAAAACTGTTCGGGTGCGCGGCGACCAGACAAAACTGTCTCCTGGGCTGAACTGAAACTGGGGGAACTGGGTTTTGATTTGGGCCAGCGTCATTGAATTTAGTCTAGCGTTCTAGCCCGTTTTTGGCCAGCAAATAACAGCCGTAGGCCACGGATGTTTCGGGGTTGGCAGCTACCAAGACTTTGGGGGTGGAGTAGAGGCCAGGGTTCAGCTGATCTAGATACTTTTTAAGGGGGCGGGCAAAAGCGTCAAAGTGTAAGCTCATGCCGCCGCTCAAGATTATGACCTCCGGGTGCAGTAGGGTGAACATGTTGAACAGACCAACCGCCAAATCCCGGGCGATTTGGTCCCAAATTGCCGGGTCGCTAATTTCATAGCCGAATTTGCCAAAGCGCTCTTTGATCGCCGGACCAGCCACCAGATTCTCCAACCGACGAAATGTTTGATGTTCTCCCTGGATGATCATTTGACCGCCCTCACTCTTCAGCCAAGCCGCTTGGGGATGGCCGTCAATGATAAAACTAGTACCGACACCAGTGCTCAAGGTGACGTAGAGTACCGAAGCGAAATCTTTGCCCGCACCCAGACTGGCCTCTGCCCAACCCCCCAATAAAGCGTCGTTGGCCACCCGCACTGGTGCTCCCAGCCAGCCAGCCATTTCTCGAGGCAGAGCCGGCTGCAGCCAGTTGAGGTTGGAAGCCGCCAGCAGCTCACTACGGTCGTAATCGATCGCTCCGGGTACGCCCAAGCCGATGGCCTTGATTTTGGTGTCCCCAACTAGTGCTCGGTAGCCGGTTTGCAGCTGCCGGGAGAATTTATCGATACTGTCGGGAGTTTGCAGGCGATTCTGTTTGAGCAAGTTGCCCTTTTTATCGAACAGGGCGATTAGAGTTTTGCTGCCACCAACATCTATCCCGACGTACATGATGATAGGGTATAGCGTTTAGGGTTTAGGGTCTAGTCTGCCCAATAGGTCTATTAATGCGTTGGCATAAGCGGTATCACCCCAGGTACTCTGACCCTTGCTATTTTAATACCAGAGTGTTATAGTAAGTCCTTAATAAAGAGGGGAGTCACACTGGTGGCACGTTTTAATATCAATCCGGATCTTAAGAGCTATAGCCGTTACTTTGGACGCGGTCTTTTAATTTTGGCCGCCGTGTTAGTAGTGGCCGGCTTAGTATTGGGCACCTTTTTTTACGGTGACCGCCAGCGCCAAGACAACCAAACAACCAACCTGCCTGCCGGACAGGCAGGCCAGGCCGAAAACCAAGCAGCTGCCCCGGCTGGTGAGGTCCAGGTGGAGAACCAAACCCCAGCTGAGACCCAAGCTCCCGGTACTTCAGTCCAGTCGACGCCCAACCTGCCTACCGGACAGGCAGGCCAGAACACCACGCCGCCAGCGCCTTCGGCTCCCAGCACGATTCCAGCCGGCGGCCCCAGTCAAATCCCTAGCACTGGTGCCGAAGATTGGATTCTACCGATTACATTGGGCTTGAGCCTGTTGGCTTACAGGTTCCGTCGTTCCCGCCAAACTCTGGCTACTGCTCAGCTCAACATCTAGCTTTTTTTTAGCCACTTTTGACAGCAAATTCTCTTTACAACTTTTGATGGCAAAAGTTGCGCAAAACCACCGGCATAAGCTCGCTCTCGCCTTGGGCTCAGATGGCGCCAAGCCTCTGTAGCTTGCGGAACTTGCTCGGCCCTACCTCGCTCAGACAGTCCTCGCTAGCAGATGGCTAGACTGGCTTCGTCCAAGGGTCACTCGAATGCCGGCGCAATACCCTAGTCGGTTTTTTTATGTTCAGGTTAAATCTAGGGGCTTGTCCCGTTAGAGACAGACCGTCACTGGACGGGTTCGAAGCTTTGCCTCTTGGCAGGGTGGTCTCTTACGGGGTAAAATATAAGCAAATCTGGTGCCCCCGAGAGCGGCCAATACTCAGTCGATAAGCTGAGCCGGTCTGTCTGCTGGCGTCGGATCCAAGGAGGAAAAAGCATTGGCTACCAAGGCCGCACTATCGATGGATGATCTGCTGATCGAAATGCCCCCCCAGCCCCTAGAACCGGGCGAGGTGGTGGAGGCTAAGGTGATTAGTGCTGCCAAGAATGAGGTGTGGTTGGACTTGGGCACCTTTGGTGCAGGATTAGTGGCCCGCCGCGAAATTAGCCCTGGTCTCAATTTGAAAGTGGGTGATACCGTCAGCGCCAGCGTGCTAGAAGCCGAATCAGAACTGGGTTTTCCGGTACTAAGCTTGAAGAAAGTGGCCAAAGAGCAGGGCTGGGATCGGCTTAGCCAGATATTTGATAACGGTGAAATCATTGATGTTTATGCCTACGATGCTAACCGCGGCGGGCTGTTAGTAGAAGTTGAGGGTATTCGTGGTTTCTTGCCGGTGAGCCAATTGACTGCCGAGCACTATCCCCGAGTATCCGGCGCTGATAAAGATGAAATCCTGCATCGTTTGCACAGCCTAGTCAAACAGCCAATGAGGGTAAGGATACTGGATCTTGACCGCGAACAATCCAAACTGATATTAAGCGAGAAAGAGGCGGTTCGCGAGGACACCAAGCAGAAATTATCTCTTGTTAAGGTGGGCGATGTCATCGAGGGAGCGGTTACGGGCTGTGTAGATTTTGGCATTTTTGTGACAGTTGAGGGTATCGAGGGGCTGGTACATATCAGCGAAATTGCCTGGGAAAGAGTAACCAACCCGGCCGAACGTTTCAAGGTAGGCGACAAGGTCAAAGCCAAAGTAATTGCCATTGATAACGAAAAACTATCGCTGTCGATTAAGCAGTTGAGCGAGGATCCTTGGCTAAGAGAAATCAAGAAATTTAAGCCTGGTGACACGGTAAAGGGTACGATAACTCGGATTACGCCATTTGGAGCTTTTGTGCAATTAACTCCGGCCATAGAAGCTTTGGTACATGTCTCGGAACTGGGTCAGGATGAGGGTACCGAGATTGGCGAACAGCTCAAAGTCAGCCAAGTGGCTGAATTCAAAATCTTGGAAGTTGATGATCAAGCTCGACGCATTTCTTTAACTGCCAAAGCCGGCCAGGGGCCGCTGCCGAAGGCCGCACCGAAGCCAGCTACCAAATCCGTTGCCAAGGTTTCCCGATCGGCTACTAAGAAACCCGAACCAACTGAGTTGGCAAAGTAGGCAGGCAGTATATGAGCGACACGGTGACGATTGCCGAATCAATTACTGTCAAGGATCTGGCCGATAAGTTAGAGGTCAAGGTTACCGATTTAATTGGTCAGTTGATGAAACAAGGTGTGATGGCCACCATCAACGAACGCGTGGATTTTACCACTGCTAAGGCCGTGGCCGATGCCCTGGGCGTTAAACTCATGCCGGAGGCAGACAAACCATACGAGCGATCGCCCGCACCGACCGGCAAAGGTAAGCCCCGACCACCAGTAGTGGCGATGATGGGTCATGTTGATCACGGCAAAACTACACTGCTGGATGCTATCCGCAAGACTGCCGTGGCCGCAGGCGAAGCTGGCGGTATCACCCAGCATTTAACCGCCTATCAGATCGAATATAAAGGACGTAAATTGACCTTTCTGGATACGCCGGGTCATGAGGCCTTCAGCTTGCTGCGCGAACACGGAGCCCACTTGACGGACGTAGCTTTGATTGTGGTGGCCGCCGATGATGGAGTAAAACCCCAAACCACCGAAGCCATCAAGTTTGCCCAGAAGGCGGGGGTGAAGCTGGTGGTGGCTATTACCAAAATTGATAAGCCGGGCGCCGATCTCAACCGCCTGAAGCAGCAATTATCAGAACTTGGCCTGACACCCGAAGAATGGAGCGGCGAAACGGTAATGATCGAAGTCTCGGCCAAAACCAAGCAGAATCTAGATAAGCTACTAGATCTGGTGCTGCTAGTGGCTGATATTGAAGAACTTAGGGCCAGCCCCACCGGTCCGGCAGCTGGTATGGTGATTGAGGCTCACATGGATCGCGGCAAGGGATCGGTAGCTACTTTGCTGGTGGAGCAAGGTCAACTCGAGCCGGGTGATTATCTAGTATCGGGAGCCACTTACGGCCGGGTGCGCCGTCTAGATTCCACTGATGGACAAGTATTAACCCAGGCCGGACCCTCAACACCGGTAGCTGTGGCTGGCTGGAAGGGGCTGCCCGAACCGGGGCGGGCATTTAAGGCGGTAGATAGCGAGAAGCTGGCCAA
This sequence comes from uncultured Candidatus Saccharibacteria bacterium, assembly GCA_964600295.1. GTDB lineage: Bacteria > Patescibacteriota > Saccharimonadia > CAZHVB01 > CAZHVB01 > CAZRIY01. The sequence goes on from CAZRIY010000005.1 coordinate 22,696, forward strand.
AACCGAGGCCCAGGCCGAAGCCCGTTTGCAGCGGCCCCAAAGCGCGGCCAAGACCATTGGTTCTGCACCCCTGGATGAGGCGATCGCCGCCTCCAAAGTAAAGCAGCTACCCCTGGTAATCAAGGCCGATGTCCAGGGTTCGCTGGACACTATCATTAAGAGTTTGGCAGCCATTGGCAATCAAGAAGCCGAGATCAAGATTATCAGTCAAGGAGTGGGGCCGATTACCGAGCGAGAGGTCCACCTAGCTACCTCAGGAGACGCCCTGATTGTTGGTTTTAATGTTAATTTACCCGCCCAAATTAAGCAGCTGGCGGCTAAAGCTAAAGTACCGGTACGGATCTACAAGATAATTTATGAGTTGATTGATGAGCTCAAAACTGAGTTAGAGAGTCGGCTAGAACCAGAAACAATTGAGAAAATCGCTGGTAGACTAGAGGTTAAAGGCGTCTTTCGAATTACTCGTAATAACCTAATCTGCGGTGGAGTAGTCAAAACTGGTAAGATTGGCAAAGATTTGGCGGTCAAATGGATCAGTGGTAAGGAAACCCGGGAAATTGGTACCCTCAGCAATGTCCAAAAGGGCCAGACCGACGCCAAGGAGGTGGTTGCCGGTGAAATGTGCGGCCTAAATATTGAAACGCGTGACAAATCCAACGTCAAAGTCGGTGATGAGCTAGAATTTCTCAGCCGTGAGACCCGTGCCAAAAAGCTCTAAGCGGAAATAACAGATGAAACAGCGTCCCCAACGGATGGCCACTATTGTACGTCGAGTAGTTGGTACCAAGCTGCAGCAGTTGACCCCTGGTGTCTATCTAACACTGACCGAGGTGACGGTATCGCCAGATCTAAAGTACACCACCGTCTGGGTGAGTCCCCTGGTGCAGGATACCGATGACGTTCAACTTACTCAATTGTTGGCCGAGCATCGGGCGGCGCTGCAAAAAGAGGTAGCCAGCTACGTTCAGTCAAAATTCACCCCCAGATTGGATCTGAGAGTTGACAGAGGTGGCAGTTACGCCGACAAAATTGATCATTTGCTCAAGGATCTGTAAAGTTGGCCGGTATCTGTTAGGATAATCAGGTAGTGAGTCTCCGACAATGTTCAGCAATCATTTTCAAACAGGGGTGATCAATGGCTAATACCCATATATTTGGTACTATAGAGTTTATTTTAGCTGAACATTTAGTTAAGCTAAGTCGGAGGTCGTTTGCGTTATGGCCATTATGATCGATAAGCAATTGCTGGCGGACCTCGGTTTGGGCAAGCTGCCCGAGCCCGAAAAAGGCAAATTGCTGGAGCACATATACGAGACCCTAGAACTACGCGTTGGCACCAAAATCGCCAGCGTTTTAAGAGAAGAACAGCTAACAGAATTTGAACAATTTATTGATTCAAACGACGAAGCCGGTGCCCAAAATTGGTTAGAAACCAACTACCCCGATTATGGCCGAGTGGTCAAAGATGAGCTAGCCAAACTGAAGGTTGAGATAAAACGCGATGCCCCGAAAATTCTTGGGGCCACCAAGAGGCCAGACGCCTAGGCGAGCAATCTATACCAAGGGGTTAATTAGCTGTTTATGGCCGTGCAGCCAATCCGAGCCTTTCATCTCGCGTTTACCGGCCGGTTTTAAACGGTCGATAATCAGGGCCGCTTGCCCGCAGTAAACCCCCAGCTGCCCGTTCTGCGTAAAGATTTTGCCTGCCGGACCGTGTTCAGAGGTAGTATGGACTTTTGTCACACTTACCATCTGAGTGGCCAAGCGAGTAGAGCTACCTGGCCACCCCTGATATGCGCGGACCTCTCGCTCCAAGTGCTCGGCCGGTTTGGTCCAATCGATCCGACCATCGGCCTTGGCCAATTTACGGGTGTAGGTTGGTACTTGATCTGTAGATTGTGGTAGGGCAATTATTTTACCCGCCAGATAGCGGATCAGCGTCGCTGGTAGCAGGCGATTGTTAAGGGCTAACAGTTGTTTGGTCAGGCTGGGGGCGGTGGCGCTAGAGGCAATGACCAGTTCGGCTTGGGCCAATAGGTGTCCTGCGTCTAGTTCGGGCTCGATTAACATCAGACTGACCCCAGTTTTGGTCTGCCCCGACAAGATGGCCGCCCGGATAGGATCGGCCCCACGCCACTGGGGTAACAGAGAAAAGTGGCTATTAACCAAGCCTTTGGTAAAGGCCGCTATGACGCCATTGGGAATTATGATGCCATAATCAATTACAACACCGACAACAGATGAGAAACGCTGTGGTTTTTGCATCAATGTTTCGAGCTGCTGGGCGTTGGCAGGCTGGAAGTAGGGGATTTTGGCGGTTTTGGCCCAAACTACGAGGGGCGGGGACAGAGTTTTGCCGTGTAAGCGAGTGTCTGGCTTGGTGATTACCGCTTCAATGGTAAAATCGGTGGCCAGGGCTTTGAGGGCGCTTAGGCTAAGCTGGCTGCTACCGAAGAAAACTATGGGACGCGATTTCATCTTGGCTAAGGGGTATTAATTCACCCTGGGGGCTTAATTTTAAATAGCGCTGATTTTTAACGCGGTGGGTAAACAGCTTACCCTGCAAATGATCAATCTCATGTTGCAGGACGCGGGCCAAAAAGCCATTTGCGGTCAGTCGCAGGGGTTTCCCCTGTAGATCTTGAGCTCTGACCTTGACTTGGGGGTAGCGAGGTACTTCTCCGTAGAAATCTGGAACGCTGAGGCAGCCTTCGGTGTCTATCTGGGGCTCGCCATCGTATTTGGTGATTTCGGGGTTAACAAACACTTCAAACTGGCGGTCCTTTTTGTTTTCAAAACTACTGCGCACTACGATTAAACGGTAGGGCTGACCGATTTGGACCGCCGCCATGGCTACCCCGAATTCATGGGGTCGGTGATCTTCCCAATCCAGAGTAGTAGCCATCATGGTTTTAGTCAATTGTTTGATCTCATCATCAATCACGCCGATGCGCCGGCTCGGCTTGAGTAACAGCGGGTTCGGCAGTTTAATTATCCCTTCTTTCCTCATAAGAATAGGTTATAGGCTATATGCGGCCCGGTCTAGCGTAAACCTACTGGGACATGGCAATTCTATTAGGATATAATAACTTTTATAAACATGACCATTTAAATTGGCTAAAAAACAGATAATTTCAAATATTAAAAGGAAACTTGTTCGGCCCCTGGCTATTCTAGGTACGGCTACCAGCATAGTTGGGCTAAAGTTGTTGCTGCTGCCGGCCAAACGGCGGGCGGAGTTGGCCAAAATGATGGCGGTAGGAATTGGGCTATTTGCATTGGTAGCAACCCTCACGCCGGCTTCTTGGCCCCAACGAGCCTTGGCCGCCAGCCTGACCTGGGACGGCGGGGGCGCAGATAACAACTGGAGTACCTGCGCCAATTGGACTACGGATATCTGCCCGGTAGCTGGCGATACCGTAACTTTCAATGCCACCTCTACCAAGGACTCCACGGTAGATGATGGTTTTGGCGGAACTATTACTAACCTGAACATAAACTCTGGCTATACCGGCACAGTTAGCCTGGCGCGGTCGCTAATCGTCAGTACAGCTTTTAGTCAAGCCGCTGGTGGTTTTGTAGCCAGCAATCAGCTGCTTGATATGAACAATAGCTTTACATTGAGTGCTGGAACTTTTACTGCTTCCTCTGGAACTACTACCCTGGCTGGGAATATGACTATCTCTGGGTCACCAACTTTTAACAACAACGGCGGTACCTGGACGTTTGATGGCAGTGCCACTGCCACTCTTAGTTGCAATAATGTGTCCTTCAACTTAGTAGCCTTTGCCCACACAGGGTCGGTGACGAAAACTGTTAACAGCAACTGCTCGCTACCACTTGGCGCTAATCCCACAGTCGGAGCTGATCTAAATGCTGATCTTACCCTCAACGGCGTATTATCTGGCAGCGGCACAATAACCGTCGGGACTCAGGGTAGTGGGAATCTGCTGACGCTTAATTCTGGCTCCAGCCTCTCCGGATTTAACGGACTAGCAGCAGGTGCTTTAACCATCTCCGGGGCGACTTACAATTTCGGCAGCTATACATCCTTTGATATCAATGGTGTATTTACTCTTAGCTCGGCAGCTGTGTTTACAGCACCTTCTGGAACAATGACGGTGCAAACTAACTTTACACTTAATTCTGGTACTACTTTCAATGCCAATGGTGGAACATTAACTCTTGATGGAGCCTCAACTGGTACTCTAACTTGCAACAATGCGACCTTCAATTTAGTTACCTTTACCCATACCGGTAATGTAGGCAAAACAGTTAACAGTGACTGCAACTTGCCGCTGGGGAATGATCCTACGATTGGGGGTGATAGTAGTGCTGACTTCATCTTAAATGGAACGCTTTCTGGAACCGGGATTCTAAAGATGGGTGCACAATCTAGCGGTAATAACTTCACTATTAATAGCACCGGGGGCTTTTCTGGCTTTAACGGGCTGAATGCGGGCATACTCACAATCTCGGGAGCAACAGCCAATTTTGGGAGTTATTCAACCTTTACGGTCGCCAGCACCTATACCCAAACCGGTGGCACAATAACTGTACCGAACGGCGCTGATTTTAACGGAACGTTTACTTTAAGCTCGAGCGGAGTATTCAACGCACCGTCCAGTACTATGACAGTGGCGAATACGTTTACACTTAACTCCGGAACCACCTTCAACCACAATAATGGAACACTGACGTTTGACGGTGGAAGCGGTGGGACATTAACTTGTAGTAACGCTACCTTCAACCTAGTAACTATTGCACATACTGGTAACAACACAAAAATAGTCAGCAGCGACTGCAACCTGCCTCTGGGCAATAATCCTACAGCGGGTGCTGATCTTAATGCAGATCTCACTCTAAATGGCACGTTTTCAGGTTCAGGCACCCTAGCATTGGGCACTCAAAGTACCGGCAACGTTTTTACAGTCAATAGCGGAGCCAGCCTCTCGGGTTTCACCGGTTTAGCGGCCGGTATGATGACAGTTGCCACAACTCTCAATCTTGGGTCCTATTCTACTTTTGTAGTTACCAATACCTATACCCAAAATGGAGGAACGGTTACTGTACCCAACGGAGCTGATTTTCACGGTTTTGTATCAAATTCGGGCGCCACTTTCAACGCGCCTTCTGGCGTGATGACGGTGTCGAGTACTTTTACCATCAATGCCGGTGCTACTTTTAATCATAACAACGGAACATTAACTTTTGACGGTACACTCAGTTCTTCTATAGCCTGTAATAACACTACATTTAACCTGGTAGTAATTGCTAACACTGCCGGAAGCAAGACTGTAAATAGCGACTGCAACTTGCCGCTCGGCAATAACCCCACTCTTACCAGAAGTGTCACGTTAAATGGAACACTATCTGGTGGCGGCACCATAACCACCGTAAGCGGTGGCACTACACTTAACACTGGTTATGTACTGAGCGGTTTCACTGGTCTTAATGCTGGCAACCTAATAATTGCAGCCGCAAATGCCGATTTTAGCGGATTTACTCTGCTTGATATGGTTGGTTTCTTCACTATAAATTCTGGTGCCACTTTCATTGCTCCTCCAGGAACTATGACATTGCTTGGAGCCCTTACAATCAGCTCAGGAGGCACTTTTGTTGCCAATGGAGGTACGCTAACGTTTGATGGAGCTAATACAGGTAGCCATACTTTTAGTTGCGGTAATGCTGTTTTCAATCACGTCACATTCGAAAAATCTGGCACCTCCACAGTTACCTTCACGGTTAGTAACGATTGCAACTTTCCCTTAGGAGCTAACCCCACCGTTCAACTTGGAGACAACCACACACTGAGCTTAAACGGTACGTTATCTGGTAGCGGCACTTTAACAACTGCAGGTACGCTCAACCTAAGCAATGGATTTAGCTTATCTGGCTTCGACGGATTAATTACCGATAACCTAACAGTCCAAACTGCTGCCGATTTTAGCGCCTACAGCACTTTCACTATCACTGGAAACTACCTGCAAACAGCTGGCACATTTACAGCCCCAGCTAATGCGAATTTTGATGGAGATTTTAGAGTTAGCAATCCCGCAATCTTTAATGCACCATCTGGTAGCATGTCGGTAGCCGGTGATTTTATTCAAAGCCAAGAAGGTAACTTAAGTCTGCCCGGTACCAGTGGAAACTATGCCTCCACACCAGATACCTCGGCACTTGATATTACTGGCGATATAGATATTCGGGTAAAAGTGGCGATGGATGACTGGACACCTTCAGCGGTACAGGACTTACTTGCAAAATACGACAGCCCGGCGAATCAGCGTGGTTATCTTTTGCAGCTAGATGTCGCTGGATCGTTAATTTTGTGGTTGTCTTCTACTGGTGCTGCCTCAGGGTCATCCACATCCTCAGTTCCAACAGGCATGGTGGGCGGTACTGTGAAGTGGGTGCGGGCAACGTACCGAATGTCTGACCGCCGTGTGCAATTCTTCTTATCTGATGATGGTGTTAGCTGGTCTCAACTCGGTACGGATTTAACTCACAGTATGACATCTATCTTTAGTAACACGGCACCTCTAGTGATCGGAGCACGTAGCGATTTGACTGAGTATGCTGCCGGTAAGTTTTACCGTACACAAGTTCGCAACAACATTCTTGATGATGGGACGGGTATTGTTTTTGATACCGATTTTACCAATCACGCCGATGAGACCACCTCTTTTACCGAATCTTCATCGAATGCGGCTACAGTTACCATTAATGGTCCAGACGCGCATATCTATGGGACGGGCATTGCTACTTTTAACCACAACAACGGCACCGTAATATTGGACGGCAGCAACCAGGTTATTCAGGGCACGACTTTCTACAACTTAACCAAGACGGTCGCTGCTGCAGCCACTCTAACTCTACCAGCCGGGATAACCGAAACAATTGTGGGTGCATTAACTCTCAAGGGCGCTTCTGGCCAGCTATTGAGCCTGGTCTCGTCCACGCCAGGCACCCAATGGCAGATTAACCCGCAAGGTACTCGGGATGTTTCCTATGCAGCAGTTACGGATTCCCAAAACACCAATGCCAGTGCAATTGTGGCCTGCAACAGCACAGATAACGGTAATAATTCTGGCTGGAGCTTTAATCCGGCCAGTTGCATTCCCACACTGCCCCCTAGTGGCGGAACCGGTGGTACCAGTGGCAGTAGCCAGACCCCAGCTTCAACTACTTCCGGCTTCGGTGGTTCTTTGTCTGGCGAAGAAGTAGCCCAAGGAACTACCAGTCAGGAGGTGTCAGTATCGACTTCACGATCTTCAGAATCTGAAACGGCGGGCACGGCTGTAACCCAAAGCGAAGATGGGGGTCTCCCACTCTGGTTGTGGTTCATCCTATGGTTAATTCTAAGTGGCGGTTTGCTTGCCTTGGCAATCCGTCGTCACCGTCGCCAAAGAGTCGGTTTACCCGCACCAGCCCCACGTCTGAATCCGCTAATCAATACTCCGACTAGCCAAGCCAACGAAGTGGCTGAGAACAAACCGGTTGAAAACAGCGTCTATTACCCCAAAGACGACCTCAATTCTAATACATAGACTTCTAAAGCAAGTCTATCGGGTCGAGGTCGTGCGTCCATCCGGCGGGTAGAGAATTGGCAATCTTAACAAGGCGGTCGCGGTCTTTGGCCTTGGCGATGATTTGCCAGTTATATTTACCCCCCATAGTCTCTCGCCAGGCGGGTGCCGGGCCCAAAATCAGAACTTTTGGATGGGTTTTTAGCTTGGCGGCCAACTGGTTGGCTGCGGCTTGGGCGGCGGCGCGGCTGGCTCGTGAAATTGATAGCTTTAACAGATACACAAATGGTGGATAATTCAGGGCTTTGCGCTCACGAAGTTCCGATTCTATGAAGCTCTCGTAGTCACCCGTGGCTGCAGTTTTGATGGCCGGATGGTTGGGTGAGAAAGTTTGAATAACAATGTTGGACAAACTGTTGTCGCGTCGGCCGGCTCGGCCGCTAACTTGGTATAGCAAATGAAATGTGCGCTCAGCGGCCGTGAAATCTGGCAGATAGAGCATGGAATCGGCCAAAATTATGCCGACCGTTTCCACTCCTGGTAGATCAAGCCCCTTGGTAATCATTTGGGTACCAATTAAGATATCGATCTGACCGTTTTGGAGTCGTTTGTACAACTGGTTGATAGTCCGCCCATCAAAACTGTCGCGGTCGAGCCGTGCCAACCGCGCGGTTGGCAGCAGTTGGCCGATATCGGCCTCAATTCTTTTGGTGCCACCACCGATAAAGCGAATATGTGGGTGACCACAGTCTGGACATACGCCCGGTGGGGGACTCCCGTAGCCGCACCAGTGGCACTCTAGCTGGCCTCGGTCGGCGTGCCAGGTAAGGGGAATCTGACAATTGGGGCAAATCGCCACCCAGCCACAGTGACGGCACAGCGCTAGCCGGGCGCTGCCGCGGCGGTTGAGAAATAAAATAGATTGCTTACCGGAGGCCAAAGTACTTCTTAATACCTCCAGGAGTGGCCTGGAAATAAAGGGGCTGGTCGATAGCTGGCGTTTATCTTTAAGATCAACGATTACTGGCGGTCGGCGACGGGCTTTAAAGATGGGGTTTGGCATCCGGATCATCGCCAGGCGCCCGGCTCCCGCTAAAAACACATCGCCGACGCTGGGCGTAGCTGAGCCCAGCACCAGCTTAGCCTTGCCTAAGCGTGCCAGCTGGGCTGCCACGGCGGCAGTTTGGTATCGGGGGGCCTGATCTTGCTTATAACTCGGGTCATGAGCCTCATCGATGGCGATGTAAGCCAATTTGGCCACGGGCATGAACAGTGCTGATCGAGGTCCAATTACAATCTTGGGCTGGCTCGTGGCCAAGGCATCTTGCCACAATGCCCGGCGTTGAGCCGGGGTTAGGGCAGAGTGAGTAGTAATAACCTGCCCGGGGAATTGGCGCTCGAAATAAACGGCGGTTTGGGGAGTCAGTGAAATCTCGGGCACCAGAATAATGGTTGAGCGGCCAGAATTCAGCCCTAACTTGGCCAACTCTAGATAAACTTGGGTTTTACCCGAACCTGTGGCTCCGTATAGCAAGTATGAGAGTTGGTTGCCTTTGGTGATTTGGCTGATGGCTTGGGTTTGTTGGGCCACCAATTTGATTGGTGTCTCGTCCTCCGGTGGGTCAAGGGTTGGCTTGCCCACTCGGGGGTTTTTGACAAATGGGTTTGACGGCAGCACCGTCTGCCAGACTCGAGCCAGCGGAGTTGCATAATAATCGCTCATCCACAGTGCCAACTCCACCAGATGGGAAGGTATGGGAGGCAGGGGAATAATTTCATCGATTGGCTTGGTGACAAAACTAGGCTTGGCAGAGCTGCCCACGACGACTCCCAGGCTAGTTCGCCGCCCCAACCCTAGCCGCACCAATTGGCCCACCGCCAGTTTAGTAAAACTGTGGTAGGTAAAGTTGCTGCGAAGACTGCCGCCAGCCGCCAAAACCGCCACCAAATAATAAAATCGCATCTCTTTGGCCATAGCACAAGTATATGCTCTATTTTCTCGGCCCCATTTTCTAGTACTCTATTCCTATGTATTTTAAAAGCCGCCGCCAGGCGGGTGAGAAACTGGCGGCCGAGTTGGAGGACTATCGCTTCGAAAATAGTGCGGTACTGTCCCTATCAGACGGGGCAGTATTGGTGGCTGAACCAATAGCCGAGCGTTTACACACCAGTTTGCAGTTGCTTTTAACCGAACCGATTAAAATTCCCGATATGGGCAATGAGGTATTGGGCTTAATCGATCAAGCCGGCGCCTTTACCTATAATCGGATGATTTCGACCGGTCAAATAGAAGCGATTTTGGCCGATGCCCGCAATGCCATCGAGGAGGCTAAGATGCACAAGTTTTATGAACTCAGCCGGCTGCTGGGAGACAGGGGAATGGTGGATCCGCAGGTATTTTATGGCCGCAATGTGATAATGGTTAGCGATGGTTTATTAACAGGCTTGAGCCTACAGGCGGCGGTTAATTTCTTGAAGCCAATTCGCACCCAGAAAATAATTGGCGTGGCGGTTATGGCATCGGTTCCGGCGGTGGACCAGCTGCATATAAGCTGTGATGAGATCCACGTCCTGAGCGTTATCACTGGTGATTTTGAGCCCAATCATTATTATGAAGATAACCAAATTGGCGATACCCAATCTATCATTGACCGCATAAATGGGGTAATTACGCGATGGCATTAAAACGCCGGACCAAGACTGGTTTTAAGATTGCTATCTGGGTGTGTCTGACGCTTATTCTGGCCCTGCTGGCTTGGCCAAGAGAGGACCTGTTGCTAAGCCGGATAGGCATCGAGCAAACTCTCAAAGTCAGACGCGGATTGGACCTCCAGGGTGGTGTTTATTTGGTATATGAAGCGGATTTGTCCAGTTTGCCAGAGGGTTCTAGTGCTAGCGCTGAGACCGTGACCGCTAACGCGGCGGCGGTGATTGAACGCCGGGTAAATCCCGGCGGTGCCAGCGAGGCAATTGTCCAAACCGCTGCTGCCAATCGAATAATTGTCCAACTGCCGGGTCTGGAAGATCCAGAAGAAGCCACCGCGGCCATCGGGCGCACGGCCCAGCTAGAATTCTACGAAGTAACAGCGGTCCAAGGAGATCCGAGCGGGCAAGGAGGGCAACAATTAGTACCCACCAAGGTAGCCGGTGACGACATCGACAAAGCCAACGTCGATTTTATTCCCCAAAGTGGCCAGCCGGTGGTCTCGCTGAAGTTTAAGGGCGGGCAATCGAGCGAAGAATTTGCCGAATTAACATCGCGATTAAGCGGCTCACCCAATCTATTGTTAGCGCTGTTAGATGGCCAAGTGGTCTTTGGGCCGGCCACCGTGCAGACGCCAATTATCGACGGCCAGGCCCAGCTCAACGGCGATTTTGATACCAAGGGTGCTAAAGAGATAGCCACGCTCTTAAATGCCGGCGCCCTGCCCGTGCCGGTCAACTTGGTGGCCCAGCAGACCGTGGGGCCGACGCTCGGTGCGCTGGCGGTTAAGCAGAGTTTCGTGGCCGCAATTATTGGTCTGTTGGCCGTGGTGGCCTTCTTGTTGCTGTATTACCGCTGGCTGGGGCTGGTAGCAACCATCGCGCTGGTTTTTTATGCCCTGGCCATGCTAGCGGTAATTAAGCTCAGTGTATTTACGCCGTATACCATGGTGCTGACTTTGCCAGGTATTGCCGGATTTATTCTAAGCATTGCCGTGGCAGTAGATGCCAACATCTTGATTTTGGAGCGCCTCAAGGAGGAGTTAAAAGCCGGAGCCAGCCCGCTCGCCGCGGCCAGCCGCGGTTTTAGCCACGCTTGGACCAGTATTCGCGATGCCAATGCCGCTACCATCATCGGTTCGTTGATTCTATATTGGTTCGGTACCCCCTTGATTCGGGGGTTTGCCCTAACGCTAGCTGTGGGGGTGGGTATTAGTCTGCTAACGGCTACCACCGTAAGTCGAATGTGGTTGAAGATTCTGGCCCGCAGCCAACTCAGCCAACGCCGGACATTCAGCGGGAAAGCTTTGGGGGAGTTAAAATGAGCAATCGATTGTTCGAAACCCGCCGGTCGCCAGAGGCAACCAGTGCACAGCTAGACATCATCGGGCGCCGACGGCTGTGGTATACGTTATCGGCAGCCATTTTAGTACCGGCGGTGATTGCGCTACTAATTTTCGGTTTAAAACTAGGGATTGATTTTACCGGCGGCTCGGTGCTGGAAGTTGAAGGCCAACTGGATCGACAGAGAGTCGAGGCCGTAGCCGGTGGACAAAACCTGGAAAACTTGAGCATTACAGCTGGCGGAGAAGGCCGCTGGTTAGTTCGTTACCGTCTGCCCGAAAACAGTCAGACCACCCAAGCCAGTTTTGAGGATGAGTTGGGGCAATTGGGGTTAGAAACCGTGCGCTACGACCAGGTGGGGCCAAGCGTCAGCCGCGACTTGGTCAAGAACGCCTTCGCTGCTATTGCAGTTATGAGTGCAGCGATTGTGCTTTACATTACCTTTGTTTTTCGCAAGGTACCAAGGGGCGTTAGCTCGTTAAGTTTTGGAGTTGCCACCATGGCCGCTGCCTTTGCCCATGACGCCTTGTTTGTGCTGGGTGTCTTTGCCATCCTGGGTCGTTTCGGCAATGTCGAGGTCGATACTTTTATTGTAACGGCTATTCTGACGGTGATTGGGTTCTCAATCCATGACACAGTGGTGGTCTTCGACCGCATTCGGGAAAAATTAGCAGCATCATCCTCCAGTCAGACAGCACCCGGTCAATTCGCGAAAACCGTAAATGACAGCGTCAACGAAACTTTGGTGCGTTCGCTGAATACCTCCCTGGTAATTGTGCTGGTGCTGCTGGCGCTGTTTCTGTTCGGGGGTGCGACCACCCGCTATTTCATTTTAGCGTTACTGCTAGGTATGGTATCGGGTACGTATTCATCAATCTTCGTAGCCGCTCCACTATTAGTGACCTGGCATAATCGACTTACCCGACCGGCCCAAGAACGACGTAAAGCCAAACCGAAGAAGACCAAGAAACCCAAGCCCAAACCAAATAAAAAGTCTCACCGCGAAAAATCTACGAAGTAGTTATTTACAAATTCGTTAGGAGTGCCTATCATGGGGTTAAAGTGACGTTGTTTAAATCACAATGCTAGAAGTTTTCATCACCTCGAGAGTTCGGCGTAAACTTATCATCCTTTACGCCAAGTATCCCGATTTTAAAACCCATGTCCGCGGCCTAGCCAAGCTGCTCAAGGAAGATGCCGGGAATGTCCAACGCGAGCTGATAAAGCTGGAGCGGGTAGGATTTTTGCGGGTTACGCCCAAGAAAAATACCAAGGTTTATCTAGCCAATCGTCAATTTCCGCTATTTAGAGAACTGCAGTCGATGGTCTTAAAGAGCCAGCGCCGAAACCAGTCTGCTTAGATCTACTCAGGATCGATAGAACTTTAGGAATTGGTCATAAATTCCGCGATCGCGTAATTTATGACCAATTAGAAATTGCCCGTGAGAGCTCGAGTGAATATCTATTTCGGGGTTTTGGTGTATTATTGGTGGCGGGAAATTTCTAGACAAGGTCAGTCTTATAAACAATGAAAACCGCAGCAGTACTTTTTAACAACGGCTACACCCCGGAGGATCAAAGCCGAATCCATGGTGTGTACGATCAGCTATCAAAACAAGGGGATATCGATACTGATTTACTAGATGCGGTGGCTACCAAAGTGGCCGCCTGGCGCCTGGAAGCCGTAGCAGTGATTGGCGGCATGTTATCGCTGAGCGATCAGCCAGCTAGCGCGGCTAGTGATACCGACTGGCAACTGGCGCTTGATATCAAACGCTATTGGGAATGGTGTCAACGCCTGCCAGCTAAGCCTGCGCATGCTACCTCAACTGCAAACCTAACCAACCTTCTGCTGGGGGAGGCAGCCGGCAGCCCGGCCTTACTGGTGATGCTAATTGTGGCCCTTGTCAGGGTCCGGACTGCCGAAGGTCAAGCCGCTCAGGCTCTGGCGGCTAGGGGTCTACAAATTTGGGCGCCTTTGGCGCATCGATTGGGTTTGGGCCAATTGCAGCACAGCATCGAAGACAGTTGTTTCAAAATCGCTCAACCCGAAGACTATGCCCTAGTGGAAGAAAAACTCGACCAGGCTGGGGACAGTACCGCCGGTGATATCAAACGCCTAAAGTCAGAATTGCTCGGCTGGTTGCACCGAGGTGGGGTTAAGTTTGAGTCGCTGGATGGCCGCCGTAAACACACCTACAGTATCTATCGCAAATTGGCCAAGTCGGGGGAGCTCGACAGTGTTTATGACCTATACGGGCTGCGCTTGATCGTGCCTACTACCGATGCTTGCTACCAAGCTTTAAAGGTTATTCACGAACTTTGGCAACCAGTGTCGAGCCGTCTCAAAGACTATATAGCCAAACCCAAAGCCAATGGCTATCGCTCGATTCATACCATCGTTCGTGCCACGGAGGGGCACCACATCGAGATTCAAATCCGGACTCCGGCGATGCATGCGGCGGCGGAAGAGGGGATATCTGCCCATTGGCGATACGATCAGCTTAAAGACAGCCGGGATTACCAGAAGGGTGAGCTAGTGGCCAGTGCCAAACCCAGTAGAGCCAACCAGATCTATACCTTTTCGCCCAGTGGCGACGTTTTCCGCTTACCGGCAGGTGCCACGGCTCTCGATTTTGCTTACGGTGTCCATTCCAATTTGGGAAATCAGGCTCGGGCAGTCAAAATCAACAACAAGATTGCCAAGCTCAATAGCCCCCTCAGCAGTGGAGATGTAGTGGAAGTAATTACTCAGAAGAACGCCAAACCCCATCCGGATTGGCTGCGTTATGTAGTAACCAATAAGGCCCGTAACCGCATTCGTAGCCGCTTGCAGTCACCGTAGTTCCTGGGTGGCGTTGGGGTTTGCATATCAGGGCTGGCTAGCTTAAAATGTCTAGAGATTTTGGAAAGGAATATATGACTTTTGTGTCTCGCAAAGGTGATCAAGAGGCTTTGGAAAATTTAATCCGTCGCTTTAACCGCAAGGTGCAGCAGGCGGGAGTTTTATCATTGGCCAAGCGCAAACAATATCGCGAAAAACCAACCAGCAAACGGCTACTCCGTAGAGCTGCCATTCGCAAACGGCTGAGACGAGAGGAGCGGCTGCGTAAAATCTACTTGGGCCGCTAATGGGTTTGGTCGATAAGATTGATCAGGATCTAAACCAGGCCTTAAAAGTCGGCGATCAGGCGGGGCTATCGACATTGCGCCTATTAAAGAATGGTCTGAGCGCGGCCGCCAAAGATAAACAGACCGCCTTAAGCGATGACGAGGCCATCAAGATTGTTGCTAAAGAGGTAAAGCAGCGCCGCGAATCAATTAGCAGTTATAAACGAGGCGGCCGCAACGATTTGGTGGCCAAAGAACAAGCCGAAATTGAACTATTAGAACAATACTTGCCCGCACAATTGAGCGACGAGGAACTGGCTCGAGTGGTTGAACAAGCAATCAAGGTAGTCGGTGCCAGCGCCCCGGGCGATATCGGAAAGGTCATTGGCACTGTCATGAGCAAAGTTGGTGGAGGGGCCGATGGAACCAAGGTATCCGCGCTAGTTCGTAAACATTTATCCTCTTGATCAATCTCCACCTCCAATTCAGCCCCAAAACCAAGACGGTAGATCCCAAGGGAGTGGGCAAGGTCGTCAAACAGCTGAACCAACGTCTGGGAGCCGAAATTCAGGGTACGATTAATGTGCGAGTTACTTCGACCGGTGAAGTCAAACGGCTAAATCAACGCTTTGGCGGAAAGTCCGAGGCCACCGACGTATTAAGCTTTAGTTATTTAGAAAGACCAGGGCCTCTCAATAGCGGTGAATTGGGGGATATTGTTATCAGTCGGCCGCATTTGATTACCCAAGCTAAGACAGCCCGGACAGACCAAGGCACAGAACTGGCTCTGTTAGTGCTGCACGGTATGTTGCACGTTCTGGGTTATGATCATCAAAACCAGAACCAGCGTCACCAACTGGAACAATTGCAAAGCCAGATTATGAGTGGAGCTGGCCTGACCTACCGCCAATTCGATTGGCCAGAAGCTTAGGTCTTGATTAGAATTAAGCCATGATTTTATTGATGGGTCGGTCGGGTGCTGGTAAAAGTTCTCAGGGGGCCGAACTAGCCAAGCGCCACCCAGAGTTAGAGTGGATTCCGGTAGGGGAGTTGCTGAGGCAAAGCCGGGAACCAGAAGTAGTCAAAGCCCAGGCACACGGAGAACTGGTGAGCGATCGTTTAACCACCGAAGTCGTTATTGGCGCTGTTAATCGGCTGGCCCCGGGCCATGTACCATTACTGGATGGATTTCCTCGACGGCTTAACCAGGTAACCCAGCTGGAGTTGATAATGCCAAAACTAAACCGTCAGATTAAACACGTTCTTTATATCAAAGTCAGTCCCGAAACTGCACTACGTCGTCTGACCCAACGCGGTCGTGCAGATGACGTTGAAACTGCCATTAAACGCCGGGTGGAAGTGTTCGAAAAGGAAACACTGCCTGTACTCGAGTATTACGCTCGGAGCGGAATTGTCAGCGAAATTGACGGTGAAGCCAACCGCGACAAAGTAACCGAACAGATGGAAGCGATCTTAGGGTTTTAAATGCAGCCCAAGAATCAGAAGCAAATTGATGCTATGCGCCGTGGCGGCCGCATTTTAGCCAAAGTTTTGCAAGTGGTTAGCCAAGGGGTAGTACCGGGCGTAACTACCAAACAGCTGGCCGAAATGGCGGCTGGTGAACTTAAAAAACTGGGAGGTGAGCCTGCCTTCTTAAACTATCAAGGCTTCCCCGATGTCATGTGCGTGTCGGTCAACGATGAGGTAGTCCATGGCATTCCCGGACCCTACAAATTGAAGCCAGGTGACGTGGTGGGATGTGATTTCGGAGTTAAATATGGGGGGTTAATCACCGATAGCTGTGTAACTCTGATTGTGCCCGGCGCTTCCGATGATAGCAGCTCTAGATTAGTAGCTGATACCCAAAAAGCTTTGGCTATCGGTATAGGTGCAGTCAAAGCCGGAACCAATGTTAGTCAAATCGGTGCTGCCATCGAAGACTTTTTAAAGCCCAAGGGCTACGGCATAGTCGAGCAATTGGTTGGTCATGGGGTAGGGCAGGAGGTTCACGAACCGCCCGAGATTCCCCACTTTCGAGCCGAAGGCTCCGAATATATCCTTGAGGCTGGCATGACCATAGCTATTGAGCCGATGGTGACTTTAGGCAGCGAGCAGGTATATCTAGACAAGGACGGCTGGACCTACCGCACCCGCGACGGATCATTGGCCGCCCAGTTTGAACACACGGTGCTGGTAACCGAGTCTGGCGCTGAGATCCTGACCCAGGTTTGAGCCATTTTTACAGGTATAATATGGCCAGAGGATATAGTAGAATGAGCCTAAGTTAATGCCTTATGATAATGAAACCAAAAACTAATCTTCCAGTGGCAATCGGGCTCGATATCGGTTCATCGGCTGTGCGCTGTGTTATCGGTCTGGCCCAAGAGGATAACCCCGCCCCAAGCATCGTTGGGCTGGGCGAAGCCCCAAATGGCGGCGTGCGTAGGGGCATAGTAGTAGATATTGATGAAACAGTTAGCGCTATTACCACTGCAGTCGAGGAAGCTGAGCGGATTTCTGGTATTAATATCAACCGGGCTACCGTTGGCGTTAACGGTAGCCAACTATTAACCGTGGGTTCACATGGGGTAATTGCCATCGGTGCTGTAGCCAGAGAAATCAGCGAAGAAGATGTTTCTCGCGCCGAGGAAGCCGCCGCAGTTATGCAACTGCCACCAAACCGCGAAATTATTCAGGCTTTTGCCCGCAGTTACCAGATTGACGGCCAGGACCACATCAAGGACCCGGTGGGTATGAGCGGGCTGAGACTGGAAGTCGAAATGGGCCTGGTAACGGCAGCCACCCCATTTATTAAGAATCTGGGCCGGGCCGTTAGTCAGGCTGGGATCAATTTGGATAACCTGGTGGCCAATCCCTTGGCCGCCGCCCAAATCGTCGCAGATAAGAATCGGCGTGAACAGGGAGTGGTGGTGGTGGATATCGGGGCTTCAACAACCGGGCTGGCTGTCTTTGAAGAGGGGGAATTGCTACAAGTGGCAGTTTTGCCGGTGGGAGCGGGCCATATCACCAATGACTTAGCGATTGGTTTACGCACCGAGATTGAAACCGCCGAGAAGCTGAAACTAGAGCATGTCAACGCCGACCCCAAGCATTCTCACGCTGAACGCCAGTTAACTATTAAGGAGCTCAGTGGGGAAGAGCTGACTGTCAGCTACAGCCAGATCAATAGTATAGCCAAGGCCCGGCTGGCAGAATTATTTGATTTGATTAATAAAGATTTGAGCAAGATCAAGCGCGATGGTCTACTGCCCGGAGGGGCCATTCTATGCGGTGGCGGTGCCAACCTGGCGGGCATTGCCGAATTAGCCAAACACAGCCTGCGGCTGCCGGCGCGAATTGGTAAATCCGAAGGTTTTTCGGGTATCGTTGATAAAATCAGCAACCCAGCTTACGCTACTGTACTGGGATTAATGGTAGAGAACCTGCAGGCTGAGCATCCCTCCGGCACCCTGGGTTCAGTCATGGCAACGCTTGGAAGTAGCAAAGACTTTGTTCAAAAATTGCTGAACAAAATTAGCCGGCGTTAGCTTGAGCACTTTTTTTACATAACTTTTATAAATAACCGAGCAGACTTTTCATAGTGAATAAATAAGTTGCATGCCTACACTCTAATTTGTATACTTGAGCCCATGTCAAAGAGAGTGTTTAGATGCCTGAAGTAGTACCGACAATTGAAACTTTTGCCCGTATAAAAGTGGTTGGTGTCGGAGGTGGCGGGGGTAAAGCCCTAGACAGAATGTTGGAGGGCGGTATTGGCGACGTAGAGTTTGTGGCTATTAATACAGACGCTCAGGCGCTTCACAAATCTACCGCACCCTCCAAAGTTCATATCGGCAAACAAACCACTCGTGGTCTGGGAGCCGGGGCCGATCCGGCTGTGGGGCGGGCTGCCGCCGAAGAATCCCGCGATGAAATCAAGAAATCATTGGAAGGGGCGGATATGATCTTTATCGTCTCGACCATGGGGGGTGGTACTGGCAGCGGTGCGGCTGCGATTGTAGCCGAAGAAGCACAGAGCATGGAGATCTTGACGGTAGGATTTGCCACCCGTCCGTTTTCTTTCGAAGGGGAAAAACGCCGCCGCAACGCCGAAACCGGCATTGCTAATTTTCGCGAACACATCGATACCTTAATTACGATTCCCAACGACCGTATTTTGCAGACAGTGGATAGACGCACCCCGTTGCTAGAGGCTTTTGCGGTGGTGGATGACGTTTTGCGCCAAGGTGTCCAGGGTATTTCCGATCTGATTACCGTTGATGGTTTAATTAACCTTGATTTTGCCGATGTTAAAGCCATTATGGATCATGCCGGTTCTGCCCTGATGGGTATTGGTAAGGCCCGCGGTGACGATCGGGCTATCCGGGCGGCCAAAGAGGCCATCGAATCACCCTTACTGGAAGTCTCAATTGATGGGGCGCGGGGCGTGCTGTTCAGTGTGTCCGGCGGTAATGATATGGCCATGCACGAAATCAATGAAGCTGCCGAGGCTATTACTGCGGCCGTGGATCCAGAAGCCAACATTATTTTTGGCGCCAATATCGACGAAACTCTAGAGGGGGAGATGCGCATTACCGTCATTGCTACCGGCTTTGATGCGGCCTACAATGTTGATCGGCACGAGATAGCCGGCGAGGGCTTAGCCTACTTCAATAAGCCGATGGAAGAAGTGGAAGCTGAAATGGCCACAGCTCCCACGCCAACCACCACCGTGATGCCGGACGTCAGGGTGCCCGACGAGCCGATTAATCTAGATGACAAATCATCGGGCAAAGGGGACACCAGCGATCTTTGGTCATTTAATGCCGATGACAAGGAGTGGGACGTGCCAGCCTTTGTGCGTAACCGCGACAAGGCAGATGACAAACCAGCCGATAGAGTTAAGACCGACGATAAACCACCATCAGATACCACAACACCGTCAGCTACAGACAGCGACAAGCCAGCCGAAGACAAACCCAAGCGCCGCTTCTTCGGTAAAAAATAAGTCAGAAACATCGATACAATAACAGCTTATGCTTGCCAATAGGCCAGCTGTAATTCTTAATTAGCACCAATGGGTAAAGAAATTTATATTGCCGGAAAAATCGACTCCGAGGAAGTCTCGATTACTGAGTTGTCGAACGAGCTGGAAGATCGCGGACACCGTCTGCCCTTGAAGTGGTGGGAAGAAGGTCGTTTGCCAAAGCCGTATCTAGATTATCCTGAATCCTCAGCCCCTGCTGCGGAAGATATGATTCGCGGAGCTTATGACAGCGAGGTTTTTATACTTATTCCCGAGGATCGGATTTTGGGGGCTGCCGTCGAGCTAGGTGCAGCGCTCGGAAGTCTAGCAGTGAGACCAGAAAAAGAGATTATCATTGTTAAACCAGCCGAAGTTAGGCAATCGGTTTTCTATGCCCATCCAGCGGTCATCGCCATTAATGGGCTATCTGAAATCCGCCATCGTAGCTGGTATTAGTCAAAACGCTTTAGCTTGCTAGGTCTTTACCTATTCCAGGGATTAGATAAATCGTCCGGGTTTTCGCCGGTCTCAATTCGTTTTTCACGGCGCTTTTTATCCCACCAAGCATGAAATTTCTTATCCAGCCCAGCAGCTTGCTCAGTAGCCTCCTCCATATCAAAAACAGCCATATCGGCGGCGTGTCTAAGAGCCAGCTCGATAATCGAGGCAGAAATCTTTTGATTTCTAGTGAAGGTTACTGATTGTTGATTCGCGTCACGTATCTCTGAGGTTAATTCATCCAGTGTCCATGGCAACTCATGAACCAAGTATTTTTCTAGGATTAAATCTTCGGCTAGTTGTTCGGCGGATGCTTCGTCTAGAATATTGGCAGCAGGAGAGCCGGCCAATTGAATGATGAAATCGGCGCTTAGCTGAGGCTTTAATACCAATTTTCCTTTGGCGTCGTATATTTCTTCCGTCCAGTCTTGATCTAATCTCCAGGGTAGAGGGTGTTCTAAGCGGAAAGTCGCAAGCAAATCGCTGGCAATCGCAACATAATCGAAGCTTTCTGCGGAAGTGTCGGTCATAAGTAGAGGATATGCCAAACAACTTACGCATAGCAAGAAAAATATTGACATAAGCACTACGGGTGGTGGTATACTGCTAGGCATAAGCGCTACATATAGCGGTCCAACGATTAACTCAGGGTAAATAAGGAAAACAAAGATGCAGTGCCCCAGATGCCAAAAAAGCGATACCAAGGTGGTGGAAAGCCGCGATGCGGCCGATACCAGTACGGTTCGCCGCCGCCGCGAATGCCTGCGCTGTACCTCTCGTTTCACTACCTATGAGCGGATTGAGTTACCTTATCTAGTAGTCAAGAAAAAGGATGGTTCTACCCAGCCGTTTGACCGCGCCAAAATAGAATCCGGTATTAAAAAGGCTATCGAGAAGCGGCCGGTTAGTCCGGCTCAAGTCGAAAAGGCCATTAGCGACATCGAGCAGGCCGTATTTTCTCGCGCCGAAGACGAAGTTCCCAGTTACGTACTGGGCGAGCTAGTGATGAGTCAGCTGCTAGATTTGGATGAAGTGGCCTATGTGCGTTTTACTAGCGTCTACCGCAGTTTTAAAGATGTGGCCGGCTTTGAGAAGGAGCTTGCGAAGCTGAAGAAGGTGCGCCCCGCCAGAAGCCGTTCGCGAGAGCGTTCGTCAGTCGCCGCGGGGCGACCCGCTTCAAGCGGGGCAAGCCATGCTAAAATCGGAAGTTAGAAGTTGGTAATTGGAGTTATGAGTTTGGAAATTATGAAATTAAAAATTAAAAGAGGAGGAGTTAAGAATGTCTATATCAACTAGCTTGGGTTTGCGCCGTCACTTTACAGTCGGGGGCAAGCATCCTTATGATGAACTCGAATGGGAGCGTCGAGATTCCAAAATTACCAATTTTATCGATGGCTCGGTGGCCTTCGAACAAAAAAACGTGGAATTTCCGGTTAGTTGGAGCCTAAATGCTACCAACATTGTGGCTCAGAAGTACTTTTGGGGTACGCCCGGTACCTCTGACCGCGAATCTTCCGTAAAACAGTTAGTCGACCGAGTGGCCGATACTATCACCGAGCACGGTCAGCGCCACGAATATTTCGAGGGCGCCGAGGAAGCCAATATCTTTAATCAAGAGCTCAAGCACATCTTAGTTAACCAAAAAGCCTCCTTCAACTCTCCGGTTTGGTTCAATATTGGTGCCAAGGATCGCGCCCAGCAAGCCAGCGCCTGCTTTATCTTGGCTGTGGATGATTCTATGGAATCAATTCTTAATTGGTATTACGAGGAGGGGATGATTTTTAAGGGTGGGTCTGGCTCGGGTATCAACCTATCCAAATTGCGCTCATCTCAAGAACTACTGGCTAAAAGTGGCGGTACCGCCTCTGGCCCCGTCAGTTTTATGCGTGGCGCTGATGCCTCGGCCGGTACCATTAAGAGTGGGGGTAAAACCCGTCGGGCAGCCAAGATGGTGATATTAAACGTGGATCATCCCGATGTTGAAGAATTTATTTGGTGCAAGGCTTTGGAAGAGCGCAAGGCTAGGGCTTTGGAAGAAGCTGGTTTTGACATGGACCTCAATGGCAAGGATGCCTTCAGTGTTCAATATCAAAACGCCAACAACTCGGTGCGGGTAACCGACGAGTTCATGGAAGCCGTGGAAAAGGACCAGGATTGGGATTTCCGATCCATCAAAGGCGGGGAAGTGATTAAAACCCTCAAAGCTCGTGATCTAATGCGCCAAATTGCCGATGCGGCTTGGGAGTGCGCCGATCCGGGTGTGCAGTACGACACCACCATTAACAAATGGCACACCGCTTCTAACACCGATCGTATTAACGGTTCCAACCCCTGCTCTGAGTACATGCACTTGGATAACTCGGCCTGCAACCTGGCCTCAATAAATCTGCTGAAATACCTCAATGCCGATGGCTCCTTTGACATTGCTGCTTACAAACAAACGGTGGAAATTATGATTACCGCCCAAGAAATTCTGGTGGCCTATTCGGCTTATCCAACCAAGAAAATTACTCAGAACGCCAAAGCCTTCCGTCAGCTGGGTTTGGGTTATGCCAACCTGGGTGCCATGCTAATGGCTCTAGGTCATGCCTATGATTCAGATGAGGGTCGGGCCGTGGCGGCTGCGGTAACGGCCATAATGACCGGGCATGGCTATGTCATTAGCGCCAAAATCGCCCGCCGCGTTGGTCCATATAAGGGCTACCAGGTAAATCGGGAACCACAACTTAGGGTAATTGATATGCACCGGTCGGAGGTGACCAAGATTGACCCCTCGCTTGTGCCCGAAGAGCTGCTCAGTGCCGCCCAAGTAGCCTGGGATGAGGCGGTTGACGCCGGCCAAAAGTATGGCCTGCGCAACTCCCAAATAAGCGTGTTGGCGCCGACCGGCACTATCGGTCTGATGATGGACTGCGATACTACGGGTGTAGAACCAGATCTAGGCTTGGTTAAAGTCAAGAAACTAGTTGGTGGCGGTACGATGTCGATTGTTAATCAAACCGTTCCACGCGCCCTGTCATCCTTGGGCTATTCACAAACCCAGGTTCAGGACATCATCAAGTACATAGATGAGGAAAAATCGATAATGGGCGCCCCGCATTTGCGGGCTGAGCACTTGCCGGTGTTTGCCACTTCTATGGGAGATAACGTCATCCACTATATGGGTCACGTTAAGATGATGGGTGCGGTCCAGCCGTTTATTTCCGGCGCTATTTCTAAAACTGTCAACATGCCCGAAGACGTTGGTGTGGAAGATATCGAGCAGATATATATCGAAGGTTGGAAACTGGGCATTAAAGCTCTGGCTATTTACCGCGAAAACAGCAAAGTTGCGCAGCCCTTAAGTGGCGCCAAGAAAGACAACAAGACAGCGGATAGCGGTCAGCGTGTAGGGGATAGCAAGGATACGGAAAAAGAGTCTACAACCGTTACTCAGACCTCAGCGCTAGATGCTAAACCCTCAAATAAAACGGAGAGTTTTGTTGTCAAAACCCCGATGCGGCGCGAACCCCCCAACAAGCGCAAGGGTGCTACCTACAAATTCCGTGTGGGCGATAGCAAGGGCTACTTTACGGTGGGTGAATACGACGACGGAAAACCAGCCGAGCTGTTCATTCGGATCGCTAAGCAGGGTTCAACATTGTCAGGCGTAATGGATGCTTTCGCCATAGCCATTAGCATGGGTTTGCAATACGGAGTACCCCCGAAGGATCTGGTGCGGATGTTCATTAATATGAGTTTTGCACCAGCTGGTATCACGGCCGATAGCGAAATCCCGGTAGCCAGCTCGATTATCGACTACATTTTTCGCCGCTTGGCAGTAGATTATCTAAGCGCCGATGACTTGATGGAGCTAGGGCTCTCGGCCGAACTGGCCAACATTAGCAATATTGGACAAACTACCCTACTGACAGACGAAACTCCTTCAACCATGGATGACGAAGTTAAAGAGTCGGATACCACAGACACAGTGGCACCACCAGCCCAAGTCAGCGAAGCTACCTTGTCTGATCCGGCCCAGAGTATCAAAGACAATGAGGGCACCGAAGCCGCCTCAACGGACATCAAGCCCAAACCATTGGTTAGAACTTCGGATGCTCCTCTATGCTTCAACTGTGGCAATCCTACCCAGCGAGCTGGCTCCTGCTACGTCTGCACCGCCTGCGGCACTACCAGCGGCTGTAGCTAGCTCGCAGAATTCAATGTCAAATAAGTCCAGCATAAGCGCTCACTTCCCACCCCATGTTTTGATGGTTCTTCTAGCCGCTATAGTGACTTTTGGCACACTAAAAATACCGCGCGGTGAGCAGCTGCATCCAACTCCACACGCGACATTTGAGGCATTCGAGATTGGGCATGGCTTTCCTTTTACTGTTGTGAAAGGTCATTATGGCGTTTTATGCAATAACGAATCGTCTCGTAATTCCTCGCCCGCAGAATTACAAGGAGTGTCTCAACTGCCACGAAACGATTGTAATTTCAGCTCCGTAAATACCCTTGCCTTATTCGCTAACTTCATTTTTTGGTTAAGCATTGGCTTCTCGGTTATGCGTGGCTTCGGCTATTTGAAACGAAAACACTCTAGGCTAAAATAAGCTTATGGTGACAATTCTGTATCGGCCAGATTCTGAACACGAGCGTCCGGTAATGGACTTCCAGCGCGAGCTGGCCAAGAATCAAGTGATCACCCAGCTGGTTAATATCGACAGCCGTGAGGGCAGCGTGATTGCCAGACTATATGACATCGTGCGTTACCCCGGAGTTTTGCTAATTGAACAAGATGGCCGCTTGCGCCAGGCCTGGAGCGGAGAATTACCGCTGCTTAGCGAAGTCTCTTATCAAGCCCACGTTTGATTTCTAGAGCCCAGATCTCTCCCTGCTATACTAATAGCTAATTATGGCGGATGACAAACTATCTCAGTTTGCTGAGTTTGAATTGGAGATGCTCAAGACGTGGGAAAAGGAAAAAACTTTTGCTAAGAGTCTAGAGCAACGCCAGGAAAAGCCGCGCTTTAGCTTCTATGACGGCCCCCCATTTCCTAGTGGCGAGCCGCACTATGGTCATGTTGAACAAACAGCTGTTAAAGATGCGGTCGTACGCTACAAAACCATGCGCGGTTTCTTTACGTCGAGAAGGACGGGCTATGATACGCATGGTTTGCCGATAGAAGTACTCGTAGAGAAAGAGCTGGGCCTAAAATCCAAGCAAGACATAGTTAAACTGGGAATCGAAAAATTCAATGCAGCTTGCCGGGCTGTAGTTTTTCGCCACCGCGATGATTTTGAATCGATGTATAGACGAATAGGACGGTGGGCCAACCCCGAAGAAGCCTATGCCACACTAGACAATAATTACATTGAAAGCGTTTGGTGGGTTTTCAAACAGTTGCATGACAAAAAATTAATATACAAAAGTTTTAAATCGGTTCCATATTGCCCGCGCTGCGCCACGCCCTTGTCTAACTTTGAGGTCAACGACGGTTACAAAGAGAACGTTAAAGACCCCAGTCTGTACGTTAAATTTCAATTGAAGGATCGGAATGAATCATTACTGGCTTGGACTACTACACCCTGGAGCTTGCCCGGGAACGCTGCCCTGGCTGTTCATCCCAATGAAAGTTACGCTACCGTAGAGGTCAAAAACGATGCAGGCAAGATTGAAAAGTTGATACTAGCCGAGAAGCGGCTAGAAATTTTAGATGCCGAATTTAAGATTCTAAAGAAACAAAAGGGTGAAGAACTAGCCGGGCAGAGCTACCAACCACTCTTTGAATTACCCGGGGAACGCGTGGCCGATTCCCAAAAACTCTATACCGTCATTGCCGAGCCGATAGTCGATATCGAAGACGGCACCGGCGTGCTTCATGTGGCGCCCTCCTTTGGCGAAGTCGATCTTGAGCTTGGCCAAAACCATAAATTAGCAGTACTACACTCGGTCGACGAAAATGGGCTGATGCGAAGCGACATTGGGTTGCCCTTGGTCGCCGGAAAATTCTTTAAGTTTGCCGATGAGGAGATTATTGCCACCCTAGCCAAGCGCGGCATGGTTTATGCGGTTGATGCTTCTTTTACACATACTTATCCATTCTGCTGGCGCTGCGAAACGCCGCTACTTTATTACGCTATCGATACCTGGTTTATGGACATCAGCACTATTAAGAAGGACCTGCTAAAAACTGGTAAACAGACTAGTTGGGAGCCGGGTAATGCCAAGCAAGGACGTTTTCTAAATTGGCTGGAGGGCGCTCGCGATTGGGCGATTAGCCGCAACCGTTTTTGGGGCGCGCCCATGCCTATCTGGGTAAACCAGAATGACGCTGAGGATATTTTGGTTGTGGGCAGTGTCGATGAATTGGAAGAGCTGTCGGGAACAAAAAAACTTGAGGATCTTCACCGGCCCTTTATCGATCAGGTAGTAATCAAAAAAGATGGCAAGACCTATAAGAGAATAGCCGAAGTCTTTGATGTTTGGTTTGAAAGCGGCAGTATGCCATACGCTCAGGATCATTATCCTTTTGAGAATAAAGGTAAGTTTAGAGAAGCCTTTCCTGCTGATTTTGTGGTTGAGGCAGTTGAGCAAGTACATCTGTGGTTTTACACCCTGCACGTCCATGCTACAGCCCTTTTTACCAAACCAGCCTTTAAGACTGCGCTGGCAGATGGCCTAATCTTGGCAGCCGATGGCCGCAAGCTTAGCAAACGGCTTAAAAACTATCCGCCAATCGAAACTCTGCTGGATAATTTTGGGGCCGATACAACCAGATTCTTTATATTGAGTAGTCCATTAATGGATGGAGTGGACGCCCGTCTTGATGAAAAGGTTTTCCGCGATATCTATCGCAATGTTTTTATGACACTGTGGAATACTTTCACCTTCTTTAGAACATATACCGAGGTAGATAAATGGCAGCCACCGGCAGCCCTTACCGAACCCAAATCTGCCCATGTGCTCGATCGCTGGATCTTGGATCGGTTGAATGAAGTTACCAGTGAGGCTACCGAGCGAGCCGATAAGTACCAAATCGGAAGGGCCACCCGACCACTCGCCGGCCTAGTCGATGATTTATCTAACTGGTATGTTCGCCGCTCACGTCGCCGCTTTTGGAAGAGCGAGGACGACAAGGACAAGCAAGAGGCTTACGCCACATTGCACTACGTGCTGGTTCGTACCTGTCAGCTGATGGCGCCGTGGGCGCCGTTTCTATGTGACAAAATCTACCGAGAGTTAAGGAGCAAAGATATGCCAGAATCGGTTCATCTCACTGATTGGCCCGAAGCCGGCAAAGTTGACGAGTCATTAATTGAGCAGATGCAATTAGCCAGAGATTTTATTACAGAGGGACTAAAACAGCGGGCAGATGCTGGTATCAAAGTCCGCCAGCCTCTAAGTAAAGCCGCGATTCCCGAACTGGGCAATAAAGGCCTAGCTGAATTAGTAAAAGATGAACTCAATGTTAAGGAGATAAAATGGGTTAAATGGGGAAATAATCCGAAGGAAGCTCTTAGGTTAGTCAAAGTTGACGCCAGAATCCCGCACGAACTCAAACTGGAGGGGCTGGCCAGGGAGGTGATTCGGCACATCCAACAGTACCGTAAGGAATTGAATCTAAATGTTGACGATCGCATAAAACTTGAACTTCAGACCGCGGACGGAGAGTTGAAACAAGCTATTCAGGCTTTCGGAGATCTGATTTCGGCCGAAACTTTAGCTAAACAGGTGACTTTCGAGATGGGTGACACAGCCAAACCTGTAGATATCGACGGCAATAAACTAGAGATGTCTATAACCAAAACCAAGACATAGCATGGCGGTGAAGCTGCGAAAGAAACGGCTAGAATTGCCGTTGTTGATTGCCACCGGTCTGTTGCTGGTTATTGGCCTGTTGATTCTATTCGCTATCAACTTTAAGGATGTTGAATTGGCTCAAGATTTTAGCCCGGCCAGGCAGTTGGGCCATGTTTTGTTAGGGATTGGCCTATTGGTCCTATTTGGACGTACAGATTACCGGCTATGGCTGCGGCTGGGCAAATATTGGTATGGCCTGACCATAGTACTACTTCTGCTAGTTTTTGTAATTGGTGAAGCTGTGGCGGGGGCTACTCGCGCCATCGATTTGTTTGTTATTCAGTTTCAACCCTCTGAATTTGCCAAGTTGGGCGTAATCATGGCACTGGCTGGTGTCTTTGCCAAAAAGCATGATCAACTTAGCCGCTGGCGGTACTTACTGGCTTCCTTGTGGTTAGTGGTGATACCCATGGGGTTAATCATGCTTCAGCCAGATTTGGGTTCGGCCCTGGTCATAGGTTTCATTTGGCTAGTCATGATCTTGGTTAGTGGTGCTCGTAAGTGGCACCTGGCGATTATGTTGGTAACTATCTTGGCTTTGGCGCCGGTGGCAGTTAACCGGCTAGAGCCATACCAACGCGCCCGGCTGCAAACTTTCCTAAATCCGTCGGCCGATCCCCAGGGGGCTGGTTACAATGTGCTGCAATCGACCATCGCCGTCGGCAGTGGTCAGCTATTTGGCAGGGGTTTGGGGTCAGGAACCCAAAGCCAGCTGAATTTTATCCCCTCACAGCATACCGATTTTGTCTTTGCCGTCTTGGCCGAGAAGCTGGGATTTGTGGGGGCCTCTCTAACGCTGGCACTGTTTGGTTTACTGTTGGTTCGCTCGCTTTTAATTGGCTGGAGGGCCGAGGATCGGTTTGGCATGTTGCTAGCTGTCGGGATTGCTGGCATGTTCATCTTCCACGTTGTCATCAATATTGGCATGAACCTGGGGATAATGCCGGTCACCGGCATCCCACTGCCACTGATTAGTTATGGAGGTACCAATTTAATAATCAGTTTGGTAGCCATTGGGATACTAGAGAGCATTCATATTCATCGTCGCGAACTCGAGTTCAAAAAGTAAAACGGTTGCAGAGCAAGGTGGTGAGCCACCGATAAAAAACTGGCGACTCACCACCCAATGTTCGGTTTTCTTGTTTAACCGGGTTGTTTTTTACTGCTGTTGTCGTGGTTATAGAGCTTGAGCGCCGAGACGACCGCAAAGAGGCCGCATAAGACGACTCCGAGAGGAAGCAACTCATCGCTGCGCCAGTCTCGAGAGGGCTCCCCCAGCAGGTAGCTGAGTAGCCCATAGAAAAAACCACCGGTTGAGATGATCAGGGCAAAAATCGGGTGATAATGCCCCCTAAACAGCCAGAGACTGATGAGCACCAACGCCAAGACGACTAATGTCTGCATCAACATCTCTCACCTCCGCAACCGTTATGTGCGGGCCAGGGAATCTCCCTAACTGAAAATTAGTATAGCACGCAAAATTGAATTAATTGCATATTTGTTGCATAATTTGTCTTGAAATCACGAGAGTCGTGGTCTCGCACGTTGCAGTCGTCAAAGGGAGGAGAAAACGGTGCTATCATATGCTCTGTTTTCACTGCTTTTACATGGTTTTGTCGCAGGATTTATTTGGTTCCTGTGGGATCCGTATGCCGCTGCTGGTTATGCAGCTATAGCCGTTGTCTGGACGGTGGCCATTTTACGCCGTCAGCAAAGACGGGGCTTGCCGGATTGATTGATTAGTCAAATCGATCATCGACAGTCGTCGGAAGGAGAGCCATGCCAGGTCTAATGCGGATGCTGTATTTCTACGGTCTTGCCCCCATGGCATTATTCGCCATAGGTAGTTGGAAGATTGCCCTAGCGTGGGGGATTGTGTGGAGCGCTATCTGGCTACCAATAACGATAATGTATACGGTAGAAAAAATAAGCGCGAAGCGAAGAGGTGACAGGTATTGGTGGTAAGCCAACCAACGGGGTAGCCAGGACAAAGACACTCGCATCGGCGAGAACCTGGCTACCCAAGCCAACGACGACTGCAACTTTCTACTTGAACTTATTATCTGTTATCTTTATGCTAGATATTTGTTAGGGGAATTTTATGAAAGCTGTAATTGAGGCGGGTGGCAAACAGTACTTGGTCCAAAAAGACCAAGAGCTGAACATCGAGCTCACCGACGGGGTTAAGAAGTTTACGTTTGAACCGCTACTAGTATTTGATGATAAATCCTCTCACGTTGGTAACCCAACGGTTAAGGGTGCCAAAGTCAGTGCCGAAGTTATAGAACAAGTTAAGGGCGAAAAAATTAAAGTTCTGAAGTATAAGCCCAAAAAAAGAATTCGCAAGTTAACCGGTCACCGTCAAAAATATAGCCGAATTAAGATTACTGCCATTAGCAAATAATGCTCGCACCCGTCGAGCTAGGGCAAAAGCGATTCACCGAATATAGTGGCATCCTTGATCCCAAGTTAATCGATTCGATCAATCTGCTCAGTAAACGCTTGGCAGGAGCAAAAATTCTCAATATCAACACAACGGCACGCGGCGGGGGAGTAGCCCAGATTTTACAATCCTCCGTACCCTTGTTACGTGATTTGGGCATCGCCGCCGATTGGCAACTGGTCAATCCGGTCAACCCCGCTTTTTTTATCGCCACCAAGAAGATCCATAATTCACTGCAGGGTGGCAAGGTTACATTGTCTAAGACCGAATGGCAGATTTATGAGGAAGAAAATCGGAATTTCGTCCAAGGTTTCGACACTAGCGTTTGGGATTACATAATTATCCACGACCCCCAGCCGGCGGCCATGCTTGGCTACGCCAGCAGAGGAGGGGCCAAATGGGTCTGGCGTTGCCATATTGATCTGTCTCGTCCCAACCAGAGCACCCGCCGCCAGTTCTTGCCCTATCTCAAGGGCTACGATGGGGCCATTTTTACGCTGAAAGACTACATTTTGTCTGGCCTGGATATTACTAAAGTTGCGGCCATTCCGGTGGCCATCGATCCGTTAACTGACAAAAATCATCCACTGAGCTTAAGCGAGGCTCGAGATATAGTGGCCGGTTACGGTATTGATATCAATAAACCCCTGATTGTCCAAATTTCCCGCTTTGATCCCTGGAAGGACCCATTGGGTGTAATCAAGGCTTGGAGCCAAGCCAAACAACTTGTGCCAGCGCTACAGCTGGTACTAATGGGCGATGCCGCCGATGATGACCCCGAAGGCAAGGGAGTGCTTGACCAAGTACTGCAAGCCATCGAGGGCCGATCGGATGTGTTCATCGTTACCGACACCAACGATTTAGCCGTTAACGCTTTTCAAACGGTAGCCAATGTGGTTTTACAGAAATCGATTCGCGAAGGTTTTGGCTTAACAGTGACCGAGGCTCTCTGGGCAAAAACCCCAGTAATTGGTGGTAAAGTTGGCGGGATACCCATCCAGATCAAAGAGGGTAAGAATGGTTACCTGGTTACTAGTTCGGCTCAAGCTGCCCGCCGCATCGTTGATTTGGTAAATAATCCACTACGGGCCAAGCGGATGGGGCAGTGGGGGCATGAATACGTCCGCCGTCACTTCCTCCTGCCTCACATGATCCGCGACGAATTGAAATTCCTACTAGAATTGAATTAGTTATATGACT
>CAZRIY010000006.1:0-50213 GCA_964600295.1 uncultured Candidatus Saccharibacteria bacterium
GTGCTGAAGAGCCCCCAAACTATCTCGGTGCGCACTAGTGAATCGAGCGAGCACATTCAGCAGGATGTGCTAGAGGTGAGCAGTGAGGGCGCTAAGTTAGATGCTTTGAGCAATTTGCTTTATCAAGACGAGTTTAAAAAGGTGTTGATCTTTGGTCAAACCAAACACGGGGTCAGGCAGCTATCGGAGAAGCTTAATAGCCAAGGGCACCGCAGCGAATCAATTCATGGTAATAAAAACCAATCCCAACGCCAGCGGGCCCTAAAAGCCTTTAAGCAAGACAGCGTTAACGTGCTGGTAGCCACCGATGTAGCCGCCCGGGGCTTAGATATACCGCACGTCAGCCACGTTATCAATTACGATCTGCCACAGAATTATTCTGACTATACGCACCGGATTGGCCGCACCGGGCGCGCTGGGCGCCCCGGCAAAGCCATCACTTTCATCCAGCCCCAGCGTAGCACCCCCTATTAAGGCACCTACTATGTCTACAGTTAAGTTAACTCCCAGCAAAATCCGCAACGTGGCTATTATCGCCCACGTCGACCATGGCAAAACCACCTTGGTAGATGGCCTATTAAAACAATCGCACACATTTCGGGACAATCAGGCCGAAATGAGTCAAGAGCTAATTATGGATAGTGGCGATCAAGAACGAGAACGCGGCATCACCATCACCGCCAAGGTCACCGCCGTTAATCACCAAGGCTACCGTATAAATATTATCGATACTCCCGGCCATGCCGATTTTAGCGGCGAGGTGGAGCGCACACTCAATATGGCCGATGGCTGCCTATTAATTGTTGATGCCCAAGAGGGTCCCATGCCCCAAACCAAGTTTGTGCTGGGGCGGGCCTTGGCAGCTGGTCTCAAGCCGATTGTAGTTATTAACAAAATTGATAAGCCAGCCGCTCGGATTGCCGAGGTAGAACACGAACTGGGTGATTTGTTTTTAGACCTAGCAGCCCACGCGGACCAGCTGCACTACCCGCTCTATTATGTAGTGGCCCGCACTGGCCAGGCTTGGGCAAAACCACCCGCTAATCTAGACGAACCAGCCAACCTAGATGTTATTTTTGAGGCCATTGTTAAATCTATCCCAGCCCCGCAAGTAGAAGTTAACGCCCCCTTACAAATGCTAGTTACGGCCTTAGCCTGGGATAATTTTAAGGGCAAATATGCAGTGGGGCGTATTAGCCGCGGCCTGGCTAAACCAGGTGATGAAGTGGTGATTATTAAAGCAAATGGAACCCAAGTGAAGGGTAAAATTGATGGGGTGTTTTCCAGCTACGGGGTTAGCGTAGCCCAGGTATCAGAGGGTATAGCCGGGGATATTGTGCGCCTAACTGGGCTAAGCCAGGCCGGCATTGGCGATACTATTGCGGATGCAACTCGTCCCGAGGCATTGCCCACTATCGAGGTAGAAGCCCCCACGCTCAAGATGTATCTTGGGCCAAACACCAGCCCCTTCAAGGGCCACGAGGGTAGCCTAACCACCAGCCGTCAAATTAAACAGCGCCTAGATCAAGAGCTAGAAACCAATGTCGGCTTACGTGTAGAACCCACCGCTATTGGTTTTGAAGTTAGCGGCCGGGGCGAGTTGCACTTAAGTGTATTAATAGAAACTATGCGCCGCGAGGGTTTTGAGTTAGAAGCGGGCAGGCCTCAAGTAGTTACCCGCATAGAAGATGGCAAAACCCTAGAGCCAGTAGAAGAATTAACTATCGAGTTACCCACTCAGCACGTGGGTACCGTTCAAAAAGAACTGGGCAGCCGCCGGGCCACTGTTACCAGCCAAAGCCCCACGTCCCAAGGTTTAACTAGACTTGTTTGCACTTTGCCTACTCGGGCATTGCTGGGTTTACGCAGTATATTAATGACCAGCACCAAGGGCACGGTAATTATGAATAGCCTTACTACCGGCTACCAACCGCTAGGTGCGCCCCTGCCACAGCTGCGCAATGGGGCTTTGATTGCCTTCGAGACTGGCACTACCACCCCCTATGCCTTACAAACGGCCGAAAGCCGGGGCACCAGCTATGTGCCAGCCGGCGTCAAGGTGTACGCGGGCCAAATAGTTGGCTTGTCTAGCCGATTGGACGATTTAGAAATTAATGTCTGCAAGGCCAAACATTTAACCAATATGCGCTCTACTTCTAGCGACGGGGTAGTTCAGCTTACCCCACCGGTAATTTTTAGCCTAGAACAATGCCTAGATTTTTTAGAAAACGACGAGCTGCTGGAAGTAACTCCAAAATCTTTACGTCTGCGCAAAAGAGAGCTAGACCCTAACAAACGGAAACGCCAAAGACTCCATAGTAGGATTAGCTAGACTAACAACATGGCAAAAACGCCCAGAGAATACTCCCGAGAAGACAAATTACGAGCAATCCACCATTTTGTGCCACAAAGCTACCTACGAAGATTTGCTATTGATGACAAGCCAAACCAAATCTACGCCTATGAGATAGGTAAAGAACCCTATGCAACAAACATCAAGAATGTGGCTGGCCAGCGAGATTTATACACTTTTAAAGATACTGATGAGAAGGGCAAGACCGCAGAACTCGAAGATGTGTTTGCTGATATTGATGGTCAGGGGCTAGAATTGTTGCAACTCCTGGATACAATGCCTGATGGTTTTGTTGAGCTGCTAGAAGAACAAAAAGGCATTCTATTTTCATATATAGCCTTCCTACACACTCGAAATGTACAGGAGCGAAAGCAATGGGCTGAATCATTTGGTCAAATGTCATTGGTACAGATGCAATTTGTAGCTACAAATGAAGGAGTCTGGCACCGTGATGCCAAAGAAGCAATGGGCGACAAGTACGACCATGACCAAGCAGAGAGTTCAAGGAATGCGGTTCTTGATGGCGAAATGAAAGTTGAATTTGACCCAATGGACCAATACTTTTTGGGCACAACTCTAGCTATGAGCAAAGAACTATATTTTGTGCTTATGAGATTAAAGAAAGCTGTTTTGGTGAGTACAGACATCACATCAAAACACTTCGTTACCTCGGACAATCCAGTTACTCATTACGCTCCTGAAAATTATCTACCTAAAATGCGTGGGCTTGGTTATATAAATGCTGTTTTTCAGTTGCCAATTTCACCGACTCGATGCTTACTGCTCATTAACGACGACATGCGTATGCGAACCTTTAAATGCACCCGTGATGAGGTTGACCACATGAACTGGTACACCTATTACTACGCTGATAGATGGATTTTTAGTCATATAAAGTCGAAAACTATTACCCAAATGTTTAAAGACCACAAAGCCAAAGAGCCGTTCTCAAAGATTGATTCACCGTTTGGGCGAGCAAAGAAGCGAAAAGATGGTGAGAAATCTTAGGTGCCTATTTTAAGGACTTATACTCTATAATTATCATTAAGATATGGCAAATAATTTTCTCACAAATGCCAAAAAGGCAAAAAATGATGAGTTTTATACTCAGTTTTCAGATATTCAAAAAGAAATTGAACGCTACTTAGAATATGATAGTGACACTTTCAAAGATAAGGTTGTTTACTGTAACTGTGACGATCCATATGAAAGCAATTTTTTTCGATATTTTGTACTGAATTTCAAGCGACTAGGGCTTAAAAGACTTATAACCACGAGCTACAAACCATCACCAGTTGCCAATACACAACTTGGACTTTTTGGTGATGACAAAACTTTGCAGCCTGAAAAAGGTCGCTCAAAGGTAACTGCAAATAAGTTCATTATTAATGAAGTGCACGACGTAGATGGCGACGGTGAGTTTAACTTAGAGGATGTTGCAAAACAGCTAAAAGCAAATATAAACAACGAATGGGCACCACTAGATGGTGATGGTGACTTTCGTAGTGACGAGTGTATTGACCTGCTGAAACAGTCAGACATCGTAGTAACTAATCCGCCGTTCAGTCTTTTCAGAGAATACGTCGAACAACTTACTCATTATAAAAAGAAATTTTTGATTATAGGCAATATTAACTGCATAACTTATAAAGATGTATTTCAGAAGATCAAAAACAATGAAATGTGGCTTGGTCATGGTATGGGAAGATGGATTTCTGGATTTATAGTGCCTGAATCCTATGAATTGTATGGAACAGAAGCCCGTATTGATGATGATGGGAATCGAATTATTGCTACTAACAATTGTTTGTGGCTTACGAACATTGACCATGGTCGTCGACACCAACCTTTGTCACTCATGACGATGAAAGAAAATTTAAAGTTCAGTAGGCACAAAAACATTAAAGGTAAAAAAGGATATGATAAATACGATGATTACGACGCCATAGAAGTGCCGTTTACAGATGCTATTCCTAGTGATTACCAGGGGGCAATAGGTGTGCCCATAAGTTTTTTGGATAAATATAATCCTGAACAATTTGAGATTTTGGGTATGGACGACCATAGACTGCAATTTCCTAACTGGAGAGGAAGGGGCCCTGATTTAAATGGGAAGCCTGTCTATAGAAGGGTAATTATTAAACACAGTAAGTAAATATTATGAAAACGACTCTAAAAACCAGTATTACAGTTAAAGATGTTTGTGACGGATTTGTATACAACGAACTTGAGGGTAAAGGACTATTTGGTTTATCGGGTAAGCTGACAATTCAGCCCGAATATCAGCGAAATTATATATATGCTCACGAAGGCAAGGAAGCAGCTGTTATTGATTCGTTACTTAAGGGCTATCCAGTTGGGTTGATCTACTTTAATAAAGTTGCTGATGACAAGTTTGAGGTTTTAGATGGCCAGCAACGTATAACAAGTATTGGACGTTTTGTAGGCGGGAAGTTTGCAATAAAAGATAACGATAGCAATGAGCAATACTTCACCGGAATGGCAAAAGATAAGCAAGACAAGATTCTAAATTCAGCATTGCTTATCTACGAATGTGAAGGCACCGAAAGTGAAATAAAGGAGTGGTTTAAGACCATTAACATTGTTGGATCACCTCTAAATTCTCAAGAACTTTTGAACGCAGTGTATTCCGGACCATTTGTTACTCTTGCAAAAGAAGAGTTTAGCAATAGTCAGAATTCAAACATTCAGAAATGGAGTGCTTATATTTCAGGTAATGCAACAAGACAGCATTATTTAGAGCAAGCTCTGAACTGGGTAAGCAAAAATAATAGTGGTGACTACATGAGTCGACATCGCTACGATGACAATATTAATGAGCTGAAGAACTACTT
Source organism: uncultured Candidatus Saccharibacteria bacterium (assembly GCA_964600295.1). Taxonomy (GTDB): domain Bacteria; phylum Patescibacteriota; class Saccharimonadia; order CAZHVB01; family CAZHVB01; genus CAZRIY01. The sequence goes on from CAZRIY010000006.1 coordinate 5,209, forward strand.
CAATAGCGTTATTGATTGGGCATCAACAATATTTACCTATGTAGAAAGCGAGATGAGTGGGCTTGAATGGGGACGATTATACGAGACCTATCACAAACAGTCTTATGATCCCGAAAAAGTGTCTCGTGAGGTGCAAGAGCTCTATGGAGACCCATATGTAAAGAACCGTAAAGGAATTTTTGAGTATGTCTTGGGTGGGTCTAAAGCAACTCAATTGTTGAACGTGCGTGTATTCGATGAAGCTACCAAAAAATCAGTGTACGCCGAGCAAACAAAAGCTTCTGAAGCAAAAGGTGTGTCTAATTGTTCATATTGTGCAATTGGTCACGATGCGAGCAAAGACAAAATCTGGTCATTGGGTGACATGGATGCTGATCATGTGTCTGCATGGAGTAAAGGCGGTTCAACTGAAAAAGATAACTGCGAAATGCTCTGCAAGCCACATAACCGTGCAAAAGGCAACCGGTGACCTGTTAGCAGCGCATTGGGGGGGTCAATTGATGAAAGACATTAGTAATAAACAGTTTGGAGATGCGGGGGAAAAGGAAGTTGTTAAATTAATCAAATGCCCTAATTGCGGTAAGAAACTATCGCTATTACCACCCGACTATCCGTTATCGGATGTTCAATGTTCAGGTTGTTCATTTCGAGCGCAAATTAAGACAAACCGCAAGCGTCCACAAAAAGAGATCTTTGGAGCCGGCTCAGATATTATCCACCATGTGTTAAAGGCTGGTTTTCAAATCCCGCCGTTGATAGCGAACTTTAAGTGGGGCGATAAAACGGGTAGACATCAGGAAATCTTATTCTATCCATTCGTTCCCAAAGCTAACTTGAAACATCGAATGGTTAAGTTTAAGTCTAATCGCAAGGACTATCGGATGTTTAATTATGTTGGACTTGATCAACTACCTCACTTCGTCTTGTATGAATCAAATAAAAATGGGTGATTATGCGCATAGGCTGGGGTTTGGGCACCTGCCCAAGGTGGAGGATCTGCTTAAAAGTGAGCTGTCGTTTTTAAAGTACGATACGCCCCTGCGGAATCTGTGCTACGACCTGCAATTTTTGTTTTTCCTGGAAGAAATGCTTAAGAACAAAGAATTTTACGGTGGCTTCAAAACCAAGCTGCAGTACGAACGCTTGAAAGCCTGCTTTACGGTCTGCGAGGCACTGCTTTATTTAGCCCTGAAAGATGCTGCTTTATTATCAGACTACTTTAATGACACTCGATTTCCTGTTTTATGCGAGCAGGCCGAATCGGCCAACATTATCAGCGGCGAAAGCCTCAAAAAACTAAATAATCTGCGGCGGCTACGAAACAAGCACCACCCCGGTGTTCAGCGTGACCTCCATATCAAGATGGGTGAAGATTTTACGCCCTACAATTACAACTTCGCTATCGATCTAATCCACGAAATCAAAACCAACCTCCACCCCAGTTCTTAAGTTCTTAAGAACACTAGAATTAACAAATAATCTATAGACCATCTGAATTAGTACGCTGGAAAGCTGGCAGGTCTCGGGCACTAGCCTGGTGATAAGCCATTTCTCTTCATTATCGGCTACTTAATGAAGGTAAGATCATCCCGCCAGCATTTCAACGCGCTACATAACCCATTATATATCAACCCCCAGTTCTCTAGTTCTGCAGAACATTAGAACATCTCTGATAGGCAAGTCGGGTTAGAATAAGCTTATGCAGTCTAAGGGTTTGACCTGGATCTTGATTTCGGTGGGGTCGTTTATGGGCAGCTGGATACCCACCTGGTTTGGGCTTAGCTATTTTTCACCCCTCAGTATTATTCTGAGCATTTTCGGCGCCGGCCTCGGCGTTTGGGTAGCCTACAAACTACCCGACTGGCTCGACTAACCTATGCTTAAATTCTTGAGAAAACCAGAATGATAAGAGTCCAGATTAATAGGTGGTAAACTGGGAAGATGAAAACAAACGAAGGGCTGTGGAAACTCAGCCCAAGCGGACTGTACGAATACACCAAGTGCCAATCTTGTTTTTGGGTAGAGAATAATTACAAGCGAATGCCTAGCATTCCGCCAGTCCTGAATATGGCTATGGACTCTATCTTCAAGAGCCGGTATGACAAATATCGGGCCGAGGATAAGTTTCCGCCAGAAATGACCGATAAACTGGCGGAGGAGGGTGTACTGGTGTTTAAAGACTTGAAGCAGCTGGACATATGGCGAACCGATAGCCACTCCCTGATGATTGAGAACCCAGATGCTGGCTACGTAATGACCGGTAAGATCGATGATGTGATGGTGGAACCCGATGGGCGACTGGTCCCGGCAGACTACAAAAGCTCCGGTAACCCCCCGGCTGAGGATAAGCAAAAATATTACCGCGATCAGCTGGCGGCCTACGGCTTGATGTTTGCCAAGCACGGACACCTAGTGTCTGACCGAGCCTATTTATTACATTACTGGCCAACCGATAAAACTAACCCCTCGATCGAGATTAAATTCAGCGGGCAGGTCGATAAAGTAGTAATTGACCTGGCGGCCATCGAACAAAAGCTTAAAGATATGGTGAAGCTGCTGAACGGCCCTTATCCAGGACATAATGAAGATTGCGAAAACTGCGCCTATCACCATGGCCGCCCTGCTATCATCTCCCCCTAACCCCACCGCATTCCTAAATTCTTAAGAAAACCAGAATGCTGATAAACTGTTAGGGTGAAGCCACCCAGGCAACTCGAACGAATCGTCAAGGGCTTTGCCAGTCACCGCCGCATCCAAATCCTTGAACTCCTAGATCAAAAACCCGAGCTGTCGGTTGAAGAAATATCAACCCACCTGAAGATTAACTACAAAACTGCCAGCGAGCACATCCGCCGGGTAGCGATCGCCGGTTTATTAATGAAGCGCCACGAAGGACCGGAAGTTCGCCACAAACTAACCAACCGCGGCCAAATCATTCTTAAATTCTTAAGAACATTAGAATGATGAGTATGCGCGGCGAAATAGATTAGAATAGCAATATGGTAGAAAAAACTGGAACAAATAAACCAAACTATGCGTTCGTTGATAGCCAGAACCTGAATCTGGGGGTGCGGGCACAAGGATGGCGGTTGGATTGGACTAAATTTAAAAGCTATTTACAGAGCCAGTGGAAGGTTTCCAAGGCTTTCTTGTTTATTGGCTACATTGAAGAGCAGGAAGAAATGTACACCCAACTGCGCAAAATGGGTTTTACGCTGGTGTTTAAACCGACAGTAATTCATGGCGATGAAGTTAAGGGCAATGTGGACGTGGAGCTGGTACTGCATGCCATGACCGAATGGAATAACTATAACCAAGCCGTTATCATCAGTGGCGACGGCGATTTTTATAGCCTAGTGAAGTATCTGCACGAGCAAGAAAAGCTGGCGGCTTTGATAATCCCCAACCAGCGTCGCTATTCCAGCCTGTATGCCGAACTACCGCAAAAATATCTGCAGTTTATGAATAGCCTGCGGGCTGAATTCAGCTACCACCAGCGCCCTCTTGCCAAGCCAAAAGACGTATAATTATTAGCTATGGTAGAGCACGCGGAGACGAACAGCTTCGCAGTTGAACAAACCGCCGAGACTACTGTCGAGACTGCCGAAGAGTTCACTCACCAGCCCATTGTTGTGGAATTAGGCGACTATTACTTTGGTAGATGTGACCCATGCGGCTTTAGCACTACTCGTGGATCAAAAATAAGAAGCTGGGTAGAAGATAAACTGTATGAGCATACCAGCCACCCATCCCGAACCAAAAAGCCCGTTGATAACCATCATGAATCGTAAAATTCCACATTTGATGAAAATAACGCGCATTCAACCTAAGTGGCTGGTAACTAATCTACTGGCGCTGGTTGTATTGATGGCCATTGTTTTCACATTTAAAGACGAGTTGGGATGGCTGGTATTTAGGCCAACTCCCAGTGCGGTGGAGCAAGCCCGAGTGCAACGGGAGCCAGAGGTAGTTGCCCAGAATCTGAGCATTCCCTGGGAAGTCGCCTTTTTGCCGGGTAGTGATTTAATGGTGACCGAGCGGCCCGGCAGCCTGAAACGGATTGGGGCCAATCAACAGACTTATCCGATTGAGGGTGTTCAGCACGAGGGAGAGGGCGGTCTGCTGGGGCTGGCGTTGCATCCTAATTTTGAAGACAACCAATGGCTATATCTCTACCTAACCAGCCAGAGCGGTGAGGGACTGGTTAACCGGGTAGAACGCTACCGGCTCGAAGGCAACCGGCTAGTAGAGAAGCAAGTGATTATTGCCAATATCCCGGGGGCCGCCATCCATGACGGTGGCCGGCTGGCCTTTGGGCCGGATGGTCTGCTGTATATCACTACCGGCGATGCGGGGCAAGGACAGTTGGCTCAAGATATCAATTCGCTGGCCGGTAAGATTCTGCGGCTGACGGATGAGGGCCAATTTCCCCACGATAACCCCTTTGGCAATGCAGTTTATTCTTATGGACATCGCAACCCTCAGGGCATAGCCTGGGACTCTAAGAACCAGCTATGGGCCACCGAGCACGGCCAATCGCATTTTGACGAGTTAAACCTCATTAAGCCGGGTGCCAACTACGGTTGGCCGCTAATTGTAGGCGATGGCGCGCGCACCGGTATGGAGAATCCGGTAATTCATTCTGGCCCCGATGAAACCTGGGCACCGACTGGTTTAGCTTCTACCGGCCGCTGGCTATTCTTTGGCGGCTTACGCGGAGAATCGCTTTACCAAGTTAAGCTAGATGCCGAGAACCGGGTAACTATGCAGTCGCATTACGCTGGCCAATATGGCCGCTTGCGGGCGGTGGCAATCGGCCCGGATGGTTGGCTGTATTTCACCACTTCGAATACCGACGATAGGGGACAGGCCCGAGATGGCGATGATAAAATTATCAAAATCAATCTACAAGCTCTGACTTACTAATTTTGGCGGAAAATGGAGTATAAAGATCTAACTAAAAATATAAAGATTTCCAGTCTTGGGTTGGGAACTTGGCACATGGGCGGAGCTTTCAGACCAGATTATAGCGACGACCGACGTTATATCGAAGCCATTGCATATGCAATCGAGAAGGGAATCACCCATATCGATACCGCCGAGATTTATGCCCATGGGCATACTGAGGAATTAGTTTGCCAAGCCATCAAAACCCATGACCGGAGTAAATTGTTTATTACCAGCAAGGTCTCGCCGCATCATCTGACTTATCGCGGTGTATTGGCGGCTTGCAAACGTAGTTTGGAACGGTTAGGAACGGATTACCTGGATCTTTATCTAATCCATTGGCCAAACCCCGTAGCAAGGATGAAGAAGGTGATGACAGCCTTTGATCAATTGATAGCTGGCGGCAAGATCCGCTTTGTTGGTGTGTCTAATTTTTCGACTAGTCAATGGCAAGAAGCCCAAGCTTATAGCCATAACCGGGTAGCTACCAACCAAATTCACTACAGCCTGCTGCACCGCGTGGAACCAGACCTGTTGGATTACGCAAAGGCGGAACAACTGCTAATCACCGGCTACAGCCCGTTAGAGCAGGGTAGGTTGGCCGACGGCGACTATCCATTGCTTGATGAGATAGCCAAAAAGCATAACAAAACCAAGATACAGGTAACTCTGCGTTGGCTGCTTGACCAACCCCAAGTTATTACCATCCCCAAGGCCAGCAGTCGAGTACACATTGACGAGATGATGGGAAGCTTGGGCTGGCAGCTTGATAAAGCGGACTTCAACGAACTCGGTCAAAGCTTTCTAGGCAGAGATTAGCTCAATTTTGAAGTCGGTATCTTCTTCGACCTCGACGTCATTGGGGTCCGCTGCGGCTTCCTCTTCAAGCACGAAATATCCTACTTGGGTGAGTTCTTCATTGCGCAAGGCAAGAATTTGACCATCATCGGCCAAGATTACTTTACCCCTCATAAAACCCTCATCTGGTATGGGAATTTCGATAGTCACCCTGAATAATGTACCGATATCCGCCCCGTACTGTCGGTGATTCACCTTTTTGGGTGGTCCGAGTCTGGCCTTAAAGCTGTAGGCAAACGGATCATGATCCAAATTAATGTAATGGGTTTCAATTATGCTTCCAGGTTCTATTTCATCTGGCCACAAACGTTCGCTCATCTCTCCGTTATAAACTTCTTTACTAAGTGGCTCGCCCCAACGGTCAATCCCGCTTATGTCTTCATGATCTTCAAACTGTTCATTTCCCTCAGTAACCATACCTATACTACAGCATAACTAAGAGTAAATATCAATTGATTAAAGCGTAAGCGTTCGTGTTATTATTTAAGCAAATTGGGAGATAGAAAATGAAGGAAAAACGCTTTGAAGAATTTGCTGCCTCAGTAGCAATTTTGAACGGCTTATTGGCCTTTCTATACGCTTTCACATTTATCGTATTGGCCCGCTCGCTGCCGGAATTGAGTAATTTGCTGAGTCCGTTCTTTCTGATGGTAGGCGGTTTGCTAACAACCGCGGTGATGGTAGAACTACACCAGCAGTTGCGCAAGGTTAACGGCGGGTTTGCCCTGTGGGCGCTGATAATCGGCTCTTTGGGAGCCGCCGGTGCTATGATCCATGGTGGTTTTGATTTGGCCAATGCCATCCACGTTCCTGATTCTACGCCGGCTTACCAAGCCAATCTGCCCAATCCGGTCGATCCGCGCGGTTTAATGACCTTTGGCCTTTCCGGGGTAGCATTGCTGGTGTGGTCGTGGCTGCTAAGCAAGGCTGGTGGCTACAGCAAACAATTGGTTAGAACCGGCTACTTGCTGTCGGCTTTACTGATATTGCTGTACCTGGCCAGACTGGTGCTGTTGCGACCTGCCCATCCGATAGTAGTGGGTCTGGCGATTCCTACCGGACTAATCGTCAACCCCCTATGGTACTTGTGGCTGGGCGCTACTTGGTGGCGTAGCCGCTAAGCAATGGCCTCCGGCCGTCGGCTGATAACTGGTTTTTTGGTTAGTCTGTTATTTGTGGTTATAACGCTTGGGGTGCCCTTATGGGCCTTATCCTCGGTCGCTACCAGTCGCGAAGCCATGCGCCAAATCGTACTTAATCCGGCAACTTTTCGTTTAATTAAGAATAGTGCACTGACGCTACCATTGGGCGAAGTAGGCGTGGACCAGCAAACCGCTGCCGAAGCAGAGGATGTAAGTTCTGCTTCGATCGAGCCGCTGATTGATCGTTATTTTACTGAGGATTTTCATGGGCGTTTGGTCACCGGCGTAATTGATGGAATTTATGATTGGCTAGAAGGTAAAACCACTAGACCAGAGTTCGAAGTCAGAATCAGCGATAATCCGGCGGAATTCAAACAAGTTGCCGTGGATGGCTTTGTAACCCGTTATCAAACACTACCAGCATGTGCCCCCGGCACCGTTTTTGCGACCGAATACAACGCCCTGGAAGCTGACTGCCGGGTTAGTAGCATTTCTGTCGGCCAGGTTAGAACTGCAGTGGAACAGCAGCTATCGGATAGTCAGTTGCAGACGCTTTTTGCCAGCGCCACCATTTCGTCAGAAGAGTTTCTGAAAAACCTCAACTCAACGGATCTGCAACAAATACAGCGCATCTATCGAACCCTCAAGCTCAGCCAATTGCTAATAATTGGTGCGATACTAACTTTGGGCAGCTTGATATCCTTGAGCGTATTTGACCGTCACAAAGGCTTTACAACCCTTGGCAAAGCCATCTTAGTGCCAAGCTTGCTGGCTGGCTTGCTGGGCTTAGTGTTCCGATTTTTCCAGCCGGCCATTGTGTCTAACTTAACACCCGATCCCGGTGGGGGAGCGGCCGTAGTTAATGTGGCCAGGGAGTTGGCAAACAGTTTCCTGATCCAAATTAATAACCGCTGGTTGCTTATTAGTGGCATCTTGATAGGGCTGGCGATTGGCTTATTGGCATTTCAACACTGGTTAAACCGCCACGGACAGCCGCAATCTGGTTTGCGGGCGAATAAGCCGCACTCAAGCTAAAGTTTCATTTATTGACAACGGGTAACCTCGGCTCTATAACTTAAGTATCTTACCCCGAGGTAGGAGCACCTCTCGATCGAGAAAGGAGCTTGAATGTCCTCACCAACCAAGCAAACATGGAGCTGGATGCCGTGGCTAGCCTACAGCAGGTATTGCTCAGTACAAGTAGCGAAACTGTTTCGGCATATCCACTGGTGGTACACGGTCAAAATGCTTCATCTGGAGGCTAGATCAATAGCCCGAAGCAACTGATAACGTCAAATAGCTACTTCAAAGTCTATTAGAGACAGACGGGAGAATCAGAATACTGGAGACGATTTTGATCCTGACGGCCATTGGCTTGGCAGGGTTCGTTCTGCGATACCGGCGCCAACTCTGGTATGCGATTCAGTCGACCAAGGGCAACTGGCCCGAACATTGGGACAAAGGCGATCTTACTCCGACTTCACAGACCCCAAAAGAATCGGAGTGGGAAGAAATTCCGTCCGAGCCTCCCAGATTTTCGTAAGGTTTCATCTCTCGATCCAAGCGAGCCGCCGGGTCTCGCAATATAAAATAACCCGGCTGTTTCTTTTTAGAGCACAAATAGGCGGATGGATTTGCCGGCTTCGATGGCCCGAATCATTTGCTGTTTAACACGAGGTGGCAGATCGAAGGTAACTTCAACTTTATTTTTTCCAACACGGCGCACACTGGTGCCGTAGTACTGACTAATCGGCACTTGCTTGCCTAGACGGGTCATTAGCCAGCCGATGGGACGGATTAGGTACAGCAACCAGGAGGGCGTACCAATGACGAAGTCTTCGTAATGGCGTGGCTTTATTTGCTTCATCAAACCCTCCTTTACCGGGTGTTCAGGCGGTGTTAGTTGCTGTTCTTACTAGTATAAACCGAACAATAACCGAACGTCAAGGAAAATGTCTAAATATTTGCATTTAATCCAACCATAAGCTAAAAATGGTGAGCAATGGGAAAGAAACTAGTAATTGTAGAGTCACCGGCTAAGGCCAGAACCATCGGTCAATATCTGGGTAGCGAATTCGACGTTAGATCTAGTATGGGACACGTCAGGGACCTGCCCAAAAAGGGGATGAGCGTCGATATAGATAATGATTTTGAGCCAACTTACGAGATTGCGCCCGACAAAATTAAGATTATTAAAGAACTCAAGCAAGCCTTGAAAGCAGCTGACAGCCTGTGGCTAGCCACCGATGAAGATCGGGAGGGCGAAGCCATCGCCTGGCATCTTTGTTTCGCACTGGGGCTAAAACCAAACCAAGCTCAGCGGGTGGTCTTTCACGAAATCACCAAACCGGCCATCCAGTCTGCTATAGAAAAACCCCGCCCGATTGATCAAAACTTGGTCAATGCCCAGCAAGCGCGCCGTATCTTAGACCGACTGGTCGGCTATGAACTATCGCCCCTGCTGTGGAAGAAAATCCAGACAGGGTTGTCTGCCGGGCGCGTGCAATCGGTAGCCGTGCGCCTGATTGTAGACCGCGAACGCGAAATTTTGGGCTTTATACCCACTTCGACTTACAAGATAGTCGGACAATTCAAGGCCGCTCAAGAAACTTTTAACGCCGAACTGGTTAAAAATCTTGACAGCGAGACCGGTGCCAAGCAGTTTTTGGAAGCAGCTAACACCGCAGTTTTTAAAGTTGAGCAATTGAACAATCGACCGGCTACCAGCAATCCGCCCGCACCCTTTATTACCAGCACCCTGCAGCAAACCGCATCCCGTTTACTAAGTTTCTCGGTCAGACAAACCATGGTTGTGGCCCAGCAGCTATATGAAGCCGGACATATTACCTATATGCGCACCGATTCGCTAAGCCTGGCCCAATCTGCCTTGACCCAAGCCGCCGCAGTAATTAAGGAGCGATGGGGCGACGATTACTACCAAGCCCGAACCTATAAAACAAAATCTCGACTGGCTCAGGAAGCCCATGAAGCCATCCGACCGACCGATTTCAAGCGACCCCAGATTGAAGGCGACGCCGGGCAGCAGCGGCTGTATGAATTGATTTATAAACGCACTCTGGCTACTCAAATGAAACCCGCCCAAATCGAAAAATCGGAAATAATTATTAGTATTAGCAACCGACCAGAAACGCTTAAGGCCAGCGGCGAAGTTCTGAAATTTGAGGGATATCTTTTGGCCTATGACCTCGAAGCCCGCGCCGAAGATCGGCTGCTGCCGGCCCTCAAGCTAGGACAAGATTTAAGTTTGATGGTGATGCGAGCCACCCAAACCTACAGCCGCCCCAAAGCCCGTTACACCGAGGCAACCCTAGTTAGAAAACTAGAGTCGCTGGGTATCGGCCGGCCTTCAACCTATGCTCCCACCATCTCGACCATCCAGGATAGGGGATACGTCGGTAAGACCGAACTGGAAGGTGAAACAAGAGAGGCCAAAACCCTACAACTGCAGGATGGCAAGATTAGCGAAGCCAGCGAATCGCAAGTCTTCGGAGCTGATCGCAATAAACTGGCACCCAGTCAAACCGGGGAAGTGGTAACAGATTTTTTGGTCAAGCATTTCGGCGATATTGTTGATTATCGCTTTACGGCTGGAGTCGAAGCCGATTTTGATAATATCGCCAGCGGCAAAAAAGACTGGCGCGCGCTTCTAAAAGCCTTCTACCAACAATTTCATCCGGTAGTGGAAAAGGCCGAGCTAGTCAGCCGCCAAGAAGCTACTAAGATGCGCGAGTTGGGTAAGGATCCGGCTACCGGCCTACCAATCTTTGCCCGGCTAGGCCGATATGGACCAATTGTTCAGCTGGGAGAGACCGAAAGCGAGCAAAAACCTCGCTTCGCCCCGATACCCGAGGCTCTAAAAATCGATAATATCAATTTGGCGGAGGCGCTCAAACTGCTGGAACTGCCGCGCATGCTAGGCAAAACCAAGGATGGGGAAGACATTATGGTTAATGTCGGCCCTTATGGCCCCTATTTGAAAGCCGGTAAGACCAGTGTCTCAATTAAGGGCACAGACCCCTTTACGATTGAGGCAACAGATGCCAACCGCCTAATCGAGGAAAAACAAGAACAGGCCGCCAATAAGGTTATCCAGGATTTCAAGGGGTCAACCATGCAAATCCTCAACGGACCTTACGGGCCCTATATTACCGATGGCAAGCGCAATGCCCCAGTGCCCAAAGGTGAAGAGCCGACCAAACTAACCCAAGAGACTGCCCAGCAAATACTATCAGCGGCGCCCCAGAGGGGAAGAAACCGCCGCCGTAGACCAAAACGCCAGCGGTAAGCCGCGTTGACACTAGTTATACGTTGTTATATAATCTAAATTAATCTTAACTCAACCGAGCTGGAGATATTATGCCAAAAACTACTACTGTGACCGACAAATCGGAGGTAAACAAGGTCGTCAACGAAGTCTTGAGCTCAATTGACAAGGAACGTGAGCGCCAGATCGTCAGCGGCCGTTTTGGTTTGAAGAGCGGCCGCAAACGGACTTTAGAGGAAATTGGTCAAGAGTTGGGAATTACCAGGGAGCGGGTGCGCCAAATTGAAAAACAGGCTGTCGAGCGACTACCGGAACTACATCACCCCGATTTTTCTCACATCGGCGAACTGCTCAATACCAACTTAGAGGACCTCGGGCGGGTAGCACCGGTGCGACTGCTGGCGGCCCGACTGGGCCTTAATGATGAGAGCGGGCATGCCCAAGTTAGCTTTTTGGCGCATCTATTACCGGATTTTTGGGTGGTACCCGAAAGTGACGACCTCCACCACAGCGTGGTATTAAGTAAACACCACGACAAGAAGCACCTACACCAGCTAGTCGATGAAATGGTAGAAACCCTAAAGCGGGCTGACCGGCCCCTAACGCTAGAAGAGCTGCAGAGTCAGTTGTCTACTAAGCTGGACTTGCATCACCTGGAAGGATTGGCGCGCTCATCCAAGCTAATTGCCCGTTTAGAAAACAAATGGGGCCACATCACCAATCCGTTGGTTAACCCTAAGAGTATTCGTGATAAAATTTATGTTATCTTACAAAAACACGGCAAACCGCTACATTTCACTGCCATTGCTGAGGCCATTAAGAATTCTGATTTTCGCAGACGGGCCGTAACTACTCAAGCTATCCATAATGAGTTGATTAAAGATGATCGCTTTGTATTGGTCGGTCGCGGCATCTATGCCTTGAAAGAGTGGGGGTACTCCAAGGGTACGGTGGCAGATGTGATTACCACCATTCTTAAGAAAGACTCGCCGCTGCACCGGGATGAGATTGTGCAGCGCGTGTTGAAACAACGGCAAGTTAAATCGACAACTATTATTCTCAACCTACAGGGGAAGAAGCAGTTCAAACGAGTAGCTAAGGCCACCTACGCTCTGACCGGCTGATGAACGGACTAGTGTCCTTTCTGATTGGCCTGGTGCAATTTCTGGGCCGAGTACTGTTTGATTGGTATGGTTGGGTAATCGTCGTAGCCCTGCTAGGTTATTTCATTTGGCAAAATCGGCGCAGAGAACGCTGGGTAGGAGATAGCGAATACAGCCTGCTACTAATAGAGGTGCCTAGAGATAATGAAAAGCAGGCTCTCTCTGCAGAGCAAATGTTTGCTTCATTGCATGGTATTCTGCGGCCCCGCCAGGAACTAATGCGCGAGGGAGCGCTCCAGGAACACGTTAGTTTCGAGATTGCGTCGGTGGGCAAATTAATCCGTTTTTACGTTTGGACCCCAAAACATCTAAAAAGCTTTGTGGAGGGCCAAATTTACGCCCAATACCCGACGGTTAACATCCGCGAAGTAGGTGAAGATTACGCCAAGCGCGAACTTGATAACGCTAGTATTGCTGGAGCTGAACTCTCCTTAGTAAACACCGATGTGGTACCAATTCGGACGTTTGTTAGTCTAGATGTCGACCCGTTGGCTGGGATCACCGCCGTCCTAGCCAAGCTGGACGAAGCCGGCGAAGAGGCCTGGATTCAAATCCTAGCCCGGCCGATCGATGACAGTTGGCATAGCCGCGGTGAAACCTACATCAATGCCATTAGGGATGGTAAAAGTAGCGGACTATCGGCCGGTGCTACTGGTCTATTGAAAGATGTGGCTGTGGCCCTGGTACGTCCGCCAACCACCACATCAACCGGTGGAAATGTGCGACCGGAACTCAGCGACCAGCAAAAATCGCACCTACAAGCCACTAGTAACAAAATTGCCAAATTGGGCTACGAGGTGATCGTTAGAATTATTCATGTCGGTACGGATCGCAGCCAGTCACGGTTGCGGATTCAATCGCTTGTTGGTGCCTTCAAACAATTTAATGACACCAACAACGGCTTTAAAGTTAAGGACTATATTGCTGGCGAAAATGCTCTAAAGCGTTACCGCTCCAGGCTGTTTGCCCGCCGAGGAAACATCCTCAATACCGAGGAACTGGCTTCGTTATATCATTTACCGCATAAAAACGTTGAAACCCCGGGCACGGTTTGGGCTACCAGCAAAACCGCTGAGCCGCCCGCAAACCTGCCGGCCGTTACTAAAGAAAATGAAGCCGAAATTAGCGCCATCGGCACTACCAACTTTCGTGGTAACAAATCCCAATTCGGCCTAAAACGCGCTGATCGGGGGCGCCACGTCTATATTGTCGGCCAAACCGGCACGGGTAAGTCTTATTTAATGGAGTTACTGGTGCTATCGGATATTTACCACGGGCATGGCTTCGCGGTGATTGACCCCCACGGGGACTTGGCATCCGATGTTTTACGCTATATCCCCGAGAACCGCATCGACGATGTGATCTATTTTGACCCGGCCGATCAAAATCATCCGATGGCCTTTAATCCGTTAGAAGTAACCGATCCTTCGCTCAAGGGTCACATTGCTTCGGAGGTGGTGGGGGCTCTGGAGAAAATGTTCGGCTATTCTTGGGGGCCAAGGTTGGAATATATTCTGCGCTATACGCTGCTAGCACTGCTCGACTACCCTAATGCCACGATGCTGGGAATTACCCGTATGCTAACCGATAAAGAATTCCGCAAACGCATAGTCAAACAAATCCAAGACCCAGTGGTGCGCAACTTTTGGGTAACCGAATTCCCCAGTTGGAGCGAGAAGTTCGCCTCTGAAGCGGTGGCCCCCGTCCTTAACAAGGTAGGTGCCTTTACGGCCAACCCTATGGTACGAAATATCATCGGCCAACCCAAAAGCGCTTTCAATATCCGCACCCTGATGGATGAGGGCAAAATTTTAATCGTCAACCTGTCCCGCGGCAAGATGGGGGAGGATAACGCCGCCACGCTAGGGGCCTTGATGGTTACCAAAATTCAGTTGGCGGCCATGAGCCGGGCCAACCTGGATAACCTGGAACAGCGCCGGCCGTTCTACCTCTACGTTGATGAGTTTCAAAACTTTGCTACCCGCTCCTTTGCGGTAATTCTGTCCGAGGCCCGCAAATACGGGCTGTACCTTACCGTGGCCAACCAGTACGTGGCCCAAATGGAGCAAGAAGTTCGCGACGCGGTTTTTGGCAATGTCGGCACTATGACTATCTTCCGCATTGGCGCCGATGACGCATCCTTTATTGCCAAGTACGTTGAACCTACCTTTGAGGGCCAAGATCTAATTAATCTTAACAATATGCACTTTGTTATCTCGATGTCGATTGATGGAGAAAAAATGCCACCCTTTACTGCCACCAGTCTGATGCGGCCGAACTCACCATCCGACCAAAGCGCTCATATTATCGAGTTATCTCGCCAACGCTTTAGCACGGCGCGGGAAACCGTTGAGACCAAAATTGCCCGTTGGTCTAATTTTGACCGCCCGCCAGAACAAAAGCCGAACAGAGAACCTAGACCAAATCAATCAAAACCACCCGAATCCGGGCACGGCGAGCTAAAGCCGGATGAGGCAGTGCGGCTGAGGTAGGGCCATAGAATAAACCGCAGCCCAAAAGACTGAGAAACTAAATCGAGAAGTAATTGGTGGGAGAAGTTAAAGATAGAGGGTTTGATTGTACGTCGTACAATGTATATTTTGCGACTTACTATATCTAGGACAGTTTTTGGCCCATACCACTTGCCGGGGGGAGTATAGACGGCCTAAATTCACCATTCACCGCCAACGGCTGCTCCACTAGGCACTGGATACCGTTTCTTTCTATGTAGCACGCCACATCCACTGCTATTACTTGACGTACATGCCTGATATTGCCCTATAATAGTTTTCCACAACACTTTGGACGGTTGGCCGCCCAAAGTTGGTTAGCGTCCACTTCCCTGTCTTCCCCTTTTTTGACGATTTGACATTGCAAGTTTTTAATATTATAAAGTATGTTATTTTTTAGCAAGCATTCCAACATCAAACAAAAACCGAACAAAGAGGGAGAAGCGAGGAGTAGCTATCGCCCACTAGGTATCGATGCGCGTGTCTATCCTAGCGGTCAGTTCAAGCAAATCACGGGTGGCATCGCTGATGAAATCATCAATCATCTTTTTACTTTCGTAGCGATTTATATCGCGACTTAACCCCCGATAGTCCCGGGGTCGTATACTTTCGATATTCTCGATATAAAGTTTCTCCAGAAGGTATTGCCACTTGCTGACAATACCTTCAACTAGAAGCAAATTATCATTTCTCGCTAGCACCCGGCCTACAACGGTGGTAATCTCGGCTTCGCCGTTATCGCCAAGTTCAGCAGCAGGTTGAGTGGTCAGAACCACCACTCGCTCCCCTACTGCAGGCATCTCTATCGATACAAACTCAACTTCTGATTCAGTCTCACTCATTGAACTGGGTTATTAAGTTCCTAGCTTGGACTGAAGATTATCGAACCAGACCCGAAGCTCATTGCTCAGGGTCTTTTCTCTATCAAAAGAATCCAAATCGGTTATATCCACACGGTATCCGCCCCGTCCATTGCGGTGTCTTAAGATAAAAGACGACCTTGCATATACTCCTTCACCGTAACCACCCGTCACGCTGTATGTATCAAGTGCTAAGTCCATACTCTCAATATGATATGGACTATTGCTCAACCATCTATCAAGATCATTTTCTAGGAACCGATCAAAGGGTTTGGTATCAAAACCTCGAGTTGTCTGAAAAGTAACCTTTTGGGGTAAATATCCTTTCCTAATCGCTTCTTGAACCAGGATATTATGCGCAGGATCCTCAAAACGAGAAACTTTTATACCTCCGTGATAATCTGGCAGAAACATTTCATCATCTGGTCCCCACTCCAATTTAAGCTCGGCTCCTGGAATTGTTCCCAATTCCAGGGCTTGAGTAAATTGGGCCTCCTCGTTACCTAAACCCAGCCAGTCCACAGACCTGAGTTCGGCATCCCAATAACGAGGTTTAGTCTCCTCTGGCAATTGCCTTAAAGCATCTATTACAGCATCTGCAGATTCTACCAATAATTCTGAATCGGTTTCGATTGAAGAGGCCATTTATAGTCAGCTTACATTCCTGACAGATGATTGCAAGCATAGCCAATATTAATATTCAGCGGTAGTAGATCTTGTGGGCCAAGCGCAGGTCGATGTACTCAGCCGGTTTGACACCGCGATCCAGAAGGCTTTTTAAGCTATCTAGTTGGTCATCGGCCGATCGGCTGGTATCAAGCCGCAAATAGTACCCAGCCGAAGTATCTGCCAACAATTCGTTGGTGGTCTCTACCACCCGTCCCCTATCTAGCTTCAATCCAATCTTGGCTTCAAGCTGTGCTTCTAGCTGACGCACAAAACCAACGAACTGAGACGGTGCTACAGCAGTGCCGGGAATGATATCAAGGTTAGAGCTATCAATGACTAAGGGCAAATCGGTCCCCTCTCCCCCGACGAGACGCGCCGTGACTATGCCGCGCTGATCAATGCCGAATTCCTGATTATTGGTTCCCCAACGAATAACTGCATGACGATCCTCTACTTCAACTATGATCGATCGCTTCAACCAATCTTTTCTAATCGAAACGCTGGCTAGCAGTTGCGGATTATCACGCACTAGTCCATCAGCTATAGCCTGGGGTGGCAGCCAAAACAGATGCTGGTACCAAAAGGGATTGCTAATGGCCTGTTTAACCCGACTCTCGACCTCCGCTGGGCGCTGACTATTAATGACTTCAATATGGCTAATCCGAAAGATAAACCACCAAAACCCGGCCACTAGACCAAGTATTAGCAGCCAAGGAGTTAGTTTGGGCCAGCGCCAACGCCGCTTAGTAGTTGGAGATTTGGGTATTGGCGGCGGTTGATAAACTGGATTGACGTCGGGCCGCAAAACCCGCCTAACCCTCCGGCCATTCACACTAGCTCCAAAATAGCTTTAGCTAGTAGTTCGGCGGCTTCGGGTTTGGCCAAACGCCGTAAACCCTTGACCAGTAATTTCTGATGTTCAACGGCTGCCAGCAATTCGTTCACCGTTGGTACCAGGCGCTCTTCTAGTTGCTCTTGATATAGTAATATGGCTGCTTGCTCGCGTTCCAAGACTTGAGCATTTCGGATTTGATGATCTCCGGGAGTATTGGGGTGTGGCACCACAATTAGCGGTTTAGCGATAGCGGCAATTTCGGCCAAGGTATTCATGCCGGCGCGGCTAACAATTATAGTGGCCGCTTTGTAGGCCGAAACCAGATCTTGGGCCTCTAGCCATGGATATAAGTGATACCTCTTCCCAATTTTGGAGGCAGATGGTTTTAACCTTTGATAATCGGCACTGCCGCTAATATGGACTACTTGCAATTTGTTGGTTAACGTTGCCAGGTGGTTGGTGATGGCTTGGTTTAGAGCTCTAGCCCCCCTACTCCCCCCAACTACCAATAGTAGTGGAATACCGGATTCAAGTTGCAAAGTAGCCGGATGATTCTGGCCATCAAGAATCTCCGAACGGATGGGATTACCGGTGAATACCAGATGCCGCTTGTGCCACCGCGGATAGTACTTAGCGGGCCAGCCAGTGGCTACAGTCGCCGCCAAATTCGCCAGTAGCCTGTTGGTTAATCCGGGCACGGTATCTGATTCATGGATAACTAACCGCCGGCCAGCCACCCAAGCCGCCAGGCCAACCGGCAAACCGACATATCCGCCTTTGACAAACACTACATCTGGCTTGAGACGCCAGATTTTCCAAAGGCTTTGCCAAAATCCCGCAAACAGTTTTGCTACATCCCCCAGGTTTAAGAGGTGGGTCTTGATATCTATGATCTGACGGAACGGACCATCTGCCGGGTATCGGCGCCATTTGCCCGCCAAAATGTAGTGGGATTTGAGACCGCTGCCCTCAACTAAGCCACGGGTTAACTGGTTGTCTTCGCCAATGTAGATTAGTTCTGCTTGAGGTTCGAGACGTTTAAGCGCCTGGGCGCAGGACAGCATCGGGGTAATATGACCCCCTGTCCCTCCGCCGGCGAGCACTATTCGCATAGGCGCCCCTTTGTGTGTACTTGGAAATATTAACCACTATGCCGGCCGCGCTCATCAACATTACCAAGCTAGTGCCGCCATAACTTAGAAATGGCAAAGGTACCCCAGTTAGGGGCACCAGTCCCAACATGGCTGCCATATTGATTAGAGTCTGGGCACCGATCCAGCAAACCACTCCAACGCACAGCAGCTGGGCATAGCGAGTGGGAGCTACCAAAGATATGCGCAAACCCCGGTAAATTAGTAGCGCGAATAGTCCCAGAATCAGTAGCGCACCCAGAAAACCGAAAGTTTCCCCGACAATCGCGAAAATAGAGTCATTGGCGGCTTCAGGTAAGTAACCATAGACCTGAATACTCTTACCGATACCCAGCCCCATCAACCCGCCAGAGCCAATAGCAATTAGCGCTTGATTAAGGTGGTAGCCGCTGCCGGCAGTATTGGCGGCTGGATCTAGGAAGGTCAATACTCGAGCCACCCGATGGGGAAACATTATGATACTAGACACACCTACCCCAGCTCCCAGCATGGCTAGGCTGGCTACCTGTCGCAGCGCCACGCCGCTAGCATAGAATTGACCCATCAAGATAGCGGCCATGATGAGCATAGTGCCCATATCCCTCTGCAGAAATAGCACGAATATAGCCAATACCGTCAAAATAGCTACCGACAATTTGAGCCAGGCTTTATCGCCGGCTACCTGATTGCGCTGGCTAAATCTGGTTGCCAGGAATATCATCAGGGTAAATTTGATTAACTCCGAAGGTTGAAATGCCAGTGGTCCCACCCCCACCCAGCGAGTAGCGCCATTCTTACTGATAGACAAACCGGGAATTGTCAGCAGCAACAAACTCAGCCCGCAACCCAGAATCAACCAGGGTAACCATTTGCTCCAGCGGCTGTAATGGATATTAGCGGCTAAGCCAAAACCCAATAAACCCACACAGATGTGCAACAGTTGCCCGTATAAGAAATGATTGTCGCTAACATCCCCCAACAATTTATGGCTCAGGATAGGACTAATTGAATAAATTATGACCAATCCCAGCATTATTAATATACCGACGGCGATAATCCACAGATAATCCGGACGATGTTTGCGCATCTGCCGCAGACTCATGTTTGACCCCCTACCAGCGCTAGCATGATACCCATGACGGCGAAGACCGCCCCCAACACCCAGAAGCGCATAGTAACTTTGGTTTCGGGCCAGCCGATGGCTTCCAGATGGTGGTGAACTGGAGCAGACAGAAAAACTTTGCGTTTGAAGAACTTTTTAGACACTATCTGGATAGCGCTGGAACCAGCCTCGATAACAAAAATACCGGCGATAACGGGCAGAACTAGCAGCGTGTCGGTCAACAGTGCCACAATCGCCAGGGCCGTGCCCAAGGCAAACGAGCCGACATCACCCATAAAAAAGCGAGCGGGATAAATATTAAACCAGGTGTAGGCTAGCAAAGTGCCAACCACCGTGGCGCAGAAAGCAGCGATGCCATAATTATCTTGAAAAAAGGCAATCATGGCATACGCGCTGAAAGCGATGGCCAAAAGCCCTCCCGCCAATCCGTCAAGTCCATCGGTGATGTTAACTGCGTTGGCAGTAGCAACAATTACAAAAATGATAAATGGCACCAGCCACCAACCAAAATTTATTTGACCGAAGAATGGCAGAGCTAGGCTGGTGTAGCCAAGTTTATGATAGGAATAAAGTCCTGCGGCCGTAGCTACCGATAAAATTAATAACAACTTAACTCTAGTACGCAAGCCAGCTATACCCAAAGCTGCACCGCGGATGTTTATAAGATCATCAATCAAACCAACGGTGCCGGCAGCCAACGTACCAAATAGAGGCAGATAGGTCTGCGAGCGCGACAAATTAAAGCTGGCCGTGACCAAGCTAATGGCAATCACCATGATGATACCGGCCATAGTCGGGATATTCCGCCGGTGTTTGGCGGCATGCAGTTTATAGAAAATCGGCACGCCAGAACCCGTCATATCAGTTTGGCGGACGCGTTTCCAGGCACGATAACGAAAGGCCAAAGTTGTATAAATTGGCGTCAACGCCATCGAAATAGTGAAGGAAATTAAGGCTGCGGTAGCAATATCCAAAACTGCTAAGGCA
The DNA here is from genome assembly GCA_964600295.1 of uncultured Candidatus Saccharibacteria bacterium. GTDB lineage: Bacteria > Patescibacteriota > Saccharimonadia > CAZHVB01 > CAZHVB01 > CAZRIY01. The sequence continues at coordinate 25,718 of CAZRIY010000006.1, forward strand.
CCGGGGGTAAGTTGAATCATGCCATTAAATGCTAGCATAGCTACCCCTGGGGAGGAACCCCGCTATAGTTTAACAGCCAACGCATAATCTCGCCCCAAAGCGGACGGGCTGCAGCCGACGCAAAAGTACCAATTTGAGGTTCATCGATCCGAACCATCATCACAAAGCGCGGTTGAGACAAAGGCGCAATGCCAACGAAGGAGCCAATATCACGATCTTCAAAATAGCCGCCGTCAGGATTCGGTATCTGAGCGGTTCCGCTTTTGCCACCAATGCGGTAACCAGCGGCTTTGGCCTCAGGTCCCGATGGATTATTTATCACCGCCTCCATCATGCTCTTTAGTTGGTCAATAGTTGTGTCCGACAATAGATCCTTGGCCCTTACCTTGGGCTCGGTTTTGGTGATCTCGCCGCCTGGGGTTTCTATGCGATCCACTACATATGGTTGAAATAATGTGCCACCGTTGGCGACGGCGGCGAAACCCGTGACTACCTGGAGCATATTGGTACTCATACCCTGCCCGAACGCCATATTGGCATAATCAACGTTGGGTGCATCCGGCTCTTTAATCAGGCCGGCGGTTTCCCCGGGTAAATCAACCCCCGTGGGCTGGCCAAGCTGGAAGCGTCCTGCAAAAAAGTCATGGAGTTGGCCCTTGGCCTGGGAGTTAATCGAGCCCCCGCCCAGTTGTTGCAGCACAAATACCACCCCGGTATTGATGGAATTGGCAATCACCTCATTCATGGTGTGATTGCCGGTGGGAATGCCGCGGGCATTCTGAATCGTCCGATCGTCGATGGTTACCGAGCCACTATCGTGGTAACTCGTAGTCGGTGCGACGGCCTTTTGTTCGAGCCCGGCCGCCATAGTAAAGATTTTAATCACCGACCCGGGTTCATATATCTGATTGACTGCCGGATTAGCAAAAACCTGATAATTCTCGACTTGGTCAAAATGCGTCGGGTCAAAGGATGGATAGCCAGCCATGGCCAGAATCGCACCACTGCTAGGATCCATAATAACGGCGGCAGCTTGTTTAGCCCGATATTTCTTCATACCTTCGCCCAGGACCTGCTCTACTTTGGCCTGAATGTTACGATCGATAGTCAGCACTATATCGCTCCCCTGCCTGGGAGAAATTTGAAAGTTTTCGCTGGTAGCAATCGGAATACCGCGAGTGTCTGTGGTAGCCTTGAGCAAACCCCGTTGACCGGACAATTGCTGATTGTAGGCTTCTTCCACCCCATATTGACCCATGCCGTCGTTATTTACAAATCCCAAGACATGGGCCGCTAAGTTACCTTCGGGATAAATGCGCTCAGGTTCATCCTGCAAGCCAACGCCGGGCATGTCTAGCTTGGTAATAGTTTTGGCCTTCTCCGCATCCAGACCATGAGCCAGTACTACATAGAAAGAATCGGTGCGTAAAGCTTCTAGATAATGATCGGGGTCGGCCTCGGTAATGGCGGCCAGGGCAGCTGCCGTTTCGGTTGGATCTTGAACAAAGCGTGGATCGACATATAGTCGTTTGCGGTCACGGTTAATAGCCACTGGATGTTTCTGACCTCGATCGTTAGCATAGATCGCGCCGCGCCCGGGTAAGACTTCGAACTTGCGTAGCTGTTCCTCACTTGCCAAAACTCCATAATAATCGTGCCTAACGACTTGCAGCCAGAACAGCCGACCAATAGCCAACAAGCCAACCAAGGCTAGCAGCACACCGAGGCCGTGGATGCGGCGTGCATAGCTACCCTCTTGCATCTTGTCCTCGTTGACTACTGGGCAAACTGTGGCGAGACTTCCGGCTGCAGAGTGCCAACCACCCGTCGCTGGGATATATTGGCGATTGACTGAAGGCGCGCAGCTTCGACTTGTAGCTCTTGGCCGCGAGCCAATAGCTCTTTGCGTTCGCTGGAAAGATTGTTTACCTGGTAGCCGTAGACACTGGTTTTAGTAATTTGGGTTAAATATAGCAAGGCCAGCACACCAATGATAACCGCTAGTAGTAGACTGGTGGTGGCTGGCCCCATAACGGCAGTAGACGAGTGGCCCGACAGATTTCGGTTACGGCGGGTTTGGGGAACTCGACGCACGCTTGCGTAACTAGAATGTGTCAATTTTTTACCTTTTATTTTTTATTTTGTTAGGAACGAAGCTTAATCTGTACTCAGATTTTGTTAGGAACGAAGCTTAATCTGTACTCAGATTTTGCTGATTTTTTTACTTTAAACGCTGACTGGCTTGAGTACTTTGATAGCCAGCTTAACAGCTTGCTTGTTGTTGCCCAGAACTCGTAGTTTGATTGCCACGTGTGGCCTCCTTTTTATTTTTTATTTTTGATTGCGGCGCGCAGTCGACTGCTCCTGGCCCGCGGATTGTATACGTCTGTTAATTTACCCATAATCGGGCGTTTGGTTAGGACTTCTAGCTCGGAAGTTTCCCTGAAATATCGCTTAACTAGGCGATCTTCCAAAGAATGGAAGCTAATAACCGCTACCCGGCCGCCCGGCCGCAAAAGCCCGGCTAACCTGGGTAAGGTTCGAGATAGTTGTCCTAATTCGTCGTTGACGGCCACTCGCAGAGCCTGGAAGGTTCGAGTTGCTGGATGAATTTTACTTTTTCGCCTCACGGCGGAAGGTATAACCCCGGCAACCACTTCGGCTAACTGAGTTGTGTCGCTAAGCGGACGTTGTTCGACGAGAGCTTTGGCAATCCGACCGGCAAATCGGTCTTCTCCGTAGCGATAGATCAGATCGGCCAAGTCGCGTGCGCTAAAGCGATTAACTATAGCGGCCGCATTGAGACTTTGGCGCTGATCCATTCGCATATCCAGGGGACCAGGTTGCTTAAAGCTAAACCCACGTTCGGCTATTTCGAGCTGACGTGAGCTAACGCCAAGATCCATCAGAATCATATCGTAGTCTGTGCCACTACCAACTAGCTGGCTAGTAACGGTATCAAAATCGGCATGAATGATAGTTGCTCGTTTGAACCGTTGCTTGAGCTGTTTGGTGGCGGCTTGGTCACGATCTACCAATAGCAAGCGGCCTCGGGGGCCGATTCGCTTGGCAATGGCAGCAGCGTGTCCCCCACTCCCGGCAGTAAGATCTAAATAAGTCTCACCGGAACGGGGCGCAAGCAACTGCATAACAGTGTCAAGTTGTACTGGCTGATGGTCTGGGTTCGGCATTTTAATCCTTCGACTAGTGTCTCCTAGGATAGCTCAACCAGTGACCTAAAGCTAAGCTTGTCTCGGGAGATTCCCTGAGATCCTAGTGGTGTCGAACGGATCAAGGTCACCTATCTAGCAGTCAGCTTTTTTGTTTTGGCCCCGACGCGTAGGTCGGAGTGAATGTTTGTTTTTCCTCGGCCAAAGAAGACCGAGGTTGGTTGTGGTAAGGAATTATAATAATCCCTTAAAAGAGAGACGTGTGAGGTGGAGTTGTTTTGGTTTGGAGGTGCGTAGAGAGTTTGGCGTGGATCTCTAGCCCACGGCTGACTGCCAAATAGCTAAACTTAAATCCGTTTTTTAGGACTTTTTATCTTTTTGTCAGTTTTGGTTTTTGATTTTAAGGAACTTATCATTTCCGTTCCCCACCGCGGATTGATCAACAATTTTAGGATTGAGGTTTGGGGCTCAAGCGCCAATAGTCGCCGGCGCGTACTGCCACTACCTCTTTATCTATGCCAACAAGTTCTAGTAGATGAGTCTCGATTGTGATTCGACCTTGTTTGGCATCCATGACTGTGGTTGAGCGACCGGTACGGAATTTTACATTTAAATCGGCAATTCGCTCGTCGAGGATGTCACCTTTTAGCGCTGGCTCCATTTTTTGATCCCATATCTGTTTGGTATACAGATGCAGGTATTTTTGGAAGCCCGGTGTGATGATTACCTCTCCCCCTTCGAACTCCGCGCGAATCTCGGCCGGTATAGTAAGCCGGTTTTTGTTATCTAATCTCCGCTCGAAGTAGTCTAGGTTGGTCATGTATTTTGTTTAGGAGCTGGGGTGTTAGTGTTACCCACTGCTACCCACTGAACCAGACTATAGACTGATTACCACCCACACAACAACCGAATTTTTACCGAACACTGTGGAAAACTCACCCCCTACTCTGTAAGAAATCTTACAATAGATTAGATCGGGGTTATAGCGCAGGTTTAGTAATTTGAAAAGTAGAATTGATTCTGATATCAAGCAAGTGCTAACTAATGTTTCTTCGGTTGGTCCTATTTAATGCCCAGCGCCTCATCGATTTTGACCTTGTTAAAACCCAGGATATTTAGCTCTTCCCCGTCGCCCTTCACAATATGGGTGCATGGCACTCCCATTTGGCCGCAAGTATCAAGCGATGTCCGAATCTCCTCCGGATGTTGGTCCAGGTTTATTTCCTCGTAACTAACATCTTTTGATTCTAAATAGCTCATCAGCATGTGGCAGTAAGGACAGGTAGTGGTAGTAAAAATTTTGATCTTAGTCATGGTTTCTCCTAGTTACTATTATACCAGCCAGACAACCGCCAAGGCAGCGACTACTACCATGGGGATTAAATCTAAATCAATTAGACTTAGCAGCCGAGCACCATGCGGGAATGGGCTGGTAGCCTGATTGTGCCAATGCAGTTGCCGATGAAACCGTTGGTGCCATGCAAATATCTGCCAGTTTGGCAAGGCAGCCAATCTAACCAAGACGTCCAGACTATCTGGAATTAGCGCGCCAGCTACAGCTGCCACCAAGATCCAAACTTCCCCATTCAGCCCTAGAGCGCTATAAACAAGCCAGCCGAAAAACAGTATTGGCAAAATGACATCTACCCCCAGCAGGGTTAAAGACTTGAACGTTGGATGCCGAGGTCTAAAGTCATAGTGACCGTGGGGAATTAAATCTGCTAGGTAGTGCGATATTAAGCCAGTTATAAATGCGATTGAAATTGCAACCGGTAGATTGATAGTTTGAGGTAGAACTGTAACCACAATTGCGCCGCTAACTACACCCAGGCTAGTATGGCCGACGGCAATCATTTACTCGGAACTAGCGTCGCTTTCTAGTTGCGAAGCCTCGGCTTCGGCCAAATCAAAATTCACGCTGTCCAGTGTCCGCAGCGCGGTATCAAGATCGTCGCTATCGTTTATCTGGGGAGCAGCAGGAATTTCTTCAGCTTGGATGTCAGCTGACTGATCAATAGCGTCAAAGGCTTGACGCGCTTCATATACCCTCCAGCCAATTGCCACTGCACCCATTAAGGCAGCTGCCAAAAACACCACCATTAAAGCACCCATTCCCCTTTGATTCATGGATTCTGCCTCAATAAACCTGGCTTGTCGACGGCCTGTTTAACGGCTGTAATTAATTTGCGCAGTACCCGGTGATAATCCTTAACAGCTTGGCTGGCTAGCCGCGCTGCTTCGGCTGGTTGCTTCACCTGCTCAGTATGACTACCGCGATTACAATCCAGCCGTGGTTTCGCTCCGCTAAAGTCGGCTATGACGGCCCCAGCTTGGCGCTTGGCATTGACCACATCTGCCCTTAGCGGATCATATTGCGAAGCGTCAACGTCTTCTTGCTGCACAAACTCATCTAAGCGATCCAAGATGTTATCCAGCAATTGTTGGCGTTTTTTAAGGATGATTTCTATCCGTCTTAATCTCTGGCTGACTTTTTTCTGCCGGTTCTCGCAAATTCTATCGCGGTCTGGTGGGTATTCATAATCTTCTGGAGGTTCATAGGGCTGTTGCTGGTTGCGTTCGATGGTATCCTGCTCGAGGTCTTGAGCTCTGTCAATTGGCTCTGTCTGGGCCGAGACTATGTGACCAACACCCAGCGCCACAACTAGGCCGAATACCAGAAGCAATCTTCTTGACATCATTCGTGCTCCGCTGCTTCCGCCACATCGGCCTGCCGCTTAGTCTGATAAACAGTACCGTCTGGGTGATTTGGCGGGGTATATATTGAATATAGTTTAAGCTCTGCCTCGCCGGTATTCTTAATGTTATGCCAAGTACCAGCCGGAATAATAAATGCCCAATCATCCTTAACTTCGCTTTCTTCATCAATTTTACTTTGCTCACGGCCCAGGGTGACTATTCCCCTACCGTGCTCAATGCGGATAAACTGGTCCACATTGGGGTGGACCTCGTTACCAATCTCCTCGCCCGGCGCTAGACTCATAACTGTCAGTTGTAAATGTTTGCCAGTGAAGAGAACCGCGCGAAAGCTGGCGTTTTTAAGCGTTACCTCTTCAATATTTTTAATCCAACCCAGCATAGATTCTCCGGATAATCTTATTTAGTAATTTTGGCCGTTAACTTCTGTTCTAGTACGCCAGCTAGCTTATCGATTTTAACGCGGACTTGTTTCATGCTGTCGCGCTCTCGGACAGTAACAGCTTCATCATTTATCGAATCAAAATCGACCGTAACTGTGTATGGAGTGCCAATTTCGTCTTGGCGACGATAGCGCTTGCCAATGTTACCGTGATCGTCCCACATGACTGCACCGAACTCAGGTTTGAGTTGCTTGTAAATTTCTTTGGCTTTGTTGACTAACTCCGGTTTATTTTTAAGCAATGGAAACACGGCCAATTTAACTGGCGCCAGATGTGCTGGTAATTTCAGGAATACTCGTTTTTCCCCCGCTTGTTCATCTTCGGCGTAGGCCTCGGCCAACACGGCTAGTAGATTTCTGTCGAGCCCAAAAGTTGGCTCAATCACGTGTGGGATGAATGGCTTCCCATCATCCTTCGGGATATAACGCAGCTCTTTGCCGCTTAGTTTCTGGTGAGCCGCCAGGTCAAAGTCTGTACGGTAGGCCAAGCCAGCTATCTCGTCAAAACCGAGCGACGGAAAGTCGTAATAAAAGTCTGTGGTCCGCTTGCTATAGTGTGCCCGGTCTTTGGGCCCAAGTTCAACTTCTTTAATTTTTGCCTTCTCCAAGCCCAAAGCTTTAAACCATAGTTGCATTGACTCCTGCCAAGTTTCAAAATGTTCTTCCCAATTTTTGGGTTCAACAAAATATTCAAGCTCCATAATCTCGAATTCCCGGCTGCGGAAAGTAAAATCCCGTGGACTGATTTCATTACGAAAAGCCCGACCCACTTGAGCCAAGCCAAATGGCAGATCTGGCGAATAACTATCTAGAACATTTTTAAAATTGGTGAACATCCCTTGTGCTGTTTCCGGCCGCAAGTAGGTGACACTGGAATCACTTTCGATCGGTCCCATATTAGTTTTAAACATTAGCTGAAACTGCTTGGCTTTCCCGTAAGAGTTTTTGGCTCCGCAGCTTGGGCAAGGTTTTTGGTAATTTACCTGATCTTCACGGAATCGCGCATGGCATTTGCTACATTCCACCAGCGGATCGGTAAAAGTATCGATATGGCCACTGGCCTTCCAAACCTTTTGATTCATAAGGATGGCTGAATCAATCCCGTATATATCAGCGCGGTCTTCGACAAAAGTCTTCCACCACAAATTAGTAATATTGCGCTTAAGCTGCGTGCCCAACGGACCATAATCCCAGGTTCCCGCCAAGCCGCCGTAAATTTCGGAACCTTGATAAATGAAACCGCGTCGCTTGGCCAGACTAACCAAAGTCTCTAGCGAGTTCATGCCTTTTAGTATCACTTATCGCCGGGCAACTATCAACAGATGCTAATAGAGAATTTTGGCCCTTCGGGCTTTAGTTCTGGATGCGAATTTATTAAAGCGGCTTATCTTCCTGTCCGGAGTTCTTTCTCGATAACTAAATGTTTGTCTTTGGACATCAAACAGTTTGAAGAATCCACTCCACGTTACTTCCTCTAATGCCTCCGGATCGGAATAACCGGGAAAATGGATACTCAATCTCAGTTTTGTTTTAGTCTGTTTGGAAACTGCCGGGAATCCGCCGCGTCGTTCTATCCAGGCACGAATTAATTGATGGTCGGTCGTGGTTTTAATTTCTGTATCGAACATACTACTAATCTCCTTTTATTTTTATAGTTTATTTTTAATGAGATTAACGCACCGTGTCGATTACACTGCGGTGTGGTGCTAAGAGGTTGGACAGTTCCCATAGCAGCTATCTTTTCAAGACCCTATCCCCCTAATGCCCCCTAAGCAAACTAAACTATCCCTACGACCTCGCAAATAGCCTGATTAGTGGGCGTATCAATCAGGGCCAAATCCCCTACCTTTTTACCCAACAGGCCGCGCCCGAATAGGCTTTCGTTAGAAACTTTTCTGTTAAATGAATCTGCCTCCAGTGATCCAACCAGTTGATAAATCTGACATTTACCATTACGGCGGAAGCGTACTTCGACTCGGCTTCCCAACCTAACTCTGCTGCTTTTATGCGTCCGGGTAATAGTTTGAGAGTTACGAAGAATATAGGAAATTTCGCTCAACCGGCGGTGGACGAAATCATATTCGTCCCTAGCGTCTCCCCCTGCCGAATCCTGTGGCTCGCGAGCTTTAACACCTCGCAACTTCTGACCAACTAGCGTCAGGTAGTTTTTTAGTTCGCCCATTTCATTGAGCAAGTGGGCTCGCTTTTGTTTGGCCAAAAAAACATTCTTAGCTGGAACTCGAAAGATGTGCATTAGTCTTTTGTTTGAAATGTTAATTTTGGTGTGGCTAGATTTTTGGTTAACGGTTTTTATCTTGATTCTCAATTTTTCAACTCCTTTTGTTTGATGGTTAATTTTTGGCGCGGATTAATCTTCAGTTGATCTTTTTGATTTTGATTATGCCAATCACTATAGCCACAATCAGGCAAATTATCAGTACTTAAACAGTCTAATGGGTCTGATGTTTCTTTACTTCTTATTTGTGATATATTTCACTATAATTAGGACATTAGGATATTTAGTGGCAGATAAACAGCAAGCTAAGGATCTGGCCAACTTCTTTAATAAGGAACCCGCCAGACACTACCGTCGTAACCAAATCATTCTGCATCAGGACGACCCGCTGACCTTTATGTATTATCTAAATAAAGGCTACATCAAAGCCTATAGTATCTTGGAATCGGGCGACGAGAGGACAGTTTTCATTCTTGGTCCGGGCGATCTTTTCCCCAGGCCTTCATCGATAGACACTTATGAAGAGGGACATCGTTTGCGTCATTACTATGAGACGCTGAGCGATGTCGAAGCTAGCTATCATGACAACAACGATTTTTTTGAACTCAGTGAAACTAATTCCCAGCTGCAGAAATTGCTGATGGACCATGTGATGGCCACTAATCGGGAGTTAACCGAACATCTAGAAGCTTTAACAACCAAAAATGCCATAGACAAGGTGGCCCACGTTCTACCCTATTTGGTTAACAAATGCGGGACGGCCAGATCGTCTGAAGTTTTTGAAATTGAACCCAAAATTACTCATCAGGAAATTGCCGATTTGGCGGGTGTCAGCAGAGAAACAGCCTCAGTCCAAATAAAGCAGTTGGAGACTGACGGCATCATATTTCAGGTACGCAATACCTGGACTATTCATATGACCAAACTCAGGCAGCGGCTGGAACATCAAGCGGTCAGTTAAATTTCGGATGCTTTAAAGCGCTTGCCAAAGAGATAATCGTAAAACTCGTTGGCAATCGGCAGGCTATCGATAGCTGCTTGTTCCACACCGCCGATAGTAGCCAACTTCGCGGGAGAATATTGCAATAGTAACCGCCACAACTTAATATGATCCTCGCCAATATTGGGGTTAGCGTGGGGAGAAGCAGAAGCCTCGACCAATCCCCCACCCTCGTGGCTAAAGGTATAGCTTCGCGCAGCCATAATTTCTTCGCGCGAGCTTACTGATTGTTCCAGATTCGGCCGATAACCCAGCTGGTCAAGCAATCTTAGTTTGAAGAATAACTCTACCAAAATCGGAGACAAATTATCGTTAAGAGCTGCTAGAGCTGACCCTAGTAGTTGGTAATTGGGGGCCGAAGTATTATTACCCGTAAGACGATTTAGCATTTCGCCGAATAAAAAGGCGCGGCGGAGGCGTTCGTAGTTTCGAGTCAGGCGATCAAAGTTGGTCTTGAGCCGGGCCGAGGTAATAACATCCAGGCTGTGTCCGCTAGCAAACATTAGCTCGACAATTGTTAGTGGTTCTAGGTGGGGTGCCAATTTACTGGCGGCTTTTCGTACACCCTTGGCAATGGCAGATAGCTTGCCTCGATCGGGTGTTATAATCGTAAAAATCCGGTCGGCTTCCCCGTAATTGGTGCGGGCCAAGATAATACCCTCAGTTTTGTAGCTCGCCATGGGCCTCTCTAACTGCTGCCACCAAGGTTTGAGCATTGGTGCTGGATTTCTCTAAATAGGCTCTGACACCAAGTCGTGATAGCAATCCAGGAGTAATCCCCAAATCTCTGGGTGACAAGTTACTCAAGATTATTACCGGAATTTGGTGCCAATCTTCATAACTACGCAGCTGGTGAACGATACTCAATCCATTAACCTGGGGCAACAGAATATCCAAGACAATGACGTCGATCGGCTTATTATCAAGCTCATCCAGAGCAGCCTGAGCATATCCAGCCAAACTTACCTGGCAATCGCCTTGTTCTAGCTGCAGGCGATAAAGTTCAACCAAGTCTTGATCGTCTTCGACTAGCAGTACCCTCGGCTTAGTCTTAACTGACATTGGACCTCCCCGCAGTAGTCTCGGCGTAATTAACCTTCGACATTGTCTTTATCTTTCGGGGTTTTCGGTTTCGAAGCAGTTTTGGTTTTTTTCACTGCGGCGTCAAACAACTCCAGTTGATGAACAATCGACAGACCGATGGTAAATCTGGTGCCTTGACGCATGCGCTTAGCGGTAATGCTGCCTCCCATTAATTCTACCAAGCTCTTAACAATAAATAATCCCAGGCCGCTGGTTGAGGCCTGAACACTAAGCGGCTGGCCGAAAGATCCGAAGCGTTCAAACAGCTTGGTCAAATCTGATGGTTTGATGGTAAAACCTCGATCATGCAACTGGATAATCAGCTTATCTTGGTTTCGTCTGAATCTTATACTGATGCTGGCCGGGGCTTGAGCATGCTTAGCAGAATTATCCAACAGATTAAATAATATCTGATATAACAGCTGGGCATCCGCTAGCACTGGCGGTAGTGGGACATCGCGGCTCCAGATTACTCCTATTTTTTTTTCAATTAACCTAGGGCCAAGCTCGCCCAAAACCTCTCCCAATACCGTCGCCACTGTCGTTGGCTCCAATTCCAAACTTAGCCGCCCGTAATGAGATTTGTTAACCATCAACAGATTTTCAACTAGTTGCAGTAGCCGACCGGCTGCGGTATTCATACGCTGAATATAATCGCGTTGGGTTGAGCTTAGACGACCTAAGTGCCCCGCGGCCAACATTTCGGATAGGCCACCGATAAAAACCAGTGGGCTTTTTAATTCATGAGCGGCCGTAGCCACTAAATCCAGCGCCCGCAACCGTGGTTTGCGGGGCGACATTTCCACCATAGATAGCCTATTTTACTGTTATGGACCTATTTTACTCTTTGCCAGTTTGAGCGACTAGGGGGAGACAGCCAGACGCTCGATGATGGTATTGAAGTCGTTGGTATAGTCGATAGACTCAGTCCAAATAGACAAGGTTTTGTCGCGAATCGGTAATATTACCAAAATGCCAGTGTGATTTTCGGCTACTCTGCCTCGATAACGAGTGCCATTAATCCCGGAAACCGTTATCGGCTCGGCCGTCAGCTCACCCTTCTCGACGGCGGACTGACGCTTGGCAACCGCTAGATTATAAACAGTTTTCTCAAGGATCGCCCTCAGAGCATAAGTTCCATCGTAAGTATTTTCGGATTGCACCAGATCCGGATTCCAAAATAGATTCAGCTGCAGACCGGCTTCGGGTTTTTCCTCTGCATACAAGTTCCAATTCCGAGGATAGGAGATATTCAACGCTCCCAGGACCAGCGGGGCACTGTAGTTGCGGTTGGGCTCTTTCTGTCTTTGAACAAACTCGGCTTCATCCGCCTGCTTTTGTTCCTCACGAGCCGCAGCGGCTGCATCGGCCTTTTGCTGATCGACGGTAGTCTTGGCCTTGTTATATTCGGAGATGAAGTAAATACTGGTTCCACCTAGGGCGAGGGTGGTAAATGTCATGAATATGGCGGTAACTAGCAGAACATTGACAATGCCACGGCTGTTCATCCCGCCGAAAACGGGTCGCCCTACGGCGGCTGCAGCATCGCTGTTAGCAAGGCGATTTCTATGGGCATTCATACGGCTATCTTAACACGACAAAGCTTATGGCTAGCAATTCAGGCGCTGGCAGATTGGTTCTCGAGCAAGCTGGCTTCATCGGCGGCTTCGGTCCAATAATAGCGGTATAAATATAGACCGTTCAATTCCTCAACGGCGCGTTTGCCGGGAATCTGAAAAGCATAGCTGACTACCGGCGTGGGCCGTTTGATATCAATTTTTAATTTTTGGGCCAAGCGCCCCATGTAGCGGCCAATCAAAAAAACATAGATACCATCAGCCTCTGGCAAGTTATGGTGCCAATAATCGGCTAGCCTGATTTCTACCAAATCTCCAAAACGAGCCGTACGCAGTTTAGATACCAGATAAAGTAACGGGTTAATTTCATAGCCAACAGCTTTGATCCCTTTGCTTGCGGCAGCTACCAACAAGGTTCCGGTCCCCGATCCTAGATCGAGCAAAGTCTGCCCCTTCTCCAGCCCCAACAACTTCAGGGCGGTGCTGACTGTCTTGCGCCGCGAGGGCAAGAAGGGTGCCCCCAGCAATGCTCCCAGTCCGAACATGGCGGCTAGGGCTGTAACCGTGAACAAAACCGCATTCATCTTAGCTAGAGGAGCTTGTCTGGTGCATCTGGTTTGTTGTCCTCTATATTTCCCACCGATTTTGTTCGATCGAATTTCTGTTTAACAGTTTCAACTTGGTTTTCGACTGTTTGCAAGTGATGTTTAAGTCGCACAGCCAACTCCATGCCCCGTTCGATCTTTAGCAATGCTTGGTCAAGGTTTACATTCTCGGACTCAAACCAATCGGCGATGGCTTCTAATTCTTTGAGTTCCTCAGAAAAATTAATTTTCGGTTTGGTCGGTTTGGACATTCTTCACCTCAGTTCTCAGTTTACCTCGCGCCAATTGTAGCATGAGGCTATCACCGATTGACACTTGCTGGCTGGATTTGACAACTTGGGTCCCTAGCTTGGCAATAGCGTAACCGCGTTTAAGAACCTGGCGCGGATCTAGATGGCGGAGACTGCGTACTAAACTCTCGAGATACTGGCGCTGATGGCTGAGAGAAATTCTCATACTCTCCGATATTCTGCGCTGACTTGTTACAATGCGTTGCCTTAGCTGTGGTGTATAGCGCTCCATGATGGCTAGATAGTGCTGTAACGATTGAGATTTATTGATTAACTCTTGGGCCATTTCTCGCTCTAATCTGGCAGCCAAGCTATCAACAGTGGTTGCTATTGCGATCCGTTCCGGAAAGATAATTTCGGCGGCATTACTCGGGGTAGAGGCGCGTACATCAGCCACCAAATCGGCTAGTGAAACATCGGTCTCGTGGCCGACCCCAACCACAGTGGGCGTACGGCTTCCAGCTACCGCCCGAGCAACCGATTCAGTATTAAAAGCTTGCAAGTCTTCGAGGCTCCCGCCGCCGCGTACCAGCGCCAAAATATCAATAGGCGCAGCCGATTGGTTGAAGTATTCAATAGCATCAACTATCTGTTCGGCGGCATTAGTCCCCTGCACTTGGACATCCACGACTTCCACTGTTACACCACCCCAGCGCTGGTTCATAATCTTGATAAAGTCCTTATGGGCGGCAGAATGCACAGCCGTAATCAACCCAACCCGGCGTGGGAAACGCATCAAATCTCGTTTGCGATCTAGGGCGAACTTGCCCTCTGCTTCAAGTTTGGCTTTAAGGAGCTCAAAATTGCGCCTCAAAGTTCCCTCACCCGAGAGCTGGTAGTCATAGACACTGAGACTGAATCTACCCTTAGTAGTTAGCTTGGGACGGCCATCAATGCGAACGTTCATGCCATCTTCGAGAGGAGTTTTTAGTTGATGAAAAACCATAAAGCAATTGACTGTTGAGTTTTCGTCCTTTAGATCGAAATATATAAACCGTTCGCGCCAAACTTTAAAATCCGTAATTTCACCAACAACTGACACCAACGGATAAGCCGACTCGAGGGTTTGATTGACTAGGTCATTAAACTCGGAAACGCTAAGGACTGGAAGTTCCATCACTCCGCCGCAACCGAGCTTTGGCTGGCATTCGACTAACAAACTTGGTGTAAAAAATAAAGCCCAGTGGCAACAGAATGGCTTTGTTAAGCAACCGATACAGAATTGTTGCTGATAGAGCTATCGCCAGCGGCACACCAACCGCGCTTAAAGCCGTTACTAATGCCACCTCATAAATACCAACGTCGCCAGGTACAAGCGAGATCGTGCCAGCTGCATTGGCTACGGCATAACCGATAATTATTACCCCCGGGTTCAGGGTAACGCCAAGTGCTAGAAAGATTATATACAGAGCAGTCACTTCCAATAGATTTGATAATAGGGCGTAAATTAGCGGACCAAGCAAGCGTCGCCGCTCCTTCAATACCAAATCGTATCCATCATGAAATTCGCTTAACAAGCGGTGTACGCGTTGTCTGCCTATCAATGGTTGACCTCCCCGACGGAACCATTTACTGACTCGGTCAATGAATCGCTGGACCAAGTAGACTATCTGGTTAAAGCGATTCTTGAAACTTAGAGCCACCATAAAACCGATACTAACCAATAGCCCACTACTCACGAGTAGCAACACAATCCGCACCACTATTCTATCTATGCCACCACCGAAATAGACCATCCCTAGCGCTGCGGCCAAGAATATAGCATATGAGGTATAGGTTAAGAAATAGCGACCATACTCTACCAATGTGGTCTTGCCTGATGGCACTTCGTCGCGTAGGTTGTAAGATAAAAAGGTCGCACCGGTAACTCCGGCCGAGGGCGAAACTTGATTAACAAAATTGACAGCTAGTGTTAACGGGAAAAGCCTGCGCAGACTAATCCGATATTTCAACGCCCCCAGGAAAGATTGGTAAAAGCGAGCCACCGCGAACATACTAGTTAGCCGGATAATCGGAATAGCCAACAGAATTTGCCAGGTGCTGTCTTGGATTAACTCCAGCGCTTTAAGGATTTCTGACCAATTAATTATTACCAGAAATACAATGGCCAATAGCGCAACCACCACCAACAGGTAGCGTTTCTTCATACATTCCAGTATTGGGTATCAGGTATAAAGTATCAAGTATGCCCCGGGTGTTCATTAACCCTGGATGCCAAATACAAGATACTCTATACTATCTCTGTTATGGCGCACACTAAGGCGGGCGGCTCTGCTCGCAACCTCAAAGATTCACCCGGCCAGCGGCTAGGAGTTAAGCGTTTCGGCGGACAGACAGTTAAGACTGGTAATGTCCTGGTCCGCCAGCGGGGACTAACCAAATTAGCCGGCACCGGTACTCGGTTGGGCAGAGATTACACTATCTATGCTATTCGCGATGGCAAAGTAGCCTTCAGGCAATTAAAGAAAATCCGCTATTCTGGCAAGCGGGTTCCCCGCACCGAAATCAGCGTCATCGATTAGTCAGCGCTTGGGAGCAAACTATTAAGAGTCTGGGTTGCTTCTTCAGTTGTCTCGATATGGATTCTACGAAATTGTCTATTTAGAGGGGGCCAGGCCCAAGTGATGTCTAACCCGTTCGATGACATCAGCAATGACTACCTGGGATTTAACCAAGTAGTCGTCGGCCCCAAGTTCCTTGGCTTTTTCCAAGTCTTTGGGCTGGGATAACGCCGTTAGCATGACTACCTTGATGTTCATTGTCTCGGGAGTGTTATGTAGGATATCTAGAACATCAAAACCGCTGATTTTGGGCATCATAACGTCGAGAATAATCAAATCTGGTCGGTGCTTAATAGTATCTGATAAGGCGGTTTCACCGTTATCGCAGTGATAGACTTCAAAGCCTTCGGCTTCAAGCCGAGCCGTATAAACGGTAGCTAAACCGATGTCATCTTCTACTAATAATATTTTTGGTTTGCGCTCAGCCATGGCTTTAAGTTTAGCTTAACTACTCCTCTTTTATTTGTCGAGCCCTAAGCGCTCTGTTCCGAAGACAGAGCCTGATGTACCCGCACCCGCTGTTGCTGGCGCCGGCGGCTAATGGCAGCTTTGATAAATCCGTCAAAAAGTGGATGGGGACGGGTTAAACGCGATTTAAACTCTGGGTGATATTGAGTAGCTACGTAAAATGGGTGGTCTTTAAACTCAACCAACTCTACCAACCGACCGTCGGGCGATTGACCCGATAATTTCAGGCCAGCCTCCGTTAGAATCTGGCGATAAGCATTATTCAACTCATAACGGTGGCGGTGCCGCTCTTCGACTTTAGTCCGCCCATATAACTTGCGGGCCAGTGATCCAGCTTCTAATACACAGGTGTAATTGCCCAGCCGCATGGTTCCACCTTTATCGGTGATTTGGTTTTGATCGGCCATTAAATCAATCACCGGGTGCTTAGTAGACTTCTTTACCTCGGTGCTATAACAATCTGGCCCCAGGACTTCTCGAGCCAAGGCTACCACCGCCATTTGCAATCCCAAACACAAACCCAGGTACGGTATCTCGGCCTTTCTGGCATGAGCGGCGGTCTTAATTTTGCCTTCCGTCCCCCGCGACCCAAAACCACCGGGGACTAGAATGCCATCAAAATCATCTAGCTGGCGTAAATCTGCTTGTCCACGTAAGTGTTCGGCATTAATCATCACGATTTTAATCTGCTGCCGGTTGTGCCAGGCAGCCGATTTGAGCGCTTCAAAGACACTCATGTAAGTATCCTGATGATCCATATACTTGGCTACCACCGCAATTCTTAGCAAGGGCAAATCAGGGTTAGTAGCCAAATCAACCAGCCGCTTCCATTCCCCTAAGCTCGCTCGATGTCGTTCCAAACCTAGCGACTGAGTTATATAATCGCCAATGCCCGATTCTTCCAAAATAAGTGGCACTCGGTAAACGCTGTCCGACGATGGTAGTGGCACAATTGCCTGGGCTGGTACATCGCAGTACATGCTCAACTTGTGTACGATCTTCTCGCTGACCGGTCTCTCGGCCCGAGCTACCAAAATATCGGGCACAATCCCGGCTGCGCGTAAAGACCTGACAGCATTCTGGGCTGGCTTGGTCTTTAGTTCACGACTAGCCTTAAGATATGGAAGATAGACCACATTTAGATACAGTACGTTATCGGCCCCCACTCTATATTTGAAAGCCCGGATGGCTTCTAGAAATGCCAGCCCTTCGTAGTCACCCACGGTGCCGCCGATTTCAACGATATGAACATTAAACCCCCGCCCGGCGGCTTCAATGCTATCGGCAATAGCATTGGTAATATGGGGGATAATCTGGACAGTCTTACCCAAGTATTTTCCGGCTCGCTCGTCGGCGATAACTTGAGACAAAATTGCTCCACTCATGGTGGAGCTTCGATATGTCAATTCTTGATCTAAAAATCGCTCATAATGTCCCAAGTCAAGATCTGTCTCGGCTCCATCAGCAGTCACAAACACTTCGCCGTGTTCCGCGGGGTTCAGAGTTCCAGCATCGGCATTGATATAGGGATCACATTTTTGGAGGTTAACGCTTAGTCCCCGGCTTTTGAGTATCTTGGCAGTAGCGGCAGCGGTTATCCCCTTGCCAATTCCCGACGAGACACCACCAGTCACAAAGATATATTTGGTTGAGCCGGTCCCCATCTCTATCCTCACTAGTTCCTGACCTAGAGCATACTATGGCCAGTGTTGACCATCAAACTGGAAAGTTCTAGCTATTAGTCAATATTTGGATGGCGCGATCTAGCTGAGGATCCCGGTTTTGGTTAAAATCATCGCTAGATAAATCAACCTTGGTATCTGGTTCGATCCCTTCGTCGCTGATATTGCGTCCACCGGGGGTAAACCAACGCGCAATGGTAACTTTCAAATAGGTGCCGGCATTTAACTCAATTAGCTCTTGGACGCTGCCCTTACCAAAGCTGGTTTCTCCAACAATGCTGGCAATATTGTTATCTTTTAGGGCTCCGGCCACGATTTCGCTGGCACTAGCCGATCCCTTGTTTACCAAGACTACTACCGGTGTATTAAGCAGTACCCCGCCCGAGCTCGAGCGGAAGGTTTTTAGGACTGTGCCATCCTTACGTTCCTCGACAATCGTTTTGCCCACGTCCAAAAATTCATCCGAGGTATCAATGGCGGCATCGAGCAATCCGCCCGGATTGTTGCGTAGATCGAGAATAAATTTAGTCGCACCCTGGGCTTTAAGTTGATTGGCAATTTCTACCAGCTTGCCCCGAGTATCCTTGCCAAAACGGGCTAATTCCATATAACCCACCCCTGCAGCTTTTATTTGGCCCGTAACTGCTGGGACTTCAATCTTTGCCCGCGCGATGGCCAGTTCCTGAGGTGGTTGGTTACCCCGCACAATATTGATTTTGACTTGACTACCTTCCGGACCGCGAATTTTAGAGACGGCGGTTTCGACCGACATCGACTCGGTTGATTCGCCCTCAATCGAAAGAATATGGTCCCCGGCTTTGAGTCCAGCTTTCTCGGCCGGTGAATTACTCAGCGGGGCTACCACCACCAGTCTTTGGTCCTTAATGGCAATCTCGGCGCCAATACCAGTAAAGGTTCCCTCTAAATCCTGTTGCAACTGTTTGGCTTCTTCGGCTGATAAATAGGCGGTGTAAGGGTCCCCACTAGCTTGGACCAACCCCCGCTTAGCCCCTTCTAGCAGTTTGTCGGCCGTCAACTCTCCGGCGAAGTTGGATCGTAAGCTATCATAAACTGTTTCAACGTCAGCGTAATTTAAGTCTTCGGGTAGATTCTGCTTAGGACGAGAGAACCAGCGGCTTGATACAAAATTCTCTATTCTGGGATAGTTATAGCCGATACCAAAACCGATGAAGCCGATTAACAAGCTAGCCGTCAGAACATAGGAAGCGCTGAACCGTTTGGGAGCATCTATCATTAAGTTAGAGTCTACCGTTTCGCCGGCAAGCTGTCATTATTTCTAGTTTGAACTGGGTTGTTACCGGCAGCCCGAACCAAGATGCGGATAGTAAGTTTGATGGCTGCCATGATCAACGATTACCACGTTACCAAAGCCTGAGCCCGCCCAGCAGCCGGCGAAGGTAACCGTACCGAATTCGGTGGCGACTGCTTGGCTGCCATAGGGTGCCGCAATATCGACACCGCGATGAAAAGAATAACCCGGTGGGCATCCACCCTGGTTATACCAGCTATTTGGTACGCAACCATAGGGCTGGCTGATCTCGGTGTAGCCAGGCACCGGCCAAGTTACACCACCATTTAGATACGGCATGGGATCCTGGTAGGCTCCGTTCTCAATCAACGCAAAGTGTAAGTGAGCACCCTCGGCAAAACCACTATCCCCAACGTAGCCGACTGTCCCACCACCGGATACGGTTTGCCCGGCTCTGACTGCGGTACCGGAGCCATCACCGCCCCGCGGGCGAGAGGCTAATAGTTGCTGCTCGGCTTGATTTCTTTGGGCTTTCAAGCTGGACACCATTTCCTGGTAACGAGCTTCTTCTCCCCTGGTTTCGGCCAGTAGCCGTGCCTGTTCGTTGTATTTGGACTGGATGATGGCTTGCTGGACTTCCAGCTGCTGAACAAAATTGGCCAGGTCTTTTTCTTTTGCTTCCAGTTCATCCTTCATAGCCACAATTTCGCGGGCCGCCCGGTTGACGTTTTCTTTAACCGTCTCTAGGTATTCTTGGCGATTAACAAACTCAGAAAAATTATCGCTTGAAGCTAGAATCTCGACAGTGCTGGGGTCGCCAATCTTATAAAGCGTTCTTGCATTTTCATACATAATTCGCTTGGCCCGCTCAAGCCTAGCAATGGCTTCGCGAATTTGAGCTTGGGTGTGCTGGATTTGCAGATTGGCTAAATCGATTTGAGATTGTAATTGGGCAATCTCGGCATTTATGGCGTTCACCTTGGACTGCAAGGTGGACGCGTTATGGCTAACTTCGTCGAGAGTTGCCTGATTATTGTTGATTTCGGCGTTGAGCTGGTCAATTCGATGCTGCCAATCGGATGAGGATTGGGCGAGCAACCCATGGGGCAGTACGGCCGTTAGCAGGATTAAAATTATAGCCAGTTTTTGTAAAGCCTTTTTCATGGTTTTATTTTGAATTAGGAACGCCAATAGCGTTCTTATACCCCATATCATAAGCATTACCAGACCAGTTGTCAACCGGACTTGTCAAATGGTCGCAAAAATCGAACACAAAGGCCATTTTAGCACGCTAGCCGAATGTCGCAACGGCAGATCGAACTACAATTTGAGGTAGCGAATCATGGCCAGTAAACTGGAACCGATGCCAATCAATATACCCGTCAACATGGTAGTAATAGCCGTCAAAGTCCAGTGGTGCTCAAAGAAATTTAGGGTATCGCGAAAATCAATATAGGTCACCAGTTTGGGTCCAGCCACAAATAGCAGCGCGTAGCCCAGCATTAGCGCAATGACAGCGGCAATTAAGCCGTCCAGCATAGCCTCGAACAGGAATGGGCCGCGGATATAGCCGTTGGTTGCCCCAATTAGACGCATGATTTCAATCTCTTCGCGTCTGGAGAAGATAGCCATGCGGATAGTATTAAAGATAATCAAGATGGCGATAGTGGCAAAGACTACGCTGGCTACTACTCCGGCCTGGATCAAGAAACGCTTAAAGTTGGCGATGCGGGCAATGGTTTTTTGGCGGTCCTCGCCAAAACTGGTGTCCTGAATAGCCCCCAGGTAGTCTTCCTTTTGGGTAAGACCAATAATTGGTTCAATATTGTTGAGATCCTTTACCCTAACTTCCAGCGATGTCGGCAAGGGGTTTTCGGTTTCACTTACGGCTTCTAGCAGCTCGGGTTTATCCTTATTTTGCTCGCGGTAACGTTTCAGGGCTTCGGCCTTATCCACGTAAAAAGTCGAAGTCACGTTATCTAATCGCTTTAAGTCGGTGTCTAGATTGATAACTTGTTCTGGCGTGGCGGCGTCCTCAAAGAAGATGGCAATATCAATTTTGGCGGTCACCTGCTCCACCGTGTCATTAAGCGCCAGGTTGAGAATGACGGCAGATAGCATGACGGTTAGGGTTACCATCATCACCGCTGTTGACGCCGCACTTAGCCAGGCATTGCGAAAGAAGTTGCGGGTGCCGGCTATCATTATCCGCCAGAGGGTAATCAAGCGATGGTGAATTTTCATATCTGGTATGTCCCTTGCTCTTGGTCTTTATAGATTCGCCCATTGCGCAAGGTAACTACGCGGCGCTTTAGGGCATCGACGATATCCTTGTTGTGCGTAGTCAGCAGTACTGTGGTACCGTGGTCGTTAATCTTCAGCAACAATTTAATAATGTCCCAGGCGTGCTTGGGATCGAGGTTACCGGTGGGCTCATCGGCCAGCAGAATCTTGGGCTGTCGCACTACTGCCCGAGCAATGGCTACTCGCTGGCGCTCCCCTCCCGAGAGTTCGGGTGGAAAGTTCTTTTCCTTGCCGGCCAGCCCTACCAACTGCAGCACCTTGGGTACGGTATGACCGATTACACGGTTGGGTACGCCGGTGATCTCCAAAGCAAAAGCCACGTTCTCAAAAACATTGCGTCGCGCTAACAGTTTATAATCCTGGAAAACCACCCCAATTTTGCGCCGTAAGTGCGGAATATCGCGTTTCTTTAGCGTGTCGTAATCAATTCCGCCCACAATCAGCTTGCCCGAGGTGGGTATATCTTCACGAATCAGCAATCTAATCAGAGTGGATTTGCCGGCACCGCTGGGTCCGACAATGCAGACGAATTCCTTCGGCTGAATGTGGAGATTAATGCGGCTGAGAGCGACCGAATTATTGCCGTAGGTTTTGTTGACCCGATCCAGCAGTATCATTTAGTTGATTTTAGCAGTTAAGCCGAATCAGTTCCAAGACGCGAGGCCAGATAGGCTTCGATTAAGCCATCCAGATCGCCATCCAAGACTTTGGCTACTTCGCGGGTTTCAAAGCCACTGCGCAGATCCTTGACCAATTGGTAAGGGTCGAGCACATAATTTCGCACTTGTTGGCCCCATTCGGCCTTGACGTTTGGACCCTTTAATTTAGTCAGTTCACGCTGCTGTTGCTGGTGCGCTAGCTTGGTCAGCCGCCCGTGCAGTATTTTCAGAGCCGTTTCCCGGTTCTGTAATTGAGAGCGCTCGTTTTGGATGCTAACGCTAATACCTGTGGGTAAATGCGTCACCCTCACGGCCGACTCGGTCTTGTTAACACTTTGGCCGCCAGCTCCCCCCGATCGAAAAGTCTCCACCTTTAGATCTTTCGGATCAATAACCGATTCAGCCGCAGATTCTATTTCGGGCAATACTTCAACCAGAGTGAAGGAAGTTTGCCGCAAATGATCAGAATTAAACGGGCTTTTGCGTACCAGGCGGTGGACACCGTGTTCACCCCGCAGTTTGCCGTAGACCAAGGGGCCATCAATCCGCAGCAAGACGCTTTTTATCCCCGCTTCCTCACCCGCTGATTGGCTAATAACCTCAGCCCGGTAGTTGTGGGCATCCGCCCAGCGCAAATACATCCGCTGGAGCATTTGAGCCCAGTCCATAGCATCGGTGCCGCCCGTACCAGCGTGGATGGCCAAAATTGCCGGGTTGGCATCGTGGGGACCAGACAGCTTGAGCTCAAATTCCTTTTTCTCAAAGGCAAACTTAAGCTCTTGGTATTGTTTATTAAGATCGCTCGCCAATTGCTGATCACCAGATTTGGCCAATTCAACCAAATCTTTGGCTTGAGTCAGCAATTTATCCCACTCGCCCACTTCATCGCGCAATCTGGCTTGTTGTTGGCTCAGCTCTGCTGCCTTAGGTCGGTCTGCCCAAAAATCGGCATGACCCATTTGGGCTTCCAATTCTACAAGCTGGCGACGTTTACTTTCGAGATCAATCTTGGCGGCGGCTGTTTGCAGATTATGCTGCAGCTCTTTCGCCTGCCTAATCAAGTCTTCCATACTGGTCTAGTATAACGTCTCAGGCAGCTGATGGGCTGGGTGATTCAATCACTAACGGCTCTTCGGTTGTAGTTGTTGATTGTTCACCCGCTGTCAAATCTTCGGTTTCTTGGCGATATTCTTTGGCGCCTCTAATTATCCGGTGTCGATAGCGCGGGCCGACGTCAATCTTGCCGTCGTAGTCCTTATCGTGACGCGATCCATCAATTTGATCATGCCCTAGCACGCCGGCCAGCTGCCAGGGCTGGGATTCCAAAGGAATATTAAAGCGAGCGGTCAACCACTCAACAGTGGCGATTACCGCCTCCAGCTGACTTTGATTATGTAATAGGTCTCCCTCTCCCCTGCCTTCGATCTCAATGCCAACCGTCTGTTCATTAACGCCTTCAGCATGGGCCGTTCGCGCCGCTAAGGGGCTAGATAACTGCCAGGTGTGCCCATGGCGATCGATAAAAAACTGAACAGAGGCACCACTGGCATCGATAGATTTCACAAAATGGTGAACGTTGTCATATATTTCGGCGGTCCAATGCAGCACAATGGCCGTCGGTTCAATGTGATGACCACCAAAAGCATCACGTTGCCGAACTTCGAGTAAATCTGGTTCTGACAAAGACAGTCGTGGTCTTTGCCCTGCCTGTGGTCTGGCCAATTCTGGTTCATGTTCTATAACCGCAGGCGGAGGCTGCGAAAGACTTGTTATAGACGGCTGTTTAGCAACGGATTGCTTCGCTTCCTGTGTACGATTGACCGCTTCGCTGATGCCGGTGGCCAGCACCAAACTGACGATGAGAGCACCGATCAGTTGGTGATGAGCTCGAATAGGACGTAAACCTTGAGCTTCGATACTGGGCTGAGTAGCAGGTTCTGGCTCAGGAACTGATTCAATCTCGACTTCCAATGCAACTTCTTCAATTAGTGGGGTTTGATTCTGGCGATGCCAGGCCGCAAAGTCTACCAGTTTGTCTAAATCAATTTGATTTGAATCCATATTTAGACTAATTGTCGCAATTATTTTTCCAAACAGAAAGCCCCGCTTTTTAGGGCGGGGCTTCTGCTTGTCCCGTGATTCGCCAAAGGCGAATTCTTCGGGGCGTTCCTTGCGCTTTAACTAAACCTTATTGATTTAGTAAAGCGTCCAGCAATCCGCGACGGCTACGAAGGTAGCTGCGGATACCGACACCGAGACCTGCACTACCCATAGCTGCGAAAGCAGCAGTTTCCGGACCAGTTACTGGCAGCGATTGTGCCGGAGTAACCGAGGGTGGCGTAGTTTGACATTGCTTAGTAACAGTTGCGTCAGCATTGTCGCGCTTGTCAGCCATTTGCTCTGGTTGAACAACTCCCACATTGCTGAGAGTAGT
>CAZRIY010000007.1:0-48128 GCA_964600295.1 uncultured Candidatus Saccharibacteria bacterium
GATTCGAACCTTCGATCTCCTGCTCCAGAGGCAGGCGCCTTACCGCTTGGCCACTCCCCATCGTCAACTTATTCTCCCAGAGTCTTTAGAAATTCTCTAGTCAACGGATAAGTTTATGTTTCCGTTACTGGAGCAGACGGTGTAATGGCGTCGTCTGATTTATGACGTTCGCGTCGGCTCAAAATTAGAAACGGTACTGACAATAGTTGGAATATCGCTCCCAAAAAGTAGGAGGTTCCATAGCTCCAAACATCGGCGGCTTTGCCTAGCACGGGCTGAATCACCACGCCCCCGGTACTACCCATTAACGAATCAAAGGATAGCACGGTGGCCCGATGTTTCGATGGAATCATAGCGTTGAGGTAAGTCTGCCTAATCGGCATCAAGGCTGCGAAGATTAACCCCCAAATTACCAGCAAAGCTAACGCCGCCACGAATGAATTGATGGCACCGAGTAAGGCTAATACCAAAGCGCTAGCGATAGTTCCGAGGATTATGGCTGTGGTACGTTTTTTGAATAACCGGCGAATCCTCTGGGCACTAAAACCGCCCAGAATTTGGGATCCAGCCACGATGGCCGCTGCCAATCCCGCCACCGAATAGGCACTGCTGTTGCCATAGAGTTCAAGCAGATAGGGTTGCATAGCGTAAAAGGCATAAAAACCCACGCCCGAGGCAAAGGGAGCTGCCAGCATTACCCACCGGACTGGAGGATTTTTTAATCCATAATCGAGCGAAGTCTTAAATATTCGGCGCATGGCTCGTGATTGTTTTTGGCGGCCCTCCGGAGTAAAACCCAGGTCTTTCATAAGAACGTAGGCCACAATAAACATTAAGCCCAGTACGCCGGCTCTAATCAGAAATGGCACGCCAAGTGAGGTTGTCTGGGCAATTACCCCACCGGCCACCGAACCCGTCAGCATGGCTGCGCCGCCCACCATTTGGCCCCTGCCAAAAACCGCTTCCAGACTACCTTTGTACTTGGCAAAATGAAGTGCATCCACCAGCCACGCCTCGACTGCACCCGAGAAAAAGGTAAAACCCAGCCCCAGCAGCATGGATACTACCGCCCACTCCCAGAATGGAGCGTGGATTTGCCACATCCAATAATACAGCAGTGTGGCAGCCGCCAACGTGATAGTACCAAGCAGATAGGATGTGCGTCTGCCCCAGGTATCAGCAATCACCCCGGTGGGGACTTCAAAGATTACCATCCCGGCGGTAAAAAAAGCATTGGCCGCAAAAGCCTCAAGATTGCTCAACCCCGCATCGAGCAGAAACAGGGTGTTAATTCCCCAGATAAATGAAGCAGCCAGGGTGTTGCCAAGCAATAGAATCAAATAGGTACGCTGGATACGCCGCGCTAACTCGTTCATTAAGATTATTGTATCAGCTAGGTCTTAATGTCGCCGACAAATAACTTACGCAAGCCATATGGTTTATTTTATTTTGTTTGCTATACTGATTCTTAGATTAACCATAAGCAACTAAGTGAAAATACAAAAAAATCAACTTAGAATTTCGTCAGTTTTAGTTACAAAAAAGGGCAAAAAAATCGAATTGATCCTGCTTTTGCTAGCAATTTTGATTCTATTATCGCTGCTAGCATTTGCTCTATCTATATTGGCAAATCATAAAAGCAATCAAGTTCAAAAGCGCATCAATAAGTTAACGAGTTCCCAGGATACTCAGCAACAGGATGGATCCTTAGATACATCGAGCGATCAGGATATCTATGATACTACTGCAACCGACGGAACGGACGGTCAGTTAGGAGCTTCGGGTGTGGCTGGCCGGGCTGGGCCCCCTGGTCCCCCTGGTCCGCCAGGAGCGGCTGGGTCAGCTGGTTCGTTTAGCTCGGCTGGTTACCATACTCACACTATGTGTGTTAAGTCGGGTGGGCAGTTTGCCAGTTTTAAGAATGCCCATGGTGGAGCAAAATCCTGTGGTCCCAACGAAACCGAAGTGGAGATGGTATTTAAGAATCATTGATACCATACCTCTCTAATTCTGTTATTTTCAAATAGG
This sequence comes from uncultured Candidatus Saccharibacteria bacterium, assembly GCA_964600295.1. Taxonomy (GTDB): domain Bacteria; phylum Patescibacteriota; class Saccharimonadia; order CAZHVB01; family CAZHVB01; genus CAZRIY01. The sequence goes on from CAZRIY010000007.1 coordinate 2,029, forward strand.
CCTCTGAACAGCTAGCTCTACCGTCCATCATATCGATTTTACATTCCAGTGAGACCGGGTAGAGTGCTTGTGCTTAATTGGCTGGCTGGGTAATAATAGATCTAGCAGACGTGCAAACACACATAAGAAGACTTCACTATCATATCCACAACACCCCGGTTTTTAGCCGACACGGTGCTAAATCCATACCGGCCCTGCTTAGCCTAACTCTGTTAATTGTAATCCTTGGAGTGGCGTTGGCATTTTCATTAGCGACTCGTTTTGAGCTTCTAAGCCAGGCCCAAAAATCCGACGATCTGGTAGTAGAAAGATCCCCCAAACCGAATTCCGACCGCCCGATTGTCCATTCTGTACTCGAGCCTACCGAAACCGACAAGTTACAAAAACTAATCACCGATTTCCAGGCTACACAGCCAACTACCTTTTATATCTATGCCAAGAACCTCAAGACCGGTACCACTGCGGTATCCCAACCCGAAGCCTCCATACCTAGCGGCAGCATCTATAAAATGTTCCTAGCCAACCAGGTTTACAAGCTAAATGAGGCCGGCCAGCTGAATATGAGTACCAGTGTACGCGGTACCGGCTACAACTTTAGCGGCTGTACCATGCAGATGGTGCAAAATTCGCTCAACGCTTGTGGCGAAGCCGTACGCACCCAGCTAGGACCAGCCGAGCAAACCGCAGCCCTAAACGGCCAGGGCTATACCTGCACCAACCTGATGCTGAATGACGCTGCTCATACCTGCGCCAAAGATGTCGCCCTAATTTATGAACGCTTATATTACGGCGGCTACTACAGTCCAGAGCACACCGAACAATTCTTAGGGTACTTGCGAAAGCAACTCTGGCGTTTTCGTATTCCCACCGGCATTCCCGTGCATTTGCTCGCTTCAAGCCAAGCCATTACCTACAATAAAACCGGCGATGTTTACGGCTACGCCAATGACTCGGCGATTGTTAAGGGTGAAAATACCGATTTTCTGTTAGTAGTCCTTAGCGGCCCCTGGAATAAAGTTTTTCCCGACTCTTCGTATGCTATTCGCCATTTGTCAGGAGAACTCTACAACTTCTTCAACGGTACCAGTCACACCCTGCCCTATTAACTTATTTCTTGGTTCGCTTCAAAGATTCGGCTTGGCGCCATTTGGCTATCTCGCCGTGATCTCCAGATAGTAGAACATCGGGGACTTTAAGTCCTCGGAACTCGGTAGGCTTGGTGTATTGGGGATATTCCAAATTTTTGCCTTCAAAGAATGACTCAATTGTGGCAGAAGTCTCTCCGCCCAGCACGCCAGGAATTAGGCGAATAACACTATCAACAATTACCATAGCCGGAATTTCTCCGCCGGTTAACACATAATCACCAATCGAGATTTGTAAATCTGCAAATTTACGAATCCGTTCGTCAAAGCCTTCGTAGTGGCCGGCCACCAGAATTAGGTGTTCAACCTTGGCAAGTTTTTTTGCCATGGGTTGATCGTAGGTTTTACCTTGTGGAGTCAATAAAACAACCTTGGATTTTGCAGTCTTGACGCTTTCGATGGCTGATACTACCGGCTCGGGCTTTAATACCATGCCATCACCACCTCCATGGGGCGTATCATCCACTTGCCGACGTGCACCAGTACCAAATTGGCGCAAATCGATAAGATTAATCTCTACCAAGTCTTTATCCTGAGCCTTTTTGAGCATGCTGGTGGCAAATGGGCCATCGAACATGCTCGGAAAAAGCGTAATTATCTCAATCCGCATATTGCTAGTATCGACTATGCAATAACTTCAAGTAAATAGCTGGCCTAGGTATCTTTGGTCAGCTCTTCGATTTCTCTGCGGTGACGGTCAAGCGAACTTTCTGCTTCCGCTTCTGGTGCTGGCTCGGCTATTGGTTCCTCGGGTTTGGTTTCTACCACAGGCTCTGGTTCTGTTGGTTCGGTTGGAACTTCAGCTGATTCGGGTTCTGGAGTCACGGAGTCTTCGCTTGACTCACGCTGCTGATGCGGGGCTCCGTCGGAGTTGGTATCGATAATTTTGAGGTTGTAGCGGGCATCATTTTTAACTCCCAAGGCTCGCAATAGTGTGCGGATGCTTTTGGCGGTAGCACCATTGCGTCCGATTACCCGCCCCAGATCCTCGGGCTCTACAAAAAGTTCTAATAGTACACCCCGTTCGTCAATTGAACGGTTTACTTTAACTTTGTCGGGGTTGGAGACTAGGGTTTTGACGATATATTCAATGAACTGCTGGTCAATAGTTTCTGCCACGGCCGTTCTCCTTCTTGTCCGCCTGAATTCGGTGGATAAATTAATGTACTGGTTTTATATTAACGAATCGGATTTTAATAATCTACTTCGTGGAATCTGTTTTGGCGGGCTCTGGGGCAGTTTTTGATGTTTTGGGCGGCTTATCGGGTTTTGCTGGCTCGATTTTGCTTTTTTCATCTGATGGAGCTGGATCTTCGGACTTATCACTGGGTTTTGGTTCTGCCTTAACCTCTTCGACGGGTGCTTCTTCGGTGGCTTCTACCGCGGGTACTACCTCAGCTTTAGGAGCCTGCGTGGCTTCGACTTCACCCTTCTTGGTTTTGGGAGCTTTCTTTTTGACAATCAAATTAGCTTCTGCCCATTTGGGTAGCTTGATCTTTTGTCTTTTGAGTAATTTGACCACTGTCGATGAGGGCTGGGCACCGTTTTGCAGATGTTTATTTAGCTGCTCCTCGTTGACTACAAATTCTTTGGAATGGGGGTTATAGTGACCCAATATTTCCACAAATTTGGCTTGAACATGGCGGCGTTTATCTGCCGCTACCAAGCGAAAGCTGGCCTGACCTTTATGTCCGACGCGAGCCAAACGGATAGTTAACAAAAAAGCCTCCTTTAAATAAAAAACCCGACTGTTTTGGCCGGGAGGAATTCTTCTAATTCCTTATCACAACTCCATGTATTGTACCGATTCACTCAGGTGGATGTCAAATTTATGACTAATTTGCATCAGAATTCTGTGTGGCCTCGATAATTTTTTCGACAAGATCCTGAAAGATTTCCTTATCTTCCTTCTGGTAGCTTTCGGCTGGAACAAATTCTCCGTTCTCTTTTAAAAAGAGTTCGCCATATTCACCGGCCTTACCTAGGATATATCCCAAGACATATTCTTCAGTATCTAGGGAGGTATTTGGCAGCCGTCCAACCAGCTCCAAGCGGTCTGATATCCCCGGCATGTCACTTACTTCCTCCAGCTGTAATGATAGTTTCATGGGTTCGACGGGCGCTATACCCCTGGAATCTTGAATATCCACCCATGTAGTACTTTGGCCTATTTCAAGCAATTTACCCCACTTTCTAGCCTCAAGATCAGCGGCTGTCTCGATGTAGTTACGCCTCTGCAGCTTGTTGCGTACTGCATCATCATATTGATCTAAAAAAGACATCTATTTTAATATTGCCCACTTTATTCTGATGTGCAAGCAAAGCCGTTTTGACTAATAATTTTCAAGCGCCGCGGCGGCGGCGGCTTGTTGGCCGATTTGCTTGGACGTACCATTGCCCTGGCCGCGTAGCTCACCCCTCACGTAAACGCCAACAGTAAACTCTTTATCATGATCTGGACCTTCTTCACTGAGTACTCTGTACGTGGGTGTAGCACCCTCACGCTCCTGTACCAATTCCTGGAGTTTAGTTTTGGCATCTTGCCAAGCACCGGTTTTAATAATCATCGGCAGCTGTTTTAGCAGATGATTGACGATAAAATCTTTGGCGACCGAATAGCCCTGATCCAGATAGATAGCCCCAATTACTGCTTCGAGAGCATTGGCCATGATTTGTAGTTTGGCTCGTTCGGTACCCCTAGCTTCGCCCCGGCTCAGCCGGATAAAACGGTCTAGCCCCAATTCCGTCGCAGCCCCGTTGAGTGATTCGGTTTTGACTATGGCACTACGCCAGTTGGTTAAAACTCCTTCCGGTTCTTGATAAGTCTGATAAAGATACTCAGTAACTATTAACTCTAGTACCGCATCTCCCAAAAACTCCATCCGTTCGTTGTGCTCTGATACTCGGCGGCGGTTTTCGTTTAGATAGGAACGGTGGGTTAGCGCCGTTTCGAGCAAACCGGGATTTTTAAATTTTATGCCTAGATTTTGCGATAATTTATCGGCGGTTTCCATCGCGAATCTTTCTTAATGCCAACAGCAGTAAGTTGTTCATATTTTCATAAGCTATTAAATCTAGGGCTTCGTTAACCGAAAACCACTTAACGGCTGTTATGCCTTCGCTATCACCGGGCGTTAGCCGGTTAGTATCACCCAGGGCCTCTATTAGATAGACATAGGTTGTCATCAGGATTAAGGAATCGCCACGGCGATAATTAAACTTGGTCTTACCCAGCCAATCGGCAATCCGCAACTCTCGTAGACCGGTTTCTTCCCTAATCTCTCTGATAGCGGTTTCACGATTGGCTTCGCCTTCTTCAACATGACCCTTGGGAATAGTCCAACGACCTTTGGCATCCTGGATTAACAAAATCTCAACACCCGACTTACCGCGGCGATAAATAATGCCGCCACCGGTTTCTTCCTTTACAGCCTTGCGAATAGGGCGCAGGTGCGGTCGGCGCAGGAAGCGTCTTAAACCTTTATTTGGTTTGTTTTGGTTTGGCTTTGCCACGATATATTGTACCTAATACTCCATTAATAAATTTTGATGAATTATCGCCACCAAAAGCTTTGGCCAGCTCCACTGCCTCGTTAATGACTACTTTGGGTGGAACTTCTTTTTCAACCTTCAACTCATAGACTGCCATCCGCAAGACTATTTTATCGACCCGAGCAATTTGCTCTACCGGCCATTCGGGAGCAGCAGGACCAATAGTTTTATCCAGTTTTGCCTGATGCTTGATTACCCCGGCTATCAAATTACTAACAAACTTGGTATCGCCGATGACTCCTTTGTATTGATCAAGATTGCGCTTAGTAACAGTCTTGATGTTTATTGTTGACTTACTTCCGCCATGAAAATCGTATTCATAAAGCGTTTGAAAAGCCACGATGCGACCTAGATGCCGATTTGAAGCCATAATTGGTATGCCTAAATTGTCAAAATTAATCTTTGCCAGTCGCCGATTGGCGCTGACTTTTACCCTTACGCCCCAGGACTACCTTAACTGGTGAACGCGCGTTAACGCGCTGGGCCAGCTGACGCAGTAGATGCGAGCGGTGCAGACCTTGCTTGCGTGAGGTCCGACGTTTTTTTGGCGGGTTGCTCCCCATTACCTCTCCTTTGTTTTGTGGCGATTAGGCCCAGTATAGCAGTCTACGATTTGAGGACAAAGTTAAGCAGTTTATTGGGTACTGCGACTATCTTAATTATTTTCTTATGATTTAGATATTTGCTAACTCGGGGATCTTTCCTAGCAGCCTGCTCGGTCTCCTTATCGCTGCTTCCGACGGGTAAAGTTAGAGTGGTGCGTAACCTACCATTAACTTGAACTACGATGGTAGCTAAATCTTCTACCAGCAGTTTATCGTCCCACGCTGGCCAGGGTTGTAGATGCACACTTTCCTCATACCCAAGGGCTGTCCATAATTCTTCGCTAATATGGGGCGCAAACGGCGCTAACAAGATTACTAGGTTTTCCAGATTCTGCCGCCAGATTTCCGGACTGGCTGCAAAAGGTAATTCTGCCTTAAGTTTGTACATGGTATTTGATAGCTCCATCATGGCGGCAATCGCGGTATTGAAACCCAGTACTTCTAGATCTTTAGTAACTTTTTTAATTACGCGATTCAGCGCCACGCTGAGCTGAACCTCAATCCCAGATTGATTATCAACTGGCGAAGGCTTCCGACCAACTTCCCTTAGGTATTCTCTGACCAGATTCCATAGCCGGTCCAAATAGCGGCGAATACCGGGAACACCGGCCGGATTAAAAGGCCCTCCTTGATCATAGGGACCCATAAACATTAAGTAGCAGCGGAAGGTATCCGAACCATATTGTCCAACCCAATCATCGGGGTTCACGACATTGCCGCGAGATTTGCTCATTTTTTGGCCGTCAGGTCCGAGAATTATACCTTGGTTTGATAGGCGTACAAACGGCTCTTCGAAGCCTACACTACCGTGTTCGTGCAGCACCATGGTCATAAAGCGAGCGTACAGTAAGTGCAGAATAGCGTGCTCGATACCACCGATGTAATGATCAACCGGCAGCCACTGTTTAACCAACGCTGGATCAAATGCGCCCTGAGTATAATGCGGGTTCGTGTAACGTAGAAAATACCAGGCAGAATCGACAAACGTGTCCATAGTATCGGTCTCTCGTCGCGCTGGCCTGCCGCATTTAGGACAGGTTACATTCACAAAGTCTGGCCGTGATAGCAGCGGTGATTGTCCGGTGGGTTTGAACTCGACGTCTTCTGGGAGTAAGACTGGCAAATCCTTCTCTGGCACAGGTACGGTGCCGCAGTTATCACAATAGATAATCGGGATGGGAGTGCCCCAATAACGCTGGCGACTGATTAACCAATCACGCAAACGATATTGCACTTCAGTTTTAGCCAATTTTTGCGACGCCAGGTCTTTGATCAACTGTTGGCGCATATCTTCTGAGTTCTCACCGTTGTATTTTCCAGACTCTATAATCTTACCTTCGCCACTAAACGGCAGCTGGCCGCCTTTAATGACTCGTTTGATCGGTAATTTAAACTTTACGGCGAAGGCATAGTCACGTTCGTCATGAGCGGGAACTCCCATAATGGCGCCTGTTCCATAACCCATTAGGACATAGTCACTAATCCAAACCGGGATTTTGGCTTTACTACCAGGATTGATGACGTAAGCCCCAGTAAACACTCCGGTCTTAGGCCTCTCCTGTTCCACTCTGTCCAGTTCAGTTTCTTTATTTACTTTTTGTAAGTAATTGTTAATCACGGTTTGCTGATCGGGAGCAGTTATTGAGTTGACCATGGGGTGTTCTGGTGCCAATACTAGATAAGTAGCGCCAAACAGGGTATCAGCTCGGGTAGTAAAGACATTGATAGAATCATCATGGCCATCAATCTTAAAGCCAATGGCCACGCCTTGGCTCTGGCCAATCCAGTTGCGTTGCATATCTTTGACTCTGGTCGGCCAATCTAGTTTGTCCAAATTCTTGAGTAGGCGCTCAGCATAATTGGTAATTTTAAAATACCATTGCTCTAATTCTTTTTTAACTACGGGTGTACCACAGCGCTCGCAGGCATTGTTCTCGCCTACCACCTGTTCGTTGGCCAATACCGTTTTATCTTTGGGGCACCAGTTTTGGATACCTTTGGCGCGGTAGGCCAGTTTACGTTTAAACAGCAGCAAGAATAACCATTGGGTCCAGCGATAATATTCTGGATCAGAAGTTGCCAATGATTTATCCCGATCATAAATCGCACCAATCTGCTTCAGCTGCTTGGTCATATTGGTAATGTTTTGCTTGGTCCATTTGGCCGGTGGGATATTGTTCTTGATAGCCGCGTTTTCGGCAGGTAAGCCAAAGGCATCAAAACCAATCGGGTGCAGTACATTTTTGCCCTGCATACGATGCCAGCGCGCCACCGTATCACCAGGACCAAAATTGTACCAATGTCCGATATGCAGATCTCCTGATGTATAGGGCAACATCACTAGGCAGTAATATTTATCCTTACCGGGGTTTTGCGGCGTTTTATACAGCCCGGTATCTTCCCATACCTTCTGCCACTTCGGCTCTATTTTTTTAGGATCGTATGGTCCCATTATTTTCCTCTCGGCTCTACGAATATTGCCCGCCAGTACCAATTATTGATCAGCTTATTGTATGAAATATATAGATTCTTTTTTCCAGAGCGGTTGGGTAGCGCATAGGGATCGTTAAAATAAAAGCCGTCGACTTTATTGCGACGCTCATTTACTCCTGTCAATACAACGGCATGCGCACTATCAATTTCATTAAAGTTTTTGTCTACACTCAGAATTACCGGATAACCCTTTTTTAGTTGATTAATTAAGGTCGGTATTGCTTCACTCTTAGTTTGCTCCTCCCACCGTTTAATCGATTCTTCGTCAACGCCTTCACCACGAAAGTGATCTTTATCGCGTTCTGCTGGTCGCCAACTTTTACGCCATGAAACAAATCCATGCTCAATGGCAGTTTTGACAAAAGCCGAATGATACCAGTGCCCCCTAGCATCTGTACCTCCATTTGCTATGGCCCCCGAAAAAATATTTTCGAGATCGACTGGGGGATTTCCGTCTTTTGCTCTGAAGAAATCTATCACCATCTTTAAAGACAGGATTCCGCACGAACGGTTCTGCCAATAGCTGTTTAAGCCGGAGTTAAGGTCGATTTGTCGATAATAAGGGACGTCGATCATTTGTTGTGTCATGGCCGTTGTTCCAGTTTAAACTGTTTGGCTTTAAGATCTTGCCAAAAATTTGATTGGCGCACCAGCCGGTCTTTGATAGCCTGGTCGGCCAGCAAGTACTTTATGGCTTCTTCAATGTAGATAAGATTTTGGGAGCCTTTAGCCAATATCAAATCTCCCTTGCGGATTTTGGATTTAAGAAATTTGCCGGCCGTATACGGTGAGTCAAAACTATTTATCTTAGACTGGTCCAGCCCCGCCTCCATGGCTGCCGGCACTAGGTAGCGTTTGGCTTCAGAACCCACCGTCACCAGATAATCAAGCTTGGAGCACCACTGGCCTAAATTGCGGTGTGCCTCGGCTGAATAAGATCCCAATTCATTCATCGACCCCAGTATGGCCAGCTTGCGTTTGGCTGACAGCGAGTAAAGAGTGTCCAACGCAGCGATGGCAGCATCCGGACTGGAATTATAGCTGTCATCAATAATTAGCGAGTGATTAATCCCTAGCAGTAGGTTCATCCGTCCCGGCACAGGTTTGATTTCTTCAACCCCTTCTTTAATCAAGTTGTGGCCGAGCTTTAGTAGATCGCCCACAGCCGCGGCGGCCGTTACACCGTACAAAGTTTGCTTGGCTAGGATCTTCAGGTGAACTCGTAGGCTGGATTTATCTTTCAAATGCAATTGACCCTGAATACCGTCAAGACCGTGCGAACCGATTTGAAACCGGTAATCGCCCTTTTCGATGCCAAAAGTTTGAATTGAACGATTTTGGAGTTCGCGTTTTTTTACACTCAGCATAACGTCACCCGCGTTCAGCAATACGTGCTGGCTGTGAGTGGCCAATAAGAATTCTTCTTCTAAAACCGCTTCCATGGAGCCGAAGCCCTGCATATGTTCGGGGGTTACGGCCGTGATTACGCCAATTTCTGGCTTGATGTAGCGCATGAAGTAGGCGATATCACCCGGTTGATCGGTCCCCAATTCTAAGACAACGATGTCATAAGGGTAGCGTATGTGGTATTTAAGACTGATCCGCACTAGTAGCCACACCCAAGCTAGTGGATTGTAGAGTTTATCTGGAACCCGTAGGTCGAATATGGCCAATGGCAGGCTGATGGCGCTGTTATAGCTGCTAGCATGCGCGAGCACTTTGTATCTTTGAGATAGCACTGCAGCTATAGCCAACTTGGTGGAGGTTTTGCCTACGCTACCGGCCACTGCCACAATCTTGGGGTGATACCTGGCAAGAAGCCTTCTGGCTTGGAGTTCTAAATATTTAATTACGAGCCGTTTGGCTTGGGTTTGCATAATCTATAGTTTAGCAGGCATATCACCTATCTTGAGTCGTAGGTAATTGCTGTTATCATAAGTGGTGCTTGGGGCTATAGCTCAGTTGGTAGAGCGCTTGCATGGCATGCAAGAGGTCCGGAGTTCGAATCTCCGTAGCTCCACCAGATTTACCGCTTAAGCCAGCAATTTCTTGAGCTCGGGTTCTTTGATTTGTTTTGTCTTGTATTTTGCCGCGTCAGTTATTTTAGAATCTCCCGGATTGCTGCCAACCACTAGATAGTCCGTATCCCTACCTACCGAGTTTTGGAATTTCCCCCCTCGGGCACGGATACGCTCTGCGGCCTCGTCACGACTAATTGAATCTAACGTGCCAGTGATAACGAATGATTTATCTTTTAGCTTGCCCGAAGTTTGTAATGGCCGGGGTTTTACTCCAACGTGTTTGAGCTTTGCCAGCAGTTTCTGGTTGGGTGTTTCGTATAACCACATAAAAATGCTATGGGCAATTACATCGCCGATACCGGGTACGGCCTCAAAATCCTCGAGCTTGGCCTTCTCAAGCTTTTCTAGCGTCCTAAAATGATTAGCCAAATCAATACCGGTTTGACGGCCGATATGGCGGATGCCCAGACCGTAGATAAAACGATCAAGGGTGGGTTGTCTCTTGACTTGGATAGCGTTTATCAGGTTCTCGGCCGATTTTTGGGCAAAACGTTCCAATTTGCTAACTTGATCGACGTTTAGACTATAAAGATCGGCAATATCATTTATTTGGCCAGCTTTAAGCAAAGCCTCAACGTTTTTTTCGCCCAAGCCTTCGATGTCCAAAGCCTCTTTAGAAGCATAGTGGACAATTTGACCCATTACACGGGCCGGGCAGGCTTTGTTGGGACAACGCCAAACTGCTTCTTCCGCCTTGGCTTTAACCAACTTGGTGCCGCAAACCGGGCAATCTTTGGGCATCTTGAATTTGCGTTCGCGTCCATTGCGCAGCTTGGGCAATGGACCGACTACTTCCGGAATAACGTCGCCGGCTTTTTGAACTATTACGGTATCGCCGATTCGCACATCCTTACGGGCAACCTCGCTTTCGTTATGCAAAGTTGCCAGTTGCACCGTGGAACCGGCAACTTTGACCGGCTCTAACACCGCAAAGGGAGTGGCAGCACCGGTGCGGCCGATACTCACCAAGATGTCTTTGAGCTTGGTAGTAGCTTGCTCGGCCGGGTATTTGTAAGCAATAGCTCCACGTGGGGCCTTACCAACCACTCCCAGTTGATTAAAGTACTTGCGATCATTAACCGCTACTACCAAACCGTCCACCTGAAAAGGTAGCTTCAGCCGCTTATGTTGCCAAGCGCGCGCTTCCTTCATCACTTCACCGATAGATTTAACGACCTTGTGCTGAGGGTTAATCACAAACCCCAGCTTATGCGCGGTTTTGTATTCCTCATCAATAGATAGCAAGGGCGGGTCGGCCAATAGGCTATAAGCATGGAAGCGCAGTGGCCGCGTAGCTGTTTGTACCGGATCGAGTTGTCTAATACTACCGGCGGCAGTGTTACGCGGATTGGCATACAATACCAAACCCTGCTTGGCTCTCTCGGCGTTAATACGTTCAAAATCGACTTTAAAGAAAATAATCTCGCCACGTACTTCGACTCGGCCGCTATAAAAGCCAGCACTCAGACTTTTATCTAGGCGCAACGCCAGCGGGATGGTTTGGATGGTACGTAGGTTCTGAGTTACGTCTTCGCCGCGATAGCCATCGCCGCGCGTTAGACCCCGCACTAATCTGCCGTTTTCATATATTAAAGAGGCAGCCAGACCGTCCATTTTTAGATCAATGTGGTAAGCTGGTCGATTGATGGGCACGAGTTTGGTAATCCGCTTTACCCAAGTTTCCAATTCTTCCTCACTAAAAACATCGTTCAGGCTGAGCATTGGTCGAACGTGTTCGACAGCCTGAAACTTAGCTAGGGGCTTTCCGCCCACCCGCTGGGTTGGCGAATCTGGCCGCACTAGCGCAGGATACTGCTCCTCTAGTTTACGTAGCTCCTTGGTTAAGGAATCATAAATTTCGTCAGTAACCGTCGGGTCATCTAGAACGTGGTAGCGGTAGCGGAGCTCGTTTATTTGATCTACTAACCTATCGATGCGCGCCTTGGCTCGGGCCGCATCCAATTTGATCATCCAGTCAGCTCCTTATACAACTTGAAAAGACCCAAATACAAAACTGGCAAAACCAATATAAAAACGGCGGATTCTAGCGTGGCGGTCGTCAGCGTTGGATTAAAATTGAAAAGGTTAAAAGCTAGGCTAATTAGGGCGACGATTAGCAGAGCGTAAACCAAAAACCACAGTAGCCGGCTACTAAGTTGCCAACTGGCACCCTTGACCGAACGCCAGCTCAAACCGATGGCCTTACCTGGTCCGATATCGGGCAAAGTAACTATGATTACGGCCGGAAGCAATCGTGCAAGAAGCAATAGACTCAGTAAACCGCCTATTAGCCATAGAATGGCTGCAATTAATTCGCCGCCATAGCTGCCGGTAACCTCCAGCCAGCTGATGGCACTAAATATAAAAGCTCCAATAGTAAACGGTAGAGTAGACAAGGCCACTACCGCCAGAACCACCAGCAATTTCAATGTAGCAGCGCTGCCGGTCCAGTACACCTGGGATAACTTGGGTGATTGTTTGTCCTGGGTGTGGCGGATGGTCCAGATTAGTGAACAGCTGACAAAGGCAAACCATAAACCTTGATATATGGCCGCCGTTTCGGCCGTACTACTAAGCCGAATGAACCAATTAGCAATTACCGCCACCAAAACCACCGCACCAATCGGTTTCAGATTTAGACGATAATCTGCCAGGCTGCTCTTGAGCAAACGCCAGCCAGAACTGAGTTTAATAGTCTTTTTGGCTGCCTTAGTTTTTTTGGATCGTTTCAATCTAGCCATTATACTTTCCTGCCCATTTGCTGCAGGCGCTTGATACGATCTTCTACCGGCGGATGGGTGCTAAATAGCCGGGCAATCCAGCCAGTACCGCGTTTACCGCGCAGAGGATTAGCAAAAAAAAGGTGAGCCGTGGCGGTTGAGGCATGGCGCATATCCTTGGGATAGCTATCAATCTTGCGCAAAGCTCTGGCCAAGCCATCTGGAAATCGTGTAAGTAATGACCCCGAAGCATCGGCTAGGTATTCCCGCTTGCGGCTAACCGCCAGTTGCATCAACATCGCCACCAATGGCGCCAATAAAGCTAGAGCAATAGCCCCCACCAACACAAGCGGGTTCGAACCGCGGCCGCTATCATCATCGAAGCCCCAAAATGTCATACGCAAAAAGAAATCGCTGACGTAAACAATAATGGTTACCAGCGCTAAGACGATAGCCATCAACCGGATATCATAATTGCCCACGTGCGATAATTCGTGGGCTATCACGCCTTCCAGCTCTTCGTCTTCCAGCATTTCCAGTAATCCTGTGGTGACGGCTACTGCGGCATGTTTGGGATCTCGCCCGGTCGCAAAAGCATTGGGTGCCGGATCGTTAATGATATAAACCCCGGGCATAGGTAAACCAGCAGTGATAGTTAGATTCTCGACAATCCGATAGAGCTGGGGTGCTTGTTTTTTGCTAACAGGTTTGGCACCAGTTAGCCACAGAGCAATGCTTGCCGATGTGTAGTAACCAAACCAAGCATACAGTACGGCGAATACGGCTACCCCGATAAATATAGCCGGTGTTCCCTGTAATTGGCTAAATACCCAGCCGATCCCGCTAATTAAGAGGATAAAAACAAAAATTAGTAGCAGGCTTTTGCGCTTATTGGCAGCAATGGCAGAGTACATTTATTTACCTCTCTGCTAAGTATAGCTGACGATATTAGAACTTGACGTCAACTGGCTTTTTTACCTCAGCGGCTTCGCCTTCTTCAGTTTCAAAGAACTCACGCTGGCTAAAACCTAGAGACTTGGCGAATAGCCGAGTGGGAAAAACTTCGATCTTGGTATTAAAATCGCGGACAGCGCCATTGTAAAACCGGCGGGCGGCTTGAATCTTGTCTTCGGTATCTACTAGTTCATCTTGCATCTGCAAGAAGTTTTGGTTGGCCTTTAGGTCTGGGTAGGCTTCGGCCACTGCAAATATGCTCTTAAGGGCCTGCTGGAAAGCATTCTCGGCCTGTGCCGTATCCTTAACACCTTGGGCATTCATCATCTGGGTACGGGCGGCAGTGACTTTTTCAAACACTTCTTTCTCATGAGAGGCATAGCCCTTAACTGTATTAATTAGATTGGGAATTAGGTCCAGCCGTCGCTTCATCTGGACGGTTATATCGCTCCAGGCCTCATCTACTCGTACTTTCGAGCGAATCAAGCTGTTATATAAAACGATGATGGCTAGGACCAAAACACCGAGAACAATCAATACTATGGTAAGTGGCGACATGTTTGCTCCTTATTATCTAAATTATAGCACCTGGTCTTTCGACTGTACTCAAGATTATCCAGCCACGAGCTTGTCGAATGGTGGGCAGGGTGGGACTCGAACCCACAAGTCTTATTCCTTACGGCTTATTTCAAGAAAACTTTGTAAATATATTCTGGCAATAGCAAAAGTTCTAATCCTTGACCCACATCATCAAGCTTCCTCTCATACTCTTCTGAATAGTGAGGAATAATTCTAAGTGGAAGAAGTCCTAGACCCCCGGATACGGTGTCGGCGTTTTTACTATAAAAGAATTGCCCCAGCACATTTGCTCCCGCTGATTCTCCGGCAATAATTTTGCCCTTAAACAAATTTTTGAGATTTGGAAACTTCTGTAACGACTTGAGTAATTTAAGACTAATCCCTCCGTGTAGATAAATGACATCGGCAATTTTTGCTTGTTTTACAAATGCTTCTTCAGTAGCAACTTCAAAAATTAATTTCTTTTGCCATTTGGCTCCATTAAATTCGGTCTTAGCCCTCTTTATGGCAACAGGTATTCGTTCTACGTCTTTTGCAAAGCAAACCAATAATATCCGCGGCTCCTCGGGAGCTTCCCGTAGGATTTCTGCATAGAAGTTACTGTTGTCTTCTCTAGTATCCCCCGGAGTGAACCCCCCATGTAAGATGAATTTCGTTGTCATAATTTACCTCAAAACTATGGTGGGCGGGGAGGGACTCGAACCCTCATACTCTTTCGAGCAGCAGATTTTAAGTCTGCCCTGTATCCCAAATTCCAGCACCCGCCCCTAAGTCATTTTTATTAGCCGTACCTTCTTATTTCTACCACGATGCGTAGATTGTAAGCTATGGCAATTCGGGCAGAGAATTCGCAAATTCTCTAGTCTATTATCATACCTATCTCCATTAATATGGTCGAGTTCAACCGGGATTCGACCATCCTCAGATTTCTCAGCCCAACCACAGATCTCGCATTTCGGGGTTTTTATACCAACCTTGAACAAGCGATTCTTAAGTAAGAAACTCTGGGCTGTACCGTTTCTAACCAATAACATTTCGAGTGGTAATGCTGGATTCGGTTTAAATTGTAGACCCACATTCCAGCCCTTACCAAGAAAATGCTCTGTCGGTAAGATAAGTTCCTTTATACGTCTATTAACTTGTACATAATTGCCACCCGCGGGAACGAGGCCTAATTCTAGTAGGACCTGGCGAATACTTCGCGAAACTTTGACAGCTTTCATAAGCTCCTCATCACTCCAGCTTCTGGGCTTTGGCATAACTGAATTATAGCATATTTTGTTCGTTCTGTGTTCGGTTTTGCAGATAGATGATGGATGGAGGCGCGTACCGGATTTGCACCGGCGTATCAGCTTTTGCAGAGCTGTGCCTAACTACTCGGCCAACGCGCCATAACACCTATTTAAGCATGAAAAACGCCCTCGGATGAGGGCATCTTTTGGTGCGGGTACGGGGATTCAAACCCCGGACCTCTTCCTTGGCAAGGAAGCGCTCTATCAACTGAGCTACACCCGCATGTCCAAAATTTGGCCGGAATGTCGCTTCGCGACCTCCGCTTAGCAGTGCTCAGAGTAAACTCCTGCGCGCTGCTTTCACTCCAACGAACCAGCCCAAAGGGCAACCTGGTTCGCTTTTCTAGCCTAACGGCTAGTCAGTTGGTCCATCTGGCAAAAAGCCAGCCGAATCAACTGGTGGCGGCTGCTGGAATCGAACCAGCGACGCATGGCTCTTCAAGCCATCGCTCTACCAACTGAGCTAAGCCGCCTGGTGGGCAGTATAGGACTCGAACCTATGACCTCCACGGTGTAAACGTGGCGCTCTAGCCAACTGAGCTAACCGCCCCTGCCAGAATAGATTATCAGCTTCTGGCGTGGTGGGCGAGGGGAGACTCGAACTCCCACAGCCTTGCGGCCACTAGCCCCTCGAACTAGCGTGTCTACCAGTTCCACCACTCGCCCGCGTCTTACTATATTAGAGATTTCAGGAATTCTTTGCCAGCACCGGTTTAAGCTGTTTTTCACGAATTCGAGCTTCCAACCTCGTCGCAAAACTTTCTTGATGTAATAATACAAAAGGACTATATGGTTTGGTGGTCTTTAATCGGCCTGCATTATGATAGGCTAGTCTCTTCCCCGAGTCTCTAGTTAGACCAACGTAAATATATTTCCGAGATTTGCTCTTTATTGCATAAGTGTAATACATCGTATTCCACTACCCTGCCTGCCGGCAGGCAGGTCGCCCATTAGTTAATTCTAACAAGCATGGCCTGATTTGCTAAGGTAGGTGCGGAACGTGGTCGTATAAATGCTTCATTGAGTACTCGCTGCGCAAATTGGTCAAAATATCATCTTTGTTGAAATCTAATTTTACTTGGGGGTTCAAAATGCCAAAAGGATCGAAAATTTTTTTAACTTCATGGAAAAGCCGGTACATTTCTGGCCCATACAAATCTTCTAGATATGGTGCTCTCAGCCGTCCGTCGTTGTGTTCGCCACAAGTAGTGCCACCCATTTCTATAACCATGGCATAGAATTCATCCATTAATTTCAGCATAGTTTGGCGGTCACCCACGTTTGCCAGATCCAGAAATGGCTGCATGTGGAAATTTCCATCGCCAGCATGCCCCCAAATAGCTACATCCAGGTGGTGTTTCTTGAACAGGGTATAGATCTTATGTAGAAATTCCATTATTTTTTCTGCCGGTACAACACCATCTTCAATAATCGGCAGGGGCTTTGCGTGGCTTCGACCATGCCAAATTACGGCAGCGGCACTGTGGCGCATTTGCCACAACCGTTCCTTTTCGGCCGGATCCGTAGTACTTCTACCAGAAACCGCGTATTTATCCAATATGTGGATAGCCCGTTTAACTTTGCGTTCTACTCTGCGTTTCTTTAGGTCATCAAATTCAATCAGCAATGCTATTTTGGGGATTTCGCCAATCACAATTTCTTCCAACAGGCCGGGTTGGTGTTCTCTCAGATATCCCAGCAAGTGGCTATCAACCAACTCTAAAGCCGATGGCCCTAAACGCATAAGCTCCCCGACTGCTTGTCCCATTTTATCTAGATCATCAAAAAAGCCTGCCAACAGGTGCGTGTTGGGATTATAGGGCACAGTTTCCAAAGTAGCATTAGTCACAATTCCCAACGTACCCTGAGAGCCCACAAAAAGCTTCGATATATCAAATGAACCATGCTCGCCACGAACATCCCATATCGGATAGCCGGCAGAGTTCTTGTTAACCCGCAATTTATCGGCCGCCTGATTTATAATTTGCAGGTTATCTTCCAACAATCCGTCTAGAGCTCGATAAATTTCACCCTCAAGATCCGTCTGCCCTTTCTTGCGATTAAGTTCCTTTGAAGAAATCTTTTCGGCTCGGATCAACTGGCCATTAGCCAAAACCACATCTAAACTTTTCACGTAATTACGCATGCAGCCATATTTGACCGTTTTTTCACCGCAAGCGTTGTTGGCCACGGCCCCGCCAATAGTCGAAAACTCCATACTTGAAGGATATGGTGGCAAAAACCGGCCGTGACTATGCAGGGTCCTTTGCAGGTCGCCAAATAACATCCCGGGCTGTACCACCACATCGGTTTTATCGAATCCCAGCAACCGATTCATGTAGGCCGTGGTTGCCAGGATAATACCGTTGCCCAAGGCTCCGCCAGCCTGATCTGTTCCCTTGCCTCGAGCTGTAATAGGCAACATCTGCCCTTTCTCGGCCAGTTGCCAGCTAAATCGAACGGTTTTTCTTATATCCAGGGTGTTTCGTGGATAAACAATAGCCCGTGGCGATATGCGGAAGATGCTGCCATCGGTTGAGAAATAATCCAAAGCTTCAGCGTCGGCCAGCACCTCGCCGCTTAAGTGCTTCCGCAGATGTTGCACTAGTTTAGTCATTAGTTCCAATCATAACAAATTGGTGGACGAGAGGGGACGTAATTCAAACCGTACATCCAGGACAAACAACCCATTCAATATTAGCAAACTGCTTAATGAAGACATTAGCCCACAGCGAATGAAGAAAATCGAGAAGTTGTGGGACTCCTACTTTGGAAAGAAAAAGGGCCCGAAGGATCGTTGACTCGTAAAGAGTCGAACGAAGCCAACGGGCCCCAAGAGGTGAGTTAGTCCGAGTTTCAGGGATCATCATCCTCATCTATGAACGCAAAGCGTCTCCCCAGCACCGTCTGATCGTTTGCCCAGTCGTAGAGGAATACCGCCCTTCTGATTAGCTCTGGAATCGGTAATCCCGTCTTGATCTGGATTTGTTCCAGAGTCTCGTACATGTTGTCGTTGACCTGGATACTGATCGTGTGCCAGCGCTGACGCTTGCGCCATCTATCGCGCAATCCTTGGAACATCCTTCCTCCTTAAGCCGTGGCTAGACGGATGTCGGTTCGACCGGAACAGGCTTGCCGACAAGTGCACAGAGCTCATGTGCAATGTGCATGCCGTTGCACTGAATCTCTTCGCCTCGAACGATCGTTCCCACGTACGGGTAGAGAACCCGAGCAGCCACCGATCGCCACTCCTCTAGCTCGGCTTCCAGAGGCCGTGTACGCTCCTGGATTTTGTGCTCGAGGATGGCTTGCGCTCTTTCTTTGTTGTGGTTACGTCCGCACCAGCAACCACCAATGTAGTGATGTGGGCCATGTTCGTAGCCACACCAGCATGTACCCTTCGTCAGATGCTCTCGCTCAGCTGGCATCAGGCCTCCTCTTGTGGTTCGGGATCCGGGAGCTCTTCAATCGAACTCTCAAGGAGTGGGCTGCCGGTTCTTCGAGCTACATCAGCGACACCCTCTACGAGCTCCTTGGCCTTGGTAAGGTCGGGCGGATACAAAACGAATGTTTGTTTAAGCACATCTCACCTCCTGTTAAAGAACAATGAAGCCTTGCGCCCCATCGTGTGACTTTTATTGTGCGCGTTAGGTATTAAGCAAAGCAAGCATTAGCAATATCGACGGGGTCAGAAGAACGTGATCAGATACTGCGCTAGGTCTAATAAAGATGAGTCAGGTACGGATAGTTATCGTAATCCTGGGCATTTTCCTTTTGAGCTCTTTTTCTACTTCGTCAGCTAGTTTCCCTAGATCCGCGCCAAACTGCTGAGTAGCGTGGAGGTGGATTGCTTTGATCTGCTTTTCATGCCGTAGCTTTACTCCCGTAACATCTGTGGCCACGGGAAGATTTGGTGGCTCCAGAAAATTGATTTTGTAAGCTGGTTTGAGAGTTTCTTGAATCCCACTTGATTCAGGAAAAGCTATGGAGGTGGACGCGAGAATTCGCGTTAACTTCTCGCGCTCTCTCAACGCATCCTTTCCGTAATCCGCGCTCGCTCTCATCCACTCCAGTGCCATTTGTAGTTGGATCTGATCCCCCTGATTGCTGAGAGCCCACAAAGCGTCATGGAGTTCCAAATGGGCCTGTGCTTCTGCTCTCGAAACTGTCACCTGTGGATACGTGACTTGAATAGCTCTGAGTTCTGCATACAGTTGTTTTCTCTTTCTAATGCTTTCGTGATGTCGAGAGCTCCGATACCGCCAGGACACCACAAGTAATGCAGCAATGAGACTTGAGATAAAAACGGTGCCCTGGATTAGAAGAGCTTGCCCAAGCGGATACATGATCTAATCGTGCACCATCGCCACAATCCGCATCCTTAACCAAGCGCTAGGGTCCAACATTTTATTCCCCAACATCTCTTCTTCCGTGAGCTGCTGCTTGGCAACGCTTAGTAGAACTCTTGCAAGACGCTTTAAATCAGGTTCTTCACGATAAACAAACGTGGTGCTCCAATTTTTTGTCTTGCCCCTGGAGGTTGTTGTGTGGTGCTGAGTTACTTGCTTCTTCACTCACTTAATTGTGCTCGCGAATGGCTTTGTAAAGCAAGCATAAATTGGTTCCACGTCTCCTCTCTTCGGGTTACGAAAAAAGTAGAACCACAATCAATGAAGTGAGCGCTTCAAGGGAAACGCTCTTGACTTAGTTCGACAGATGTTTAATTACATCCATGTAATTCTGGTGGGCGAGAGAGGACTCGAACCTCCACGAGCTTGCGCTCACTAACTCCTGAAGCTAGCGCGTCTGCCAGTTCCGCCACTCGCCCATTTCAACAGTATAATTTGTGCCAATTACTCAGCCAAGCGTTTGAGAGTAGGTTGGTATTTAACTGCCCAGTTGTGAACATTATGAAAACGGGCGGTGGCTTCTGCCAAGCGTTCAATATCGAACCCACTAACGCCGCGGGCTGCATAGAAATAATACGGCCGTATCAAAGCTACTGCTGGCGCATCCTGCCTCCAAGCTGATAGAAAAGTATGGTACTTAGCAGCCCGAATCTGGGGATCAACCCTGGTGCGGCCACCTTCCAAACCGGCATCAGCCTCGGAGGAACGATATCTAGATAAATTCAATCCCGGATCGTCTACTTGGGATGAGTGCCAAAAAGCATAGACATCCGGATCAGAGCCGATGGTAATACCAAATAATAAAATGTCGTAATTGCGCGGCCGGATATAGTTTTGCTGCAAAACTTCCCGAGACTCTAGTTTAATTTCAACCCGCACCCCGATGGCCTGCCATTGGGCTTGTAGTAAACGTGCCAGTTCCGAATAGATTCCGCTATTCTCACTAACTAGCTCGAGCCTTAGTTGCTGACCATCCTTGGCTCTAATACCATCTCTATCGATTTTCCACCCCCTCGCCTCCAATTGGCGGGCTGCTTGATCGGGGTTGTGCTGTAATTGTAAAAGATCCCGGCTATAGCCAGGTTGCTCTTCCAATAGCGGAGCACGAGCGGCTTTTACCTGATTTTCTAGAGTCAGTACTAATTCGTGTAAATTAACTCCCTGGACCAATGCCTGGCGTACCTCACGATCGTTCAAGATTGGATGCTCGGTATTAAAAAAAGCAAAATCTTGAGTGGCAATCGGCCAACGCTCAATATTAATTTGTTTCAGATTTTCAAATTCGGCTACTCGGTAGGGATCAAAACCGCCAGCGCCGCTGACACTGCGAGCAGTTTGGGCTTCAATCAATTGTTTAATATTACTAAAGGTCTTAATCACAAACCGACTGATCCGCGGCCGCCCATGCACATAACGCTCGTTGGCCTGCAGATATAATTCGCCATTTTCGGCAGAAAAACGTTCCAGTCGATATGGCCCAGCACCAACCGGTTGCTGATTAAAGCGATTTATCCTTAGTTCGCTGGTGCGAGCCCTACCCAAAATGTGTTTGGGAACAATACCGGTGGTAAGATTATTCAAAAATGGTGAGTAAGGACTGGGCAAATTAAAGCGCAGTTGGTGTTGGTCGACAACTTCAATTTTAATGTCACGCCAGTTGGCGTTAAGATACGACCGGCTATTGGGATCTTGGATGCTCTGAAAAGTGAAAGCCACGTCCTCGGCAGTTAATGGTTCTCCGTCGTGCCAGACCAAACCTTGACGCAGCCGCACATTATAAACCACTCGGCTCTCGTCTACTTCGTAGCTTTCGGCCAATTCCGGTATCACCTCACCCCGCCCGTTATATTTGAATAACCCGCTGAAAATGAGTTGGCTAGCTACTCTAGAGGCTTCGCTATCGGCATACATAGGGTTGAGAGCCGTAATCTTGCCAACCATACCCTCAACAAAACTACCGCCCATAGCTGGATCATAGTTCAAATAGTATTTATCTAGGTGCTCGTTTTGGTAGGCTAAACCCGCACCAGCCAGGACCACCACCACCAGCCAACCGGCCAGAAAGCGTTGGACGGCTTTGAGCTGGCGGCTACGCTTAAAAATATTGGCTCGTAGGAATTGCCAGGTCCGACGCAACCGACGCAGCCACAACCGTGAACGAAATTGATAATAGCCTTGCTTCATACCCCAGCACTTATCCTCTTAGCGCGACAACAAACCAAGAACTATGGAGACTACAAAAACCACCGCAAAAAAAATCGTCAGCTGATAGATCACTAGCTCCACACCCCGGCGGCTGCGGTAGAAAGTACTATCACCGCCAAAGGCCTCACCCAGGCTAGAGCCACGCGCTTGCATCAAAATAAAGACAACCATTAAACCGGCTGATACTACGGCGAGTATGTTAAAGAAATCACGCACTGCCCGTCTCCTTATTTTCTACTAACAAACTGACCGCGTAATTTGCTACCCATACTACGATTACTGTTAGCACCGCTGCACCAAAACTAGCCACCACAAATTCGGGATAAATCGCGGTTACCAGATAGAGCATCAAAGCATTAATTACTAGCATGAATAAACCCAGGCTTAAGATAACTGCGGGCAAAGTAAGAATGGTAATTATCGGCCTTATCACCATATTGACCAGCGAGAAAATACCAGACGCAATCACGATAACCCAAAAGCTATCCCCAGCTTCAACACCAGAAATCAGCCGGTCGGCAATCCATAGCCCCAATCCGTTTGCCAGCCACCGCAGCCAAAACGATTTTAACACGGGCTAATTTTACCATATTGCGGCTTCGCTTTTCGGCCTTTTGGCCTCTTCAGCAAGAGTACACACTCTTGGAAACGAATTGACATCACAGCACTAGGGGATGAGACCGAAGTCTCTAACGCCGTCCCCCGCGACACACATTGTTTGGCTAACTACCAGCGGGCAACTGCTACCAACATTAGGAGGAACACCCAAACAATAGCCAGAGCCACGATCAGGCCCCCGAGGAATGCCAGAACCCCACTTCCAAGTGTCACGAGTAGAGTCCCGACAGCCAATAGGACCAGCCCGGCTAAGCTCTGTCTGAGCCACCTTCGGAAATCGCGTTCCTCGCGATCACGATCGGAGCCGGCTTCATTCATGCTAACAACCTCCTTTTGCGCTGTAATGTCAAAATTTTGGACAGAAGCCTATCTAGTATCCTCGATGCGTTTCTCGATGAGGCTAGCAAGCAATTTGCGGATTTCCTCTGCTGGGTAACGGCGATGGCCGCCCAAGGTGAGGGTATGAGAAGGCAGCTTACCTTCCTTGGCCCAGCGGGTAATCGTTTTCGGGTCAACCCTAAACAACCTAGCTACTTCGCTGGGCATAAGATACTCCCGGTCGAAGGTCCCATTGGCCATGATGCCTCCTTTCGAATGTTTCTGCCCTTATCCAAGAACGATTGCCCTTGGATCTTCAATCACGTCTGTGATTGACTGATCTAATTACACAATAGGGGAAGTACTTTGTCAAACATTTTATATCCTGGAAATTTTGCAAGTTTAACACATAAATCATTTCACATTCCTTGCTACTGAATATATTCAGTAGCAAGAGGGGAGTAGAAGGGACTATTGGCTAAGCTGTTGATACAAATACTCTCCCTTGGTCTTGCCAAGGGTCTGTGTCAATTGACCCAAGCTGGCTTGTTTGACGCCGCGCAGGCTACCAAACTCCTTTATCAGCTTCTTGCGCGTAGCCGGGCCGATCCCGTGAATTTCTTCCAAAGTTGAAGCCGTCTGTCGCTTACTACGCAGCAAGCTATGGTAGGTTATGGCAAAACGATGAGCTTCGTCGCGGATTCGCTGCAACAGCTTCAAGATGTGTGAATCTGGGTCCAAGCGCAAAATCTCTGGTCGGCTTTGGGTAAGTTTAATAATGTCTTCTCGGCGCTTGGCCAAACCAATGGCTGGCAGTCTGATACCCAATTCTTGCAACACCCCTAAAGCACCAGCCAACTGCCCTTTACCGCCATCAATCAAGATCAAATCCGGTTTTAGCCACTTACTCAGATTGTCTCCACTAAATCGTCGGCGAATTACCTCCCTAATATGGGCCACGTCATCGTTTCCAAGCAGACGCATCTTGAAACGCCGATATTCGCCCTTGGCGGCCACGCCGTCGATAAAAACAATCATGCTGGCCACATTATCCGTACCCGATAAATGCGAAATATCGTAGGCTTCGATGCGCCGGGGAATTCCTGGCAGAGCCAGTAGCTCCATCAAGCCATTTAGAGCTTGGTCGCGGCTGATATCGAAGCGTTCTTGGTCCGAAAAGACTACCTGGCGAGACAGCGTAGACAAGGCTCGCATCTGATTCCGTAATTGAGCGGCTTGCTCAAACTTCTGGGCTTTGGCGGCGACCGTCATCTCTTTCTCTAGCTGTTTGATCAGACGGCTGCGCTCTCCTTTCAAAAACATTATTAGCTTACTCAAATCCTGGCGATATTGCGCTAGGCTGGTTTTGCCCTCTTCTAGCCCCGGACATAATCCCAGGTGGTATTGCAAACAAACCCGCTTGGGCAAGGGATCATGGGTGTTGTAGGGGAAAATCTTGCGCAGAATTCGCAGCGCCTTACGCAAGCTAAAACCCTGCACATAAGGCCCAAAATAAGTTGCGCCATCATCCAGGGGACGCCGGACAAAGCTGAGTGTAGGAACCTGATCGCGCGTGGTAATCCGTACATACAAATAGTGTTTATCGTCGCGTAGCTCGATATTGAATTTGGGTTTATAACGTTTGATTAATTCCGATTCTAAAAAGAGGGCATCAACTTCGCTGGGAGTGACTAACCATTCCAAATCGGCGATCTCACCCAGCATTACTGGGGTTTTATAGTCCCCTACCGCGAATCTGTTCGCTGGCTGAAAATATGACCGCACACGGTGACGCAGATTGGCGGCTTTGCCAACGTAGATAATTTTGCCGTGGTTGTCTTTAAAAAAATAGACACCAGGTTCGTTCGGCAGTTGCGGCAGTTTGCTTTCCACTGTTTCTTTCATAGCTTTATTGTAACGATTATCGCTAGTTGAAAAACAGAGTAGAGAGAGCTAATAGTGGCTGGGATTGCTCCCAAAGGAGTATCCCAGCCACTCTAGCGTCAGAGCTTGCGGCCCCCGAATGGCAATCTATTTCCCAGCCGCTGACGTTCATCCAGTTGCCTCAGGTCCGAGGGCGAATGCAGCCGGGGATTGACCGGAAACCGGGAATGCGCCTGCCGCACCAGGCTGGCAACTCTGTTGGCTTCCTGGTGATTCAATTCGGAAGCAGCATGTCCGCCCCAGTTTCGCGTTCCGCGGTAATGCCAGAAAATTTCTGGGTTGCCCCCGGATGGATCAAGTTCCAGCATCAGTACTCCAGTGGATGCGCCATGCTCTCTGACATTTTCTAGCTTTAGGCGGCCGGAGGGAACCCTCCAGTAGTAGCCTGAATTCATGTGCCAATTTGGGCTAGCTGGTGCAAAATCGGGCAGCAGGTCATAGACCAGCTTTGTGAATGCGCTAATATCCATTTCTCCCCTCTCTCTACTCTGTCAAAACCGTTCCGCGTGGAACAGCCGCTTCAGTTACGTCGTGTAACCAAAGTATCTATATTACACAACGTCGTGAGTATTAGTCAAGAGAAGATACGCCGTTTTGTGTGCTCTTGTTTGCGATGATAAAGTCCGATGAGAGCACGCCGAGCTGCCGGGGGTAGATTACGCGCCCGATAATTTTTAGGGTCGCGGGCTGATATTTTCTCTATATCGTGGGGGTCAATAAATTTATCGGCAATGGCTTGCCAGAGTGGTTCTGGTATATCCGCAAAGCGTTTAGGTGGAATCAGGGGTAATTCTAAACCAACTGCTCGCACCCATTCGTAACTGGCTTCACTAGCTTCAACTATCAATTTCGCCATGGCTTCGCGGCGGACTGACTGTTCAATACCGTGTCGTAAACTTCCGTCTAGAGTATTGCGGGCAGCTACCCAACCATAAAAACCAACATTATTGGGTTCCTCAGCGCTGCGCTGGGGTTGATGAAGGCCGTGGTAATGGTAGGCAACCATTTCTGGCTGAGCACCAATGATATAGGCATACATAGCACCAACAGCCGAGGGCGGCGGAATGATTTCGGGTGTTGGCGCCGTTTCCACGACATCGGGTTGCATGATATGGAGTTTATAACATTTTTTTGAGATATTGTCCAGTATACGACTTTGGGGTTTTGGATACTTGTTCTGGCGTACCCGATGCCACCACTTCCCCGCCCTTTTCTCCGCCTTCTGGCCCAAGATCAATTAGCCAGTCGGCACTCTTGATAACATCTAGGTTGTGCTCAATCACCACCACCGTGTTGCCGCCTTCTACCAGCTCGTTCAAAACTTCCAGCAGCTTTCTAACGTCGGCAAAATGCAAACCGGTAGTTGGCTCATCCAAAACATAAAAGGTGCGCCCAGTACTCCGACGCGACAGTTCGGTCCCCAACTTGACCCGTTGGGCTTCCCCTCCCGAAAGGGTGGTGGCCGGCTGGCCCAATCGAATATAACCCAATCCCACTCGCTCCAGTGTCTCTAGCCGACGTTTGATGGACGGAATATTGGCAAAGAATTCGTGCGCCTCAGTTACCGTCATTTCCAAAACGTCAGAAATAGTTTTGCCCTTGTAATGAATCTCCAAAGCCTCCTGGTTGTAGCGCTTGCCCTTACATTCTTCACAAGTAACGTAAACGTCGGGCAGAAAATGCATTTCAATTTTGAGTACGCCGTCGCCGCGGCATACCTCACAGCGGCCACCCTTAACATTAAAACTGAAGCGGCCGGCCTTATAGCCGCGAATACGGGCCTCTGTCGCGCGGGCAAATAACTCCCGGATATCGGTGAAAAAACCCACGTAGGTGGCCGGATTAGAGCGGGGCGTTCGCCCAATTGGCGATTGGTCTATTACGATGACTTTGTCTAGTTGCTCGACACCCTCGATATCATCGTGGGAGCCGGGAATTTCCTGCGCCCGGTGCAATACAGTAGCTAGATGTTTGGCTAGAATATCGTTAATCAGAGTTGATTTGCCCGATCCCGACACTCCTGCCACTACCACAAATTTGCCCAAGGGAATTGGCACATCAATGGCTTTAAGATTGTTAGCGCGCGCGCCCTTTATCACTAATTCGCCACCGTTGCCTTGGCGACGCTTCCGGGGAGTAGGAATTTGCTGTTTCTTGGCTAGAAACTGACCGGTGATGCTTTTGGAATTGCGGGCTATCTGGGTTGGTGTACCAATAGCTACAATCTTGCCACCGTGCTCACCGGCTGCTGGCCCGATATCTACCACCCAGTCTGCCGAGCGAATGGTTTCTTCATCGTGCTCCACCACCAAAACGGTATTGCCAAGCGCTTTGAGGCGCTGTAGGGTACCGATCAGGCGTCGGTTATCGCGCTGGTGCAAGCCAATCGAGGGTTCGTCCAATACATAAAGTACCCCCATCAGACCCGAACCTATTTGGGTAGCCAATCGAATGCGCTGGGCTTCCCCGCCGGACAGGGTATTAGCCGCCCGATCGAGTGTTAAGTAATCCAAACCGACATCCACTAAAAACCCCAACCGGGCGTTTAATTCTTTGAGTACCTGACGGGCAATGGTGGTATCTCGCTCCCCTAGCTTGAGCTGCTTGAAAAAATCTCGAGCGCTGCTAATGGGCAGCTTAGCGATATCGATGATTGATTTATCGGTAATGGTCACGGCCAGTACTTCGGGTTTGAGCCGAGCTCCCTTGCAAACTGGGCAAGATTGCTCGCGCATAAATTTGGCGATCTCTGTCTTCATATAGTCGGAGTCGGTTTCTCGATAGCGCCGCTCCAAATTCGGCACCACACCCTCATAATCGGTCAAGAAACTGCCTCCCCGCCAGCGCACTCGCAGTGGCTTATCTTTGGCACCATGTAGCACTACTTGTTTGGCAGATCCGGGTAATTCGCCCCATGGAGTATGTAATGAAAAACCAAAAGCATCGGCTACGCTTTCCAAACGGCGCATGTACCAGCTATCGTATTTGCCCCGGCTCCACGGCCGAATCACCCCTTCGGCAATCGACAACCGCGGACTGGCAATTACCAGACCGGGATCTATCTCCAGGGTATTTCCTAGACCCGTACAGTGCGGGCAAGCCCCATGGGGCGAATTAAACGAGAACGTCCGCGGCGCCATTTCCGGCAGCGGCGCTTCGGGATGATCAGGACAGGTAAACTGATTGGAGTAAATATGTTCTTTCTGTTTATCGACTTCAACCACTTTCAGCACGCCGTCGGCTAGATCCAGAGCTTGCTCTACCGACTCGGCCAGTCGAGAGCGACCCTCTTCTTCGATTACCAGACGGTCGACTACCACTTCAATGGTATGTTTAAACTTTTTATCTAGGGTGGGAAATTCGTCCACATCATAAACAATTTCGTCTACTCGGACTCGGCCGAAGCCACCCTTTTTGAGTTGTTCCGGCAGGTGGCGAAATTCACCCTTTTTATCGTTCACCATCGGAGACAGCACCAAAATGCGGCTATCTTTAGGTAGACTCATCACGCCATCGACAATTTGGCTGGCAGATTGCCTGCTTACAACCTTGCCGCAAATTGGACAATGCGGTATACCAATGCGAGCATATAGTAGGCGCAGGTAATCGTAAATTTCGGTAACCGTGGCTACGGTAGAGCGCGGGTTACGCGAAGTTGATTTTTGGTCGATTGATATAGCTGGCGAAAGCCCCTCTATCTGATCGACGTCGGGTTTTTCCATCATCCCTAGGAATTGGCGTGCATACGAGCTCAAGGATTCGACATAGCGACGCTGACCTTCGGCATAAATGGTATCGAAGGCTAAAGACGACTTACCAGAACCAGAAAGCCCGGTGATAACAATCAGTTTATCACGCGGAATTTCCAGGCTAATATCTTTTAGATTATGTTCTCTCGCGCCTCGAATTCTGATTGCTTCACTCATAAAACCCGCTTTAGTTTCGCTTGCCCCGTACCAAATCCCGAATGGAGAAGAGGATGAATAATCCAATTTCGAAATTTCAAGATCTTGGTGCTGGGACCATTTTCACCCCTTAAATACAATCGGTTATTATACCCAAATTCACGGCTTTTTTCAATGCTCTAAGGTGGCTGATTAATTTCCAGTACAATTAGACTATGGACAAGCCGAGGCGTTTTATCCCTGCCCCGTACGTCATTTGGCTGTATCTCCTGATTTCGTTAGTTCTACTGGCAGTTGGTAGCACAACGGCTATCATCGAATCCTTAACCAGCGGTTTAGCATCGGAAGCCGAGGTAGCTACAGTCTTTAACCAGCAAATTAGTTATTACCAAAGATTTTTGGAGCAATATGACTGGCTGGGTACCCTCAGCTTAGCCCTTTTCTGGGGTAGCATCGGAGCGCTAGGCTATAGCCTGGTCTGGCTGCTAATTAATGTGGTGGTCGGCTTGCGCAATAAATATGTCTTGGCCACCAAATATATCCACTTACCTTTTAGGAATCACCCCCATATCTTTGCGGTCTGGTCACGGCGGCTCCTGGCCATCAGCTTGGTTATAATCACGGTATTCTATCTCAATCTCAGTTGGCAGTTCCTCTACCCGCTGTGGACAGAGTTATTTTCTCAGTTTATCGGCGGTTGGTCGCTGCCAGCCACCTGGCTGAAAGTTGTCATCGCCATCTCAGGAATGATGCTGACAATCCACATCGGTTGGTCGCTAATAAAGCTGTCTCTTCTGCGCAAACAACCAACATAGGATTTCACATTACGCCTTGTGATGAATTTATCTCGCTTAGAGCAAGTGCGAAGGCGTCGCAGAATCGTTCCTCATCTGGGCCTCCACGACTCGTCCTCTCGGGTGGCGAATATCTCCAATCGTAGAAAACTGTATGGGCGATCTCGTGAGCTATGCGAAGTTTGGCTTCTGGAACCTCTAGATTGGAATCAACTATGACATCGAAACCATTTTCTCGCGGAGTCAGCCAGGCTTCTATTCCTAACCTCGAGGAAGGTATTTTCCTGTAGCGAACTTTGATGCCTAGTTTTTTGGCAAAAATTACCGGATCAGTTAACGCTGGTTCATAGAAAGCAACTATCTCGGCAAGGCGGACGGCTGCTTGGGGAGAGGGGGCCATGTGGAGCGATGGTCGCGGCCAGAAGATCTCAGATTTGTCGTGGTAAGCTGGCCATCGACGGGGATCAAGCCACGTTCCTCGAATTGCGGCCCGTGGTAACTCAACTTTAAATGAGCTCTGATCGTCGAATCTTTCCATAATTTTGGTGGAGCATGGCGGATTCGAACCGCCGGCCTCCGCATTGCGAACGCGGCGCTCTACCAGCTGAGCTAATGCCCCTCGTTTGATATTTTACTTTACCATTTGAAATCTTTGCCAGCGATTGAGACTTCGTCGCCAATTTTAACGCCCAGCCGTAATAATTCCCGAGTTATACCTTGCTTTCTTAAAATGTCACGTAGTCTTTCCTCTCCGTCACGGCTACTAAAGTTGGTCCGCCTGCCAAAACCTTCGATCTTGGTGCCACAGATGATATATTTGCCTGCCTTGCGCTCGATCCACCAAGCCTCTGGGTCATCGGCCAGGGTTAAAACCGGTATTTTGGGTTTGGTTTGGGCTAACTTGCTGGCCGTTTGCCGAGCTTTTGTGACCAATTTGACTGTAGCCCGCAATAATTCATCCAGACTAGTATGGGCTACACTCGATATGGCAAAAACCGGCTGATTACTAATTTTTTTTAGCTGTTTAAGCTTGGACTCTGCTTCTGATTGATCAATAGCATCAATTTTGGTTAGCACCACAATCTGGGGCCGTTTGGATAGGTTTAGTTTGTAGGCCTTAAGCTCGCCGATGATAGTCTGATAATCGCCTGCGACATCCTGGCCGTTGGCATCAATTAGGTGCAGGAGCACCGCGGTTCGCTCGATGTGGCGCAGAAAAGCATCGCCCAATCCTTTACCCTTGCTAGCTCCCTCAATTAAACCGGGAATATCGGCCATTAGCATGGTGTTGTTATCCACGTCCACCACCCCCAGATTTGGTGCCAAGGTGGTAAAAGGATAATCGGCAATTTCGGGCTTAGCATTGCTAACAACAGACAGCAAAGTCGATTTTCCGGCATTTGGCATTCCTACCAATCCGACATCGGCCAACAGCTTAAGTTCAAGCTCCAATTCCTTGGCTTCGCCCGGTTCGCCGACTTCAGCCACCGCGGGAGCTTGTCGGGTGGAAGAAGTAAAATGGGCATTGCCAAAACCTCCGCGGCCACCTTTAGCTACTACCACACTTTGGCCATCTTTGGCGATGTCAGTAATTTGGGTTTGTTGATACCAAACTATTGTGCCCATTGGCACTTTAATAATATTGTCTTCGGCCGATTTGCCGTGGCTTTTGCGGCGGCGGCCGGCCTGACCATCGGCAGCCTTAAGTAAAGGTCGATTACGGAATGGGGACAAAGTGTTGAGGTTATGATCGCCGATAAAAATAATGTCGCCACCCCGACCACCATCACCTCCGTCCGGCCCTCCACGAGCCACAAAGCGCTCGCGGCGCCAGCTGGTTAAGCCGTCACCGCCCTTACCGGCTTGGGCAACTACTTTGGCACTATCAATAAACATCTAGCTCTAGTCTAGCAGGTCGTCTTTTTAGTTAACTTTTTAAAAAAATCTAATAAATGAAGGAGAAGCCGCTAAATTCCGAAGCCGGTACAAAGCGATGGGTGACGCGCCCCCACAGCGGATAATTCATATCCGAGAACCAAGCACCGTCTTCTGTCACCTGTTCTACAATACCAACATGTCCCCAACCGCCAATATTCTTGTAGTAGGCCACGGCGCCGGCCTCGGGGGCCGAGCCAACCCTAAAACCGCTGGCTGCGGCATTGTAGCGCCAGCTGATAGCGTTGCCCCAATTGGTAGGTATCGGACGTCCCAACTGCGCTCGGCGTTCAGCCGCCCACCAAGTGCACCAACCATAATCGTAGCCATTCCCGCCAAAACGGGGGGCAAATGGGGAATCAAAGGCAGCCGCTCGTCCCAGACTGAGGTTGGCCCGAGACCGGACACCACCCGGGACTACTACTTCCTGTCCCAGCTTTAGGCCGCTGATTTCAAGGTCATTAAAGCTGACTACGTGGGCAGCGCTGGATTGATAGCGGGCGGCAATTGATTCTGGGGTATCACCCGGAGAAGCAACGTGCAATAAACCGTTAATGGGCAGAATTCGCAGTTCGGTATTGGGCAATAACTCACTATCAGAACGCAGGTTATTGGCCCAAATGATAGTATCGCTGGTGATATTGAACTTCTTGGCTAGCAATTCAATCGTGTCGCCATTTTGAACAACATAGGATTGAATCTGCTGTCGAACCTGGCCAGCCGTGCTGACTACATGGGGTTTGGACAGATACTGGTCACCAGCTGCGGTCGGTATCTGTACGGCCGCCGTCATATCTGCCGCCAGATCGGATACTTCGCTAGCCACCGGTAGTTCTAACTGATTAGCCACATTGGCCGCAATATAAACAGTGGCGGTTTCATCCACCTCGCCACCGAAGCCATTATCCACCACCAAGCTTTGGCTTTGACGATTATCTAGGGGTTGAAGATTCTCAGCCCGGCCAACCATTACCGTCATAATTAACACTGCCAGTAAGACTACGTGCCACAAGCGCCGGCTGGGACGCAACAGGTTGGCTAGTCGGCCATAACCCATAGACCGCCAACGTCTGCCAGCGGAAGGGCGTGGTCTAGCCTCAAGAGTGCTCCCAGCACCGAAGCTATCATAGAGTTTGGTACGAATTTCTGACTCCGTTCCAGCCGGTTACCCGGGCTGGAGACTACCGTTACCGCGTCTTCCTCGGTATATTATTTATCCGATAGAGCATCTTCGACCAGAAAAAGTTTGAGATGCTCGTACGACGTTTCAGGGTAGGCTACTGCTAGCGGTTATGTTTATCACCCTGTTCACAGGGAAGCCACGCCAGTAATAGTCTTGGTAAGCCTAACAAAAGCCCAGGGGGGTGTCAATGGGGGTGTTATGGCTTAAGAAAGCCGTTATCTTAGATATTGCTCTATATTTTGCTTATGTTCAGCCTCTGTAAGCGTAAAATGGGTATTTCCTTCTTTATCTGACAGGAAATATAACCAATCAGTGGTCGCGGGTTTGGCCACGGCTTCCAGCGCGCTCAGCTCGATAGTAGCAATCGGTGTCGGTGGTAAGCCAGGGTGAAGATAGGTATTGTAAATTGAATCGGTGGCTGGGGTACCGGTTTCTCCCAGTAAGGCAGCCCCGTATTCAAACGTGGGATCGGCTTCAAGTTTCATACCAATCTTCAATCGTTTGATAAAGACCTGGGCCACTTGCTGCTGATCCTCTGGCCGCGAAACTTCTTTTTGGACAATTGAAGCCAGAGTAAGACCCTGGTGCAGATTTAATCCTTGAGCCGCCCAACCCCGGCGGATATCTGGCCTAATTTGGTTTTCACTATTGCTCAACATCAAATCAATCAATTTCTCTGGCGGCTGATCAATTTCCAGCTGATAAGTATCTGGGAAAAGATACCCCTCCAGACTGGCATCTGATGGCTTATCCTTGAGGATGCTGTATTCGTAGGTGGCCACGAGCGCTCGCTCGATATCGGCGGGTTGGTAGCCGGCTTTTTCCATCAGGGTAGTGATCTGAGTCAGTCTTAAGCCGCTGGTAATGGTGATGGTGTGAGCTTCGGTATCACCGCTGGCCAGCCGACTAACTAACTGGGGAACGTTTTGATTGGGGCTAAAACGATATAGTCCTGCCCGGATCTTGGTGGATAAACCCCGCCGATAGAGGTACCAGCGAAAGGCCCAAGAATTGCGAATCAGTCCACTATCCTCTAGTTGTTGGGCCACAGTGGCCGAGGAAGTTCCGGCTTCGATCCTAAGCGGTATAATGTCGCTGGCGGAACGGGCTGGCGGCCGCAAATTTAGAACATACCAGCTCCTGACACCCAGACCTAGCGCCGACAAAATAATCACCAAAACAATCAGGCCCAGTTTGAACCAGCGTTTAAGATTCATGTCTCTCCAAGATAATCACTCAGAATAATAACGGCAGCTTGACTATCCAAATCAAACTCGGCAGGTTTGCGCTGACGGGCGACGATGCTGGTCAGAGCTTCATCCTGCAGTTTAATCGATAATTTAAGACTCTGCTCAAGTTCAGCGGCAAACCGCCGTACCCGAGTGGTTTGAGCTGTTTCCTGGCCTTCTAGACCGCGCGGTAGACCCACAATTACAGTTTCAACTTTGCGGTCAGCGCAGATTTCGGCCAGCTGGCCCAGCAGTTCGCGCGAAGCCGGCAAACTTGGTAAAGGAGTTGCCAATCTACTCTCC
Organism: uncultured Candidatus Saccharibacteria bacterium; assembly: GCA_964600295.1. Taxonomy (GTDB): domain Bacteria; phylum Patescibacteriota; class Saccharimonadia; order CAZHVB01; family CAZHVB01; genus CAZRIY01. Next base: position 36,293 of record CAZRIY010000007.1, read on the forward strand.
GCGTCGGCGACGGCTAGTCCCACTCGTTTGGTTCCCCAATCGATTGCCAAGATTCCGCTCACTAGTCGGTAGGAATTTTGACTTCGAATATGACTTTCTCGGGATTGCGCGGTACTTTGCGTACCCAGAAGGGCGAGAGTTTAACTTCTACCCCGTTGACGTTGGGATAGGCTTTGATAATTTCCGCGGTCTCACCACTCTTCTTGCCCCCAATCTGCTGCTTTAGCCCGGCGAAATCGATGTCTGGCCCAAGCAATGCCTCGGTTTTGACTCGAAAGTGAGTGGCCGTGGCCGACGGCCTATCGGTAACGGCAAATTCGGCTTTGTCCAAGCCGACGTTAACCACTCCCAGTGATTGAGTCAGTTCATGTTTCTTAGCTTCTTCGGCCTCATTGCGCTTCATTAACTCCTCCAGCTCGCTACGAGAAACTGCCATCTGGGTGTACTTAACTTTCAATGTTAATTGGGCATTGGTTGCTTCCTGGTCTATTCCGGGATTGCTAGTCAGCTGCTCTACCGTCTCTATCAGTGAAGCTTCGATTAAATAGCTGTCTTTATCAAACTGCCCGGCTAACTCCTTCTTAGCGCCTGCCCGTTCGGCTTCGATTATTTCATTACGGGCGTTATCGGCATCGCCCTGGGTAACTACTGTGATTACTTTGCTAGTACCGCCCACCATTTGATTACCGCTAATTACAAAACTACCGGGCAGAGCAGAGCTGGTATAACTGGTGGGCTCGACATTGTATCCAGAACCATTTTCGGCAGCTGCCACATCTGCTGATACCGTCTCCGATACACAAGTTTGTCCCGAGTTTTTAAATTCTCCTTCTGGTACCTGGATGGCTGCGCCGGCTACAAAACGCTGACCACTAGCAGCCACGAAGCTGGTGCCAGCCGACAGCGAGCGAGCATCGGTGTCTTCACAATTCTTAATAGTCACATTGCCGGTAGCCTTGGTGCCCACATCCTTCTTGCCGGTGGCATTGAAGGCCTTGGCCAGAGTTTTGGTGATGTCCTGTGACGCCGCCGGTAAAACATCGTTATCGAAATCGGCTTGTTTGGCCTGGGTGTCAGCCGTAAAACCAAATTCGGTCTTAAACGGTTCGGTACGGCCGGCAATCACCACTTTGGCTTTGGGTAGGCCAATAAGTACTAACCAGCCCAAAAAGATTATGCCGGCCAAACCTAACATGCCCAATACGAAGCGCTTTTTAAAGCGTCCAAAATCGGGAATTCTTTTGCGGGAGGCGTCTTTGGTTGGTTTGGTCGCCGCGACAGTCGCGCCAGCTGCGGCAATAGCAGCGGTTTTATCGCCGTTAGCCGGGGTGGGGAGACCAGTTTCCACGGCCTCGCCCTCAATTAGATCGCTTGGTAGATCTACCAATTTATCATCGGGCACTGTAGGTACGGCCGGCTCAGCATTGAGGTTGGGAGCAGTTTTAAAATCCAAACGAGCCGCTAGTTTAATGACGGCTGTGTCTTCGGTTACCAATACCGCCTCTTTGGCTGATGCCTGAGCGCTTTTCTTGATCAGCTTAAGATTGACCACGCTTTGCAATACGGTGGTACGCTTGGGCACCACCAGCCGTACCTGTTTACCGGCCGCCTCGTTGATCTTGCCGATAATGGCTGTGATGTCGTCTTCGATGTCGATGTAGATCGTGCTTTTTTCCATAATTTATGCCTGCAGTGCTCGGTTTAACTTATTGAGGATACTTTGCTTTAGGCCCCCGCTCAATACCGCATCCAAGCCAACGTTTAGCAATCCCATGGGCGTAATAAAAGTATAGTCGGTCAATTGGGCGGTTTTATCGGCCACGCTTCCCACCTGCTCGGGTTTAATGTGATCTATGATTAGATTCTTGGCAAACGGTAGATCGGCTCGCCAGCTATCAGTCTTGAGGGCTTTGACTAGTTGGGGTAATCCGGTGCCGCCGCCGCAAAGCATGACTCTGGCCGGCAGTTGATCTACGTTTTCAAACTCGGATAGCGCCAGCTCGACCCCGCTCAACCAGACTTTGACCGTCGGTTCTACGGCTTCCTCCACCTGGCGCCGTTGTTCGTCACTGAGCTTGCCGTGACTAAGTTCCAGCTTCAGCCGCTCGGCTTCAGAAAAAGGCACTCCCATATGCTTGGCAACGGTATCAGTGAAGCTGCGACCGCCAATACCGAACATCTTGGTACCCTCAACCCCGCCCTCGTTAACTAGGGCAATGTCGGTAGTACCGGCCCCAACATCCATAAAAATGGCCGAGAAATTTTCGCTCATATCCACGCCCACAGATTTTGCCACCGCGAACGGCTCGGCCGCCACATTAACCAAATTTAGATCTAGATCGTATGCTACCCGTTCAATAGCCCCAATGTGGACCATCGGCGCAAAGGCACAGAATAGCTGAATAGCCACGTCCCGCCCCTGGAAGCCCAGCGGGTTGTTCACTCTATAACCATCGATCGAAACATTCACGATGGCGGCGTTGACCAGTTTAATCTCCACGTCCGAGACACCGGATTCCCAAGCCAGCTGGACCCTGGCCCGCTCCATGGCTCGGATCTGGACCTTATCAATAATCTGCTCTAGCTCTGCCATTTCAATAGATCGCTGGGGGTGGCTGCGACGGTATTTAATGGTGGTGGTTTGGCCCTTCACCAACTCACCGGCAATACCAATCACCGTATCTTTGGCCGTTACATTGGCCACGCCCTCAGCCTGGTTTAGGGCGGCATCGCAGTTATCTACCACGCCGGCAATATCGGAGATGGCACCCGAGTGCATATCCGTCAACCGCTGGGGCTGGCGACCCATACCAATTACCTCAACTGTCTGCCGATCGCCAGTTCCTACCACGCGACCAATTAAAGCCTTGACGTACCCAGTACCGATATCCAGAGCCGTAATGTAGCGCTCGCCAGTTTTTTCTTTCTTAATGGCAGTCTTTAACTTAGCTAGAACCATGAGCTTTTCCTATCATAAAACAAAACAGATGGCTGCAATAGCTCACCTGTCTCTACCCCCATTATACAGATTTAGCTTAATGCTTGAGATTATTTCTTGGGTTTAAAAGAATCGACGATATCTTTGGCCCCATCAATCCCGGCCGACAGGGCTTCTTTAACGGTATTAAAAACGTCCTCGCCAAGGTCGCGAGCGGTATCCAGAGCCGCTTCCAGACTATCCTTGGTGGCTTTAGCCACATCACCGCCAACATTGGTCACTGCTTCTACCGAACCTTTAACGGCTTCCACCGCGGTTTCGCCCACGTCCTGACCAAAATCCTTGGCACTATGAATGGCTTGGCCAACCGCACCTTTAATGGCATGATCATGCCCACGTCCCGATTCAGCAAAACCCTCAACTACGCCACGCACCACCCCCCGCACCGAGCCTACAATCGAGGTGCCTAGATCGGAAACGGCATGGAAAGCACCCTTAACGATCGAAGCCGGTACGTCTAGACCGTGCTCCACAAATTCACCGGCTTCCTTCAAAGTGGTCGTAGTTACATCCTTAACCGAATTAACTACCGAGCCGGCGATATCGCTAGCACCCTTTAGCGATGCGCTAACGCCGCCCTTTACACTATTTACTACTTTGGAAAGTATTTTAAAGACCATTTGATTACTCCAGTTAAATTACCTTAATTTTACCAGAAATTGTCTGCTATTTATCTCTGCCTATGTAGTCGGCGCTGCAAATTTCGGGATATTTGCCATCATAGGTCTGTCCAACCTTCGCCCAGATAGCATTGATACGCTGTTGCGATTCGGAAGTAAAGTAGGTCATTGGACAAAGACGATCAAATATTGGTGAGTTGTAATCAAATTCCCAATGAGTACTGTAGTAAACATTCAGCCCACCCTCTTGCTTATACCTTCCGCCGCGGCCAATCACATCACCTTGCTTAACCCGAGAGCCCATTTTTATGTTTGGATCTACCGCAATTTCTTGATAACGAACCGCGAAGATACCGCTAATAACCTCAACGTCGTAGATGGTTTCTGTTTCGCCGTGTCCACCAGAGGGATGTTCCTTTATCTTGGTTACTTTGCCATCCACTACTGCCCGCAGTGGAGCGGGGTGGTGCCAACCGAAATCGATTCCAGGATGCCCATGCGGAGAATCTGCGTGTTCCACCTTCTCCCCCATTGGGTTTATAAAAATTAATTCGTCATCTTCTGGCGCCCAGGGCAACACCATCGAGATCTCTTTGTGCGGTACATATTTAATTAAGTAAAACCGCGCAAACAAGGACAGAAAAGCTACAGATAGAACAATGCCTAGCCAGAATGCGAACTTTTTGGTCCTGTGAAAACGACTCATTGTAATGCTGCTTTAATGCGGCGGACTCCGGCAGAGGAAGATTCTTCTTTGGTGATTTTGAACTTTTTGCCGACTTCGCCAATTTGGCCGGTGTGTTCAACGTGCGGGCCACCACAAATTTCAAAACTAAAACGATTCTTGGCTTCGCCAACTGAATAAACTTTAACTTTATCGCCATACTTATCGCCAAAGGCGCCGTAGGCTCCTTTGGCCAGAGCTTCCTTGGTATCCATTTCTTCATAACTAACGGGTAAATCCTCTTTGATTTTTTGATTCACCAAATCTTCTACTTTCTTAATCTCCCCTTCCGTCATTTTTTGGGGGTGGCTAAAGTCAAAGCGGATGCGTTCTTCGGTAATATTGGCACCCCGCTGAACTACGCCATCACCCAACACTTCTTTGAGCGCTCGATACAGCATGTGCGTAGCGGTATGGAATTTAGTTTCGATTTCTGAATGCCCAGCTAAGCCACCCTTGAATTTACCCTTACCAGCCGTACGCGATCGCTCACGCTGGACTTCTAGTTCTTTGTCGTAATCTTTCTGCCAGTTTGAATCTAACTTAATGCCCCGATTTTTGGCTTCTTCAAGCGAAAGCTCTGATGGGAAACCATACGTATCGAAAAGCCTAAAAATTAACTCTCCGGTTAGGGGCTCGGTTTGCTCCGCAATGATTCTGTCTCCACTTTCTGTTACTAACGCATCCCCGCTCTCGGTTACTAAAGTATGTACAAGCTTGTCGAATTCGCGCAAACCTTTGCGTAGGGTCTGGCGAAAGATACCCTCTTCTTTGGTTAGAGTTTGTAGCACTTGATCTTGGTGATCGGCTACCTCCGGATAAGACTTTTTATAAATATCGACAACGATAGGTACTGCGGATTCGAATAATCCCCCATAGATTCCCAAATCTAGCCCCCGCCGGATGGTTCGGCGCAACAGCCGCCTTAGTACATAGCCTTGCTCCTTGTTGGAGGGCTCTACTCCGTCAACGGCCAAGAAAGTGGCCGCCCTCAGGTGGTCGGCAATAACTCGCTGCGACTCTACCGCTTCTTCATATTTTTTGCCGCTGTGCTTAGCCAATTCCTCGGCGATTGGCCAAATCAAGTCGATCTTGAAGATGTCTGGGTCGTTATTGACTGCTGCCACTAATCGTTCTAGGCCGCCGCCAAAATCGACGTTCCTTTGCGGCAGTTCCCTAAAACCATCCTTGGTTTTTACGTATTGCATGAAAACCGAATTGCCGATTTCCAGGAAGCGGCCACAGTCACAGTTGGGATGGCAGACTTTTCCATATTTGTGATCGTGCTTGGTGCCAAAATCGTAAAAAACCTCAGAATCCGGACCACCTGGTTCCCCCTCTGGCATATTTTCCGGCGGGCCAGTACGGCTCCACCAATTAGTACTGCCATAATAAAAGATCCGGCCCTTTATACCCTCTGTGGATGGATTTTCGACTTCTTTGGCATCGATTTTGGCTTTGCTGAATAGCTTTTTCCAAATTTCGGCCGATTCTGTATCTTTTTGTATACCCAGTTTTTCATCTCCTGCAAAAACCGTCACGTAGAGCTTTTGGGGATCAAGTTTCAATTCTTTGGTCAGGAATTCCCAAAACCACGGCAATTGCTCGGCTTTAAAGTAATCACCCAGACTCCAATTGCCCAGCATTTCAAAAAAGGTGGTGTGGCGGTTGTCCCCTACCTCCTCAATATCTTCGGCGCGGAAACTTGGCTGGGAATTAACCAACCGCTTGCCTGCCGGGTGTTTTTGGCCCAATAGATACGGTAAAAGTGGCTGCATACCAGAACCAGTGAACAGCGTGGTGGGGTCATTTTCTGGCACCAGCTTTGCCCGTGGGATCTCTTTATGTCCCCGAGTCGTAAAAAACTCTAAGTACTTGGTGCGAATCTGATCCGCTGTCATTGTGGCCATTGTAACACCTTAAATAAGCGCGATGACACCGCCGCCCAACACCTTTTCGCCGTCGTAAACCACGGCTGATTGGCCCGGCGTTACCGCCCGTTCCGGTTCGCTTAGTTTCACACGATACTTATCATTAAATTTTTTAAGTCTGCCGTCTATAAGATTGCCGCGGTAACGGGTGCGGATCTGGTAAGTCTTGGCGGTTGGTGGTTTATCAATCCAGTGGGGTGAGTCGATGATGAATTCAGATCGATGCAGCTCGTGATCGGCGGGATTGTCGGTTACAAACACAGTATTGGTCTTGATATCCTTGCCAACCACGTAGTATGGTTTGCCTCCACCAACAGCCAAGCCGTGGCGCTGGCCGATAGTGTAAAAGGCCGCGCCTTCGTGCTGACCAATCTCTTCGCCATCAACAGTTTTGATTGGACCTGACTTCGGTTTAATGTACTGCTCCAGGAAATCGCGAATCGAGACCTCACCAATAAAGCAAATACCCTGGGAATCGGGTTTATCGGCGTTGGGTAGGCCCATGGAGGCTGCTAGTTTGCGCACTTCCGGCTTGGTTAACTCGCCCAACGGCATCAACGACTTAGCAAGCGCGGGTTTAGTAACGCGATACAAAAAATAGCTTTGATCTTTATTCTTATCTACCGCTGTTTGCAAGGACGGTCCCTGTAAATGGCTTGGTGGGGGAATAATTCTGGCGTAATGGCCGGTGGCAATTGCATCTGCTCCCTCTTCAAGCGCAGTGTCGAGGAAGAGCCTGAATTTAATTTCCTGGTTGCACATAATATCGGGGTTGGGCGTATAGCCGGCCCGGTACTGCTCAATCATATAGTCGACCACCTTGGTCCTGTACTCAGTTTGGAAGTCATAAACCTTCAATTGGATCCCAAGCTTGGCTGCCACGCTCTGGGCATCCGTTAGGTCGGCCCGCCACGGGCAAGCAAAGCCAGCCACGTCTGCCGTCCAATTTTTCATAAACACCCCCACCACCCGGTAGCCTTGCTTAAGCAACAAGCCGGCGGTTACCGAGCTGTCCACACCCCCGCTCATGCCAACATAGACCGTCTGCTTCATGGTTCCTTAAAACCCAACTATTCGGAGACTTTTTGATTAATAGAGGTGATGGCAATTTTGGGGATCTCGGTCAGTGTTAAATACCAGCCCTTGGGCGAGATCCACCACCAGCGCCGACTCCAAGTATGATCGATCGCCGAGTGGTTAATAATACTCACGTCCGATCCCAATCGCTGCTCGAACTCGATGCTGGCGCGGCGTTGATGGTAGGGAGAGGTTACTAAAATCACTTGTTGATGTTGTAAAGCTTGAATAATGGCGGCTACTTCGTTGGCGTTTTGGTGGGTAGTCTGGGAGCTTTCTTCAACCGCTATGACATCTGGCGGTACTCCCTCTTCAATCGCAATCGCTCGCATGGCCCGGGCATTAGACGGGCTTTTCGGATCGAGGGCAGCTCCTGAGAAAATTAGTGATGGCGCCCAGCCTTCTTGGTAAAGCCTAACTGCTTCCAAAGTCCGAGAAACCGTCTCTCCGCCGCTAATTACAATAATAGTATCGGACTTTTCCAATTCATCTCGCGGCGAAATATAAAAACCGATGGCTACGAGAACACCAATAACGGCTGCCGCCGCTAGACCCATACCGATAAGTCGCAACATATATCCTATTCTAGGAGATTTATAGGCTTTGGGCACGCAGCTGGCCGACCGACTCGACTAACTGCTTAATAAAATACTTAATCCCAGCCGGCGTGGTCTGCCTCCCCATAGTCACCCGCAGTGAGGAATTGACTTGGTTTAGGTTTAATCCGATCGCCCGTAATACTATCGAAGGAGTATCCTTATTGGCGCTGCAAGCCGCCCCGGTGGCCACCAGTACCCCGCGGTGATCCAGATGATGGACCAGGCTTTCTCCGTTAACTCCGTCGATTGATAAATTGAGGTTATTGGGCAAACGACGGGTGGCATCTCCATTTTGACCGCAGCCCTGAATTGCCACAGTAACCTCTGTAATAGTTTGATCCCGTAGCTTTGTTAGCCTGCTGGTTTCATCACCCCGTTCAGCCGCTGCCAGTTCTAGCGCCAACCCAAAGCCAACAATCCCCGCCACATTTTCGGTGCCGCTACGCAATCCCTTCTCCTGACCACCACCGTAAATCAGCGGCTGCAGTTTCAACCCGCTGCGAACATACAGACAGCCAGATTGCTTGGGACCATAAATTTTACCCCCGTTGAGCGTCAGCAGATCTACTCCCAGTCGATTTACATGCAAATCTAAATAGTTGGCAGCCTGGGATGCATCGCTATGAAATAGGGTGTCTGGGTTGATGTATTTGATCAGTTTGGCAATTTTAGCCAGCGGCTGGATAACCCCAATCTCGTTGTTGGCATAGCCAATGCTGACCATGGCGGTATTTTGGTTCAGCAATTTCTTGAGTTGCTCCAGATCCAACAATCCACTGGGCAGCACGGGGCAGATAATAACCTGGTGTCCGGTGGCTTGAGCGGCCGCCATAACCGCTTCATGTTCAATCGTACTGATAATAATTTCCGATTTTGGCTTTAAATCAGTGCGAAATGCTAGGTTAATGCTCTCGGTAGCGCCGGCTGTGAAGACCACCTCGCTGGGTTTAGCACCCAGCACCTGAGCCACCTGGGAACGGGCCGCCTCGACGGCTTGTCTGACGCGCCGCGCTGGTTCATATAAAGCCGAGGGATTATAAAAATTGGTAGTTAAATATGGCTGAATAGCCGCCAGTACTCGCTTATCCAGCGGTGTAGCCGCCGCATAATCCAGGTAAATCTTCTTCACACTGTTATTCTAACTGACGTCGTCTCCCCAAAAGTGTCCACCTAGATCGCGTTTGATGATGCGGCTACGCAAATCTGTCGGCGCTTTTGGCTGATCCCCGGCATTTTCTTCATCGTCAGTTTCATCCGCTTCACCAGATGATTCCGATGGTTCGGGTGTGCCAGTCCAATCTGGACTACCAGAGTTGCTGGGATGCCCTTTCTTAGCGGCTGATCGATCCTGATCCTCCTGTGGCTCAGAGTCCTGGGCTCCGCCCTCGATGATTTTGAATTCGGGTTTTTCCATAGTTATTTAAGGTTAAATAATTGTTTGGCATTGGCGGTGGTAGCTGCGGCCAGATTGGTTAAAGATTCACCGCGTAGTTTGGCCAGAAATTCCGCTACCAGTTTTACGTTCGCGGGCTGATTTATTTTGCCACGATTCGGAGGGGGCGTCAAAAACGGACTGTCGGTTTCCAGCAACATTCGCTCTAGCGGAGCGGCTTTGGCAGCGGCAAGCTGGGCTTTGTCTTTGGTAAATGTCATGATGCCATTGAAGGCCACGTATAACCCATGGTCTAGGGCCAGCTTCAGGTTCTCGCTTGTACTACTAAAACTGTGGATAACCCCTTTTATATCGTTATATTCCGCCAGTATTTCAAAAAAATCGGTAAAAGCCTCGCGTACGTGAAAAATCAGCGGTTTGTGGTTATTTTGGGCCAATTCTATCTGAAAACGCAACGCCTGCTGCTGACTCACGCGGGGCGAATTCTGATAAAAATAATCCAATCCACATTCGCCGACCGCCACCACCCCTGGTTGATTTACCAGCTTCTCCAATTCTTGATAGGCGGTAGTCCCAATCTTGGCGTCGTGGGGATGCAATCCAATCGTGGCATAGCATCCAGGGTGCTCAGCAGCAAAATCTATGGCCTGGCGGCTATCTCGAGTATCGGTCCCAACGCAAATGATATCGGTTACACCAGCGGCTTTGGCTTGGGTTAAAACTGCTTCGGTGTTGAATTTATACTGGGGATCGTGAATATGAGCGTGGGTATCAACTAATTGCATTCCACGGATCAGGCAGTTTCTGATTTGGGAAACAGCACGCCAATTTCGGTATTGACCACACCGCCCTCAAAAGTCTTCTCAATCTTAGTGGCTGTCTCGGGTAAGAATGGCCGCAATAACCGCCCAACTTGTAGAACGTTGCTGACTAAGTAACCCAGGACTTCGCCCAAATGTTCGGGATCATTATCTCGAGCCTTGGCCAATTCCCAGGGTTTTTCCTCATCCACGTATTGGTTTAGGCCCCTGACCAACTGCCAGATTTCATCAATCGCTCGGTCGAGCCGATAATTCTCAATCGCTCGATGATAAGCTTTGACATCATGCGAGTGGGGCGGAATCTCTCCGACTACGCCCTTTTGGTACTGGCTCACCATCGCTGCCGTCCGCTGCACTAAGTTGCCCAAGTCGTTAGCCAAATCTCCGTTGTAGACGGCGTCCAGGCGTTCCTGGCTAAAATCACCATCCTCATTTCCTGGGATTTCGTGCAGGATGTAGTAACGAAAGGCATCTACACCGTATTTTGAGGCCAAGTTAAGCGGATCCACGGCGTTGCCTAGACTTTTGCTCATCTTTTTGCCGCCAATAGTGATAAAACCATGGGCATAAATAACCTTGGGCATGGGCAAACCAGACGCTAGCAGCATAGCCGGCCAAATAGCGGCATGGAAACGGAGGATATCCTTACCCAGCACTTGGAGGTCGGCCGGCCACCATTTTTCATAGCCAGCCGCCGGGTAACCCACCGCGGATAAGTAGTTGATTAGGGCATCCACCCAAACATACATCATTTGCTTTGGATCGCCAGGCACCTCAATACCCCACGGAATTTTGTCTTTGGGGCGGGAAAAACTAATATCTTCCAGCCCGCGACCCAAAACCGCCAATATCTCATTTTTACGACTAGCTGGAACCACCGTCAGGGTATCATCCTCAATCGCCTGCTTGATTGGCTCGGTATACTTGGAAAGCTTAAAGAAGTAATTTTCCTCCTCCAGCTGCTCGTAGGGACGGTTGTGGAGGGGGCAAACGCCTTTATTGGCTTCCACTTCCTTTTCGCTGACAAACTTCTCGCAGCCGGTGCAGTACCATCCCTTGTAGGTACTTTTGTAAATATCCTTTGCGAACTTCTTCCACAGATCCTGGGCGGCTTTGATATGGGCCGGATCGGTAGTCCGAATAAAACGGTCATATTTTATATTCAGGGCCGTTGCCATATCTCTAAAGTTAAGGCTGTTCGAATCTACCAAAGCCTGGGGTTTTAGCTTGAGCTCAGTGGCTTTTTCTAAAATTTTTCCGCCGTGCTCGTCGGTGCCGATGGAAAATATGACCTCGTCGCCCTGATCGCGGCGATAGCGCGCCAAGGCATCCCCCAAGATAAACAGCATGGCATGCCCCAGGTGGGGTTTGTCGTTTACGTAGGGGATGGCGGTGGTGATATAGAATTTGGACATAGGTTAGTGTGCTAAGCAAGCATTTTAACAGATAGGGTTTAAGGTCTAAAGCTTATTTTAGCTGGCGCTTGATTTGGTCTATCGACAAACCTTGGCCGCGCAGTTGGGTTATTTCCTCCAGGCGGCTAAGAGCCGCCCTCGGTTCATAGCGGCGAGCCAACCGAGCCTCACGCTGCTCAAAAGGCAAAATGCCAATTTCGGTATAAAACTTGATAGTACTGGGCCTCAAGCCGCTGACTTTGGCCAGTACTATCAAGT
>CAZRIY010000008.1:0-41815 GCA_964600295.1 uncultured Candidatus Saccharibacteria bacterium
GATCACGGGACCAAAACCCGTTGCCTTACCACTTGGCTACGCCCCAACGTCAATTTATTGTAACAGACCCCGCCCCAGTTATTACCGCTGTTGAATTTGTTAATTTCGGTAACGCAGTAAAATATAAGCATGGCGCTTAGTGAATATCGGCGGAAGCGGCAGTTCGATAAAACCCCGGAACCAAAGCGTAAAACCCAATCATCAAGGGCGGCATTGCGATTTGTTATCCAGAAGCATGCTGCTACCCGGTTGCATTACGATTTTAGGCTAGAACTAGGCGGAGTGCTCAAAAATTGGGCGATACCCAGGGGTCCGTCGCTCGATCCAAGCGTTAAGCGGCTGGCGATGATGACCGAGGATCATCCCTTGAAATATGCCAATTTTGAGGGCACCATTCCCGAAGGCAATTACGGGGCCGGCAATATAATTATTTGGGATCGCGGTACTTATCACCCATTTGAGCTCATAAAAGATCGGGCGGAAGCCGAAAAACTGCTAAAACAACAGCTAAAACGTGGTGATCTGAAGTTTGTGCTGGAGGGTAAGAAAGTAAAAGGTTCCTTCGCATTGGTCAAGATCAAGCATGATCGCTGGGGCGACAATGCTTGGTTACTAATCAAGCACAAAGACAACCACGTAAGCGGGAGGGACCTTACTAAGCAAGATCGTTCAATAGTTAGTGGTTTGAGGGTTGAGGAGCTGAAACCGGTTATTCCCAGCGGAAGACGCGAGAGGCAATGAAATAGATCAAGGCCATCCAGCCGCCAATCAGGGCTAGTTGGGGCCCAATTTCTAAGATAGTTTGACCTTCAACAATGATTTTCCGAATACCGTCGATAACTGGTGTTAGCGGCAACCCGGTAGAGACAGTTTGCAACCATTCCGGCATCAAAAACCGTGGGAAAAAGGTGCCGGAGAGGAACATCATCGGGAAAGCTATTAGGTTGGTTAGGGGTGCTGCCTGATTCTCGGTTTTTGCCCAGCCGCCGATGGCCAGCCCAAACCCAAACATTGTTAGGATTCCAAGTAAGGTTATCAGGAAGAATGATAGATAATCTCCCTGCATATGAAAGTCAAATACCAGCATTCCGACCACAAACATACTGGCAATAGTTACTATTCCGGCGGCCAAATAGCTGATTGTCATGGCTATCATCAGCTGAGAGGTCCGTAGAGGGGTAGTATGCAATCTGCGCAATACACCCTGTTTTTTCATGACGGGAATACCCTGGGTGGGGCCAAAGATACCTAGGCCCAGGATAGAAAAACCCATTAAGCCGGCAAATACGTAATCGAAAGCCGATAATCCCTTGGCATCCGTCGACTGCTGTTCTACAACCAGCAATGGTTGCTGACCGGTAATTTGTTGGTTGATATCATTAAGAGTGGCTTCAACGATGGCGGCAAATGATTGGCCGTTTTGAGGGTTAGCAGGATCGTAATAGACAATAGCCCGTCCCTGCGGCTGTCCAATTTGATTGGGCATTCCGAAGTCAGGCGGCAGCAATAAAATGGTATCGACTCCGCCTTGGCTCATTTTGGCTTTGGCGTCCTCAGTCGAATTGGTATCTTTGACCTTCACAAAGTCACTCTGCTTAATTTGATCTACAAATTGGTTAGAAAAAGCGGTATTCGCCTGATTGATAATTGCTAGGTCAAACGATACGCCACGATCATTACGATTGATTGTCCCAAATATAAACAAAAAGATTAAAGGAAAGATAAAGGTAAAAAACAAGGCCAACTTATCGCGAAAGTACCCCTTTGTTAGGAGCTTGCCAAACCTTAGCGTTGTGAGTAGATAATCTTTCAATTTAGTCCCGCAGTTCCTTCCCAGTCAGATCGATGAAAACATCTTCCAGGGAGGCTTGTTCAACTTGTTGCTCCTTCTTGAAGCCTTTTGACAGGAGTTCTTTGATTAAAACCTTGGGGCTTTCTAGAGCTACAATCTCGCCCTCATCCATAATGGCCACTCGGTCGCAGAGCTTTTCGGCTTCATCCATGTAATGGGTAGTCATAATTACGGTTACACCTCGCTTATTGATGGTCTTAATCAATTCCCATAGGTTTCGCCTGGCCTGGGGGTCGAGTCCGGTAGTTGGTTCGTCGAGGAATAGCACTTTAGGATTGTTAACCAAGGCTGTAGCAATGCTAAAACGCTGCCTCTGACCGCCAGAGAGAGTGGCAACGGTACTTTTGGCTTTGTTCTCAAGCCGGACTTGCTTTAACAACTTTGAGGCATCGGCGGTTTGATTATAGGCGGCTGCGAACATTTCAATCAGCTCTACAAGATTGAGCCTATCGTGAAAAGCTGAATCTTGAAGCTGAACACCGATGCGGTATTTTGCCTTTTGCAAATCCTTATTAACGTCTAGTCCGTCCAGCAGAACTTCGCCCTCATCGATCGGCCGCAAGCCCTCGATCATCTCCAGGGTTGTGGTTTTGCCGGCTCCATTAGGCCCCAGGATACCAAAAATTTCACCCTTCTTAACGTCAAACTTGATGCCTTTGACCGCCTCTATAGTGCCGTAGCTTTTACGCAGATTGTTGACTTCAACCACATTTTTCACTGCTTGCTAGTGTAACTCTAACTAATAGTTAGTCGCAAACCGGGCAGCTTTCGGTTAGATGGGAGCCTTGTCTTAGCTCAGACAGTGCCCGTGGTAGCGGTAGGAACTTGCGGAACAGGCGATAGTCTAACCAGCGTCTAATCAGCCACCCAGGGTACCCGTAGAACTGTTTGTTATTCCATATCACGGCTGCCCATCGTGGCCCTACGGGGATAGCAGAGATGGGGGGTTTAGGCTGGTAGGGGCGGGAAGGTTGTTGATCCGTCTTGCTAATTAGGTTGGCGGTAACGGTATCGGCGTGATCAATGGCGGTTTGCGCCATGCCACTATAAGGTGTGTCGGCGCTATCACCGATAACATAAATGTTTGGTGCTGCCGCCAGCTGGCCATCCACCACTACCCGACGACCCTTACCCAGCTTGAATAGTCCGGGATTAGCCTCAAACAAGGGATTATTGGCTATACCAGCCGTCCAGGCTACCGTATGGGTTTGAATATCCTCACCTGGCAGGGCTAGCGTATCAAAACTTTCTCCCTTAACAGCCGTATTCAATCTAACCTCCACGCCAAGCTTCTGTAGACGCTTGAGGATTTTGGCCGAAAACTTTGGCGGCATAGCTGGCATTAAGCGCTCGGCAGCCTCTACCAAGAGGACTTTAAACGGCCGTTGAGCCGATTGATGGCGTATACGGATACGTTTGATGTAAGGCATCAGCTCGGCTGCCAGCTCTACGCCCGAGGCTCCGCCACCCACCACTACATAGTTGGCTTGGCCGGAGGATTTTTGAGCCAGCTCTTCATGGAGGTGTCGTTTCAAGGCCAAGGCTTCGTGGATCGATTTGACACCGTATGAATACTTAGCCAAACCATCAATGCCAAAATATTGGGTAACGCTGCCAACCGCTAAAATTAGCACGTCATAGCTATAACGCGAACCGGAAGCAGCAGTTAACTGTTTGCTGCTGCCATCGATACCGGTAATTTGGTCTTCAACTACCTCAATGTTATTGGCGGCTGGAAAGAAATCTTTTAGCGGGATGGCTACTTCCAGTGGGCTACGGCCAGTAGCCGCGCGGTATAAAGCCGCATGGTATTCAAAATAGGGGTGATTTGAGATCAACTTGACATCAAAACCCGGTTTATTTGCCAGGTTAAGAGCCGATTTAACCCCGCCAAAGCCACCGCCAACCACTACTACTTTCATTGCTGGGCTTCCGGTAGGTTATTGCCGGTTTGCTTGAAAATATCGGCAATAAATTTATTGACTTCATCAAAATCACCGGTTCTAGGCACGTAGGCACCGCCGCCGTCTGGCTCAAGAAAGTTGGTGCTATCGATGACATGATGAGCAATTTGAGAATCTTCCAGCTTGCGCAGGCGCCAACCCAGTTTTAGCATCTGGCGGAACGATAAGTCGGTATGGAGGTGCTGTTTCAGGGTTTGTTGCAGCTGCTTCCGTTTGGCGCTATTTAACCAGATATCTTTTGAGACAACCCTTCGCTTATAGGCGGCCAAGATTTGTTGCTGACGAGCCGCCCGGTCAAAATCGGTGGTGGTTTGGCGGGAACGAGCGTAACGCAGGGCGGTTTCGCCATCTAGGTGGTGGGGCCCGGCGGGCAATTGGAAGTGGATGGTATCGCTGTAATCCTCGGTAGGATAAAAAGGATCGTCAATGGCAGTTTTAACGTCTACATCAACTCCACCGACGGTGTTAATTAACTGTCTAAAACCGCTAAAATTTAAAGCCGCATAGTAATGGATGGGCAGATCAAAAGTTTTCTCCAGGGTTTCGCGTGACAGACCTGGCCCGCCACCGGGATAATCAAAATTTTGCCCAAGGGTGTAGGCGCTATTGATCTTGCCGTCCTCAAATTCGGGGATTTGTACGTAAAGATCGCGAGGTATGCTAATGAGGGCCACCCGTGGTCGCTCGCTGGCGGTATCAATACTGGCAATCATGATGGTGTCGGATAGGCTGGCGGCATCATCCACGCCCAGCAGCATGATGTTGATTCGCCCAGCTCCCTCGGCCTTAAGGGGTGTAGACATAATCCAAAAATAGAGTGCTGCCACAAAAATTGCGCCAGCAACTATTAATAGCAAGAAGATGATTAATAGCTTCTTCCATAGCCGGCGTGGCCGCTTGCTAATCGGCTGATCACTTAAGCCTTCAGCCCCGTAGTAGGTATCGTTGGTTTGGCTGTCGTATCCACTGCGTCGGACTTGCCGAGGTTGCTGATTGTTGCTCAAGGTTGCCATGGCTACAGGTATTATAAACTTCCAACATCAGAAGTCGAAAAGTCCTTAAACTTTACAACGCGAGATGGAGAGCGGTAGCTCAAAGTTCTCAGAAGTTTGAAGCCGTTTGACTTACCGTCAAGCCGTTATACATACTGAACCCGGATGCCTGGACACATTGTAAGGAGCTGTTTAATGATGGTCGCTGCCATAGTTTTAACAGGGGTGATGTATATTTTATTTAAGGATTTTTATCGCACTTGGGGCCCACCAAACGGTATAATTTTGAATCTGCCATTGACGATTCCACTGTTGCTGGCAACGACATTTCTAATCTTCGATTTTTTGATTTTAATTGCCGAGACCACCCTGGGATCTCGCAGCACCTAAATGACCATGTCATATCAAATCCGCGTTCAGGGTAAGGTACAGGGAGTATTCTACCGCCATTCGGCCCAAGCCGAGGCCAAGCGGCTAGGACTGGCTGGACTTACGCGCAACGAAAGCGATGGATCGGTCTACGTTGAGGCTGAGGGCTCCGAAGAAGCGCTAAAACAGTTCGTGGAATGGTGCAATGAAGGTCCACCTTCGGCTAGCGTTTCAAAAGTCGAATATAGCCAGCAAAAGCCAAAAAATTATCAGGACTTTTCCATCCTCTAGTAAATGTTTGATTGACCCCTAATATTTTGCTATAATTTATTTCCCGAAAGGTAGAGAAATGGAAGAAGTATCGTCAACTCAAACTGAGGCGGTGGCGCCGATCAACGACTTTCTCAGACAAGCTCTCGACAGTGAGTTCGATATCACTGGCGAGAAAGTGGCAGAGCTTCGAGATTCCATTGATGCGGCGTTAATAGACTTGGAACAGTTCAGGAAGGATATCCAGGAAGCCAATCGAAATGAGGCTACTAAAGTAACACGTGAACATGTTCATGAGTTTCTTGCACAACTGTATCCAGATGTCGCTCAACTAATTCAGAAACCGTACCCAGACTTTGAGTTATTGCACCCCTCACTAAGGGGACTGATAAGTAGAAACCCCAAAGTTAAGGAGCAGCACAACATCATGTTCAATAGCGAGGGTAAGCCACGGGACGCTAAATCAACACCCATTAACGTGGTCAAATGGACGTTATTACAAGTACGCCCAGCTTTGGTCTTTGCCCATGAAAGAAGTATTAAGGCGGTTGAACGTCTTAATAAAACAGATCAAAAAGCACTGGATGCATCTGAAGCGGTGGCCTAAAAATTTCTCTAGATAGTTAAGCTTAATCCCTGTACGCTTGAAGCAAGATGGCTTTTGAGGATTATCAAACCAAGCCCAGCGTTGTAGTAGTTTATACCGGTGATGGTAAGGGCAAAACCACGGCTGGCCTGGGGCTACTGGTCAGAGCGCTAGGACATGGCTCAAAGGTAGTATTCATCCAGTTTGTTAAGGCCTGGGAAGTTAACGAGCATAAATTTCTGGATAAAATAAAGCCCATATTCACCGATAAACTAACTGTTTACCAGGGTGGCAAGGGCTTCTTTAACCTGGGCGAGCTAAGCGCCAAGAATGTTAGCCAGGACCAGCATCGTGAGGCCGCCCAGTCAACTTATAGTTACAGCTTGGATTGTAGCCAATCCGGTGATTTTGATTTGGTAATTTGCGACGAAATCAACACTGCTGTCCAAGAAGGCTTACTTAGCAAGAAGCAACTACAGCTATTGATTAAAAACCGGGCCAAAAATACTAGCCTCTGCCTAACCGGCCGAGGTTTCCCTACTGATTTGTTGGAAACAGTGGATATTGCTACCAATATGACCAAACTCAAGCACCACTTTGATAACAACTTTTTGGCCAATCTTGGCATAGATTATTAAAATGTCTCCCGAAACTTCGCGACTAGAGAAGCCCACGAAGGCTGACTTAGAAAAAGCTATTAGGCGACTGGTGGAAAGGCACGTTACTTGGACTTTAAGTGGGGGAGATTCTGTGGCGGAGGGCGAAATTTTGTTACCTAGTGGCTATAGTGAAATCCTCGGCGCAGATAGAATTGGTTTCAGAATTAAACGTGATGGAGATTCCGAGTACCCATACATAGCACTGCTTTCCGATGAAGGAGAACCGGACTTTATAGATCCTGACATGGATCCTGCCGCGGGTATGACTGCCTGCCAGGTAATAGAGGAAATTCTCAACGATCAGGGATCGGACCCAGCTGGCGGGCAGCCTAATTGACACAGTCTCGGTTTTGTAGCATGTTTTAGCTATGGAAAGCCGTGATTCGCAAGAACCTTCGGATTTAGCTCTGGGAGAGTTTGATTCTTTTGTCCATGACTTATGGGCAGAAGATTCCGAAGCTACATATAGGATGATCCCCCCAACCCATCAGTCATCACCCATTGATAGCTTCCGGGCCAGTTATACCGCCAGAAATGAAGCCGAGGAAATTGAGCACGATATCTATTCTGTAGCTCTATTCATTAGGGGTAAGGAAGTATTTTCGATTGATCACTATGCTCACTCTGTCGGATTCGAGATTACATTTCTGGACGGCGACTGGCGGCCTGCGGACCCAGAGTACGTAAGGGAATTGGTGGCCTCCCTTATTGAAATGAAAAAGAATCACGAACTCGTTAAGTTACCGCCCGAATAGTCACCCAGTTATATAATACTTGGGTGGGTAAGCTGAAGTTTAATAAACGATGGTTAGCCGTAGTTGTTGGCTGTTTGTTGATCCTATCTGGTGTTTCGGCGAGTCAATCGGAACGAATCGCTGGCTGGGTAGCCGATTTTGATCCCGGGTACTATCAAGTTACCGAAGTAAATGATGGCGATACCATTACTGTCGATATGAGTGGTAAAGCCGAACGGGTGCGCTTGATTGGTATAGATACACCAGAACTCCACCATCCCCAAAAACCGGTGCAATGCTTTGCCGAAGAGGCCAAAACCTTCGTCACAGATTTGATTGATGGTAACAAAGTTAAACTAATTGCAGACCCCGAGGATGATAATCGCGATCTCTACGGTCGTCTACTGCGCTATGTTTATTTGCCAGACGGCACCCATGTAAATGCCGAAATTGTGCGGCAGGGTTACGGTTTTGCCTATACTCATTTCCCATTTATTAAAATTGAGGAGATGCGTCGCTTTGAACTCGAAGCCAGGGAACAAAACCGCGGCCTGTGGGGTGGTTGCCAGGTCAAGGATAGCGAAGAAGGTCGGGAAACAGCCTTTTAGTCAGACAGGCATAGCCCAACCGGCCCAGGGATATTACTATAGGAAGATATGAAATTAAACGATACTTTGCGTAATTGGTGGAGCAAGCGGTGGTTCAAGGTTACCACTCTAGCTTTGGCAGCTGCGGTGCTACTGATTACACTGTTTGTAGTGAGTTATCGTACCCGCCATCGCAATGACCCCGCCGTCTATGGAGTAAGCTTCTCCCAAACCTATGCCCAGGATCTAGGGCTGGATTGGCAAGCCGCTTATAAATCCTTAATCGGAGACATGGGTTTTAAGAAATTACGACTGAATAGCTATTGGGACCGCCATGAGGCAACCCGCGGAGAATACGATTTTAAAGATCTGGATTGGCAATTTGATGAAGCTCAAGAACAGGGCACCAAAATTTTGCTGGCGGTAGGGTTACGGCAGCCTCGCTGGCCGGAGTGCCGCGAACCGGAGTGGGCCATGCAGCTACATGGTCAAGAGTGGGAGGCTAAACTCACTGAGTATCTAACAACCGTGGTGAACCGCTATAAACATCATCCATCGCTGGAAGGCTGGATGCTGGAAAACGAGTATGGTAATAAGGATTTTGGACGTAATTGCCGCGATTTCGATCGGGGCAGGATTATTCGCGAACTCGCGCGCTTAAGAGAACTCGATCCCGATCATCAAGTGGTAATGAGTCTGGGCAATACTTTTGGCCTGCCACTGCGTGGCCCCAGACCAGATGTTTACGCCGTCACGACCTACGGCAAGGTATACGAGGCTAGGTTCTTAAAACGCTATATCGACCATCCCGCGCCAGCCTGGCTACAAACCTTTAGGGCAGCTTGGATCGAGCTGTTTACCGGGAAACCAACCATCATCCATGAGCTGCAGGCCGAACCCTGGACACGAGGTCCGATCGCCAATACCAGTGACGCAGAGCAGTACCAGACAATGAACCCTGAGTTATTTAAAAAAGTGGCTGATTATACCAAGGCCACGGGCATAAGAACCGCCTATTTATGGGGTGGCGAATGGTGGTATTGGCGAAAGGTTAAATTCAATGATCACTCAATGTGGGATATTGTAAAAGAATTGGTTAGTAGCGATGATTAAGGTCTATTCTTGGAACGTAAATGGTTTACGGGCGGTAGTGAACAAGGGAAATTTTATTCCTTTCGTCAAAAAACACCAGCCAGATATTCTATGCATACAAGAAACCAAGGCTAAGCAGGGTCAAGCTGAGGTTGATTCACCCGATTATAAAGAATATTGGAATTCGGCCGCCAAAGCCGGCTATTCGGGTACGGCTATTTTTACTAAAACCGAACCAATAAATGTCAGCAATGGCCTTGCGTCCGAAGTTGTTAGTAAATATGAATTCGTCGACGATCAAACCCGTGACGCCGCCGATGAGGGCAGGGTAATTACGGCCGAGTACAAATCTTTCTACTTAGTGAATGTTTACACACCTAATGCCAAAGACGACCTTGCTAGACTGGATTTGCGATACAAGCATTGGGACCCGGCATTTTTGGCCCATTGCAAAGAGCTGGAAAAGCAGAAACCGGTGATATTTTGCGGAGATCTGAATGTAGCCCATACGCCAGACGATTTAGCCAGACCAGAGCCCAATGAGGGTAAAAAAGGCTATACCAAGGAGGAAAAGGCTGGTTTTCAGGCTTTCATTGATGCTGGGTTTATCGACACTTTCCGTATGTTCAATAAGAGCAATGGCCACTACACCTGGTGGACGCACTGGGCAAATGCCAGAGTCCGTAACGTAGGCTGGCGTATCGACTATTTCCTAGTTTCGGCCAGCCTCAAATCCAAGGTTAGAAGTGCCGATATTCACCCTGATGTTATGGGTTCGGATCACTGTCCAGTTAGTCTGGTGCTTGATTTACCCGCCTAAAATTAGATGTCAGATTTTTTAAAACAGGGAAATCAGACGCTATTTCCCAAAATTCTATGGAATAAGCCGGTTAACAAGCGCGCGGCTAAACGCTTACTGATTATTGGCGGTCAAGCCAAGCAATTCCAACGTACCCAAGATACTTATCAAGCCGCTCTGGAAGCGGGCATTGGCGTCGCGAAGGTAGTATTGCCAGACGCTATAAAGGTTTACACTGGCGAACTGCCAGATTGTGTATTTGTACCCAGTACTAAGGCCGGATCGATTGCCAAAGCTGCCTTGCCCCAAATCAATAGCTTTGCCGCTGAGTCAGACGGGCTGCTACTGGCTGGTGAATTGTCGCAAAATTCCGAAACCCTGAGTTTGATCGAAAGTTTGCTGGACGAGATCACGTTGCCGTTGATAGCAACAGAAGAGGTAATTAACGGCTTACTGTACCGTCCCCAAGCGCTATTTAGCCATCCGCAGCGTTTGCTGATCGCCGGTACTCAGACTTTGGTTAAGCTGGCCGAAAGGCTATCCATCGGGATCGAGATTAATTCAGATTCCAGCCTGCTTAATCGACTTGATTTGCTCAAGGCGCTGGCTGCCACCCAATCCGCAAGCTACGCCACACTTGGTCATGAATTGATTATTGTCAGTAAAGACCAAATCAGCGTTACTCCGATGTCAAACAGCCACCCGGTGCGTACGGCCGCCTTTCTGGCCACATATTGGCTACAGCACCCCGATAGTTTCCAGGCCCTCACCAGTGGCGCCTACGTCTTAGCCCACGGTCTGGATTAATCTATGGTGGCGCGGGAGGGAGTCGAACCCACACGGAGTGTTACCTCCACTGGATTTTGAGTCCAGCGCGTCTGCCAGTTCCGCCACCGCGCCATATGGGTGCCGAAGCTTAATTCCGAGCCATAACTACTATACAATATGTGATGTTAAGTCAAACTGTCTATGGACTCTCAAACCGACCAACCGCCAGCCGATATTCAGCCGCCACAACCAGTAGGCGGTGTTCAGCCATCCCAAAGCCTCGATCAACAGCTGGAGCAAACCCAGTTTGCGACTTATGAAATACCGGGTCATGTTTATGCTCCCGCGCCCCCTCAACCGCCCAGCTCATCACCGAAGACAGTACCGTCCGAAACACCAATCCCACCCCAGCCGGTTGCCGTGGAGCCCGCTTTATCTGCCAATATTCCTTCGCAATTTCCAGTGGCCGAATCACCACCAATTTCTAATACTGTGACTCAGCCAACCGTAGAACCAACGCCACCCCCAGTTGCCACCCCCAGTTATTCTGAAGCAATTGACATCGTGCCCCATCAAGAGCACAAGCTAACGGGTGCTATTATGCCCCGGTCAATCGCTACCCCAAATTCTGCTGGAGGCCCCATAATCCCAGCAAGTTTTTCCAGTTTCTATACTTCCCAGCTAAGACGCCTGAAAATGCTATGGGGAGACGCCAAAAGACAGCTGGCAGAAATGGGACAATCGATTGATCTAAAAAAATGGCGCGCCCGCACTAAACCGTATTTGGGTGCGGCATCGGTGGGATTGGTCATCTACGCCATCTTCAACTCTCAGCTGCTACTCGGGCAATTAAACTATCTGATTAGCCCCGGCGCCGATGCTGGATCGTTGCCCGCAGCAACCCAGGCTGAGGCTGTATCTCCCGAACCGCTAATTATTATTCCCAAGATTAACCTCAATGTCCCGGTGGTTTACGACGAACCCAGCTTTGATGAAAAACGTATCCAGGGGGCACTAGAGAGGGGAGTAGTCCACTACGGGTCTACCGCTATACCAGGTCAAAAAGGCAACAATGTGATTGTTGGTCATTCTTCCAATAATTGGTGGTCCTCGGGTAAGTTTAAGTTTGCCTTTGTGCTTTTAAACAAACTGGAGATCGGTGATACCTTTTTTCTGCATCACAATTCTCAGCGATTTACCTATGAAGTTATTGGTAAACGAATCGTTGAACCTACCGACCTAAGCGTTACCGATCAGAATGTTAGTCAACCGTTGGTGACTCTAGTGACTTGTGATCCACCTGGTACCAGTTGGAAACGGTTGGTTGTACAGGCTAAGCAAATTAATCCCGATCCATCGCGAGCTGAGTCTGGCCAAAATCAGACTCCCGCGGGCACTGCTCTGCCTGGCGATGATTCATCCTTCTGGGGACGATTGAGCGACCTGTTCGATTAGCTTTCGCGATTAAAATTTAGTTATCTAAGATCAATTTAGACACCCGCATTATCGGGACCCCGTCAGCCGACCGCCCGATGGAATAGACCAATCGTCGATCTCGGCTAGCAAAGGCGGCAAAACTGCCCTCGGTCTCGGTAATGACGGTTTGGTTGGCCCCGTCGAATTCGAACAGCAACAGCTGATCGCTGACGGTTCCAATCATATGAAAATTGTCTAGCCACACCAACGGAGACGAAGGTGGAGCGCTAAGGGCAAAGCGATGCAGTCGACTCAAATCGAAGTCGTAGCTGGCAAATTGATTCTTGGTTTGCATCATCAGAAAACGATTATCCGGGCTGATGGTAATTTGTTCGGCTATGACGGTATCGAAACTACCGATGGTTTGCTGACTCTCAGAAGTAGCATCATACAGACTAACTAGGCCACGGGTTTTGTTTAGGGCTACTAAGTAGCGCTTGTCATCGTAGCGGACTGAAGCCAATTGATAATCGGCGGTGGGTAAGTTACCGACTATTATCTTGGTTTGGCCATTATTATCTAAACTAACCAGCTGATAGACATTGTCAACCAATTGCACGCCAAATACTAAGTCTTCACCAACGGTGAATTGCAGACTACCAGGTATCAGCGGAGCCGAGATGGTACGATCGTTCAGATTTAGACGTCGCAGCCCCTCCGGACTCGGCCAATAGATTATTTGCCAGTCGCGAGATCCGAATTGTAGACCACTCAAGGGCAGATTAAATACTCCCACAAGATCAATCGTCTCTGTGGGGTTGTCAACGTTAATTACCAGGTAGCGTAGTTGCTGGGGTGTGCGTAAACCCAGCAATAAGCGGTTACTATCGGGCGACCAATCAAGCGTTTCGATGGTACCTTGCTCTTTGGCTCCGTTATAGATAGAACGGGGCTCAGCCGCTCCGATATCTAATACCGACAATTGTTGGCTTCCACCTCCCGTCGACCAAGCTAGACGACGGCGATTGGGACTTTGCTTAAAACTGCTAAGGCCTGGCAAATTTTGTAGCTGGGTAGTTGATATGTTTTCGGGTACCAATAGGGGATATTGGGCGTAAGTAACCTCTGACACCCCAACATTTAAGACTTTGCTCCATGATCTATACCCGGACCTTTGCAATTGAACGTTGAAATTGCCCGCCGTTAGCGATAACCGGCTCGGGGTACTTTTATCAAGCTGCTGATCATCTACTTTAACCGTCGCACCTCCAGGCAGTGAGCTCAGCAGGAGTAATCCGCCGCCAGAAATTTCACCAGTTCGCAAATTGAATCGATAGCCTCTGCCCATAGCTACTAGCACGATAGTTACCAGCACAATAGCGGCTACCAATAAAGTGTAGCCGGCAATACGTAACGACCGTTTAAACCGAGATGTCTGACTTCTGGTGGGCATGAGCAACTATAGTATATTATAACGGCTTGGCTTACAGCTGCTCATCGAGACGAGAGCGGTTCTAAAAAATCCGGTACTAGCCGTTGAAAGCTGTGCGGATTGTTGATTATCTACTGCAGCTTATAACGGCTTGAGCATCGCCGTAGGTCGTGAGTCCAACCTGCCTGCCGGTAGGCAGGACGGCCCCGATTCCCTCGGACACAGTTGAATTACCACATCCGGTCGCAGCCGTTGTAAACTTTAGGGACTATTAAATTTAGATTCTTGAAGTATATTATCAGCTGTGTTTGCTAAAAGAATTGGTATCGATTTGGGAACAGTTAATACTGTGGTTTACGTTCCCAGGCATGGCATAGTAGTTAACGAACCGACATTGGTTGCCCGAGATCCCAATAGTCATGAGGTAGTAGCTATCGGAAAGACTGCCGAGAAGATGGTGGGACGGGCACCAGAAGCTATTGAGTTACACCGCCCCCTTAATGAAGGAGTAATCGCCGATTTCAGGGTTACCCAGATCATGTTAAAGCATTATATTAACCAAGCCATTGGCAGATTAAGACCGCTCAAACCCGATATTATGCTGAGCGTTTCTAGCGGCGCCACTTCGACGGAACGCAAAGCGGTAGTTGATGTCGGTTTGGCCGCTGGTGGCAGATCGGTTTATCTAATTCAGGAACCGGTGGCGGCGGCACTGGGAGCTAACATTCCGATTACCAATCCAGCCGGAAATTTAATTATTGATATGGGCGGTGGCTCTACCGAAATTGCCGTTATCTCACTGGGTGGTATCGTTGCCCAACGTAGTGTTCGCGTTGGCGGCGTTAAAATTGATGCTGCCATCGTCGACTACCTGCGGCGCAATTACAATCTGTCGATTGGCGATAGAACGGCCGAAGAAGTTAAGCGTCGCATTGGCACGGCTATCCCGGAGAAACGTAATCGTAAACTCGAAGTTAAGGGTAGAGATATTGGCGGCGGCCTACCCAAAACCGTTACTCTGTCTAGTAATGAAATTGTTGAACCAATTCAAGATATTCTCGAAAGAATTGTGCTGGCCATCCGGACGGTACTGGAGCAAACGCCGCCAGAACTAGTTAGTGACATTATCGACCGCGGCATCATTCTTAGCGGCGGGGGTGCCTTGCTCAAAAATTTTGATAAGCTATTAATCAAAGTAATTGGCGTTCCGGTGATAATTGCCGATGATCCGATGACTGCCGTGGCTCAGGGCATCGGTATAGGCATACAAAACTTATCTGACTATCAAAAAAGTCTATTAGCCACTACGGCTTAAGTAATGAAGATAGCCCTAGTTCACGATTGGTTTAATCAAAAACATGGGGGCGGGGAAAACGTAGCCCTGGAATTGGCCAAGCTTTTTCCCGAGGCACCGATGTACACCTTACTTTTTAATGCCAGTAAATTTGGGCATTTGATTGAACCGAGCCGGGTCAGGACCTCAAGGCTGCAAAGTCTGCCGCAGTGGCTACAGTCCCATCCCCGCTATTTGTTACCGCTAATCCCAGCTGCTGTTGGGGGTTTTAATTTTGATGAGTTCGATCTTGTACTCTCCAGCTCTGTGGCATTTGTTAAAAATATTAAACACTCGGACAATACCTACCACATTTGTTACTGTCATTCTCCGATGCGCTTTGCCTGGGATTATGGAGCCAAATATTTGGGAGAGCAGCGAATCGATCCCCTCCAACGCTGGGTGGGCAGACTGATCAGGAATCGCATAAAGCGTTGGGACCTCAAGGGCAACAAGGGTGTCAACTTATGGATCGCTAATTCGCAGACGGTGGCCGATAGAATTGAGCGTTATTACCACCAAGAGTCGGAAGTTATTTATCCGCCGGTAGATACCTCGTCTTTTAGTCCAATCGCTAAAACCGCTAAACAAGATTTCTATATTACCGCCAGTATGCTTACGGCATATAAGAAGCTAGATTTAGTAATCACCGCTTTCAATCTAAGTGGTCGTAAACTATTGGTGATGGGTGAGGGTCCAGATCAACAGCGTTTACAAAAATTAGCTAATCATAATGTCAAATTAATCGGCTATGTTGACCAGCCCAGGATGAGTCAATTACTTTCCCAAGCTAAAGGTTTAATCTTCCCCAGTGAGGAAGATTTTGGTATCGCTCCGGTTGAAGCCATGGCCAGCGGCACACCAGTCATCGCCTATGGTAAGGGCGGTTTGACCGAAACCGTGGTGCCAGGCAAAACTGGCGTGCTCTTCCACGAACAAACCGCGCAAGCTTTAAACCAAGCGCTCGAGTATTTTGAGGGCTTGGAGTTCTACCCACCAGATTTGGTAGCTCAGGCCGCCAAATTTGATCGCTCGGTATTCGGAGATAGGATTAAATTAATCGTAAAGCAAGCAGGCAGGCGCCATGTCGCTTCAGAATAGTTTCCCCAAGCTTAAGATCCTTGATATCGAGGTCGATAATTTGGGCATTAGCCAAGCCATTGATCATCTAATCGACACCGTGGGAACCTCTGACCCGGGTGCTCGCTACATCGTCAAGCCCCATATCGAGCAGGTGGAGGCAGCCAGCCGCGACCCGGGAATTGCCCGCGTACTCAACCAAGCTTACCTGGCTTTACCCGATGGAGTTTCGCTCAACTGGGCGGCTTATTTCCAGCAAAAGACCGGGCACCGTTGGTGGGAAGTTATAACCAGCCTAGCCAAAATTATCTTCCAACCGCTGGAACTTCATCTAATACTGCCCAACCATTCGTGGGGAACCAACTTCAGTTGGTCGCTACTAGAGGCCGCGGCGCGGGCTGGCCGCAGCGTATTATTGGTGGGTTCGCCCCAAACCGGTTCAATCACAGATACCAAAGCCTACTTGGAAAGTAAAATTCCAGGTATCCGGATTGTTGGCACATTCGCCGGCCGCGATCCCAAGACCGGTTACTTTAGCCCCCAGCAGCAATCCCAATTACTCAAGCAGTTGCAGCAGCTTTGCCCAGATATTACCCTGGTTGGCCTAGGCTTTCCGCGCCAAGAATTATTAATAGCCGAGTTGACTAAGCAGCTTCGTCACGGTTTTTTGATTGGCGAGGGCGGAACCTTTGATTACGCTTTGTTCGGCGGCAAAGTTAAAAAAGCCCCATTGTTTATGCAAAACAGGGGTTTGGAATGGCTGTGGCGGCTGCTAATTGATCCCCGCCGCATCAGGCGTCAATTGGCCATACCCCGCTTTATTTGGCATGTTTACCGGGCCAATCACCGCAATCAAATTGCATAGCTGCTACCTGCTGGTCTATGATTGAAACAAGCATAAGAATTTGGGAGCTAAGCCGTGCAATGCCCGAACTGCGGAAAAAAAGAACAGGTCACTATCAATCACAAGCACTACTGCGCCAATTGCGGTGAGTTGATGCCAACCGCTGCTAAAACAACTCCTGTTAACCCAGCCCCCAAACCACACCCCGCCAAGCACAATTTACTTGATCTAACCAAAGACCAGCCATCCGCGGGCGCAGCTCATCGCCCAGCCCAATCCATCCATGGTGTTAGGCGCCCCGCTGTCCCGACTAAAGCCGTTGAGACGTCATCCACAAGCAGTTTAGCGGGCTATACCGATAAACTAGCGGGCAGACACCAACGAGCGGCTGCAATCAGCCGCCATCCCAAAATCGGTAAGTTCAAGACCGTTCATGATACACCCCCGGGTGTCCATAAGAAGCATGACCAACACACACGTACTCATAAGGGGCGGGCTATGTCGCCCCACCATACTTACGCCGTCAGCGCCGAACACTCAAGTGTTCCTAATCAAGAGCCCGAACACGCCGCTTCAACAGTGCCAGATGTTTATGGCCCGGCTTCTCGTAAACATCCGTTTAAACGGTTTAGTCGAGCCCTAAGCTCGCGTCCGAGGCTAGTAGCTAGTGTGGCTGTTACCCTAACAGTGCTGGTGCTGGCCGGCTACGTCACTTATTTAAATGTACCCAGCCTGGCGGTCAAGGTAGCTGCGGCCCGGGCAGGTATTGATGGCCAACTACCTCGCTATCGACCAGCTGGCTATGAATTCAGCGGCCCGGTAGCCTACAGCAGCGGCCAGATTGTAATTCGTTTAGATTCCAAAAACGAGAACAGTTTTTTGACCCTCACCCAGCGCCAAACTGATTGGGATCCCGCCACTTTGGTGGAGAATTACGTCCTCAAAAAATCTAAAAACTACCTAACCTTTCAGGAAAATGGTTTAACGATTTATGTCTACAACGGCAACAATGCCGCCTGGATTAACAACGGCGTGCTTTATGCCATCGAAGGTAATACCCAACTCCCCAGCGTCCAAATCCTGCACATGGCCACTAGCCTCTAGCCGCCCAGATCTTTAATATAAGTAGATGACAAAAGTTCGCGTTCGGTTTGCGCCCAGTCCGACGGGGCTGCAGCACCTGGGTAACCTTAGGACTGCCTTATTTAATTGGCTTTGGGCCAAGAAGAACAATGGCATCTTTATTTTGCGTTTTGAAGATACCGATACTAAGCGCAAGGTTGCAGTAGCTGAGACCCACATTTTTGAAGCCCTGGAGTGGTTGGGGTTAGCGCCTGATGAAGGGCCGCAACAAGGTGGTAAACATCAGCCCTACCGGCAGTCGGAAAGGCTGGATACTTACGCCCAGCATTCCGAACAGTTGGTCAAAGAGGGTAGGATGTACCGCGATTGGACCAGCCCGGTGGAGCTGGCAAAATTGCGCGCCCAGTCCGAGAAGGCCAAGCAGCCGTTCAGAGTTCGTCCAGACATGCTGAAAACGGAGGGTGATCCCAAGCAGCCACATGTGCTGCGCTTCAAAATCGACACCGCTGGCCAAACCCAGTGGGAAGATGCGGTTCACGGTCTACAGACCTGGCAAAACAGTGAGTTGGATGACTTTGTGGCTATTAAATCCGACGGCTATCCAACCTATAACTTTGCCAACGTGATAGACGACCATTTGATGGAAATCAGTCACGTATTGCGCGGAGATGAGTTTTTGGCATCTACACCGAAGCACCTGCAAGTCTATGCGGCTTTTGGTTGGGAGTCACCAGAATATTCGCACTTGCCCGCAGTTTTGGGTACTGATAAAGCCAAACTCAGCAAACGTCATGGGGCCTTGCCGGCACTAGAGTACAAAAAACTGGGTTATTTGCCCGAAGCCATCATTAATTTTCTAGTGTTACTGGGCTGGCATCCTGGTACCGAAGAGGAAATTTTTACCATCGATCAACTAAAAAAAGTCTTTAGCTTGGACAAGACCAATAAAAGCCCGGGGGTCTTCGACCCCGAAAGGTTGAATTGGCTCAACGGCATCTACATCCGCAAGCTGTCGGTTGGTGACTTATTCGGGAAGGTGGATACTTTTTGGCCCCCGCAAGCTGTAAAATTCGATGCCAAATACAAGGAATCGGTACTAAAATTAGTACACGAACGATTGCGATATCTATCCGAATTAGCGGATTTAACCGATTTCTTTTTTACCGATCCAAAGCTTGATTCAAAATTGTTGGCCAAACAGGCCGAACCGAATTCCGTTAAGGACTGGTTGGTAGAAACTATAAAAATACTGGGAAGTAGCGATTTTAGCCAAGCCGAACTCGAACATAGGCTACGCAAGCTAACGGAAGAGCTGGGCGTCAAACCCGGCAAATTATTTCAATCAATTCGTATCGCAATTACCGGCAAAACCGCCGCCCCAGGTTTATTTGAAACCCTAGCCGTAATCGGCAAAGAGCGTACTCTCTCCAGGCTTGATCGGGCGGTGGGGATCCTCTAAACTAACAACTTGAATTCAACCATATCGATGCAGCAATTTTTACCCAAACCGCGTCTGATTGATCGCTTCAAGATTTACTTACATAGCCATTGGCGCCACTTAGCCGTCGCCTTGCTATCCGCTGGTGCGGGCTTCTTGATGTTCTACACCAATTTTTTGCAGAATATCTATTACGACAGACCGGGTGCGGCCGTTAGATTGGCCGCCAAGAAAGAGGAAACCACCCGGCAGTCACCACTAACCGGCGTTAAGGTGCCGATTGCTCTGGCTGATCGCCCCGTCACCGCCATTATGATTGAAAACAGCCCCGATGCCCGCCCCCAATCATCGGTTAATCAAGCCGGTATAGTTTTTGAAGCAGTAGCCGAGGGTGGAATTACGCGTTTTTTGGCTCTTTACCAGGAAACCAGGCCCAGTAACATCGGCCCGGTACGCAGTCTGCGTCCATATTATTTGGATTGGGCTACCGGCTTTGATGCCCATATCATCCACGCCGGTGGCAGCGCCGACGCCCTGGGGCTAGTAACCCAGCGCCACGCCAAAAGCATCAACTGCCTGGTTTTTTCCCAGGGTTGCTACAGGGTAGGGGATAGAGCCGCACCCCACAATCTTTATAGCTCTTTCGATAAAATAGATAGCACCGCCACCGAGCTAGGTTATACCAAAAGCAGCTTCACTTCCTATGCCAGGGTCCGCAAGGAAAAACCGTCCCCGGCCCCAACCAATACCGTTATTACCATGGATTTCTCCGGGCCGACCTATACCTCGCAATTCCGTTACGATGGACCGGGTAATCGCTACTTGCGCTTTATCGCCGGCGCTCCAGATATAGACCGGGACAGTGGGGAACATATTTCGGTTAAAAACTTGGTGGTTATCCCCATGGCAACGTCATACTCGGGTAATTATGCGGTGATGAATACCATTGGCAGCGGTGAAGCCGTTGTCTTTCGCGATGGTATCGCTATAAAGGGCACTTGGAGCAAGGATTCTCCTGGCGGCCAGCTGCGTCTACTGGGCGAGGATGGTAAAGATATCTTGCTAAACATCGGTACAACCTGGTTTGCTATGGTGCCAGCCGGCCGCGCCATCTCTTACTAGAACCTAAACTCTAGACCCTAAACCCTAAATTGCCTATGCTTAGGGCATGGTCAAGCCCCTGCGGCGTTATCTCTGGCGATCATTGGTCGCCATGTTGGCAATTAGTCTGTTGCCAATCCCAACCGCTGTCGGTACTTGGTGGTTGCTCTCGGGCCCCCTGAATTTGACAACCGAAGTCAGCCTATTATTGAGTTTGGCGGCCGCCTTAAGCGTCAGCTTAGTTACTTCATACGTTGTCTATTTTGCCACCGTCCGCTCAGTCAGCCGGATTAATGAGCATCTAACGGCCCTGTCGGAACGTAATTACTCTCACCATACAGGCACACGTTTAAGTGGTGTTTTTAACCTACTCGTACCAGCGCTTAACAAAATCAGCGACCGTCTAGAAGAGTTATCCTCTCGCTCCCAGACCGAAACCGCCATAGTAACGGCCGAAGCAGCCAGACTAAGAAACGTTATCAACTCGATCAAGGACGGTGTTTTAGCCTTAGACAAAGACACCCGCATTGTTCTATTTAATAAAGCCGCTGCCAAAATTACCGGCTTCAGCCTAGAGGAAGCTGCTGGTCGGCCATTAAGTCAGGTGTTGCCTTTGTTGCGAGGTAATACATTAGTTATTAATGATTGGTTAATTGCCGTAGAAGGTAGCGACATCAATTCTAAAATGTGGGAGGGCACACGCCTTAAAGCCAAAGACGGTAAAACTCGCTCGATCGATGCCGATGCGCTGTATCAGGGGGCTGATCCCAACGGCATCCGGACCCTGATTACTTTTAATGACCGTACCGAGGCTCAGGAGGTAGAGGATATGAAGGTGGACTTCGTGGCCCTAGCTGCTCACGAATTGAGGACACCGGTTACCGTTATTCGCGGCTACTTGGAAATCTTGACGAATGAGTTGGGAGACAAGCTGACCCCAGAACATCAGGAATTCATGCGAAAACTTACTATCTCGGCCTCACAGCTTTCAGGTTTTATTAATAACATTCTTCAAGTTTCCCAAATCGAACATGGTGACCTCAACCTTAAGATCGAGGCTCTAGATTGGCTGGATTTGGTCAAAAATATATGCGTAGATTTGACCCAAAAAGCCCAGTTGCAAGGCAAAAATCTCAGCTTGAACTTGCCGGCAGCTTTACCGCCAGTAGCGGCTGATCGCAGTAGTATTATCGAGGTCGTTACCAACATTGTTGATAACGCCATAAAATATAGTGAACGAGGGACCACCATTACCGTTGAGGTTCACCAAAATAACGATATGGTAGAGACAACCGTGGTTGATCAAGGAGTTGGTATTCCAGTTAATGCTATCGATAAATTATTTACTAAGTTCTACCGGTCGCACCGTACACGAGCCAGCCATCGGGGTACAGGGCTGGGATTATATATGTCAAAATCGATTGTTGAGGCGCATGGAGGATCCATATGGGTGAAGTCTCAACCCGATGTCGGTTCAACATTTGGTTTCTTGCTACCGGTTTACGCTAAAATAGGGCGTAAGCCAACCGAACCAAGTAATAAGCTAATTAAGGGGGTCCATGGCTGGATCAAAAACCATTCTCTTTATCGAGGATGATCCATTTATAGTCGACATGTACCAGCATGTCCTAACTAAGGCGGGTTACAACGTAGATGTGGCCTATGATGGTAAGGACGGATACACCAAGGCCACCACTAAACATTATGATTTGATGCTGATTGATATCATGATTCCGGAAATGACCGGCATCGAAGTCTTGGAGAAACTGCGAGGATCCGATGGCAAGGGACTTGGCAATACCCGGGTGGTGATTTTAACCAACCTCGCCCAAGACGAAGAATCGCGGCGCGCGCTTGAGGCAGAAGCCGACGGCTATTTGATCAAAGCCGACATCACACCTAGCAAGCTGGTTGGCTTGCTGGCTCAAGTAATGTCTGGAGCCAAGGCTACTTAGGCGCGGTAGTGGTCGCGAACTTGAAACAGAACGTATAGCGAGATAACTGCCGATATCAGAGACCAAAGTAGGCTACCGACGGCAGTTGGCGTGCCCACCCAGCCAACCAAACCGTAGACAATACTAACAACTGTGGCCCAAAAAAGTAGCTTCCAGGCACTACGCTTACGCTTGAATAAGCCGGGTAAAGCCACTGCCATAACTACCGCCTGGACCAATAGCACTATTAGGGCGAGATAGTAGAGCGGACCAATGGCTACGCCGACGGCCGGAGCGAATACTCCCACCAAACTACCCAGCGAGAAAATAGCCAAGATGGCGGGTAGTAACAGGATTAGAAGTATTAGATCGATCCAAGGGGCGGCTTTAACAATCCATTCCCGTCCATTGGGCGGAATTTGAAAAGGTGCTTTGCTTACTAAATAGTTGGCTAACCAGCCCTCCAGTCCGCCAGCGGTTTTTGCGGCTGGAGCGGTCTGGGTCGGTTTCTCTGATTGTACGGGCGTATCTACCATCGTTTTCCCCTTAAAGTTAAGTTATTTGATCTAATTATATGACGGGGCTGGCGCAGTTAGCAAACAAGTCTTGATCTAATGTAGTCTAAAATTATGAAACCTGTTAGCATTTTGGGGCAAGGCCCCATCGTCTAGTGGTTAGGACGCCAGGTTCTCAGCCTGGTAACCGGGGTTCGAATCCCCGTGGGGTCACCACGGAATGCTGCTTCATCTTGGAACTGGCATTTTGTGATTCATCCAAGAATTCTAAGCTTAGGTCCAGATAATCAAGCTTCACGCACAGGAATATATCGTACCCGGTGATTTAATTCACGATCCAATCTCCTTTTGACTGTGGGTGGTCAGTTGGGGTTAAATAGGCATAAGCACTCATATATAAATGAAAAGAAGTTTGAAAAACTCTGAGGCACACCATACCTAAATATATATCCGGCAGTCTGCACATCCTGGCTGCTATGTCTTTATTAACCTTGACTCTTTTACCCACCACGACCAAAGCCGAACGAATAGAGGTCGGCCATGGCTATGCCAAAACGTGGGGCGGGACGGGTAATGACCTTGCAAATTCAGTAGCTATTGACCAAGCTGGTAACTTTTACGTAGGTGGGCGGTTTAGTAACACCGTTGATTTTGATCCCGGAGCCGGAGTAGACAACCGCACCAGTAATGGAGCCATTGATGCCTTCGTAAGCAAACTCGACAGCGCTGGTAATTATTTGTACACCAGAACGTGGGGCGGGACCGGGTCGGACGAGATTTATTCGGTAGCGGTTGATCAAAGTAACAACGTTTATGTGGGTGGGAGATTCCAAGCCACAGTCGATTTTGATCCCGGCGCCGGCGTAGACAACCGCACCAGTAATGGTAGCTTTGATGCCTTCGTAAGCAAACTCGACAGCGCTGGCAATAATTTATATGCCAAAATCTGGGGCGGAACCGGATCGGACCTAGTGCGGGCAGTGAGTGTGGACCAGGGCAATGATGTTTATATCGCCGGAGGATATGCTGCCACCATCGATTTTGATCTCGGAGCTGGAACAGATAACCGCACCAGTAACGGCGGTGGTGATGCTTTTGTAACCAAGCTCGATAGCGCTGGTGATTATATATATGCTAAAACGTGGGGCGGGACTGGTGCGGAAACGGGATTTTCAGTAGCGTTGGATCAAGCCGATGATATTTATATCGCCGGAGAATTCGCTGCAACCGTTGACTTTGATCCGAGCGCTGGGGTAGATAATCGTACCAGCGGTGGCGCTGGCGATGCCTTTATAACTAAGCTCGATAGTGCTGGTAACTATTTATATGCCAAAACCTGGGGCGGAACCGGCGAGGAGGAGGCTCGGGCAATAATAGCTGATCAAGCCGATAATATTTATATCGCGGGAGAATTTTCTACCACTGTAGATTTTGATCCCGGTGCTGGAACAGACAACCGCATTAGTAATGGTAGCACTGATGCTTTTGTGACCAAGCTCGATAGCACTGGGAATTATTTGTATGCCAAAACCTGGGGCGGGACGAGCACGGAGCAAGCATTGTCAGTATTACTTGATCCAGTTGGCAACGTTTACATCGGTGGTATATTCCAATCCACCGTTGATTTTGATCCGAGCGCTAATGTCGATAATCGTACCAGTGGTGGCACTAGCGATGCCTATATCACCAAACTCGGCAGCAGTGGTGCCTACCTGTATGCCCAAACTTGGGGCGGCGGAACGGGTGGGGATGCAGTACGGGGAACAGCTATTGATCAAACTGACAGTATATACAACGTGGGTAATTTCACTGACACGGTAGATTTTGATCCCGGAGCCGGGATGGACAGCCGCACCTCCAACGGTGATAGTGATGTCTTTGTTTCCCAACTAACCCAAACTTATTTTCAACATATCACCGGCTTAGATTCTGATTTAGAAGTGATAGATAAAGCCAGCGGGGTCAGTGTTACCGATACCGATGAGGGGGTAGAACGTACCGCCTCCGCTAACTTACAGCTGCAGCTAGCCGGTGGCACACCGCTGGCCGATCTAACAGCCAATATGACCCAAGACCGAGACTGGAGCGGAGTAGACGGCGACTCAGATCTGGCGGCTGGCAAAGCTTTCATTGATGGAGTAGCCAGTGCTGAGGGTGCCAGCGGCAGTCACTCGCTATACGTCCCTAAACTTGATGGCCATAACGCTGTTGGCTACTGCCCAACTGCCACTAGCCTGGCTGCCGCCAACAAAGATTGCGCTAACTTAGAATACTTAACCGTGGAAGACTCTAATGTAAGTGTGGCTAATATTGAGGGTCAGGACTATTGGGTCATTACCGGGCTCACGGCCTCGGCTGGCTTTTCGACTGCTCTAATTAACCCAGGCGCCCTAGCTGATACTGGGGATAATCTTTACTTTGTCCTTTGGCTGAGCGCCCTCACCATAGCCAGTGGCAGTTTTGGTCTGTACCGCCTGAAACAGCACTCGATTAGTTAACCATGCCTTTAAGTCTACAAATGGCCGAACCGCACCGGTGGCTGAAAATTAGTTTCTTTGGTTTAGTAATGGCTGGCCTAGGAACAATTGCGGTCGTTTTATTTTTAAATTTTTGGCCGCAGGCCGCTAACGATCGCCAGATTAATCAGCTAGTCAGTAATCAGCCGCAACAGAACTTATTGGTTATCCCCAAAATCGGGCTAAAGGCCGAATATTTTGAAGGTGATCAGACAGTGCTAGATAAAGGCGTCTGGCACCGGCATCCGCACATTGGTGGTCCTGGCATCGGTAATTTTATTTTAACGGCTCACCGGTTTAAATGGAGTTTTAATCCCTTGGCAGTCAAAGAACAGTCAATATTATTTAATATTGATAAGCTCAAAACTGGTGATGAGTTACTAGTTTTTAAAGAGGGCAAAGCCCATAAATACCGAATTGACAAGACCCTGACTGTTAGCCCCAACCAACAAAGCATCGAAGAATTATCTATGGAGCCGATCCTAACGCTATATAGTTGTACCCTGGGTGGTAACTATGACGGTCGGCTGGTGGTCATCGCCAAATACACCGGCGAGATACAATAATTTTTAATCAGCGAGCGTGCGAGCCCATCGTAAAAGGTCTACTTCACTGTGGCGGCTAGGGTTCGAATCCCCGTGGGGTCACCAAACAACCAGAGTTGACCTAGCGACAATCAGATTGCAATCCGCCGCCGCCCTCTGTCATACTTAGTCGGAGTAAGCGTAAGGGTTTATGCTTCCAGTTCAAACAAAAGCCTACAAGCTATTTAATGTCGTAAACTGTTTTGCCAATATCATCTTGGCCGGTGTTTATATGGGGATATCTCAGCTTGGTGATACGCCGGCGTTAGGGGCTGCCGTATATACCACCATGATTGCTGCGGTCCACTTACTGTACATGCTCTTTTTATACCCGTTTATTAAGCGCCGTTCGTTGGTGGGGGCTTCTCTAATTGGAGCCACACTGCTGGTAGCCAATATCTCAGTGGTGCTGGTGGCTACTGGCGGGTTACGTTCGCCATATTACGCCCTCTGGCTGCTGGTGGTGCTGGGCATGGGCATTTTTCGCCCCAGCGTGCCCCTAGCATTATTGGGCCTGACAACGCTCTATTTTACCGGTGATGCCTTTAGCCGCCAGCTTAGTCTACCGGCGCTCACCAACAGCTTGATCTCGCTACTTATCACTTATATAACCGGAGCATTGGGTTTTTGGCTGTGGCACACCCACCACACTCGCTTGCGAACCGAAAATAGCGGTGGTTCCACTGGTCCCCAACTGACCGTAGAACAATTAAAGTCGGAACTGGTACTACGTCATATTGCCGATGGTGTAATGGTGCTAAATCCCCAGCTGCGCATCCAGTTACTCAATCCGGCCGGGGTTAAACTAACCGGCTGGGATGAAGAAGAGGCCAACGGGCTGGATTACAAGCTAGTCATACCGTTGGCAAACGAGGAACACCAACCCCTAGATGAAACCACCAGCCCTTTTGCCCAAGCCTTGACCGGCCAGAAGGCAGTTTTACGCGATGACATTCTGCTGACTACCAGAAGCGGTAAGCGGATAACGCTGTCCCTATTAGTCTCGCCAATTTTTGGTGATGACGGGCAGATAAACGGGCTAATCGGTGTATTCCGCGATATCAGTCAGGTTAAAGCTGTCGAACGCCAACGCAATGAATTTATTTCGACTGCCAGCCACGAAATGCGCACTCCCTTGGCGGCTGTTGAGGGTTATGTGGCCCTGGCGCTCAATACCAAAGTTGCTCGCATCGACGATAAGGCCCGTATGTACTTGCTCAAAGCCCAAGAGTCAACCGAACACTTGGGTAAGCTGTTCCAAGATCTGCTGGCTACCACCCGGATCGAGGAAGGTAAGCTGCCCAATCACCCCGAACCGGTAGAAATCGGCAACCTTATCAATCAAGTCATTAGCGAGATTGGTTTGAAAGCTCAGCATAAGGGTTTGAAGCTGACTTTTCAGGCCGGGCCACAAGCCACCACCAATAAAAATCTTAACCCTTTATTTTATTGCTTGGTTGATCCAGAGCGTATCCGCGAAGTCTTGATTAATCTGATCGACAACGCCATTAAATTTACCAGTTCGGGCGAAGTCACGGTAACTCTGGATGGCAATCCCAAGCAAGTCGAAGTGGGAGTGCACGATACCGGCCTGGGTATTGCCCGCGAGGACATCCCGCACCTCTTCCAAAAATTTTACCGCCTCGATTACAGCCAAACCCGCAATATCGGCGGCACCGGTTTAGGGCTCTACATTAGTCGGGCTATTATTGAGATGTATCAGGGTCGAATTTGGATCACCAGTAAGCTCGGGCAGGGTACCCATTTTCACTTCACTTTGCCGCGTTTAGATTACGAACAAGCCCAGACCATGCTAATCCAAACACCGCGGCAGTCTACGGTTAGCGCGGTTGCTAGTCAAACTGGCGATAGAGTAGAATAGGGCAAAATGGCTAAGATTTTATTGGTCGAAGACGATATTAACCTGCGCGAAATCTACGCCGCCCGTCTGTCTGCCGAAAACTACCAGGTAGTGACGGCTTCCGATGGAGAGGAAGCACTTGCCGTAGCCGTTCGCGAAAAACCCCATTTGATCCTGCTCGACATCATGATGCCCAAAATTAGCGGCTTCGATGTACTAGATATTCTGCGTTCCACGCCTGCCACCAAACAAACCAAAGTAATTATGCTAACTGCCCTCAGCCAAAAGAGCGATCAGCTGCGTGGCGAGCAGCTGGGCGTCAACAAGTACCTAGTAAAATCGCAGATTACGCTTGAGGATGTCGTTCAAACCATTAAAGAACTAATTGGCGAGGACGCTAGCCTGGAAGATGATAAACCTGACGACAAACCGGCCGTTCGCGAGGCCAATGAAATTGAGCAAGCCGTTAATTCGCTTAAATCCCGTCCGATTCGGGTCAAAACCGATAAACGAGTGGGTGACAAACCACCAGCTAAAGCCGGCGACACCAATCAAGCAGTCGATTTGTAGCTCAATAAACTAGCAAGCCGTATACTAGCCTAGAGATGAGACAAAGCCTGCCCCTGGTAGCGATTATTGGCCGTCCCAATGTTGGCAAATCTGCCCTGTTTAATCGCTTAATTGGGGAACCAAGGGCGATTGTTGCCAAAGAAGCCGGAACCACGCGCGATGTGCTGCAGGCACCAGTGGTCTGGGACGGAAAGTCTTTTTGGCTGGTTGATACCGCCGGTGCAGCTTTTGCCAGTGAGCGTACGACAGATCCATTGGCCAAGGATGTCGCCGCCAGCGTCCAAACACAAGTCGAGGATGCCAAGACGGCCGCCGATGTCATCATGGTAGTAGTAGACGGTACTATTATCCCGACCCAGTCCGATCGCCAAATCGCCAAATCTGCTCTTAAAACCGGGCGTCCTGTGATATTGGTGGCCAATAAGAGCGATAAAGCTGGCTACAATGCTGATGCTTGGCGCGCGCTAGGGATTGATTTGATTATTCCGGCTTCGGCAGCCCATGCCCTTGGTATCGAGGATATTCTGGCAGCCATTAGCTCATATGTGACCAAAACGCGGCCACCGGCTGTGGCTGACCAGCGGCTAGCGATTATTGGCCGTCCCAATGTTGGCAAATCTGCCCTGTTTAATCGCTTAACTGGAGCTAAGGCCGTAGTCTCCGGGGGCGCCGGTACCACCCGCGACCTAAACTTAGCCACCATTAAAACCGGCGGGCAAAATCTAGAAGTAACCGATACCGGCGGTATTCGTCGACCAGGTGCCCGTCGCGGCATTGAACAGTTTAGTTATCTGCGCAGCCTGCGGGCAATTACTACCAGCGACGTGGTGGTGGTAGTGCTGGATGCTACCGAGCCGGGCGTGAGCTTGGATCAGAAAATCGCCGGACTAGCGGCAGATAGCGGCCGGGGATTGATTCTGGTTGTTAACAAGTGGGATTTGGTTGAGGATAAGGAAACCCAGCGATTGCAGCTCGAGCAACAGCTGGCCAACGATTTTGCATATGTGTGGTGGGCCCCCCTGGTTTTCGTCTCGGCCGAAACCGGGCTTAATACGGCCAAAATTTTAGGCATAGTGCCCTCTGTTATCGACCATCATCGAACTAAAGTCAAAACCAGCCAGCTCAATCCAGTGCTCGAGCGAGCGGTGGCCAATCATCCTCCGGCAGGCTTAAAAAACCACCGACCCAAACTGAATTACGTTACCCAAACCGGGACCGAGCCGCCAACCTTTACAATTTTTGGCTCCGGAACAGACTGGCTGCACTGGTCTTACAAGCGTTACTTGGAGGCACAGCTGCGCCAAGCCTTTGATTTTAGCGGCACTCCGATTAGTCTTATATTCAGGTCCAAACATAGGCAAAACAATGAAACTGATCGTCGGACTCGGTAATCCTGGGACAGAACACTCGCGAAACCGCCACAACGCCGGCTGGTTAGCTCTAGATCATTTTGCCACCCAAAAATCCCTAGCTTTTAGTCAGGATAAGCGATCTGGGTCCCTAATCACCGAGCTGCTAACTCCAGACTCGGATGTCCATGCCCTGTTGGTCAAACCCCAAGGCTTCATGAATAACAGTGGACAAGCAGTCGCTAGTTTGGTCAATTTTTATAAACTGACTCCAGTTGATCTGGCAGTAATCTACGACGAGCTAGCCCTACCGTTCGGCACGATGCGCATCCGCGAGGGTGGCAGCAGCGCCGGTCACAACGGCGTGGAATCAATAATAAAGGCTGTGGGCGATGGCTTCACACGGATTCGTATTGGCATTGCTAATGAGAGCGCAGATCGAGTCGATGACACCAATTTTGTCCTGGCCAACTTTAATCCCGACGAACGAAAGCGATTGCCGGTTATTTTAAGCTATGCAGTAGAGGCTATCGATCGTTTCATCCAAGATGCCAAACTAGAACCGTATACCGAAGTGCTCCAATAAAAAGACCTCAAGGGGGTGGGGTTTCCTTGAGGTCTTTTTACCCTTCAACGCCTTCCTGACTAAAATGACTCATGAGGTGAAACCACATTAAGAGTCATATACCTATTCGGTATTAGTCCCCACCAAGGAGGACGCAGAAGGGTTGAAGGGATTCCACACCCCTCCAGGTGTTCAAGTGGAAGGGTGCGGGATATACTAAAAGGTGCCTACCAGATTTGGTATTGTAGTATAGTTACATAATACTAATGCTTTGTCAATACTTTTTACCATAATTACTTATGTTAATCAAGCAACTCAACCGGCGTCATAAAACTTATCCCAAGCTGCTAGTCGAAATCGCTACTCCGCCCAATCCGTTATACCTATTGGGTAA
The DNA here is from genome assembly GCA_964600295.1 of uncultured Candidatus Saccharibacteria bacterium. Lineage (GTDB taxonomy): Bacteria > Patescibacteriota > Saccharimonadia > CAZHVB01 > CAZHVB01 > CAZRIY01. Next base: position 30,688 of record CAZRIY010000008.1, read on the forward strand.
GCTGGCGGGCGACAAACCCACGGTCGCCAGCGCCGAAGAAGCCGTAATTTTAGAGCTGTTAGGGGCCAATGTAACCGATAGCGAAGAGCTGATTGCCCGTAGCGGTTGGGAAGCCACTAAGTTCAACCACGTCATTACGCTGATGGAAATTTCGGGCAAAGTTCGTAATTTGGGCGGCGGCAAGTGGATCAGCCGTTAGCAGTGTGTATACTAAACAATAAGAGGTTTTAATGGCCAAAGTTAACCCCAAAACTCCCAAGCCCAAAACTGCGCCCAGCAAAACCGCTGTGGCCGATTCCACGCCACGCGTACCCAAAGTAGCTATCATCATCCTGGTTATCGTCGCTGCTATTACCTTGCTCGGGATTGTCGGCGTTCTAATCGGTGCCAACTATTTGCGCAAACATCCCGAAGCTGCCGAGGAAATAGGCGAGACTCTGAAGCAGATTAGCGATTATCCTGCGTCCTATAAACAAGCCGGGCTGCCCGAGTATCCTAGCGCCGATATTACCCATTTTGGCGATAAAGACGCCACCTTCCACGATGGTATATTCATTTTTCTCGTGACCGATGACGACCGAGACAAGGTAGCCGTCTTTTTCGACAGCCAGCTCAAAGCCAAGGGCTGGAATTTAACCAATGATAACTCCAGTAGCGATGTCTACCTAGCCCGCACTTACACCAAAGCCGGTGAGGTTGACGACGAGGATCTCAAACTCGGTATCACCCGCGATAACGAAACCAATAAAACCAACGTCACCATTAACTGGACCGAAGCCGGAGCGCCCTAGCCTGACCGCTGACGGCTGAGTAATTGTTGTACCAAGGTCTTGGCTGCGGTGGCGTCTTTAATTTCGCCATCTAGGTAGGCTTCATTCAGTTTAGCAAGGACAGCTCCCAGCTCGGGACCGTTCCCCAGTTTGAATTCACGCATCAACCAGGCGCCGTCAATGCCCAAATCTTGCTTCAGCGAGGGCTGGGGCTTGTGCTGGTTTTGCCGCCAATCAGTCCACAACTGCTCAATGGCGGGGAAATCAGGCGCAGACTTATCAATCATGGCGCCAGGCAATAGCCGCCATGAAGCCTGGGCATCGGCTTTGTGCAACGCGAACAAATCGGCAAACGCCGGGTGAGCCAGAACTTGGTTCTGGCGGCCGGGGCGCATCTTGGGTAGATCATCAATTCCCATGTGATGGTCGATCATCCAGCTAATATCAGCAGTTAATCGCTTGGAAAAACGTAGACGTGTTAGCAGTTTGGTGGCCAGGTCTGCCCCCACCGAATAGTGCTGACTAAAACGAATGCGATCACCGGTTTCTTCGGCACTGGCAAAGGTGGGCGGTTTACCTATATCGTGCAGCAATGTAGCCCAGGCTAAACGAGGGCTAGGATTATCATCCAACTGCTGTAGCGCCAGCAAGGTATGGGCCCAAACATCGCCCTCACTGTGAAACTGGGGGGGCTGGAGTACCCCTTTCGTTATAGCCACCTCCGGCAATATCCTCTTCAAGATGCCAAACTCGGCCAGGTCTTCAAGCGCCCGGGCTCGGTGGGGATTGACTAACATCCGCGTCAATTCCTCGGCCAGTCGCTCTACTGCAATGGATTCAACGTGACCGGCGGCTACTGCAGCCTTGATGGCTTCGCTGGTGTCAAAATCATAGATAAAATCCAGCTGGTTCTTTAGTCGGATGCCGCGGATAATCCTCAGCGGGTCTTCTTGGATGCGCACGCTCGGCGCGCCAATAAAGCGCAGCAGCCGTTTATCAAGATCTTCCAGACCCCCAACTTCGTCAACTAGATAATCGTTGGCCAGATCCAGGGCCAGAGCATTAACCGTATAATCACGGCGAACAACGTCGTCTTCCAGGTGGGCAAACTCAATCTTGGTAGCTTTGCGCCCCAGATGGGCCTCAATATCCCGGCGATAGCTGGCTACTTCTACTTCACCCTCAAAGTGGGCGCCACGGATCTCTAGTGGCACCTTTACCTTGGTAACGCCAAAAGCCTGAGCCGGATCCAAGCGAATGGCTTGTTTTAGCTCAGGCAATTCGAGAATCTGCTCTGGTTCGGCATTGGTGACCAAGTCAAAATCTTTGGGTATTCGACCCAGTAGTAGATCGCGAACCGCACCCCCAATTAAATAAGCTTCGAATTTGCGGCCGTTGAGGATTCTAGCAACCTTAAGCGCCGCCTGGTAATGGATCCATGATTCGTTAGTGGTAGCCATATTCAGATTCTACCATCAGAGTCGTCTCCAATCGGCTTGCCAGATATTAGTCAAAATGGTTTAGCTTGAGTGCTAACCGCTAATCCCTGATAATAAGCCTACTGGACGTAGTCTCGGAAGGGAGCACTCATGTCCGATGCTCTTTCACAAACTTACCCGCAAGGTTACTTCGTGCAGCTAACCATCAGCCCGGAGTTTTTGACCAGCATTTACATCTACAGCTACCGCGGGCTAACTCTGTCTGCCGGCCCCGGTACTGTAATCGAGATCGACCGCCTAGGCATCCTTGCCAAGGAGCGGATCGTGTCCCAGCGCTACACCAAGCTATCGGCCGAAGAGAAGCGCGAGGTTCAACTGCAAATAGCCGAGCTGAAGGGTGGTTATGCTGTTGTAACTAGCTGGCTGGAACTCAAGGAGTACCTGCAACAGTTGGTCCGCCAGCACGGTTACTCGCATCAAAACGCCCGCAGCTTGGTGCTGTCTTGGCTTTCGCGTATCGAACCCGAGTCGAACTAGGAGGTGAACATGCCCAAACCCCGGTCCCGACGATTGTTTACTGTCGGACGAATGGCGCGTGAGCTTGGCAAGGACTGGCAATGGGTCAAGCGCCGCATACCGCTTACCGGATACCAGCCACTCCGTCGCAAAGCTAGCAACAACGTCTACCGTTTGATGTATCCAACAGACTGCTTAGAGGCGCTGCGTGATCTGCTTGAGCAGGAAGCGCGTGTTCATCCGGCTGAGAGCCAGTGGCTAACGCTAGATCAGCTGGCCAAGGCAACTCACCGGTCCACGGTGTGGATACGAAACCGCCTGGCCATCCTCGGTGTTAAACCCGAGAAGCGAATGAGCAAGATTGGCCGGGTGGCTGAATACTATCCGCCCACGCTGTTGGAAAGACTGCGCCAAATGGCGCGAGAGTATCCACCAGCTGAAAGGTGGCTAACCATCAATCAGCTGGCACAGCAGTTGAACGTAGACCGCGAGTGGGTCAGTCGACGGCTGGAGCTATGGGGGATTCAGTCTCAACTACGCTGGCAGCCGGCTTCCGGTAAGGTGGCTGCCCACTATCCGCCGGAGGTATTTGCTTGGCTAGAACCCGAAATGCAATATTTAAGCCAGGCCGAGGGATGGAAAACCGCCAACGAATTGACGGTAGTTTTGCAGCGTTCGGATAACTGGGTACGCCACCGTCTGAACAAATTCGCGGACACGGCCGAACTACGCCGCGATTCACACGGTAATGCACGCTGGCACTATCCACCCAGCGTAATGCATAGCTTGCAGCAACAGCGCGATTCTTTGGTACTAATGCGACCACTGCGTGAGTTGTTAATTGCGGCTCGCAAACAACACCATTTTCGCTGGGTTGACCTACTGAGATTGGCCAAAGAGCCAAACCGCATTGCCGATGTCCTGAAGCTAAAGCTCATCTCGATAGATCGAGCTATCCGAATAGCTAGGGCACTGGCTATTTTTGCTCCATCCTCAGCCGATAGCATAAACCGCTACACCGCCAAGCTAAAAGCCCAGGCAGTGGCTTCTGAATTGGAACAGCTAGCTCCGCGCTGGCTACGAGCCCTGTCGTATAAAAGGCATAGGCTAAAGCTTTGGCAAGAGGATGAGTGGCATTTTGCAGCCTGTGACCCCTGCGGATGGTCTAGCGAGGAAGGAGTCCTTTCCGAAGAAGCAGCGAAACTAAGTTTCGTTGAACACGTCGAGTCTTACCTGCATAACAGGCAGGCTAAGGCTGATAAGCACGTCCAAGGGTGATCCGTCTAACGGATAATAGATGGATCACCCTGTTTCTTGAGATATTAAACCGGCTTTGATATTTGAAGAAGCATCAACCTCGTATAATTAGCTTATGGACCGAGCAGAATTTGAAAAATTGGTGGCTGCGGGCGTAGATGCCATACCGGCTAAGTTCACCGCTAAACTCAATAACGTGGTTATTACCATTGAAGACGAACCCACACCCCAGCAGCTGGGTCGCGGTAGAGTAAAGCCTGGTTCGACTTTGTTTGGATTATACGAGGGGATCCCCCAAACCAAGCGGGGGAGTAATTACAGCCTAGTGTTGCCAGACAAAATCACCATTTTCCGCCGGCCCATCGAATGGGCAGCTGGCGGAGATCCCAAAACCATCAGACAAATCGTCAAAAATACCGTCTGGCACGAAATTGCCCACCATTTTGGTATTGATGAGGGCGAGGTCCGCCGCCGCGAATACGATCGGGGGTAGCAATACTTCGCTTCACAATCAGAGTAAAATAATGAGTAGAGTCGTGAGAAATCTCACAATTCTATTTGGTTAACAGTAATAGGAGATTTAAGCCATGGCCGACGCCGAAAAACCAGCATCCAGCCCTTCCACAAGCACCGGGACTAAACCCAAACGCAGTATCAAAAAAATCCTTCTCTATGTGGTTATTGGGGTAGTGGCACTCTTCCTAATCCTAGTGCTGTTTGTAAATAGCGCCACCAAAGAGCCGGTGGCGGTTAGTAACCGTTTTGTTGATAGTATCCAGGCAAGTCAGCCCGCCGCCGCATATGAGCTGTTCTCGACCGATGCCAAGCGAACTGTCACGGCCGAGGAATTTGCGACAATTGTTGAGCAGGTTGGGCCGATACTAAACACTACCGAAAAAATTACTGGCAAAGAAATTGCCGGCGAAACTGGTCAATCCTCGATCGCCAAGGTTACCTATGAAATTGCCGGGAGTGATAATAAAACCTACGAATTTATTGTTAACTTGGTAAAAGAAAACGATGTCTGGAAAGTCCTTAACTTCGACAGTAAACTCAAGTAAACAACCTGCTCGATTGTTATGCGCCCACAGGGGGAGTAGGCTTAAAGTAATAGCTAAGTTTAAGGGGGAATAATGACTTACACCTTTACCTGCTCTCAAGGTCACGAACCAGAAAGTTTCACTGTCGAAGCCGAAAACGATGACGAGGCTCTAGCCAAGATCAAAGAAGCCACGGCTGGGCATCTAGCAGAGAAGCATTCGGACATGAAGATGTCGCCCGAAGAAGTCGATAATTTGATTCGCTCGAGCTGGACCAAAGCCTAAGATTTTAGCTAGCTAACTATCCCGGGAATGCCATAGCGCTAAAGCGGCGTAAGTTCGATATGGTTTCCAGTTGGTCACAATCGGTTCCATTACCTCGCGGGTGGGATTGGCTAGCTTGTAAACTTGTTCAAAAGCCTTGAGCAAACCCAAGTCTAAGTACGAGAAAACATCCGGACGCCCCAGACTGAACATCAAAAACATCTCGGCCGTCCACGCGCCCACACCCTTGAGCTTGGTCAATTCCTCAATCACTTGCTCATCACTCATTTCATTTAAGTGATCCAGTTTTACCCGCCCGCTACGCACTCCTTCGGCCATTGCCAGTAAATAGCCAGACTTTTGGCGGGAAACCCCCACAGTGCGCAGCGTTTCCGGCGTATGCTTTAAAATCGTCTCCGGCGTGACTTTGCCACCCAGTAGCTCCACGAAGCGTTTCCAAATGGTGGCCGCGGCTTTGATAGACAGCTGCTGACTCATCACCGATTCGGCCAGCTCGGCAAAGTAAAGATCGGCTTTAACCGGCTGGCGAAGCTGGATAGGGGAGGTATGGGCAAAGCCGGCCGCAATCAACGGCGCTAGCATCGGATCAACTCGTGTGAAGTGATCAACCACCTTTTTCATCGTCTTTAGCGTAGCATACCAAAGCTTTTCCCTAGACAAAGCCATATTTTGTGGCATGATAGGTGAAGATGAAGTTAGAGAGACTGTTATATAGCAATCGTTTGGAGCCGGTGGCGGCCGCTATTTATGGCGGTTTGTCATTCCGGCTGTCTTCGATTTGGCAATATAGGGATCGACGCCAAATGTTATTGGTTATTGGCATGTTTTTCCTCCTATTCGTTGGTATCTGTAACGCAATTGCGACCGGCATCAAGCACAGCCAAACTTCATTCTTCGAACGTCATGCCTCAATTATCAATCTGGAACTACCCGAGAACAAAACCAAAACCGTCAAACCCACCCGGCACAAACCCTTAACCACCGTTCACTCTATCCCGGTCGAGCCAGTTCCTACCGCACCAGTCGCACCCACCAGCTTGCCGCCATATTTTGATGTTGGCGATCCTTTAACAGAAGCCCAGGCCCTGGGTAGATCAATGAACGCCGCCAGGTTTGGTGATCAGCACTGGAACGCCCTATACAAGCTGTGGCACGCCGAATCGGGCTGGAACCCAGCCGCCCGCAACCGTTCCAGCGGCGCCTGCGGCATTCCCCAAGCTTTGCCTTGTCGCAAAATTCCCGATCAAAGCCTTAAAGGTCAGCTGGAGTGGGGGATTAGTTACATCGCCGAGCGCTACGGCAATCCCTCTATTGCCTGGGCTTTTTGGCAACGCCACCACTGGTACTAAGCCATGTCACCCGATTCTCAACCCACGCCTGATAATCTACATACCGCCCTAGACCCCGACGGCGAGCTGGCACCCCCCCCAAGCCAATACCATTGGCAAGTTTACGCAACTCGGTCTAGATAAGGAGTTTTGTCAATCTGTAAACCAATTGTTGAAAGCCAATTCAATCGATCCCACCATTAATGTCAGTACCTCTCTTAGTAACAAAGAGTTGCGTCAGCAAATCAACGGCGAGCTATATAACCTCTTGGCTTATGCACATTTAAGGTCTCACCCCGAGTACGGGCAGTACCAAATTAGCAGCCCCCAAGAAACCCACGAACTAACGGCCAGAATCTCAAAACGCCTAGGCAATATCCCGCTCTTTGTGCCCGATGGCCTTGTGCTGCGCGGTTCACGATTAATGTATTTGGCCAAATACGAAAACCATCTAATGCCAGATAATCGATACGAGATGGATTTACTCAAGTCGCACCTCAAAATCCTTCACGATAAATCCACTAGAAGTTTACGGCTTGCCCTAGCCGATGAGCTAGGCCTCGAAAATATTTACTATCACAAACCCAGAATTCTGTTTGTGGTCGGTGCCCGCGGGCAGAAAGATGTCGAAGCCGCCATCAAGGGTATTCAGCGCAACTTTAGCCCACTAGCCATCTTTATTAATAGTCCGTTTAAGCGAGCCGACTTACTGGCGCTGCGCGACGGCTTATTGCAAGACAGGGAATAAACAGCCCGTCGCTTGATATAATCAAAGTCATGAGCGAAACCGGACCAGAATTCACCATGCCAGACCACGAAGAAACACTTAATATCGTTTTTCCTGATTATGGCGCTGCAGGTCGTGAGCGATACCTACCCGGTCCCATTCGACAGGTTCACCGGCACCAATCACCGATACCCAAAGAAGACCTCGTTATAAAGTTGCACTCTGTCTTCGGACGAATCGAAAATGGCGAGCTTTATGTTATCGAAGAGGGTGATGGCTGGCAGCCGGGCGAAAATTTCCCGGAGGAAGAGAATGCACCCAGATAAAATTGTTAAAATAATCCAAAAGGAAATTCGGCAGGAATTTAAAAAATTTCGCCACGGCCGTAGCGCCGTCTTCCACCGCTTTCCGCTATTATTCGGCTTGCTAGCCTCGGTTGGTGCTATCGCCACCTTTTCCGGGTTATCCAAGCTGCTGGAGCAAATCGATTGGCTCCAGCAAAATCCCTGGATTTTATTTCTTTCCGGTTTACTGGTGCTGGTCCTTACCGGCACCCTCTACAAAAAACTCCGCTAACTAAGCTCTGATTATTTCGTACCCCAAACTCTATACGCTAGGCGCTTTACGCTATAATTTAGTCATGACGAAGTCAGGCGATAAAAAAGACTGGGGTAAGCACTCGTACGGAATGGGTAAAGGCAGCGCCAGCGGTTTCTGGTGCATGGGTTTTATCGGTGCGCTGATTTATTACTGGGGTTCCATCGAATCGTTCTACACTTTTGTGGTAGCCATGTTCAAATCTATCCTTTGGCCGGCCTACCTGGTATACGATCTACTCCAGTTCTTAAGCGCATAAAAGGAAGGGGAAATTATGGCAGAAAAAGCGGAAAAACCAATTGGCAAGGTAACCCATTATTACGATCAAGCCATGGCGGCTGTCATTAAGCTAGCCAAAGGCGCCAGCCTAAAAGTCGGTGACAATATCCGCTTCGAAGGCACCAATACCGATTTTACTCAGGAAGTTACATCTCTTCAGGTAGACCACAAAGACGTTAAAAGTGCCAAGGCCGGCGTAGATTTTGGACTTAAAGTCGATCAACCGGCTCACGAAAACTCCCAAGTCTTCAAAGCCTAAACCTGTAATCCGGTAGTGAAATTGGTTCTTTTTTTTCACAGACGCAGCCTAACCAATTTCTACTACTTGACCAGCCCAAAAACCACCATATATTAGTATTGACTAATAAATACTGAACATTATAAATTTATTATAATCTAACCAAAGATAAATTATGACGCAGAAAGTAATCAAAATCGGTTCTTCAGCCGGTGTAACCATTCCCAAGCGTGAGCTTGAAGCCAGGGGTCTCAAGGTTGGCGATATGGTTGAAGTCAATGTATCGCTGCCAAACAAGGTAACAATTGTGGATGTAAAGTTGGCTAAGTTTATGGAGGAGTTTACCAAAGAATATGGCGAGACTCTCCGCAGGCTGGCCAAGCGCTAAACGCTATGCGCTGCACGCTCTACGCTAATATGAGTATATGAACTGGCGTGGGTTTTTCTGTGATAGACATGGACGAATTGCTATGTGGCAGACGCCCAATGTCGCGCTCCTGGTCTGGCTGGCCGCGATAATTGCCAGCCGTTTTACCCACGGAACCGCCCACACCATCATTAGCAGCCTGGGCACCACCGCTATTATCATTTGGGCCATCTTAGAAATTATCAGCGGCGCCAGCCCGTTCCGCCGCATGCTCGGCTTAGTAGTCCTGCTTTTTGTCGCAGCCACCCGCTTTCTCTAACTATAGAAAAACAGAGGTTAAACTGATACGCTGAAATCACATCATTAATATCAAGAGCGCGGGAAGGGAACTGGCCCCATGAACCGCCGGCAACCTGCTGAAAAGTAAGGTGCCAAATCCAGCCCGGTAGCGGGAAAGATACAGCTCTATCCTTTCTCGCTATACGCAGGAAGGATATTTTTTTATGTTAAAAACTGCCGAATCAGTTTCGCCCAAACATCCAGATAAAATTTGCGATCAAATTTCCGATTCCATCCTCGACGCCGCTCTGTCTCAAGACCCCTACAGCCGTGTTGCAGTCGAAACCATGGGCGGCCACGGACAGATAGTAATCATGGGCGAAGTTACGTCCAAAGCCAATCTCGATATAAAGCAGATTGCCCAAGTTTTTCTACCAGATGGATACAAAATTATCGTTAACATAGAGGCGCAAAGCACCGAGATCGCCAGCGGTGTGGACACCGGCGGGGCCGGAGACCAAGGTATCATGGTCGGCTATGCCACCAGTGAATCTCCTTCGCTGACCCCGCTTGAATATCATCTGGCCCGCGACTTGAACCAAACCATCTACGCCCTACATCCTTACGACGGAAAAACCCAAATCACTCTAGAAGACGGCCGCATTAAGGGCATCGTGGCTAGTTTTCAAAATGCTACTTCGGTCGAACTTAAACACATCATAAAGGCTTGGCTTAAGGATAAAGCGGGCGATAAGCCGATGATTGTTGCCAATCCTGCCGGAGAGTGGAAAATCGGCGGGTTTACGGCTGATACCGGCTTAACCGGCCGCAAATTGATGGTGGATAATTACGGTCCCCATATCCCGGTAGGTGGTGGTGCCTATTCTGGTAAGGATGCCACCAAAGTAGATCGTTCGGCTGCCTATATGGCACGCAAAATTGCCGTAGATTATCTTAAAAAGCACAGGGCCAATGAGGTGTTTACTCATCTAGCCTACGCCATTGGTATTGCCCAGCCCGTGCATTCCGAGGCTGTGATTGATGGCAAACACATGCCAATTCGGGAATACGACCTTACGCCAAAAGGAATAATTGAGTTTCTGAAATTGCGCGAACCTAGCTTTGCTATCACTGCTGAATACGGGCACTTCGGTCGAAACTTCACCTGGGATACCTAGAAAAACAGGGGTAAATCTGGTTCAATGTCGGTTGAATCTTAAACTAGCCCAAAATCCTAAAATCACACCCTGGCAGCTGCAAAGTGCCCAAACTTCATAACTCCAACATGGCTGCAATTTGTCATTAGGTGGCTTGCCCCCGATCTGTTACAGTTAGAGGCTGTGCTTTTGAATACCGAGTTTAGGTCCCAACATTAATTCTCGCTGTTCACGCGCAAAACGAGAATTAAACAGAGGTATTCAAAATGAGTTATAACCATAACTCTGCCCCCCATCGTGGAGGCAGCCACTATAATCGACCACATCGCCCGCGCCCCCGCGGGCCAAGCCGCTCGCCACGGCGAGCTACTTATATCAATCCCAGCCGGTTTGTTAACCAAGCTAGAGTAATGGCCCCGGCCCAGGAATTTAGGCCCAAGCACAGCTTTGCCGATTTTGAGCTTATGCCAGCCCTGGCTGCTAATATTGTAGCCGCCGGCTATGAGGTGCCAACCCCCATCCAGGATCTAGCCATCCCGGCCATTTTGGCGGGCAAGGACGTTCTGGGTCTGGCCGATACCGGCAGTGGCAAAACCGCCGCTTTTGTAATCCCAGCCATCCAGCGTTTAGCGCAAGTCCCAAACCAGCAAATGCTGGTAGTTGCCCCAATTCGGGAATTAGCCCAGCAAATCGAAGAACATATTTACATGCTAGGCAAAAACCTGAATATCTATACAGCCGTCTGCGTCGGTGGTCTACCGATAGGCCGGCAAATTAGCAATCTGCGCCGCCATCCCCAAATAATCATCGGTACCCCCGGCCGCCTGAAAGATTTGATTACCCGCCGGG
>CAZRIY010000009.1:0-33480 GCA_964600295.1 uncultured Candidatus Saccharibacteria bacterium
AAGTCAATTGTCAGGGCCGCCGTCCAGGAAAAGTTGTCGGTACCATAGCCCTCGCCTGTCAGCGGCGAAAAGTATTCCCAAAAGCCGGCCCTCTCTACCAACTGGATGGAGTTGGAAATAATAGCCTCGGCCTCAACATGGTAACCATAATTGGCCAAACCCTTGCTGATCAGCCAGTTGGTATTGAGCCAAGTTGGACCCTGCCAGTAACGCTTGTCATTGAATAGGGGAGAATTCAGCGGAGCCGACGGTACTGGGTAGGCCAGCCGCCAACGTTGGGGATCGTGCAGTTGCTTTACCAACTCAGCTGCTCGCTCTTTATCTATACTGCCGGCAAATAAGGGCATGAAGGCGGCGATTGAAGATAGTTTAAGCAAACGCTTAGAACGATAATTACGAGAATAATATTCGCCACTAGCTTTATCCCATAGTAGTTCAAGTGACGAGGTGGTTTTATGCATTGCCCCAACTAAATTACCCGGCAAGGTAGCGCCAATGGCAGTTGCGATGTGTTTTAGAGCTCGATTGGCAGCTATCAGCAGGCTATTAAAGACCAAATCTTCTACCAGCACACGGCTGCGTAGGATTTGCAGGCGGCTGTCGTAACGACGACGGCGGAAGCTGAGGGCGCGGGCTCGAAGCTGCAGATTTTCCCGGTCGCTGGTGCGCTGGTCAATTGGTACTCTAGTGGCGTCTTGCCACAGACGCCGGCGGGTTTTCAGCCACCAGGCATCTAAACTGGCGGTGGGATGCTGACTAGATTTTAGCGCTAAGGTCCATGGTGGGGTATTATCCAGCCCGCATTCCCAGGGACTAACCAAAACTGCCAGGCCGCTATCATCCGGGTCTCTTTCCTCATATATCCATCGATGATAGGCGACCAATTTTGGGTAAAGGGTTTGCAAAAAACGCCTGGCGGTTTGACTCGGTAGGTGCTTGGCTACGTAAACCGCAGCAATGGCCGGCATCGGCGGCTGGGTCATACCCGAAGTATCAATATTTAATGGCGCCGCTCGAGAAGTATGGGCTTGCCAGAATTCGGGCCCATACCAGTAGCGTGGGCTGTCACTAAAGATAATGTGGGGCAACATGCCATTTCGCCATTGGCCGCGGAATAAAGATAGTAGCTCCTTGGCCGCCCGGTGCGCATCAACCTGCGCCAAGCCAATAGCGATAAAACAAGAATCCCACAGCCATTGGTGGGGATAAAGAGTGGATGAGGGAATGGTATGGTTACCTCGTTTATTATGCTCCAGCACCGCTATGGCCGATTCCATAAGCTGCTGTTTGGTTACCACTGACGCCGCCTAAAAATTATCGACTTTTGAAAAGGGCCACAGCCTGAGTACCAACTTGCCCAAAATGTCTTCTGCTGGGACTGGTCCCAAATCATTGCGTGAATCAAGGCTACCACCGCTTTCGCGGTTATCACCAATCAAAAATACGTGGCGCTCGGGTACCACCAGGCTTAGCTGACCGGATGCGTTGGTGGGTTTAAGGCCTAGCTTTTGGTAGGGATCAAAACCTTCGCGATTTTCGCGGTTAAACACTCGTACCTGGCCATCGCCGACAGTTATTCGCTCTCCCGGTAGGCCAATTACCCGCTTGATCAGGCGGTTATCCTCCAGGGGATTATCAACTACAACTATGTCGCCGCGTTCGGGCACAAAGTAGTGGTTGCGCAATCCAGCCCAAGTCGGGCCAACTTTAGAGATAATTAGGTAGTCCCCCTGGCTAAGGGTGGGCTCCATCGACTGGCCAAATACTTGGTATGACTGAAATACAAAACGTTGGAGGGCCAGCGCTACAAGTAGTGCCAGTAGCCAGCTGCCGAGAATCTTTAGCGTCCGTAATCGCCGCTGTTTAACCACCTTTTGACCGGTTGTTGTGGGTTTTTTGTCCATCAGATATCAGCAAAAATCAGTACTCAGTATATATAAGCTCAGCCGACTTTACCACCTGATTTGTCTCCGTTATACTACGCACCGAGTATGCAAAAAACAAGTGGGGGACCCGTCCGCTGGCTGAGAAGAAAATTCAGCATCAGCGGTAATTCTGTCCATAATCTACGCACTAATTTCGACGTCCATCAAGGTAACCTTACACCTAGGCGGTTATCTAGTTTCCCCGGCAATCGCTGGCAACGCTGGTGGAGGGGACGCAGCCGGGCCAAACTCCTAATCATGTCTACTGCTGCTGGGGTGCTATTGGTGGTTACGTTGTTGGGCGCCCGATTTACCCTAACAGCGAATAAAATTATTGTTCGAGATGAGGGAGCGGCAGCTATCAACCAGGATGTTGATCCTAGCCAGCTAAACATCGAGGGCGATGGGCGAATTAATATACTACTGATTGGTATCGGCGGGCAGCAGCATGTGGCCGGTAACCTGTCCGACTCGATTATGGTGATTAGCCTCGATCCGCTATCCAAAGATGTGACTATGCTCACCATACCTCGCGATTTATATCTCCAGATTGGTGATTATGGTGCCAATAAGATTAATGCCGCTCATGTGTACGGTGAAGACTATGACTATCCTGGGGGCGGCCCTCGGCTACTGATGGATACTATCTCCTTTCATCTGGGGGTGCCGATTCATTACTATACTCGATTGGACTTTGAGGGTTTTCGCCAAGCCGTTAACACCGTGGGCGGGATAGAATTGGAAGTGAAACAAGCCATTAATGATCCGGCCTATCCCGACGAGGACCTATCAGGATTTGAGCCATTTTCAATCGCGGCTGGTCAGCATCATTTGGATGGGAATACGGCGCTAAAGTTTGCCCGTTCCCGTCATACCACCAACGATTTTGACCGTGGATCACGGCAACAACAGCTACTGGTCGCGCTTAAGGATAAAGCGCTTAGCCTGGGTACCTTATTAAATCCCCTTAAAATCAACGGTCTATTGTCTGCCATCGGCGATCATGTACGGACCAATATCAGCGTGGATGATGTTATGAAGCTGGCCGAGATGGGCAAAGAAGTCGATAATGGGCGCGTCCAGCGAGCGGTATTAGATAACTCGCCAGAAAATTATTTGGCTACCCAGACCATCAACAGCATTTCGGCCCTGGTACCGCGGAGTGGCGATTTTTCCCAGCTCAAAAACTACGTTCGTCATCTGATGCCCGATGGCTATTTGCACCGGGAAGCCGCCAGGATAACAGTTCTTAACGGCACCTCACGTTCTGGATTGGGCGAGCAGACGGCAGAATTATTGCGTAGCCTAGGCTATTTGGTAGTCAGAGTTGATAATGCCGCTGCCCGAGATTATCAGCAAACGATACTGCATGATCGCACCGATGGCCGAAAGCGATATACTCTCAATTACTTGCAAAAAAGATTCGGAGTTAAATCGGTACCACCAGCTGCTGAAGCCGACATGGGCAGTGACATCACCTTGATTATTGGAAGCGATAGCGAGGAGCAGTTGTAATATGGTAAAAGCCAAATTAAGCAAACGCTTACTAACTGTCTGGTTACCCAATCTATTTTTGGTAATCGGTATAATCCTGCTGATTAAAGTTGGCCTGGGGCTGGCGGCCTTTGGACTGCTAGCGGTTAGTAAATGGCAGATCGCCCGCGGAGGCCGCAAACTCTGGCTGCGTAATCTGCGTGATGGTGCCCTGGATATAGTAGTAGGGGTTTCAGCCGTTTCCCTAATGGTAATTTTCAATCACGACCTATTGATCCAAGTAACTACCGCGGCAATCTATTACCTATGGCTAGCCGTGCTTAAACCATTGACTGGTCACGTTAGCGTGGCGGTTCAATCCGGCTTCTGTCAAATAATTGGTTTGTGGGTAGTCTTTTTATTGGCGCGGCGTATGCCGGCGGCCGCCGTTATTATCTTGGCCTGGGGAATAGCACTAGTGGCGGCCGATCACTTGCTGAGCGCTCACCACGAGCGCACCCACGCCATCATTACTTTAGCTTGGGGACTGTTGGTGGCCGAAGCAAGTTGGCTGTTTTGGCACTGGTTGATTGTCTACTCCTTTTTCAATCAGCGCCTGCTGGTACCACAGGCACCGCTGGTAATCGGTTTGGTAGGATACATTTTTGGTAGTATGTACCTGGATCATACGCGCGCAAAGCTCGGTAAACGACGATTGGTGGAATATGTGGTGCTGGGGTTTGGACTGTGTGCGGTGCTAATTTTTGGTTCCCAATGGGACATGCGACTTTAAATTATGGCTGATCCTATCAAATCTCCATCATCTCGCAGATTCAAACCACCCGGCTGGGCGCGCCCGCTGGTAGTCGGCTTGATCGGTGGAATGATAGGCGGGATTATTGCCATCTACGCCATTAACGACTATTTCTCGTTGGTTACCGACCGTTCGCGCCAGGTAGTATTGGAGGAAAGCTCGGCCATCATCGACGTAGCCAGCGAGCTCGGGCCAAGCGTGGTTAGCATTGTTACCGAAGAAGCTCGGCTTGATTTATTCGGTCGAACGACCAGCCAGGAAGTCGGGGCAGGTAGCGGCATTATTATTAGCTCGAGCGGTCTGATTCTAACCAATAAGCATGTGGTCGGGGAAAACCCCACCAAGATCACGGTCTTTACCAGCGATAACCGCGAATTTGCTGATGCTACGGTAATTGCCCGCGATCCTTTTAATGACTTAGCCTACATTAAAATCAACGCTACTGATTTAAAGCCATCAGTCTTGGGCGATTCTGACCAAGTGGTAGTGGGCCAGCGGGTGGTGGCCATTGGCAATGCTCTGGGTGAACTTGATAACACGGTGACCTCGGGTATTATTTCTGGTCTGGGCCGCCCAGTGATAGCTGAGGGTGCCACAGAGGCCGAACGGTTACAGGATCTCTTTCAAACTGATGCGGCCATCAACCCTGGTAATTCTGGTGGCCCCCTGGTCAATATTGAGGGCAAAGTGATTGCCATCAATACCGCCGTAGCCGGTGATGGGGAAAATATTGGTTTTGCCATTCCCATCAATCAGGCCAAACCAGGTATCGCCAGCATTGAACGTACTGGTCGGTTGGAAAAAGCCTACATTGGAGTGCGCTATGTAAATATTGACCGCGATATTGCCAAAGATAACGATTTAGCGGTTGACCAGGGTGCCTATGTTATTGGCAACCAAGGCCAACCGGCTATCTTATCGGGCAGTCCAGCCGCCAAAGCCGGCCTTCAGGAAAAAGATATTATCACCAAAGTAAATGACGAAGACATAACCCGCCGTCGCAGCTTGGCAACCTTAATTAATAAGTTTCAAGCCGGCGAAACTATTCGTTTAACTATTTTGAGAAGTGGCCAAGAGTCGGAAGTTTCAGTTACGCTCGAGGTGCTGCCGGAAAGCTAGGGCATAGTCCTGGGTTCGAATCAGTTGCAACTGGTTGTTTGCCGCAATTTGGGTTAGGGCCAGATGCTGCCGGGGATCAGCTTCAATAATCAAATAGCCGTCCGTGGTTAAGTATTTGGGGACGGCTGCCATAAGCCGTCGATAGATATCCAGGCCATCTTTACCTCCAAAAAGGGCAACCGCTGGCTCGCGTTGACCTTCGAGCGACAGTTCCGCCCGATCGCGCACATAAGGTAGGTTAGCAGTAATAATATTTAACTTACTCTCGATAGCAGCCAAAAGATCCGATCTTTTATAATCGACTTCGACACCATTTGAATTGGCATTAATTTTGGCTATTCTCAATGCTTTGGCCGAAATATCGCTGGCCACGATTTTCCAAGCTGGACGTTGCTTGGCTATTGCCACCACAATTGCACCGGCTCCAGTTCCAACATCCAATAGACTGACTCGTTTTAAATTTATATCCAGTGCCAGTTCAACTATGGCTTCGGTTTCAGGCCGGGGGATCAGTACATCGGATGTCACTTTGAACTTGAGGCCATAAAATTCTTTATAACCCAAAATGTAAGCTATCGGCTCATGCCTGACTCGCCGTTTTACCAATCCGTTAAAAATAATCCGCGATCGCGTATTTAATTTAACGTCTGGATGCGCAATTAGCTGAGAACGATGTTTGCCAGTTGCTTGTTCTAGTAGGATCAAAGCATCTAGCCGCGCACTGCCGATACCGGCTTGCTTCAATCTCCGCTCGGTGCTTTTTAGTGCTTGCCCGGTTGTCTCAATCATCACTATCATTCTAACCGTTCTTTGACCGAAACAGGGGAATATGGTAGTTTAAAGACCTAATTCGGAGGCATGGTGTCACAAGATAGTGTTGAGGGTGGACCTGAAACGGTTGCTTCATCTGAGGTAGTGGATACTACCGAAATCTATTCAGCTTGTGTAGAAGTGGTGGAGAACGTATTGCAAAAGAAACAGCTTAATCCGGAGGACATTCTTAGCCTACGCTGGGAATTGGCACCCATAGACGGCGAGTACAAAGATATTCGTACCTCAGATACCGACATGGATTTAACCGTACGTATAGGTATGTCAGATGCTAATCGGTTCGAATTACTGGTTGCTGAAGGAGTCAGACCAAAAGAAACACCGACAACCCTAGGAGCAATGGAGTTAAAAGATATCGTATCCGGGTTTATAAGTCCTGAGGGTTTCGAGAATGCCGATCCAGAGTCTCCTCTTGATGAGAGGGCGGTTACAGAGACTGCATATAGAATTCGCGAGTGCTTATTTGCGAAGACAGTTCGCGTGAAGCTTAGTTTGTAGACTTATCATCGTGAAAGAGGAATTGGGCCAGGCCGTACCAGAAATTGTTGGGGATCATAGGAGTGCCGAAGAAATCTTGGATCAATTGGTTACGCAATTAGCTAACGGGCAGAATACGTACGAACTCGAAGTTCCGGTGGATGATTCACAAGAAATTATTGGGCTGGAAGTAGAAGCGTGGGCGGATGGCAGCGGAACGTTGTTAACTTTCCAAATCGAAAAAAAGACTGGGAGCAAGGTTGAATACCACGGCATCGTTAAGATGAATTATGAAAAACCGAAGCTCGACGGGGTTAGAGGGATGTGGACGGAAGGGGAGGGCCCTTTTTCATTGGACGCCCCAGAACAGCATGAATTCTTCAAGAAACACACTTTGCCTAGATGGTTACGTCAACTGGTGCCGCTAGCTTAAGACTTAGCGGCTGATTGCAACTTGGCTATTAATTCACCGATGTCGCCGTCTAATACATTTGGTAAGTTGTGCAAGTTGAGCTTGATGCGGTGATCGGTCAGGCGATCCTGGGGGAAATTGTAGGTACGAATCTTTTCACTTCGGTCGCCAGTGCCAATTTGAGAACGGCGTTCTGTGGCTCGGGTTTTTTGTTCCTTTTCAATTTCGGCCGCCAGTAAACGCGCCCGCAATAGCCCCATAGCTTTCTCTCGATTCTTCAGCTGAGATCGTTCGTCCTGACAAGTTACCACAAGGCCTGTCGGAGTGTGGGTAATCCGGACGGCCGAATCGGTAGTATTTACAGATTGACCACCGGGACCGCTGGAACGGAAGACATCAATCCGTAGATCGGCCGGGTTAATCTGGATATCGGTTTCCTCGGCTTCTGCTAGAACGGCTACGGTAGCGGTTGAGGTGTGGACACGGCCAGATGATTCTGTGCTAGGGATTCGTTGCACCCGGTGAACGCCAAACTCATATTTTAGCTGACCAAAGGCCCCACTGCCCTTGATTTGGAAGACTATTTCCTTAAAGCCACCAACTTCGGATGGACTCTCTGATATTAATTCAACTTTCCAGCCTTGCCGCTCGGCGAACCGCATATACATACGGTAAAGATCACCGGCGAATAATGAAGCTTCATTGCCACCGGCGCCGGCGCGAATTTCTATAATCGCGTTTTTATCTTCTCGCGGATCTCGGGGTTCAAGAGTCTCATCTAGCTGTTTTTTAAGCTCTGCAAGGTCTTTTCCCAGCTGCGGCAGCTCTTCTTTGGCAAGTTCGGCCAGTTCGTCATTTCCACTGGCCAGTCTATTAGTTTCTTGCTGTTTCTGCTCTAATTTTTTGTAGCGGCCGAGCAAATCGAGAGTAGAGGATAGCTCGGATTGCCTCTTGGCCAGCTTTCCCCCTTCTGGGGTACTGAAAATCGCCGAATCCTTCAACCTTTCGGTTAGCTGTTCATACTCTTGGCGTAATTTGGTTTCGGCTTCGTCCATATAGATAGCGTAGAGCGTGCAAGGTATAGCGTCCAGTTGCTTAAACGCTTAACGCTAGACGCTGATCGCTAATTTAGTGTTTGGTTTCAACCGCTGGCTTCTTTTGTTCGAGTTGCTGCCTTAACTGTTTGAGATCTGTTGGAGATTTCTTATCTACTGTTTTTTTTATGATTTTGGGTTTGACGGCCTTGGGTGCGCGTTTGCTGGCGGCCTCTTGGCGGGCGCGGAATTTATCAACCCGGCCAGCTACATCTACCAATTTCTGCTTACCAGTGTAAAAAGGATGACAATTAGAACAAATCTCCACGGTAATTTTATCTACTGTAGAGTGGCTCTCAAAGGTGTTGCCGCAACCATTGCAGATTACTGTAGTTTTCTTCCACTCTGGGTGGATGCCGATTTTCATAACAGATAGAGTATACAGATTTAAGATTAACTGATCAACAAATGTTACCTATACCATAACGTTGACAATATAAAACGTTTATGCTAATAATGTTCCTCTATGGAAAAAAATCCTGACATTCAACATCTAGATACGCGCTCGGTAAACAATCAAATACCAGAGGCGTTTCGCAGGAAAGAAGTAGCCAGCTCACGGCGCAAATCCATTCAGCGCTTACACAGAACTAAGGCACAGCGTCGTCAAGGCGCAGTTGTTACTAGTCTGGTTGCTACCACAGTCCTTACAAGTCTTGGATCCGTAGAGCTTGCGAAAAGGCTTACGGATAAGGATTTTGAGCCTCTCTCTGTCTCAAGAAAAGCCGTAGTGCGTATGCTTAAAGATGGTGAACTGGAAGCACAGGGCAACAAAATGCTTCTCCACCCACGTGAAGGGGATACGCTTGAGGGCGTGGTCGAAGAAATAACCGGCCAGAAGGATGCTGACAGGGAGAACGATTTGCTAGCCGAATATAGCGACGATCGGGGTGCATCTAATCTTGACCCGGCAACGCCCGTAGACATTACTGAATACTTCGACTGGGACGGTCTTGGTCAAAGCTGACTGACGGTTGCAGACTAGATACATATCTGATAACGTTATTCTCTAGTTAAATAAAACAGCGTCGTGTGAGGTTAATCCTCCTCTGTTTATCAGGGGCAAGCGGCGCAACGGTTAAGGATTACCATGCCTACTACAGATATAGACGTTCGAGAACTACTGAAAGCAGGTGCCCACTTTGGTCACCGCTCTACTCACTGGAATCCCAAGATGAGGCCTTATATTCACAGCCTGCGCCAGGGCATATACATCATCGATTTGATCAAAACAGTTGAACAATTGGAGCGGGCTCTTGATTTTGTGGAACAGACCACTGCCGAAGGGAAACAAATTTTGTTCGTTGGTACCAAAAGGCACCTGCGACCCAGTGTTAAAGCCGCCGCCGCAACCGCCAAGATGCCCTACGTTATCGAACGCTGGTTTGGCGGAACATTAACCAACTTTGCCACTATTGGCAAACGGGTTAAATTCCTCAGAGAAACCGAAGAAAATTTGGAGTCTGGCAAGCTGGCCGAAAGCATGAGTAAGCGGGAAATTGGCGAGGTTCGGGAAGATCTGATCAAATTAAATACGTCATTTGGCGGGCTAAAACAGATGACCAAATTACCAGCAGCTGTGTTTGTGGCCGATGCTCTTACTAATCAGATAGCTATCAAAGAGGCCGCTCGGCTCGGCATACCGGTGATAGCCATAGTGGACACCAACGCCGATCCAAGTCAGGTTGAATATGTGATTGCGGCCAATGATGATGCCGTTAGCTCGGTCGGTCTGATCAGTAATCTATTAGCTGAGGCAGCCCTGCGTGGTCGTAACCAGGCTAAGAAGCTAGCACCAAAAATCGAAGCAACGAATAAACCAGAAATAGAGGCAAAAAAAGCGGAGGAACAGCTTGCCAGCGCCAAATCCTCGCCCCATTAGAAAACGCCCAGACGGGCGCACGGTTTCGGCCGCCGCGAGGCGACCTATATCTGCCGGGGTAGAGCAAATTAAGCAACTGCGTCAGGCGACAGGGGCGGGGATGATGGACGCCAAAGCCGCCTTGTTGGAGGCCAAGGGAGATCTAGAGCAGGCTCATACCTTACTGAGAAAGAAGGGCCTAGCCACGGCCACCAAGAGGGCAGAAAGAGAGGCTAAGGCCGGGTTAGTTGATGGGTATCTGCATATGGGACGTATTGGCTCTCTTGTCGAGGTAAACTGCGAGACCGACTTTGTGGCTCGTACCGAGGACTTTAAAAACTTCGTGCATGAGATAGCAATGCAAGTTGCAGCTATTGAAACGGATGATGTGTCTACTTTGCTCAAGCAGCCTGCGATTCACGAACCCGAGCTATCGGTTGAGGATAAGCTAAGCCAACTGGTTTCCAAGTTGGGCGAAAAAATCGAGATCAAACGTTTCATCCGCTACGAAATAGGTGATAAATAAATGGGTCCAAATCTGGCTGATAAAGCCCAACCGCGTCTGCAGAAAGCCTTCGATTTCTTGCTGGAGGAATTGCGTACCGTCCGCAGTGGTCGGGCCACCCCAAGTTTGATTGACGAGTTAGAAGTTGACGTTTATGGACAGCAAATGATGCTCAAACAACTGGCAGCCATAACTGTGGCTGATGCTACTAGTTTGAGCATATCGCCCTGGGATCCAACTACGCTTTCGGCAATCGAAAAGGCTATTCGTGAAAATAAGGAACTGGGCTTTAACCCGGTTAACGATGGCAAAGTTATCCATATCAACGTGCCACCGCTTACGGCCGAACGCCGTGAACAGATGGTTAAGCAAATCGGCGAGAAGATAGAAGCTTGCTATATTAGCTTGCGCAACATCCGCCACGAGGTGCTGAACGAAGCCAAGAGAGCCCAAAAGGACAAACAACTGGGCGAAGATGATTACCACGCAATAGATAAGCAGATAACTCGATTGACTGACGATTTAAAGACTAAAATCGCCGAAGTGGCTGACGCCAAGAAAGCGGAGATAAGGCAGATATAGACTGATATAATGGCAAACATGCAAAGAGCTTCTGCTCATGCGAAGCCAGCGGTTTCAGCCCCAGCCAAACCCGCTACCCTAAACCACTTAGCCATTATTCCCGATGGCAATACGCGTTGGGCTAAGGCCAGGAACGTAGATGTCTTCGTGGGTTACCGGCGGGGAGCTAAGCGGGGTATCGAGATTGCTCGCCACGCGAGGGAAATTGGTATACATACTCTAACATTCTGGGGGTTATCTACCGATAATTGGCGTCACCGCCCAGTCTCCGAACTAAAGTTTATAACCAAAATGCTGGTAGATTTGGTTGACCAGCATCTGAAAGATGCTGGTCAAAATAAGACCAGGATAGTTCATTTGGGGCGCAAAGACCGTTTACCCAAGATCTTGATCGACAAACTGGCCGAAGCCACGTCCAAGACGCATACTTATAAGCGTCACGTACTTAACCTGGCACTAGACTACGGTGGACAGGACGAGATCTTGCGGGCTGCCAAAGCCATGGTTAGGGATGCCAAAGCTGGGAAGTTGGATGCGGCCAACCTGGAAGCAGCCGTTAATGGGCACGAAGGCAAGACGGTACTTGATAGCTATTTGGATACGGGCGATCAACTGTATCCCAACCCCGATTTAATAATCCGTACATCTGGAGAAGTTAGACTAAGCGGCCTAATGCCGTGGCAAGCGACCTATGCCGAACTCTATTTTGAACCAGTTTATTGGCCAGATTTTACCAAGACCAAGCTGGATAAAGTCCTAGAAGCTTTCCGGACTCGTGATCGCCGCTTTGGCGGCGGCCACTAGTTTCCATCAGGCTGCTTCGGCGCATAGCCTGCACCTTCTTCTGATTCGGTTGTTTCAGGGGCTTGGGAGGTGTTAACAGCAGTTTTAGCTAAATGCCTTTCCAGGCGAAAGAGCCGTGCTTTACTGGCATTAACGCTGATGTTCAATTCTTCAGCTATTTGTTTATGGGTCATACCCCAATAGCGATGCAATACCAGGACTCTAATATCCCCCAAACCGACCGGCCAGTTAGCTATTGTTTCTAGGGCTTGCTTAAGAGACTCTCG
This sequence comes from uncultured Candidatus Saccharibacteria bacterium, assembly GCA_964600295.1. Taxonomy (GTDB): domain Bacteria; phylum Patescibacteriota; class Saccharimonadia; order CAZHVB01; family CAZHVB01; genus CAZRIY01. Next base: position 12,164 of record CAZRIY010000009.1, read on the forward strand.
AGTGGTTATGAACTCTTCGCTAAAGGAAGTGGTATTATCTATCATCCACGGCGGATCTTGTCTGTATACAACAGGAAATTCTACTGACCCATCTTGGCTAAAAGTTGATTCGGTCAGTCCCAAATCTTCAAATGATCTGGTGCGTATGCCACGCTGTCCCTTGCGCCAGAAATCAGTCGTTTTGTTGCGAACAATAGTCTCAAACCACTTATCGAAATCTTTCTTATCGCCTATAAATCGATCGAAAGCCAACCAAGCACATAAGATTGCTTCTTGTGCTATATCTTCTCTATCACGATTGTTTGCGGAGTGATTATGGAGCCAATTCATGGCAGTATCGCGAGCACTGGCCAATTCAAGCTGAGCCAGTTGTCGCGAATCAACTCCTTGCGGATTTGGTGAATCTTCAAGAGGAGCGCCCACACTGACGTCTTCTTGGCTATTGGGTCCCATAATAAAATGATTTACTCAGTATAATTATCCAATGAAATTAGAAAAAAGCAAGTCCAATAAATTGGACTCAGAACCTTCAAACCTAGACCCTAGACTCTAAACCCTATACCCTAGATTTATGATTGTGATTGGCATTCTGCTGTTTGCCCTGTTGGTGGTAGTCCACGAACTGGGCCACTTTTGGGTCGCCCGTCGTGCCGGCGTAGAAGTAGAAGAGTTCGGTATCGGTTTTCCACCGCGGCTGCTTAGTCGTCGCTTTGGTAAGTCTAAAACACTTTATTCGTTGAATCTGATTCCGTTGGGTGGCTTCGTCAAACTCAAGGGCGAATCCGATGCCGATCGTCGACCGCATAGTTTTGGCGGGGCTAGTTTTAAATCTAAAGCCAAGATTTTGGTGGCCGGCGTGGCGATGAACGTGGCGGCCGCCTTTGTATTAATTCTATTGCTGGCCTGGGTTGGGCTACCGCGTCTATTTCCTGATCAATTTAGTATAAAATCCGATGAACATGGCCGGGCGAACCAGGTTCTCGTAGTCAGCGTATCCGAGGGTTCGGCAGCGGCCAAGGTGGGTATGGTTCAGGGGGATCGGATCCTAGCCATTGATAACCAAGAGTTAGCCGATGCCCAGCAATTGACCAACTATACCCATTCTCATCCCGGACAGACCGTTAGCGTCAGTTTCGAACACGACGGGCAAACCCGTAGCGCAACCGTCCAGCTGGATCGCACAGGCGATGATAAGGGACAGTTAGGCGTGGTGCCATTTGATGATCTAAAACTGCGGTATACCTGGAGCGCCCCCATAGTGGCGGCAGTTACCACCTTGCAGATGCTGGGATTAACTGTAGTCGGACTGGCCAAATTGATCGCCGGTCTAGTTACGGTAGGTTTAGAGTCCTCGGCAGTAGCCAATACGGTGGGGCCAGTTGGTATTTTTGTTATTCTCCAGAATGCCGCTGAGCTAGGGGCCGTATACGTGGGACTGGTGGTTATTACTATCTCGGTTTCGTTAGCAGTCATCAATATCTTGCCTCTGCCAGCGCTCGATGGCGGCCGGCTGGCGCTAATCAGTCTCTTTCGTTTGATCAAGAAGCCACTTAACCCTCGACTAGAAACGGCTGTCCATTCGGTCGGTTTTGTCGCCCTATTGGCCCTGGCGGCATTAATTAGCTACCTTGATGTCCAACGCTTCTTCTAGCGCGAAGTCGGCTGACGTCAAGTTGCTTACTGCTAAAGTTAGCTGGAACTGGGTTGAGGCAGTCATAGTGGGTGTGCTGGCAGTAATCGGGGTGGATGTGGTTCTAGGTTTGGCGGTTGGCTTAGGGCTGGGTTTGCTCAACAATCAAAGCTTAATCCATGCAGTTGAAAACGGATCAGTTTGGTTCAACTTCGTGTTCTACACTGCCTCACGGTTGCTGGGCTTGGGTTTAATCGTCCGCTTCGTTAGGCGGCGGGGAGTCAGCTGGAAAGATTTTGGCTTTCGCCGATTTAACCCAACCAAAGCGCTAGGGATGATAATAAGCGCTAGCCTAACGTTGCTGATTGCCAGCTCGCTGATTTTCTACCTGCTGGGCCAAACTGTTCCCGAGTTAGATTTGGAAAAAGAGCAGGAAATAGTCTTTGCCAGCGCCAGCACCACCCCCGAGTTAGTCATGGCCTTTTTGGTTTTGGTGGTGTTAGCTCCGTTAGTTGAGGAAGTTATCTTTCGTGGTTTTATGCTACCGGCGTTTATCCGACGCTTCGGAGTAGTCTGGGGGGTCCTAGTTACTAGCATATTGTTCGGTTTGGTACATTGGCAGCTGAATGTCGGCATTATCACTTTTATGATGGGCCTGCTGTTAGCCTGGATATATCTCAGAACTCGCAGTTTACTGCCTGCTATAATGTTCCATAGTCTAAAAAATCTGGTGGCCTTTCTGTTAATTTTCTAAACCAATATGCGATTATCTGAACTTTTTACCAACACCCGAAAACAAGTTCCCAAGGATGAAACTGCCAAAAACGCGCAGTTGTTAATGCGGGCTGGCTATATTCATAAGGAAATGGCGGGAGCCTATGCCTTTCTGCCGCTAGGGCTGCGGGTGATTGAGAATATCAAGTCTGTGGTGCGCCAGGAAATGAACGAGATTGGTGGCCAGGAGTTGTTAATGACCACTCTACAGCGCAAAGAGCTGTGGGCTAGTACCGATCGCTGGGACGATAAACAAGTGGATATTTGGTTTAAATCCCAATTCAAGGACGGTAGCCAAGTAGGATTTGGCTGGTCACATGAGGAGCCGATAACCGATATGATGCGCTCATTTATCAATAGCTACCGCGACCTACCGGCCTACGTCTATCAGTTCCAAACTAAGTTGCGTAATGAACTACGAGCCAAAAGCGGTCTGTTGCGTGGCCGCGAATTTATAATGAAGGACCTCTATTCTTATACCGTGGACGAGGCCAAGCACCAGGCCTTTTACAATCAAGTTACCAAAGTTTATCTAAAAATCTTTGCCAAACTGGGGCTGGGGGATCGAACGTATTTAACCTACGCATCGGGCGAGCCATTTACCCAATTTAGCCACGAATTTCAGACACTTCTAGATGTTGGTGAAGATACCATCCACTTGGATCGAAGCCAAAAACTGGCAGTTAACCAGGAAGTAATCTCAGATAAAGTGCTCAAACAGCTGGGACTGCGTCAGGATAAGCTCGAGACAGTAAAGGCGGCCGAAGTCGGTAACATCTTTAGCTTTGGTACCGACAAGAGCCGGCAGCTGGACCTGTACTTCAGCGACCGGAAGGGTAAAAAAACCCCGGTGGTCCTAGGCTCATACGGTATCGGCATCAGTCGCTTGATGGGAGTGATGGTTGAAGCCTTTGCCGACGATAAAGGAATAATCTGGCCAGCTGGGGTGGCTCCAGCTAAAGTACAGCTGGTGGTCATGGGTCAAACCAAAACCGCCGCCGATAAGCTTTATAAACAGCTAACAGATAGGGGAATTGAAGTGCTCTATGACGATCGAGATGAATCTCCGGGTGTCAAACTGGCCGATGCCGATTTGATGGGTATTCCGCAGCGAGTAGTTATTAGCGATAAAACCCTGGCCAAAGATTCCGCTGAGCTCAAAGCCCGCCAAAGCCAAGAAACCAAACTGGTAAAACTTGAAAGTCTAACCAATTACTTGGAAAATTAGTTATCTTCGGTTGCTGATAACCAAGGTTTTGCCTTGGCGTTTGACCACAACTTGTTGTCCATTGCGCCAGCCGAGTGCGCGGATGTGTTCAATCGGCAAGACTACGGCATAGCTACGGTTATAGCCAATAGTAAAGAGTTTGCGAATCTCGCGTTCTTCGGTTTTTCGAACTGCCATTCTTGTTTCCTTTGCTTATTATTTAAATAATAAGCAAATATTTTGGTGAAAGCAAGATTACCCCATAAATAGACATGGTGTTGGAGTAGAGTGAACAAATTAAACACAGAAATGCTGATATAAAATTGCTCAATAATTCGTTACAAAAAATTCTGCATAATTTTATGGGCGGAGTTTGCTGATAAACTAGTTACAGAATGAAGAGATGGCTGCGCCTGCTGGCGCATGATATCGGCATCGATCTCGGGACAGCCAATACTCTGGTCTACGCCAGAGGTTCGGGCATTGTCATCCGCGAGCCTAGTGTGGTAGCAATCAATAAAAAAACCAAGCAGGTGCTGGCCATCGGTTCACGTGCCAAAGCCATGATTGGCAGAACACCCAAGGGCATTTTAGCCGCCCGGCCTTTGGTGGATGGGGTAGTCAGTGATTTTGAAATTACCGAACAAATGCTACGCTATTTCATCAAACGTGTGCACGAAGAGCGGTTTGTAGCTTGGCAACGGCCCCGAGTACTGGTGGGTATCCCCTCGGGTGTGACCGAGGTGGAAAAGCGGGCGGTGGAATCGGCTGCAGCCAGCGCTGGAGCACGCAAGACTTTGCTGGTAGAAGAACCCATGGCGGCGGCCGTGGGTTGCCGGATGGATGTATTGGCACCCAAAGGGCAAATGATTGTTGACATTGGCGGAGGTACAACTGAAGTAGCGGTAATTTCGCTGGGTGGGATAGTGGTTTCTCACAGCTTACGTATCGCTGGTGATGAGCTAACTGAAGCCATCGTCCAATTTTTGCGCGATGATTTCAGCCTTCAGATTGGCGAACAGACGGCGGAAAATATCAAATTGACTATTGGCACGGCTTATCCGTCCAAAAAGGCCAAGTCTATGGCTGTCCGTGGCCGGGATTTGATTAGTGGCATGCCCAAGGAAGTCAAAATTGATTCGAATCAGGTCAGGATGATCCTGGCCAAAAACCTGCGAACGATCGTGGAAGCCATCAAAGCTACTTTAGAAGAAACTCCCCCAGAATTACTGTCAGATATTATGGCGGGCGGCGTAGTTCTAACCGGTGGGGGAGCGCTGCTGGATAAGCTGGACTACTTGATTAACACCGAGATAAAGCTACCGGTTAGATTGGCGGATGATCCGTTGGCCAGTGTGGTTAATGGCACTGGGCTAATATTAGAAGATCTAGACAGTTTGAAAGCAATTTTGACCAGCTCTGAACTAGAGAGGAAGAATTGATGCAACGCTTCCTGCGGCGCCATTTTTGGTTAACCCTATGCGGGGTGCTATTTTTAGGAATCATCGGTGTAGCCGGCGGCTGGTTACCGGTCGATCGTATGGCTCGAGGATTGGTCAGTCCATTTGGCAAGATTCTAGGCAGTTGGGGCCAGGGGCTAGGAAACAAGCTTGAAGAACTTGGTCACCTGGGTAGTTTGAATGATGACAATCAACGCTTAAGCCGGGAATTAACCGAACTGCAGAGTCGCTTAAGTGAACTGTCCGAACTTGAAGCTGAAAACCAGGAATTGCGGGCTTTAGCCAATTTTAAGCCACCAGCGGGATGGCGCGGAGTGGGCGCCGAAATTATTGCCTATAACACGGATGGGATTCGACAATTAGTGCGAATCAACCGCGGTGAGTCTGATGGATTGAACGGGGGAGGAGCAGTGCTGGCCGGCGGCCAGTTGATTGGCGTCGTGACTTCGGTCGAAAAAGATACGGCCGAGGTGATGCTATCGTCTGATGGCGACTTTCGCGCTCTAGCTGTTAGCCAAACCCATCGATCCACTGGTCTGGTAATTGGTGCTCCACCGACAGGATTGAGTTTAGAACGGGTGCCACAGGATCAAAAATTAGACCGCGGCGAAGCCGTGATAACCAGCGGGTTGGATGGAGCCTTTCCGCCGGGTTTACGGATCGGTGATGTTAGCAGTGTGTCTCAAGCTTCAGCTAGTATTTTCCAATCGGCCCAATTGCGTCCACCAGCCAGTCTAAATCGTTTACGCGTGGTTACCGTCCTGGTCAGGCAATGACGAAAGCCGTCATCCTGACTTGGTTGACACTGGCCGCTCTCATTGAAGGCTTTTTTCTTGGCGGTCTCGGCGGCGGTGACCTGACTCCCCATCTGGTGCTAGTGGCCGTATTATTGGCAGCCGCTCGGGCCGATCCCAAAGCGGCAGTGGTATATGGGGTATGGGGTGGTTTTTGGCTTGATGTGATTGGGCTGACTTATTTTGGTATACGAAGCTTAATGCTGGGTGCATGGGGGTTACTAATCTGGCGGTTGCATAGAATCGGTATAGATCTCCAGCGGCGTACGACCATCGCAATAATTGCTAGCCTGGGTAGTCTATTTTTTAGCCTTAGTTTCTGGCTGGCAGCGCTGCTAGATACCGGTCGTTATTTGGAATTTGGCCAGTTCTTGAGCCAGTGGGTGGTTACGGCTATGCTAAGTGGTAGTCTGGCGTGGCTGCTAAGCTTTAGATCTGCAGCTGGACAACGCAAACAGATGAGGATTAAGTGAAACATTCACCCTTTAATATTCCGGGTCTAATCAACAGTAGTGGTAGGTCCATTAATCTGGGCAGTAAAAAGATTCGCAGTACAGAAGTTATCGATAGCCTACTGACCTCAGGTATACCCCAGGTCGGCAAAATTAACCAGGCATTTGATGCTCGGCCCCTGAAGTTGCTAATGGTTGGTCTGTTGGTCACCAGCCTAGTACTGCTGTTTCAATTGACTCGTCTACAATTGGTCAACGGGGCCAGGTATGCCGGGCTGGCCGAGGGTAATCGATTGCGTCAGAAGGTGGCTTATGCACCCCGCGGGCGGATACTAGATCGACGAGGTAGGGAGCTGGCTACAAATACTGCCACCTTCCAATTGATTGTTTATCCATACTTATTACCCAAAAATGAAGCTGAACGCAAGCACATTTACACTGATGTTGCCCAGCTTTTGAAATTGAGTACAAATGATGTTCAAACTAAGGCCGAAGCCGAGGGTTTGGACTTTATCCAACCCCAACTCCTGGCCGAGAATATAGCCTATCAACCCGCTCTGGTAATAGAACAGCAACTACCCAGTTTACCGGGTCTAATCCTGGATGAGGTGCCGGTACGTAATTACATCAGCGATGCCGGTCTGTCCCACGTGTTGGGTTATGTGGGACGGGCTAATGAGCAAGATCTGGCAGATCGATCAGAATTGCTGCCGGTGGATTTCGTGGGCAAGGATGGTATTGAGGCCGAATATGACCGGCTGCTGCGCGGTCAAAACGGGGTGGCTGAGACAGAGGTTGACGCCGCCGGACGTCCTCTGCGGGTATTGCGCGAAATCTCAACCCAACCAGGCAAGGATATTATTTTAACAATTGATTACGATTTACAGAAACAGCTAATAGCCGGCCTAAATCAGGAAATGCAGCGCGCCAATGTAAAACGTGCTTCGGCGGTGGTGCTAGATCCTAGAAACGGTGAAGTCTTAGCCATGGCTAGCCTACCGGCCTATGATAATAATTTGTTCAGCCGAGGCATTTCAGAGACTGATTATCAGAGACTAATCGACGATCCGCTGCAGGCTTTGCATAACAAAGCCATTGGTGGGGGCTATCCCTCGGGTTCGATCATCAAGCCCCTTCACCTAGCTGGTGCCCTGGAAGCCGGCGTGGTAAATGAGCAGACCACCATCGTTGATCGGGGCAAAATCAGCGTGCCTAGTATTTATGATGCTTCGGTTATATACACTTTTCTAGGTTGGAACTTGGCGGGGCTAGGGCCAATGAACGCCCGCCGAGCCATCGCGATGAGCTCGGACATTTACTTTTACACCGTTGGTGGAGGATATGAGGGCTTCAAAGGGCTGGGAGTGGATCGCTTGACTGATTATTATCGTAAGTTTGGCCTCGGGGAATTAACCGGCATCGACTTACCTGGCGAATCCGCCGGTCGAGTACCTACACCCGAATGGAAGAAACAGACACAGGGTGAGGATTGGTTCGTTGGGGATACTTACAACATTTCTATTGGCCAAGGCGATTTGCTGGTTTCGCCTCTGCAAATGGCTACGGGTACGGCTACGATCGCCAACGGTGGTCAGCTTCTGAAACCGCATCTTTTTATGCAGACCAGCGCTGGTGATATTCAGCAGCCGACCGAAACCATTCGCGCCGGCTTCATTAAGCCCCAATATTTACAAGTGGTTAGAGAGGGGATGAAGCAGGTTATCGGTGGTACAACTTCTACCGCTACCTTTTCAAAAGTACCCGTCCCGGTAGCGGGTAAAAGCGGTACGGCAGAAACCGATCCGGGCGCTAAGAAGCGTGCCCATGCCTGGTACACCGCTTTTGCGCCTTACGATAATCCCCAGATTGTATTTGCGGTTTTACTTGAAGAAGGTGAGGGCGGTTCGCAGTTTGCTGCGCCAGTTATTGCCCGGGCCATGGAGTGGTATTTTTCCGGTACTAGACCATGAATGTTGCTCCCAAAAAATTTCTTTAGATAATCCAGGAATTGGCACAGCCAGGGCTAGACTGATAACTCAAAGCCATAACAAATCGCAACAGAGAAATTTATTCATGGCTGGCTACTGGATTTTAGCTATCCCAAGCCCTAATCCTGGGCCATCTTGTTCGGGCACGAGCCTTCTGTTATATTAGATTATCCCGGTGGCAACGAACCACAATTACGAGGTAACCAAAGTATGAAAACAACCATCAGCGAATCTAAGCGTTACCACCTAACTCAAGGTGGAGTTGATGAACTCCAAACCGAATTAGATGGTTTGAAGCAACGCCGCCTGGAAGTAGCCCAGCGACTAAAAAGTGCCAAGGAACAGGGCGATTTGGCCGAGAACTCAGATTGGGCGGATGCTCAGGACCAGTACAAATTTGTCGAGAACCGCATAGATGAAATCGAACATATTTTACAAAACGTAGAGATTATCAAGGATACCAACGGCAGTCAGGCCATCCAGCTAGGGTCAAAAGTTGAGATAAGGCAAAACGGTAAGAAGCTTATTTTTACTATAGTTGGACATCTGGAATCAAATCCACAGGAACAAAAAATTTCTTACCATTCACCAGTCGGGGAAGCCCTGATGGGACAGAAGGTAGGGGACAACGTCCCGATCAAAACGCCCGGTGGGGATTATACCTACACCATTACCAAAATCTCCTAGTCCTCAGATATACTACTAACTAATGGTAGAAAATCAGAAAAGCAAATTCTGGCTGGATTTGGCAGTTGACGAAATAATCAAGCGCTATCCGAGAGGGGAGATCATCCTCTCTAGCGGCATTTCTCCCTCGGCCGATTACCACATCGGTCATTTCCGCGAGATTTTAACTACCGACGCCATGACGTGGGGATTGCGTAAAGCTGGCCGAAAAGCCACGCATATTCACGTCGTAGACAACTTCGATCCGCTGCGTAAGCGTTACGATTTCCTGCCACGTCAATTTGATAAGCACGTTGGCAAGCCAATAGGGTTGATACCAGATCCAAAGGGTAGCTGCCATAAATCGTACGCCGATCATTTTTATGCCGAATTTGAGAAGTACGCTCAAAATATGGGTATCTATCCTGATCGGATTGTCAGGAGCTACGAAGATCTCTACAAGAGTGGCAAGATGACCAACCAAATTGAGGCGGTTCTGAGTAAAATCGATGTAGTTAATCAGATCTATAAAGAACTTGCCAATCGAGAACTTGAGAGCCAATGGACACCAATTCAGGCCCTGGACAAGAAACAGCAGTTTTTCAACACCACCCTGGATAGCTGGAATCAGAAACAAAAAACTATCGGTAGTGCTAGATATGATCAAGGGGAAGCCAAATTAAGCTGGCGATTAGATTGGCCGGCCCGCTGGCAACTACTGAGCGTAATGGTAGAACCTTTCGGGCGCGAGCTGGCATCGGCCGGCAGCGCCCACGATACCGGCGTAGAGTTTGCCCGAAAAGTTTTTGGTTTCAAACCACCAATTCCGGGCGTAAGTTATGAGCCAGTCCACCTGGCTGGGGATAGCCGCAAAATGAGCTCTTCGCTAGGAAACTTGGTCACGCCGGCCGAAGCGCTAAAAATTATGCCGCCAGAAGTCCTGCGCTACTTTGTCATCCGCAGCCGGCCAGACCACAAACTCTACTTCGATTCTGGCGAGGGCTTATATAACTTGGTGGATGAGTTTTCGCAGGTTGAGGCTGATCCCGATCACGAGTTCAAGGATGCTTACAAATTTGCCGTAGATATCCGCAAGGGTACAAAACGAACAATTTCCAACGTGCCATTCAAGCATTTGGTATCGGTTTATCAGGCGGCTCTCAAGAACCCGAAGTTGGTTCCCAATATTCTAGAACGCACTGGCTACGGCGAGGAAGTTAATCAACAGAAAGATGTGATTTTGGGTGAGTTAAAGTATATAGAAAATTGGTTGAGTGAATATGCCCCCGAAGAAGTAAAGTTCCAAATTCAAGATAAACTGCCCAAAGTAAAATTGGATGTGCAACAAAAACAATTCCTGCGCGAGCTGGCAAATAATCTTGAACAAATGAAGCATTTAGAAGCCCAGGCTATCCACGAGAAAATTTACGAGCTAATGGAAAAATTTAAACTTAAGCCAGCGCAGGCATTCAAAGCTATTTACTGGGTCATCTTAAATAAAGATTCCGGTCCCAAGGCTGGGTGGTTCCTAGCGAGCCTAGATAAACCCTGGTTACTCAAGCGCCTGAAACTAGAAGCCTAGCGAGCCTGCATATATACTAGGAAACATGTTGGATCTGCAGTTTATCCGTGATAATTCCGATGCAGTCAAAGAAGCAGTGAAGAACAAGCAGGTTGACGTAAATGTTGACGATTTACTAAAGCTTGATAAGCAGCGGGCAGAATTACAATCTAACGTTGATGAGCTCAGACGTCAGCGCAATCAATTGGCGGGCAAGGGCAAGAATCCTTCGGCCGAAGACATCAAACGCGGCAAACAACTAAAAGAACAAATAGCAAAGCTGGAGATCGAGCTGACAAAGATTGAGACCGATTTTCAAGCTATCTTGGATAAGATTCCCAACCTTTATTCGCCAGACACACCCCTGTCCAAAGACGCCTCTGGTAACAAAGTTATTCGCAAATGGGGCCAGCCCGCTAAGTTCGGATTTAAGCCCCAGCCTCACTGGGAATTGGGATCAAAACTAGGTTTGATCGACAGCCAGAAAGCTGCCGAAGTATCGGGTAGCCGTTCAGCGTACCTAAAGGGCGGATTGGTGGAATTACAATTTGCCCTGATTCGCTGGGTGTTGGATGTTCTTACCAACGGCGAGGAATTAGCTAAAATCATCAAGCAGTCCAAGCTGGGGGTGGCCGCCACGCCTTTTACCCCGATGCTTGTGCCAATCTTGATTCGCAATGAAATTTTTGCCAAGACCGGTCGACTAGACCCCGCCGAAGACAAGTATTTTCTAAAGGATGACCCACTGGTACTGGGAGGCAGTGCCGAGCATGCCCTAGCGCCGTATCATCTGAATGAAGTGCTTAACGGGGAGCAGCTACCGCTGCGTTATCTTGGTTATTCAACAGCTCTACGGCGTGAGGCCGGTAGTTATGGCAAGGATGTGCGGGGCCTTCTGCGCCAGCATCAGTTTGACAAATTGGAGATGGAAAGTTTCAGTACCCCCGAACAAGGCGAAGGCGAGCAGCGGCTAATGGTGGCAATTCAAGAGCATCTAATGCAGCAACTGGAGCTGCCGTACCAAGTGGTAAGTATATCTACTGGGGACATGGGTAAACCAGACTATCGCCAGATCGACATTGAGACATGGATGCCGGCGGAATCCAAATATCGCGAAACTCAAACCTCCGATTATGTAACCGATTTCCAGGCTCGTCGACTCAATATCAAATACCAGGAGAAGGATAACAAAGGTTTTGTACATATGAACGATGCAACAGCACTCGCCATGGGGCGTACCATGATTGCAATCATGGAAAACTACCAGACTCAAGTCGGCCAGATAGGTGTGCCCACAGTTTTGCAGCCGTACATGAGCGGGAAAAAATATCTATGATCAAGTTGGAAATAGCGGCTATCCATTTTGAGATTGATAATCAGATCAAGCGCTATGTTCGGCGCAAGATCGGCAGGCTCGATCGCTATACGCCACGTTTTGCCCGAGTGCCCATGCACGCTAGAGTGGTGCTCACCGAGATAAAGAGCCAAGTCAATAAACCAACGTCCTGCGAAGTCAGCTTAACTCTGCCCCACGAAACCCTAGTAGTAAAGGCGGCTACCAAGCATATGTATGCGGCGGTTGACGAAGCCGAAGCTAAACTTAAACGGCGTCTATTAAAGTACAAATCCAAATTCACTGATTACAATTTTCGGCGTACCCGCCAAACGTTACGGCTTATGCGCCAGCTCGGCCGATTGCCTCGCCGCCGTTAAAACAGCGTCTAGGGTTTAGCGTTCAGGGTTTAGCGGCTATACTAGGAAGCTGAAATGAGATTGATATTGCGTTCTAAATTCTATCTTCTAACTTCTAACTTCTAAGCTGATGCGGGGGATCTTAACCAAAATCCTGGGCGATGCCAATGCCAAAACGGTTAAACGTTTAGCCGGCCGGGTTGACCAAATCAATACTCTCGAGGGCGGGCTCAAGGGCAAATCTGAAGCTGCCCTGAAAAAACAGACCGCTGAGTTCAAAAAACGGCTGGACAAGAACACCAGCCTAGATGAATTATTGCCAGAAGCTTTTGCCGCCGTACGCGAAATGGCGCGGCGCAAACTCGGCCAGCGTCACTTTGATGTTCAACTCCTCGGTGGGATGGTCTTACACCTTGGGAAGATTGCCGAGATGCGAACTGGTGAGGGTAAAACTCTGGTAGCCACGCTGCCGGTATATCTCAATGCGCTGGCAGGCAGGGGCGTACATGTTATAACCGTTAACGATTTCCTGGCCCAGCGCGATGCCGGCTGGATGGCGCCCGTCTACAATGCTCTAGGGCTATCGGTAGGGGTGATTATAAATGGTAATCAGGCTTTGATTTATGACCCTGAGTTTGTAAATGAAGAGCACGATGACGAACGTTTGCGCCATCTTAAGCCAGTGGCCAAACGTGAAGCCTATGCGGCCGACATTACCTACGGCACCAATAACGAGTTCGGTTTTGACTATCTGCGCGATAATATGGCCGCCAGTTTAGAAGAAATGGTTCAGCGTCCGTTAGAATTTGCGATTGTTGATGAAGTCGATTCCATTTTGATTGATGAAGCCAGAACACCGTTGATTATTTCGGCACCAGCCGTGGAAAACAAAGAGATGTACGAACAGTTCGCCACAGTTGCTATGCAGCTTAAACGTGAGACAGACTTCGTAACAGATGAAAAATCACAGGCGGCCACTTTAACCGATGAGGGAGTGGTTAAAGTGGAGAAAATCTTGGGCGTAGGCAACCTCTACGATGCCGAGCACGTCAAACTTATCTATCACCTAGAGCAGGCGTTGCGAGCCGAAGCTCTCTTTCGGCGTGATAAAGACTACGTCGTTAAAAACGGGGAAGTCATTATTGTTGATGAATTTACCGGACGCATGCTACCGGGCCGTCGCTACAGCGAGGGTTTACATCAGGCTATCGAAGCCAAAGAGGGGGTAGCGGTGTTGCAAGAATCTTCCACTCTGGCCACCATCAGTTTCCAAAACTACTTTCGGTTGTATCAGAAGCTAGCAGGCATGACTGGCACGGCACAAACTGAGGCCGAGGAACTCCGGACGGTTTATAACCTGGAAGTCGTTAGTATCCCCACCAACAAGCCGATGATTCGGGATGATATGACAGATCGTATCTACAAAACCGAAGCAGCTAAATTCAAGGCGATTATTGACGATATAGCCGAACGCAACCGCGCCGGCCAACCGGTACTGATTGGTACGGTTTCAATCGAAAAAAACGAGATTTTGGGTGATTTACTAAAAAAAGCCAAGGTACCCCACGAAATCCTTAATGCCAAGAACCACGAGCGGGAAGCCGGCATTTTAGCTAAGGCTGGCCAAAAGGGCGCAGTCACTATGGCCACCAACATTGCCGGTCGGGGAGTCGATATTGTTTTGGGTAAGGATATTGTTAAGCTTGGCGGTTTGCACGTGCTGGGTAGCGAGCGGCATGAAGCCCGCCGAATTGATAATCAGCTACGCGGGCGGTCTGGCCGTCAGGGAGATCCGGGTTCCTCTCAATTCTATGTGTCCCTAGAGGATGATTTGATGCGGATCTTCGGTGGCGAACGCATAGCCGGATTGATGAACACACTTCGGGTGGATGACGATGTACCGATAGAAAACCGCTTGGTCAGCAAGGCCCTGGAAAGTGCCCAGAAACGGATTGAATCCCACAACTTTGACCTGCGCAAACAGGTGTTGCAGTACGACGATGTAATGAACCGCCATCGGGAATCGATCTATGGCCGCCGCCGTCAAATTTTGGAAAACCAGCAACTGCGTGACGAAATTCTAGAGATGATAATGGCTGAGATGAAAGCTACCGTAGCTGCGCATATCGATGCCAAGACCGAGGAAATTGATCGGAGCAAACTTTTTGCCATCCTGGGTGCCTGGCTGCCACTCGAAGGTAATCATCGCCGGCAGGTGGAGAAGGTTCGCGACGATGAACTAGAAAAGGAGCTGATTAAACTAGCCGAACACAGCTACCAGGCTAAAGAAAAACAATTCGGTAAGGAGGATATGCGGACAATTGAGAGGATGGTTTATCTGCAGACATTGGATCGACTATGGATGCAGCATCTAGAAAATATGCAGCACCTGCGTGAAGGTATTCGCTGGCGGGCTATTGGTCAACGCGATCCATTGTCCGAATACAAGCGCGAAGCTTTTGGCCAATTCAACAATCTGAATGCGGCCATTGAGCGAGAAGTGGCCATGACGATGTTCAAGATAGCCCCAGTCGAGGTCCCGCCCACCCAGCTTGAGACCGAGCTAACTCAAGCCGCCGATCAGGCCACCTTTGCCAAGGAAGATACGGGTGGGTCAGCAGATGAGCAAAAGCCCAAGACGGTTACCACGGCTAAGCCAGTTCGAAAAACCGATAAAGTCGGTCGCAACGATCCTTGTCCCTGCGGATCGGGTCTTAAGTATAAGAAATGCGGGCTAATTAACGCTCCCGAACACCAAGCTAAAACCGAGAGCACTGTTTAGTGGAACACTCAGTCGAAGAAGTTGAACTTAAGGGTGGGATAAAGGGACTATTGGTTAAGACTCCCGGCGCCCGGGTTGTTAATTTCTTGGTTGAGTTTAGGGCGGGCTTTGACTTGGCGGACGAAAGCAAATACGAGTTACCTCACGTCATGGAGCACGCTATGTTTACCAGTAAGACCTTCCCCAGGCCACGTCAATTCTCCAAGGAGGTGGAAAAGAATGGTGCCTATAACAACGCCTACACTTACGAGTACAGCCTAGAATATGATTACGCCTGCGCCGAGTTCGAAGCAATCCGCATAGCAGATCTAATAGCCGTCCAGCTCACCGAGCCAATTTTTCCCGCAGCAGAATTAAAAACCGAAATAGCCAACATTCGAGAGGAACTCAGCAATATGATCGGTGACCATCAGAGCTTCTGCCGGGAGAATCTCTATAGCGAGGCCACGGGCCGTCCTTCCTTAGAGCAACGGATTATCCAGCTGCCCACTATAGGGACCCCAGATCTTGAAGATTTCTATAAACGCACCCACAGCAGTGGCAATATGCGTTTTGTAATTGCTGGTGATACCGATTTTAAGCCTATACTGCAGAGGTTGAGTCTTGGCCTTCCGGTCGGTGAGCGGCTAAACATACCGCACAAGAAGACACATCATCTATCGGAGCCGATTACGGTTAAGCGTGCGGCCGACCAAATTTATTATTCAGCATATTCGGTGCTCGAAAAGCGCCTGAGTTATCGAAAATTGACCGCGGCTCGCATTATCCGCAATTTATTGACAAACGGTTTTAGCTCGACCCTCTTCGGCTTAGTTCGGGAGAGAGGGCTGGCTTACTCGCTAGGCATGGGTGTGGATCGTGGGTTATATGACTCGGGTTGGCGCCTGGGCGGGGCTGTAACCGAAACAAATTGCCGCAAATTATTTAAACTTATTGCCGCAGAAATGAAGAAAGCCAGAGATGGTAGGTTCAGCCAAAAACAATTTGAGTCTACCAAAAAGCTGATGCTCGGACAAAGGGCAATTAGTTATCAGCGCATCGACCAACTGGTTAGATATTACGCTGACTACTTTGAGACCGATCGCTTTGAGCAATTTGATACCGTTGATAATTACATTATTGATATATCCAAGACTGAAGCCACCGCCGCTTTTAACGAATTATTCAAAGAGAGCAGATGGGGTGTGGGCCTTGTGGGCCCAATCGGACCACCACTAGCCCAAGAATTACAGGGCAGCTTGGCTGAGATCTGGAAGTAAATGCACTATAGAGGCCAGAAAGTAGCGATCCTAGGATATGGCATCGAAGGCAAATCCGCCTACGACTATTGGACCAGACATGGAGCCAAGATTACCATTCATGACGCTAAAACTGATCTAAAACTGCCGGCGAATGTAGACTCGGTTCTGGGAGATGATTATCTGCAGAATTTGGATGGTTATGATCTGGTAGTGCGTTCTCCCGGTATATTGCCTCATCTGTTCCAAACCACGGCCAAGGTAACTTCTGTCACTAATGAATTTTTGCAGCAGTGCCCAGCAACGGTTATTGGCGTAACCGGTTCAATGGGTAAGGGGACTACCACCTCTCTGATCCATCACATCTTAATCACCGCCGGCAAAACTGCCCATATGGGCGGGAATATTGGCCAGCCGCCCCTGGAGTTTCTGGATAAGCTTAAACCACAGGATTATGTGGTGCTGGAACTATCCAACGTCCAGCTCTGGGATGTCACACTTAGCCCCCAAGTTGCAGTGCTACTGGTAATCGTGCCCGAACATATGGATTGGCATAGGGGCAACGTTGCCGAATACGTGGCTACCAAGGCCAACATCACCAAGTTTCAGCACTCAGATGATTTGCTGGTTTACCATGGGCAGAACCAATACACCGCCAAGATTGCCGAAGCTAGTCAAGCCCGTGAGCTGCCGTATCTTGACCTGGCCGGAGCATATATCGATGGGTCAGATATCAAATTTAAAGATCAGGTGATCTGTAGTGTCAGCGACGTGCCATTGCTCGGCCAACACAATCTAGAGAATGTTTGTGCGGCTGTGGCCGCGGTTTGGGATATCGTGGGCGACAAAGCAGCTATCAAGAAGGCCATCAAGAGCTATCGGCTGCTTAAGCATCGGCTGGAATTTGTGGCCAAGAAGCAGGGGGTTGAATACTATGATGATTCAATTGCCACCCACCAGTTGGCCACTATCGCTGCTATCAGATCATTTAACCAGCCCAAGGTGGTGATTTTGGGTGGTTCAGATAAGAGATCTAATTTTGAGGAGTTAGCCAGAGAGGTTGCCACAGCCAATATCAGGGCGGTAATACTGATAGGCGAGACGGCGCCCAAGCTATCTAGAGCACTGTCATCTGCTGGATTCGATAAATCCAAGCTTGTAACAGGGTTATCCAAGATGGAAGGGATAGTTGGGGCAGCGGCCGAGCTGGCCAAGGCGGGGGATGTGGTATTGCTTTCGCCAGCCACGGCCAGCTTTGGTTTGTTCCGCGATTACAAGGACCGCGGCGACCAATTTAAGCAAAGCATAAAAGCTTTAACGTAAGAAGTTTGACAAGAAGTAAAAAGTATTGACAAGTATGATTAATAATGGTAATGTTTGCACATCGAGTTCCGCGACAGGTGAGGTGGTGCTCACAATCCAGCAATGGATTCGTGGAAAGCCGAGTTGTTTAACAGCCGAACAGTTAAAGATCGTTAAGCTAAGTTCTGCCTAAGTTTGAGGGCAGGAATTCCTGTTGGTGGGGTAGGTGGGATTCCATTTACTAAATGGCCAGCCGGGGTTCCTGCTCTCGCAGGTTGTTCGTTTTCAACGAGTAACCGCCATGAGGCAGAAGATTTATTCCGACATATTTGTCGGATAGCTTGCGAGACTACCTTTTAACGTGGGTGTAGCGTTTTGCCGGTTATACATATATATAATGTGTCCTCCGACCGGCAGGCCGCTACATCCACAAATCTTAAATATCTTTTCTCTATTCGGAGCAGCGTCATGGGCGGAAATCGTTTCTGCCTAGGGTGCTGTTCCGATCCCTAAAATGGGAATCGAATCGGGTGAAACCGATTGGGCAATTGAGCCCAGCAGCCAGACGCGAACCGTCTGCCGATCCCCCAGCCAGGGGAAAGGAGAAAATGATATGACAATGGACAATTTGGATGCGGAGCACGCCCGCAAGTTACTGGGCCAACTCGTCTCCAAAGCTCGTGATCGACGGTTGATTCTTCGGAAGGAGCTGGAAGGCTTCGACCGCGAAGGCACAAACGTCGACATCGGGCACCGGATCGCTAAGCTTTCCATCGAGGAGGACCGTGAGGTTGCCCTCGAGGAGCTTGATCAGATCGTCGAGGTGTTGGAGGGCCCGCCGCCCCCCGCACTCGCGGAGGAGATTATACCTCCATCAGAGCCACCCAAAGCTCAGGAGACAGAGCCGCAGGCAGCGACCCCGCCGCCTCCTCAGCCTCCTGTGTCGATCAAGGAGATGGCTCGACCCGATCCGAGCGAAAAGCCACACCCAGATGCCGGAATAGTGCCGTTTTGGCGCCGTAGGCGGTTCTGGGTACTCATTCTCGCTGTCGTTGGCGGTGTTGTCGCGTTCGTCCTTGCCGGACGGAACGTCGACGCCATTGCTCGTTTGGCCTTTGGGTCGAACGAGTTTGCCAGCAACGGACTTTTCCAGTTCATAGTCGTCGCCACGACGACTATCTTCGGGGTTTTCCTCGGAGGCTGGATCGGTTCCAGGATTGACGAGGCAGACGCAGCCTCGTAAAACAACCGCGTCAGGACGTGCAGACTGGCTGCGCTCGTGAAAACGAGTGGTGGTTCAAGTCCACCACGTCCACGAAGTGCAGTTCTCACTATCCGAAAGGAGGTGGTCCTTGTGGCCACTGAAAGTTGGAAGCAGGGAACCAAGATCAGCGGCCTGATTCTGGGCATTCTGATCGTTGTCGGACTCCTCTTTGGAGGGTTCGGCGGCTCCGACCCGAGCGATGCCCATACTGGCGTTGACCTCGGTGCGTACGATCCGGCCGACAATCCCGATGCGGAGACAGTTCCGCTGGGCGATATTGGTCCGGGTGCTTGCTGGCCCGAGCGCAGTTTCATGAGCTCGGATGGGCCGCAGCTCGCAGCCAACTGGTTGCGAGACCACAAGCCCGAGATGCTCCGGTTGGATCGGTGGCTCGAATCCCATCGCGGTTACTACCTGCCACGTCAGGTGGTTTCCGACTGGGATGATCGCCAGGGCGACCGCGCTGCCGACTATGTCGAGCAGTTGGTTGCTCAGCCGCTGGCTCAGCCCATTACGGTGCTGAACCACTACTGCAAGGGCCCAGATGTTAGGGAAGTTGGAATCCAAACGTTCCCCACGAACGAGTGGATCTTTTTCGTCCCAGGGCACGAGCAGGGCAGTAAGTTCGACCTCAGGCCGGCTTTCAAGGCTGCCTGTGGCAATCCGCTTCTCCCTCCGCTGAAGCGACCGCCGAAGCGGGAGAAGCCACCCCAGCACGAGTGTCAGGTGAACTGCCAGCCCCCTCCGGGTTGTGAGCACAATTGCAATCCGTGCCAGCAGAACTGCAATCCATGTCAAGTGGATTGCAACCCCTGCCAGCACGACTGCAACGAGTTGCCGCCGAAGAATGATGACGGCTGTCTCGGTTCTTGCTCACAGACGCAGGATCAAGGGCATGGAGTTCCGGACGAACCAGCAGTAGCTGGTGAGAACGAGAATCCCAATCCCGAAACGGGATGCCAGGGCGTCTGCGACGGAGGAGGCACTGAGCCTTCACCGCCTACATCGGCACCACCACCATCGGATGACACCGACGATCCGGGTACTTCACCGGGCGACGGCGGCACAGCGGATGGCAACCCAGGACCTGGCTAAGCCGGAGAAAGGGAGCACGACAAGGTAGTTGAGCAACAAGCAGGCCCTAGGTCTGTGCAACATCTCCTGCGCTAAGCAGGGGAAGGGTAGGAATCGCGTGATGCGGTTGGGAAGTTCGTTGAGGATCGTCCTCGACAACCCCCAACCGCACCGCGATTCCTGCAACACCCAATTTATATGTGATCTTTAACGGTTCGACTGGAGTCGAACGAGTTCCTTGACAATCGAGACCAATTTTCCCGACCAAAAGTGTCGGGACTACCCAAGAAAATTTACTATTTCAACTAGACTATTAAGATTTGTAACATAAGGTGTGGGGAGAAGGAGAATGGATATGTTAAGAAGTATTGTTAACTATCTTTCTTATATACCAAAACGCTTCGTAGCTATCCTGGCCATAGTTGCATTGGTTATGCCGATGTTTGCCCTGGCGGGATGGGCTCCTGACCGTCCGGTAAAGGATTACAACAATCTGACGGACCGACAGGGTTTTGACCACCCGGTCTTCAACTCGTTCATAAACACTCCAAGCTATGGAGACGAGCGAGCTTTCTACGACGGAAAAGATGCCACTAACACCAATGCTGGTGGTTTTCAAACTGAAATGAATGTAAGCGATGGACAGGAAATTCATCTGCGCATTTACATTCACAACAATGCAAACCAATCGCTAAATGCTAGCGGTCAGGGTGTGGCTAAGAATTCTAAGGTTAGGATACTGATGCCGACTGGAACTGAGCGAGCTCTGCGTAGCATCGCCTACATTTCTGCCAGCAACGCTACACCAGAAACTGTCTCTGACACTATGGACTTCGTCAACGAAGTACCGTTCAGTCTAGAGTACATTCCTGGTTCAGCCCGCGCTCACAGCAGAGGTGTACCCAACGGTTACCAAGTTGCCGATTCAATCGTCAACGGTGGTGCCCCAGTAGGATATAACGGTCCCGACGGTACCATTCCTGGCTGCTTCGAATTCGATACTGTTGTAACTGTGCGAGCTAAAGTTCGCGAAGCCGACTTCACGGTTCAAAAGCAAGTGCGCAAATTGGGCGAAACCGAATGGAAAGATTCCATTACGGCCAACCCTGGCGATACCTTAGAGTACGTAATCGCTGCTAGCAACAAGAGCAAGACTACGCTTAAGAATGTAGTGGTTGGCGACAAGTTGCCGCAGCACATTACTTACCTGCCTGGTACATCGATTCTACGAAACGGTAACTTCCCTAATGGAGTTGCTGTTGGTAACGATAAAGTGGTTAACGGTGGTATAGACATTGGCAGTTATCTGCCCAACGCCGTAGGTTATGTACGATTCCAGGCAAAAGTTGCCAGCATCGAACAGCTGCCTTGTGGTACGACTACTCTCAGCAATGTGGGAGTTGTTCAACCAGAGCAAATGGCTGACAAGCGCG
>CAZRIY010000010.1:0-1753 GCA_964600295.1 uncultured Candidatus Saccharibacteria bacterium
GAGCGGGGGATCAAACCCATCATTGGCATGGAAGCCTACATCGCTCCTAGGTTGCACACCGAAAAGGCTGGCAAAGAAGACGCCAATCCTTACCACTTAACGCTGCTGGCCATGAACCAGCAGGGGTATCAAAACTTAATGCGGCTTTCGACCATCTCTCATCTCGAGGGTTTTTATTACAAGCCGCGTTTGGACCGGCAATTACTAGAGCAATATAACGCGGGTTTGATAGTGCTTTCCGGATGCATCAATGGCGAACTGGGCAATGCCCTACGTCAGGGCCAGACCGAGCAAGCCGAGGAGATTGCCAAATGGTATAAACGAATATTCAAGGACCGTTACTATTTGGAGGTCCAAGATCATGGACATATGTGGGCAGAACAAAGGAGGCTAAATGATCAGTTATTAGCCCTGGGCAGAGAACTGAATATTCCGGTGGTGGTAACAGCCGACGCTCATTATGCCGAACCTACCGATCAAGATGCCCACGAGGTGCTACTGTGCGTGCAGACCGGTTCATTGTTGACTGAAGATAAGCGCATGAGCCTAAAAGATATGGATCTGTTTATATCAGATCCGGCGGATATCGCGAAACGCTGGGTCAAAAATCCCGAGGTTCTCGAAAACAGCAAAAAGATAGCAGACCGCTGCGCGGTAGAGATTGAATTCGGCCACATTTTAATCCCCAGTTTCAAAACTCCGCGGGGCATGGTTGATAAAGATTACCTCGAAGAACTTGCCTACAAAGGCCTGGCTTGGCGCTACGGCGGCAAGAATCCGGTAGAGGCCAACCGGCTATCGGTGAGTGAAATCGTTAAATTGGTGGATACCGAGAAAGTAAGCCGTCTCCAATTTGAACTCGAAACAATTACAAGCTTAGGTTTATCCAGCTACTTTTTGATTGTGGCCGATTTTATTAATTGGGCCAAAACTCAAGGCATTATTGTGGGCCCGGGCCGCGGTAGTGTGGCTGGTTCAATTACCTCCTACGCCCTTAATATCACCGATATCGAACCCCTAAGCTACGATTTATTGTTCGAGAGATTCTTAAACCCCGACCGCATTTCGATGCCAGATATTGATATTGATTTTCAAGACGACCGCCGCGATGAAGTAATAGATTACGTTAGAGATAAGTACGGCAGAGATCGGGTAGCCCATATTGTAACCTTTGGCACCATGGCAGCCCGCAACGCCATCCGTGATACCGCTCGCGTTCTAGGCTTGCCCTACAACGAAGCCGATCGCTTAGCCAAAATGATACCTCCGCCAATCCAAGGCCGCCACACGCCGCTATCCACCCATATTCAAAAAGTGCCAGAGCTAAAAGCCGAGTATCAATCGAACCAACGAACCAAGGAGGTGATTGATCTGGCGATGCGGCTGGAAGGCACTATCCGCAGCCACGGCGTTCACGCGGCTGGAGTGGTGATTGCCCCAGATGAATTAACCAAATTTGCGCCTTTAGAGATAGCTCAAAAGGGCGTGGTAGCCACTCAATATTCGATGAATCCAATTGAAGATCTAGGGCTTCTAAAGATGGATTTTTTGGGCTTATCCAATTTAACAATTATCAAAAATGCCCTTAGGATCATTCGTAAGGTTTGGGATAAAGAGATCGATATTACCCAAATTCCCCTAGACGATAAAAAAACCTTCGCGCTGCTCAGCCGTGGCGAAACTACCGGGGTGTTTCAGCTGGAATCTGCCGGCATGAAGCGCTATGTAAAACAGCTTAAACCCAACCGCATCG
>CAZRIY010000011.1:0-1670 GCA_964600295.1 uncultured Candidatus Saccharibacteria bacterium
TCGGTATAGTCGATGAAGAAATCAAACAGTTGGCTAAAGATATGATCGATTCCACGCTAGAGTGGGAAGACAGCCGTCCTCATGAATTTGGGGTCGCCATGGCCGCCGTCCAGTACGGCCACCCCCACCGGCTAATTGTGGTTCGCAACAGCTTCCAGAATAAGTCGGATCGGGATTTTCAGGTGTTCATTAACCCTGAAATCACCAAAAGTGAAGGTACCCTCGAGATCGATGCCGAAGGCTGCCTTAGCGTGCCCGACATTTATGGCCAGGTACCACGCTACCCGAAAGTAAAAGTAAAAGCTTTGGATTTACAGGGGCAGCCTGTCCGCTTAACCGCCACCGGATTCTTGGCTAGGGTGCTGCAGCATGAGATCGACCACCTCTCTGGTAAATTGTTCATTGACCATCTTAATAATGAGGGTGACTATCTTAAACTAACCGCGGACGGTGAGTTAGTGCCACTAACTACGCTCGAGCTTAAAAAAGCTGGGCAAATGGCCAAAAAATAATGATTACAGATAAGGATTGCTGGCATTTTGAGTACACAACTTATTCAATATCATGACTAAAAAACCGATTTCGGACTCTATCGTCTTTTTCGGCACCAGCCAAGTAAGCCTTGGCAGCTTGCAGGCGTTGGCAGAAAAATTTGCGGTTGAAGCCGTCATCACCAAACCCGACGCGAAGTTACGCGGTAAAACCCAGCCACCCGTTATAAAGTCTTGGTCCAAGCAACGCAAGATTCCCCTTTTCCAGATACCAAATGCTGTAGAATTGGAAAAACTGTTCACTAAAACACAACAGTTTAAATCACAGTTGGGTGTGGTGATTGATTATGGCCTGCTAATTCCCGACAGAGTAATCAATAGTTTCGAGTTGGGCATGGTAAATAGCCACTTTTCGCTACTGCCCCAGTGGCGAGGAGCCGATCCCATTCGTGCCGCCATTATTTCTGGCCAGCGCACCACCGGTATTAGCTTGATTCTGATTGACTCCGAGCTGGATCATGGTCCTCTGCTTGCCCAAGCTGAGCAACCAATCACCACCTCTGACACAGCCGATAGCCTAAGGGATAAATTGGTCACACTTAATAATCGCTTGCTACTACGAACACTGCCCCAGTATTTAAGGGGCGAGATCACTCCGCAGCCCCAAGACCCAGAGCACCTTCCGACTTACACCCGAAAGTTGACCAAGACCGATGGCCTTATCGATTGGAGCAAGCCCGCTGACTATCTGGCTCGCCAGATTAGGGCTTATCAGGGTTGGCCGGGGGCTCAGGCTACACTTGCCGGCAAACTGGTTCAGATGACCCAGGCACGAGTGGTGAGCGAATATGGTACTCCGGGGCAAATCTTTGTTAAAAAGCGGCAGCTGGGCGTCTACGCGGGTAGGGAGGCCTTAGTTATTGAGCGGCTAAAACCGGCCGGCAAACGGGAAATGTCGGGGAGCGCCTTTTTAGCTGGCCTCAGGAATCTGCAACAGCACCGCCAATAAATGGCTATGACCCCTAGGGTCCAGCAAATCGTCTTGCCAGTCTCCCTCTGTTAAGGCTTGGTGTAGGATTGGATTCAAGGGAATTACCTCATCCTGTCTGTTATCTCCAGATAGCAGTATCAGGGGTGGGGCTTGGGTGGGGAAGTGTGGAGGCCATATCTCTATTGAGC